>NZ_PPXY01000001.1 GCF_021655115.1 Clostridium sp. Cult3
TAGTAGTATTGATGTGTAGCTATATTCTCATAAAATACTTTTCCAAATATTCCTACAACCTAGAGGAAGAACATCTGGTATTTCACAGAATTATAGGCAGTAAAAGATTTGAAATGTTAAGAATAAACTATTCCGATTTGATCAGAATAACTACAAACAAGAAAGAACATAATTTAAAGGAGCCTTCATATAAATTCATATTCGATAAAAATCCCGATTTAATTTACATTGGTAAATTTAAAAACAACGGAGAGAGGAAGACCTTCTTATTCAGTCCTAATGAAAGGCTTCTAGAACACTTAAAGAAAGCGATGAAAACAAGGAGTGAAAAACATGGGTAAAATATTATCCGGTTATTTAATGCCTCATCCACCTATTATAGTTGAAGAAATAGGCAGAGGAGAGGAGCAAAGAGCTAGAGAAACTCTGGAAGGCTGTAAAACTATAGCCAAAGATATAAGGGATAAAAGACCTACTACTATAATAATCATATCTCCCCACGGACCCTTGTTTGCTGACGCCATTTCTATATCCGTAGAGGAAAATCTAAAAGGGGATTTTAGAAATTTTGGCAATAGGGGATTGAAGTTTCATTTTATAAACAACAAAAAACTGGTAGATGAGATCATAGCTGAATCCTATAGACAGGATATAATGATTGCAAAGGTAGATCAAGATTTTGCTAAAAGCTATAATATAGATGGGGATTTGGACCATGGTGCACTAGTTCCCCTTTATTTTGTGGATAAAGAGTATAGGGATTTTGAACTTATCCACATAACCTACGGTTTACTTCCACCTAGAGAACTATATAGATTTGGCAATATAATCAAGGAAAAATCTTTGGAATCGGAAGAAGATGTAGTGTTAATAGCTAGTGGAGATCTATCCCATAAGCTGTCCGATGATGGCCCTTATAGTTATTCTCCTTATGGAGAACAATTCGACAAAAAAATAGTCAATCTGTTGGAGGAAGGAGATTTTAAATCCGTAGCAGCCTTTGATTTGGAATTGAGCGAAAGGGCAGGAGAATGTGGACTCCGTTCCCTTATGATATTGGCAGGTTTTTTAGACGGATTAAAAATTACACCAGAAATCCTTTCCTATGAAGGACCCTTTGGTGTTGGCTACTGTAATGCCATGTTTGGGGTTGAAGGAAAGGCTGAAGAGGAAAATATATTTGAGAAATTGACTGTTCTGGAAGAGAAAAGGATTAAGGATATTAGAAAAGGGGAAGATGAGTATGTAAAGCTGGCACGAAATAGCTTAGAACACTATATTAAAGAAGGAAATATAATGGACGTTCCTAAGGACTTGAGCCGTAAATTATTAAACCATAGACATGGAGCCTTCGTTACCCTAAAAAAGGATGGGATACTCAGAGGTTGTATCGGAACCATAGAGCCTACAAGGAGCTCATTAGCTGAAGAAATAATTCACAATGCAATAAGTGCAGGACTTAAGGATCCTAGGTTTGAACCAGTAGGGGAAGAGGAACTATCCCATTTAGTCTATTCGGTAGACGTGTTGTATCCGCCAGAACCTATTTCATCTATAGAGGAGCTAGATGTAGAAAGATATGGTGTTATCGTCTCCAAAGGCTTTAGAAAGGGTTTGTTGCTACCTAATATAGAAGGGGTAGATACTCCTAGGGAACAGGTAAGTATAGCCCTTAGAAAAGCTGGCATCGGAGAACATGAAGACTATAAACTAGAGCGATTTGAGGTAGAAAGGCATTTTTAAGGAGGAAGTATTTATGGAATGCATGTATTATGAAAAGACAAAGGATAATAAGATAAAATGCCATCTATGTCCTCACAGCTGTACTATTAGTGAAGGAAATACGGGAATATGTAATGTGAGGAAAAATGTAGAAGGTAAGCTTATGAGTCTAAACTATGGAAAGCACACTTCCTACGCCTATGATCCCATAGAGAAAAAACCCTTGTATCATTTTTATCCCGGAAGAGACATACTTTCCATAGGCAGTTTTGGTTGTAATTTAAAATGTGATTTTTGTCAAAATTGGGATATAGCCCACGAGGAATCCTTGACTATGGAAATAGAAGATAAGGATATACTATTGCTAGGCAAATCAAAAGATTCCATAGGTATAGCCTACACCTACAATGAACCCACCATATCCTACGAATATCTACACCATATGTTAAGATTAGCAAAAAGACATGGATTGAAAAATGTACTAGTAACCAATGGATATATAAATGAAGAACCACTAAAGGAATTACTTCCCTATATTGATGCTATGAATATAGATTTAAAATCCATGAGAGATGATTTCTATAAAAATATTTGCAAAGGCACTTTAGAACCGGTATTAAATACTATACAATTAGCTACTAAATTTACTCATGTAGAAATAACCAATCTAATCATAGAAGGAGAAAACAGCTCAGAAGAGGAGATACGAGATTTAAGCCAATGGATTGCAAATATAGATAAAGGGATTCCCCTACATCTATCTAAATATTTTCCCTCCTACAAGATGAAATTGCCTGAGACCAGTTATGAAGTCTTATTAAGGTCCAAGGAGATTGCTGATGAGTATTTAGACTATGTATATGTTGGAAATGTATGGGGCATCGACAACAACACCTACTGTCCTAATTGCCACAATAGCCTTATCCATAGACATAATGGAGGAGAGATAATAGGCATAAGAGGTAGGAAATGCTCCAAATGTGGCGAATCAATCAATGTGGTATATTAACATGTAAGTGCCCAAGCACAAAATAAACTCCTATGAATAATATATATTATTAGGGCAATAATCCTAGCAAAACCTATATGAGGGGCTGATTATGTGGACTGTATTTTTTGCAATGGAAAAGATCAAAACATAAAGCTGCTAGGGATAAATATATGTGAAGCATGTATGGAAGATATGTGTGAAACCCGTGTGTCCAATGAAAGATACGATTATTACAAAGAGATGATAAAGAGGATTTTAAAAAATTATATGAGTGAAAGATTAAGCTTAAACCCTGTAGAATAACTACAGGGTTTAAGCTTTTGGTATAATAATATTAGGAAGTAATTTCAATATAGAGAGGAGAATGGATATGAACACTCCCATTTTAGATGCATTAAAAAAACTTAAGAGACAAAACAGCATATCCTTTCATACCCCTGGACATAAGGGGAGAGATACTTTGATAAACTGGGAAGATTATATTCCTTATATAGATACCACGGAAATATGGGGTATGGACAATCTACAAGACCCTGATGGAGTTATAAAAGAGAGTCAACAATTAGCTGCCCAGGCCTTTGGGGCCAAGTACACCCTGTATTCTATCAATGGAACTACAGGAGGTATATATATTGGGTTATCTACTGTAACCAATCCAGGGGATAAGATATTGATTCAAAGAAATTCCCACAAATCCGTATACAATGCTGCCTTGCTAAATAGATTGAATATAGAATATATATATCCCAATTACAATGAAAGACATCAGGTATTCACAGGAATAGACCCAGAGGACATAGAATCTAAACTAAAAAACCATAGAGATATTCAAGTAGTTGTAATTACCTATCCAAATTACTATGGCATTTGTTCTGATATTAGTAGAATAGCGGAAGTAGTCCATAGATATGGTAAGATACTATTAGTAGATGAAGCCCATGGTGGTCATTTTGTATTTTCAGATAGACTGCCAATATCTGCCTTAGAGGCAGGAGCTGATATAGCAGTACAAAGCACCCATAAAACTTTGGCTAGCTTTACCCAAAGTTCCATGATTCACATAGGTACAGACCGGGTAGATATAGATAAATTAATGCTCATGTCTGCCCTTTACCAATCTACTAGCCCTTCCTATATATTGATGCTATCTTTAGAAATAGCCAGAGCATATATGGAAGGAGAGGGAAGATACAAACTAGAAGAGTGTATATCATTAGTCCAAGATACTACTGAAAGGCTAATAGATATGAAAGGGGTCCATGTATTTACAGGAGATGAGGGAGACACCACCATTTACCATAAAGATCCTATGAAGATACTATTTAAATTAGATAGAATGACTGGGACTTCTCTTAGTCGTCTACTCATGGAAAAACACCATATATATCTAGAGATGTCCGATTACTATTATGCTTTAGCTCTAACCACCCTTATGAGTACTAGGGAGGATTTTGAAGGACTACTAGAAGCAGTAAAAAGGATAGCAAAAGATAAACCTATTGAGCAGATTCAACCTATAGATATAAATATGCCCTTACCCAGGATAGCTCTACCTATATATAAGGCCTTCTACAGCAATAAAAAGGCCCTAGATATCAGAGAGAGCGTTGGAAAAGTATCTGCATCCTATATAATCCCCTATCCGCCAGGAATTCCCCTTATCTGTCCAGGAGAGGAGATTACAGAGGAACTGTGTAAATATATCTTACTTTTAATGGATATTGGTATAGAAATAGTAGGGCTTATAGGCTATAATAAAGAAAAGATATTAGTAATAGACTAGGAAAGGAATGACTTAGGATTGAAAGGAATATTTATAACATTAGAGGGTCCAGATGGCTCTGGAAAGAGCACTATCATGAAGCTGATAAGGGATTACTTCCATGAAAAGAATATAGATATTATATCCACTAGGGAACCAGGAGGTACGGAAATAGGAGAGGAAATTCGACATATTATACTAGACAATAAACATAAATGTATGTCAGCAGAAACGGAAGCTTTACTATATGCTGCATCTAGAGGGCAACATGTCCATGAAAAGATCCTTCCAGCTTTGAAAGCTGGGAAAATAGTCCTTTGTGAAAGATTTATACTTTCGTCCCTAGCCTATCAAGGCATAGGCAGAAACCTTGGCATAGAAGAAGTAAAGATGATTAACGATTTTGCCATCAAAGGCATAAGACCAGATTTAACCCTATTTTTTCACGTAGACCCAGTAGTTACTCTAAACAGAAAAACGAATAAAAAGGGAGGGGATAGATTAGAAAGGGAAGGATACCGGTTTCACAAGGAAGTATATGAAGGGTATATGAAATTATTGGATATGTACCCGGAAAATGTTCAGGTAGTAGATGCAACTAAATCCGTAGAAGAAGTATTTAAGCAAAGTATTTACCATATAGAAAATATCCTTAAAGAGAGGGAGGAATAATTATGAAGCTTATCATTGCCATAGTACAAGATCAGGATGTTCCAAGCCTAATGGATGATTTAACTGAAAAGGAATTTAGGGTTACTAAGTTAGCCTCAACAGGAGGATTTTTAAGATCAGGCAATACCACCCTTTTGTTGGGAGTTGAGGATGAGAAAGTAGATGGGGTAATAGGAATAATCGAAGATAATTGTAAGACTAGGGAAATAACTACTTCTTTGCTTACAGTATCTATGCCAGGAGATACCTATATACCTTATCCGCTAGAGGTAAAAGTAGGAGGAGCCACTTTATTCATATTAGATGTAGAAAGGTTTGTTAAAATATAATTAGGGGGAATTGATTATGAAGCTTATTATTGCTATAGTTCAAGATGAGTTTTCAACAAAGGTAATAAAAGCCCTTATGAACAATAAATATAGAACTACTAAACTATCTTCAACAGGAGGATTTTTAAGATCAGGCAATACCACCCTTTTGATAGGGGTAGAAGATGAAGAAGTAGATCGGGTCATAGAAATTGTAGAGAAGGAATGCAAAGATACAAAAGTCATGAAGGGAAAAGATGAAGTAACTGTAGGTGGAGCTACTTTATTTATACTTGATATGAAAGACTTTAAGAAGATATGATTGTGGAGGAAGCTTAATGGATTTTACCGATATTATAGGTCATAGAGACATAATAGACAATTTAAAAAGTGCCATAGAAAAAGGCCAAATATCCCATAGTTATCTATTTGAAGGAGAAGAGTCTATAGGTAAAAAAAAGGTAGCTTTATCCTTTGCCAAGACTCTTCTCTGCAAATCAAAAGGCCTTGAACCTTGTAATAAATGCAACTCATGCCTAAAATTTGACAATTTTAATCATCCGGATTTTACGCTGGTAGAGCCAGAAAAGGATATAATAAAAAAAGAAAAAATTGATGATGTATTGAACAAAATAAATATAGCTCCCTTAGAGAGTCAGAGGAAGATAATCGTAATAGACGATAGTCACAGTATGAGGGTGGAAACTCAAAACGCCCTACTAAAGACTCTAGAAGAGCCTCCCAACTATATTAATATCATATTGATTACTTCCAATAGCAATAATATTATTCCTACTATATTATCTCGCTGTCAAGTAATCACCTTTTATCCCATCCCAAAGGATGAGATTGAAAAGCTGTTGGTGTCAGAGTATGATAAAACAGAAGAAGAAGCCAATTTCATAGCTCATTTTACCAAGGGCTCCCTAGGGAAATCAATAGCCTATTCCAAATCCCAAGATTTCTTTAAGCAACGGGATGAAACCTTAGATATTATCGACCAGATAGTGAGGGGAGATAAGTTCAATATATTTACTTCCATAGATTTTTTCAACAAGCATAAGGATGCCTATGAAGAAATGTTGGATATTATACTATACTGGTTTAGGGATTTAATCATATATAAGAAGCTAGGCCCTTCAGAGCTTCTAATAAACCAGGATAAAACTACCCTTTTATCCAATCAATCCTTCTTAAGTGAAGATAGGATTAATGGTATAATAGAGAAGACCATGGAAACAAGGGAAAACATTAAAAGAAATGTAAATTATCAATTAGCAATAGAGACCATGCTTTTAAATATGCAGGAGGTATAATTTTATGATAACAGTAGTAGGCGTAAGGTTTAAAAAGGCAGGGAAAATATATTATTTTGATCCCGATGGGATGGATATAGAAGAAGGCGATTGTGCCATAGTAGAAACAGCCAGGGGAATAGAATTTGGCCATGTGATCGTAGGACCTAAAGAGGTATCAGAGGAGGAGATAGTTCCACCTTTAAAGAAGGTTCTTAGGATTGCAGGAGAAGAGGACCATAGAATTCACCAGATGAATAAAGAAAAAGCAATAGATGCTTTTGGTATATGTGAACAAAAGATTGAGGAACACGGTTTAGAGATGAAACTAATAGATGTAGAATATACCTTTGACAACAACAAAGTCATATTTTATTTTACTGCCGATGGCAGAGTGGACTTTAGGGAACTAGTCAAGGATTTGGCAGCTATATTTAAAACTAGAATAGAACTGAGACAAATAGGCGTCAGGGATGAAGCCAAGATGATAGGTGGCCTAGGACCTTGTGGCAGAGTGGCTTGCTGTTCCACCTTTCTAGGAGACTTTGATCCTGTTTCCATAAAAATGGCCAAAGATCAAAGTCTATCATTAAATCCTTCGAAGATATCTGGCCTTTGTGGTAGACTCATGTGCTGCTTGAAATATGAAAACGAAGTATATGAGAAACTACTAGATAAGATACCAGCTGTAGGAACTATTGCCATCACTCCAGAGGGTCGTGGCACCATAGTAGAAACCCATACCCTATTGGAAATGGCCAAGGTAAAGGTAAGGCTTGAGGATGATACGGAGGATATATTCACTTATAAAATAGACAATATAGAAATAACAGATGAAATAGATCCAGAGTATAGAAGTGGGACAGAAGCCTTAGAATTAGCAGAAGAAGACATAGAAGATCCAGAATAAATAATTTTTGTCAAATTACCCTTTTATTCTTTATCAATATTTGATAAAATAATAGAGTATGAAGGACAAGCTACCTAGGGGGTGAAACTTTTGGCATATAAAATAACCGATGCATGTATTGCATGTGGCGCTTGTGAAGCTGAATGCCCTGTTGAGGCTATATCTGCAGGAGATGACAGGTATGTTATAGACCCAGACAAATGCATTGACTGTGGTTCCTGTGCGGATGTATGTCCTGTTGATGCACCTCAACCAGAGTAATTAAAATTAAGTATCCATAAAAGACCCTAATTAGGGTCTTTTTTATAAATAATATTAAGGAGATATATATGGAACTAAAGGAATATGAAAGAATAGACAATATACCTGGAACCGAATTAAAAATAATCCAGGATAAAAATAGATTTTCCTACGGCATAGATGCTATACTCCTATCTAGCTTTGCTAAAATAAAAAGTGGAAGCTATGTAATGGATTTAGGCACCGGCACTGGAATAATCCCTTTAAGGCTACAAGCCTTATATAAACCAGAAAGGATTATAGGAGTAGAGATCCAGAAGGATATGGCAGAAATGGCAAGTAGAAGTGTTTATATGAATGAATTAGGGGATAAAATAGATATAATAAACATGGATTTACGGGATATACCTTATAGTTATAAAAAGTCAACTTTTGATGCCATCACCTCTAACCCACCCTATATTAAAAGTGGCAGCGGTATATTAAATCCTGAAAAAAACTTTGCCTTATCTCGTCACGAGATAAGCTGTACCTTAGAGGATATAATAAAAATATCCCAATACTTGCTAAAAGATAAAGGTAAACTATATCTAGTCCACAGACCTAATCGATTATCAGATATCTTCTGGACTGCTAGAGAATATGGCATAGAGCCTAAGACCCTTCAGTTTATCCATCCAAAAGCACAGGAGGCGCCTAATCTAGTATTATTGGAATGTGTAAAAGGTGGCAATATAGATTTAAAAGTAGAAAAGCCCCTTGTAGTATATGATGATCAAGGGGTATATACAGAGGAAATATACTTAATTTACGGAATGAAAAAGGAGAATAAAAATGAGTGAAGGAATTCTTTATATTTGCCCGACTCCAATTGGCAATTTAGAGGATATAACCCTTAGAACCCTAAGGGCACTAAAGGAAGTAGATTTAATTGCAGCAGAAGATACTAGGCGTACTATTAAGCTATTAAATCACTACGAAATAAAAAAACCTCTAATATCCTATCATGAACATAATAAGGTAGAGAAAGGAAAAATATTAATAGAAAAACTAAAGGAAGGTGTGAATATTGCCCTAGTCACCGACGCAGGAATGCCAGGTATTTCTGATCCAGGGGAGGATATGATTCGCTTGGCCATAGAAAATCAAATAGAGCCAGTAGTCCTGCCAGGAGCTACCGCTTCTATAACCGCACTGGTCCTATCAGGCCTGCCTACGAAAAAGTTTGTATTTGAAGGGTTTCTTCCCTCTAAGAAAAAGGATAGAAGAGAAGAATTAGAAAGATTAAAAACTGAAGAAAGGACCATAATCCTATATGAAGCACCTCATAGACTATTAGCCCTTTTAAAGGATATGGAAGCTATCCTAGGTGATAGACAATTAGCCATTGGAAGGGAATTGACAAAGATATATGAGGAAGTATTTAGAGGTAGCATATCAGATGCCTTGAGGAAATTTCAAGAAGAAAAACCTAGAGGGGAGTTTGTATTAGTTATAAAGGGGGCAGAAATATCAAAAGAGGATCCTTATCAAAATATAAGCATAAGGGAACACCTAATAATGTATATGGAAGAAGGTCTGACCAAAAGGGATGCAGTAAAAAAGGTGGCAGATGTAAGAGATATACCTAAGAACCTAGTTTATAAGGAAAGTATTGATATATAAAAATACCCGTCCTAATGGCGGGCATTTAAAACTATTTCTTTAGTTCTTCTAAACAAGCTGGACAGATGTTTTTACCTTTGAAACTGGTTACATCTTTAGCTTGTCCACAGAATATACATGCTGGAGCATATTTTTTAAGTATTATATGTTCTCCATCTACAAATATTTCTAGAGCATCTTTTACCTCGATATCTAAATTTCTTCTTAGTTCTATCGGTATAACTACTCTACCTAGTTCGTCTACCTTTCTTACAATTCCTGTTGATTTCATAGATCATTCCTCCCATAAAGTAAAGTAATAAATCGACTTTTTTTTACAATTTAAAGAATACCATAACTACCAAATAAAGTCAACCTTAATGTGAAATAATATACGAATTTTATATAAATATGGAATATTTTCTGGAGGTGAAATAATTGTATAATATAGATAAGGGATTAAAAGATAAGATAATATACTTGAATCAAGTGTTGTCGGATAAATATGGAGATGTACTGTCCTTGGATGAAAGTTTTTTTAGGAACTTTATCGAGGAAAATGTAGGACCTATAACCAAAGTCGAAAAACTAAGTGAGGAAGAGTTAAAGCATTGTTCCCAAAGAGGAGGCATACTAGGGGTAGATGGGTCTAGAAATAGAATGGGGGGAGCCTATCCCCACTTTGTAGAAATATATCAAGGTTTGGCAAAGTCTACAATACATAAGGACAAACCCATATATAAGGCAGATTTCTACACCCCTTTATACACAGAAGAAGAAGTATCTTTATTGGAAGATTCCCCAGAGGGAGAGGAATCCATAAGGGACAGAAAACTTTCCACCATAGAAATAGAAGCTGCACTAGAAGGCATACGACAGCTAAAACCCTATGCAGTCATAATGGATGGTTCCCTCATTAGATACCATATAGAATCCTTTAGTTACTGGATGGAACTAAGAAAGGAATGTGAAGAAAAGGATATAATATTAGTAGGAGTAATAGAAGATATTAAAACCTCCATCATAGGGGAATTACTCAAAGAGGATCCGGATTTGGAAGTTAAAGAATGTTTTTATGATAGGGAACTATTATATGGTATGCTGGAATATGGCGAAATGATCACTATTCATGGAGAAGTTACAAAAAAAGCTCGAGAAGGGTTTTCATCTATATTCATGCGAAGCTCTAAAGCTCCTACCGTCATAGGTATGGATATACTGGACAGCCAAAAGGAGCATTTAGTGGAGATGGCTAGACTAGTACTAACCCTTACACCAGAAGACAGCAGAGGAGTCCCCCTATGGATAGATATAGTAGACAGCGAGGTAAAGATCCCTGACAAGATGATAAGGGGGCTATTAGAATCCTATTTAGATCGACAAATACTGGAGATGTTTTTTGTATCGGAAAGGGATAAAAGGACACTTTAGGAGGGATTTAATTGAAAATTGTAGGAATTACTACTCAACAAGAAGTATATGTAGGCTCTAAGGAGCGAAATTTTAGAATAAATGAATTTTTGATAATATCTGATCCTTATCAAGGAGACTTAATGGGGGAAATAGTCGAAGCCAAAACCTATAATAAATACATTCCCCTGAGCATGCATGGGGAATTAGCCGATAGTTCTGTTCTACAATCCTTGAAGGCCTTAGGCTACAATATTGAAGAGGATACCATATATATAGGGAAGATTCGTCTATTAAACGAAGCCTTATACCCAGTAGAAACCGGTTCTGACGTAAGGGTACCTACCTTTGATGAAGTTAAGGATTTGATGATAAAATCCTCTGTAGATGAAGGATTGATACTGGGAATTATAAAAAATACGGATCAGATGGCAAAGGATATGGACGAGGAGCTAAAGGATCTACTATACACCTTTGAAGAAGGAGAACTAAGAAAGCAAGGGGATTTACCCTATATATTTAGTATTAGGTCCATGCATCAATATCCTCATATAGGGGTATTTGGAGGTTCTGGTTCGGGAAAATCCTTTGGACTTAGGGTAGTTTTGGAGGAATTGATGAAGCTAAATATCCCCACAATAGTATTAGATCCTCATTTTGAAATGGACTTTAGTCAAAAAGGAGACTATATGCCTAAAGATCATGGGACAGACTATATGGATAAGTTTAAGTGTCTCCAGGTAGGATTCCATGTAGGAGTTCGTTTTGAAGATCTATCGGCTCAGGATCTGAAAAATCTATTAGATGCCTCCAGCCCATTGACCGATGCCATGAACAATGTAGTGGATATATTATTTAAGAGAAATGACTCCTATACTAGTTTTTTTAATAGATTAAAGATGCTATTAGAAGCCCAGGAAGAAGGCTCATTAGATAGAATTGAATTGAGGATAAGAGAAGCTGGATCCAATTTAGAAAGAGAAGGTTGGCAAAAGAGAAAGGAATTATTCTTAACTTACGACAAAACCTGCCCCTATAATTCCGTAAGGGGTATAATGTGGAGACTTAATCGATTGGACAACGAAGGAATATTTAGTAAAGACATCCGAGAAATTGAAGAAGGACTTAATATGGGAAAACTCATAGTAATCCAAGGAAATACTAGAATCCTTCAAGTATTTAGTACTTATCTGTTGAATAATTTATACCATAAGCGAAGAGACTATAAAGACGCCCTATACAAAAAGACCACCGCTGAATATTTTCCACCCTTTGTAGTAGTAACAGATGAAGCCCACAATTTTGCGCCGAAGGGATATGACTCTCCATCAAAATCCATACTAAAGGAAATATCCCAGGAAGGTAGAAAATATGGTACATTTTTAATATTAGCAACCCAAAGACCTACACTATTAGACGAAACCATAACCGCCCAATTAAACACTAAGTTCATATTTAGAACCGTAAGGGCATCAGATATTCAGACTATAAAGGAGGAAACGGATATAACAGAAGAAGAAGCAAGAAGGCTTCCCTATCTGAGAACAGGGGATGTATTCATATCAGAAGCCCTTATGGGAAGGACTATCTTTGCTAGGATCAGGGCTGCTGACACTACCAGCCCCCATACGGAAAATCCCTTTGACGAGTTGAAAAATAGGGTCAAAGAACAAGACGACAAGTTCATTAATATAATAAAAGATAAACTCCCCATAAATGGTGACGACTTCATAAACGTCATTAAAGAGATAGAATCCGACACAGGAACAACCTACACCATCAACACCTTTGAAGAAAAGTTAGAAGCCCTAGTAGATAAAGGCCTACTCAAAAAGGAAAAAACGCCTTTTTTCAACATATATAAGGAATAACTTTCTTTTTGGGTGCCAGGCACCAAAAAAGAAAGTTATGGAATATTCTGAAAATTAAACCACGGAAATAAAATAAATATTATTAAAACTTCTTTCATATAGTTCCTATGAAAGGAGTTTTTTTATGGTCAATACCATATGGTTTTTTATGATTTGTATTGGGATTATCTATGGGGCTTTGATGGGAAACCTTGGAGATATAAATAATATAATATTGAAGGAAGCTCAAGAGGGGGTTACTTTTGCCATTAGTCTTATCGGCATTATGTCCTTTTGGTTAGGTATGATGAACATTGCCCAAAGATCTGGATTGATTAAAAGTATATCTAAGGTATTTAGGCCCATGATTAGAATACTGTTTCCTGACATACCTAAAGGACATCCAGCGGAAAATTGGATACTTATGAATTTTATTGCCAATATGTTTGGTGTGGGAAATGGTGCTACTGCCTTTGGTCTTAAGGCCATGAAGGAGTTGGATATCTTAAATCCTCATAAGAAAAAGGCCACCAATGCTATGGCTATGTTTTTGATAATTAATATGTCATCTTTACAGTTGGTGCCTCTGACGGTCATAAAGCTTCGCCAAGATCATGGTTCTATTAATCCTACATCAATAATAGCGCCTACCATATTGGCTACTGGCCTATCAACTTTAGTGGCTATAGTAGTAGGTAAAATATTTGAAAGGAGTAATTAGATGCTAGATATTATCTCCATAGGAATTGTCCCTCTTATGGTTATCCTAATTCTCATCCATGGATATGTAAAAGGAATAGATATGTACTCTGCCTTCATAGAAGGGGCTAAGGAAGGTTTAAAAACTTCCATTAATATATTGCCCTATCTAATAGCCATATTTGTAGCTGTAGGCATATTTAGAGGCTCTACGGCATTAGATATGTTTATCAATCTATTGAGCCCCGTAACCAATCTACTAGGCATACCTAAAGAGATACTACCCTTAGCTTTGATTAGACCTATATCTGGTAGTGGCGCCTTAGGGGTAGTAAGGGATATTATATCCCATTACGGACCTGACTCCTTCCCTGGAACAGTAGCTGCTGTTATGATGGGTTCGTCAGAAACCATATTTTATACTATAACCCTCTATTTTGGTTCCATAGGAGTAGAAGATTATAGACATACCTTAAAGGCTGCTTTAGTATCCTACATTATATCTATATTTATCACCATACTAATATGTGGGTTATTATACAATGGACAAATTTAGGGCAACCAAGGGTCACCCTAAATTTGTTTTTTTTAATCTAATATATAAACTTTCACTTTTCTTCTACCAAAGTTTCTGACTTCCCTGGCAGTATTAAAGAACAAGTCAATCTTATTTCCTTTAATAGCTCCACCAGTGTCCTCTGCAACACAGAAACCATAATCTTTGGTATTATCAAGGCTTTCCACGTATAATTTTGTGCCTAAAGGTATTATTCTTGGGTCTACTGCTACAGCCCCTACTCTAGCTTTGGTTCCAGAAGCTGTAATCCCATGATACTTATCTCCTGGTCTCTTACCAGTACTTTCATAAGAGTTATCATAGGCAGTAGCTACCATAGTAATTACCTTTCTATATCTTGTCTTTCCTCGCGAAGACGTTATTACATTTCTAGTACCTTTTTTGGTGATCTTAGGAATAGATTCTTTTACTATCTCCTCATCTACTATTTCTTCTGAGATGAGCTCACCATTTTCAAATACTTTCTTAATCTTGATTTTTTTCAAACCATCTTTACCTTCCTGGACGACTTTTGTAACTCCTATATCCATTTCATTGGATTTTTTTGTAATACTTTCATGGGGAATTACCTTCTCAATTTCTTCTATTTCTTCTTTTACTCTAAATATTTGAATTTCCCCACCCAAAGCTGCCTCATCATCAAGACCAGGTTTGGTATAGTCCAATTCATCTAGTTCAATGCCTAGATCCTTTAAAATATCCTTGACTTTCTTGTGAACGGACACTATCTCATGCTGCTTATCGCCCATAGTCAATAGATAAGTCTTTGGAGTCTTTATAATAATATGCATATTGTTTTCCAAATTAGCGTCTAAAGGAACATTTATATATGCAGCCTTATCCAGTGTGATTCCTTCCATCTCAAGAAAATCTTCCACTGTATTGGCATAGGTAGTTATCTCTTCCTTTTCGTCGTCAATAGAAAGAGTAATATCCTTTGCACTATACATATATGCTCCTAAAGATAAACTTGCTGCAACAGCGAGGACAGTCAAAATTTTAAAGTGGTTAGCCTTTTTGACTGAAAATTCTTCCATGATTTTCCCTCCTACATTTTTGACTGTATAGTATTCTATTTAAAAAATATTTGGCTGTCAACTTTTTATGTAATTTTCTGGAATGAAAATGTAAAAAATTAGGATAAAATATGATTAAAATCTATTATATCCTATACTTTTTAATATATTCATTTAAAATTAAAAAAGTTGTTAAGTTATGCAATGTTCAACATTTGGGGAATGGAATATGTTACCAAATATATTTTGGTATCTTATTCCATCAAAAATATATTAAGTTTTTGTAATAATTAAAAATGCCTCCATTTAGAAGGCATTTTTAATTACTCAAATTCTTCGGGAAAGTAGGGGGTAAGTTGGTTCATATCTATATTATGGATAGGTTCGTAGCTTATATCCATTGGATATCCTATTGGGTCTGAATAATTTCCACACTGCATCATACAAACCCTAACACAGTCCCTAAACCTAGGATCCATCATTGGACACATAGGCATATGATGGGGCATAGGCATTGGCTGGGGCATATGGTGAGGCATGGGTCTGCAAGGATCCATCGGGTACAATGGTGGAACAGCAGGATAATTGTAATCATTATTTCCAGAATACATTAATAATCAACTCCTTAAATTAATTTAGCTGTTACTAGTATATGTACATTAGCATACACTGGTGCAATACTTTTATATTATTATTGTCATGTATAATAATGTAGATAAATGTACTGAATAACCTATATCACAAATAGTTCAATATTTCCAAACAAATTAGAAATAGAAAAACATTGAGGAAAAGGTTTTGTGAATAATAAGTGGTATAATAATATATAAGGATATAGTAAATTGAGGGAACAGGAAGCTCATGTAGAAAGAGAATATATCTAAGTTAGAAAATTGAAACAATTTATTATTTCCATTTAATGAGGAGGAGGATCTATGCAGCTTGATGAGAGATCCATAGCCATACTACAATATTTAAGAGAAAAGGGAGACTTTGTTAATATAAGAACCTTATCTGAAATATTTGGAGTAACAGATAGAACCATTAGATATGATATCGATAAAATAGAAGGATTTCTTGTGAAGAATGGATTTGAATATTTAGATAGGAAGCATGGAAAGGGTGTACGACTAAATAGCAATGAGGAATTAAATAGATTTATAGATAGATTTGTAAACACTGATACACCTTTTAGATATAGTTATTCCAAAGAAGAAAGGCAGAAGATAATCATATTGCAATTATTGCAATCTAATGAGCCAATACAAATAGCTGATTTTGAAAAAATACTATGTATAGCAAGAAATACCGTATTAAATGAGTTGGATGTAGTTGAAGAGTGGTTAGAAGAAAGGGGTTTGGAGCTTGTAAGAAAGCCAAGGGTTGGTCTATATATTATAGGTAGTGAAATGAAAAAGAGAAAGGCCATAATGGACATTGCCTCTAAGACCATAACCACGGAGGAAATGATTAATTATATGAACAACAAAATTGCTGTCAATAAGGTTAATAATTTTCAGTTTGAAACCCTTTTTTCAGATATAGATTTAGATTTTCTTAATGGATTAATAAATTATGCAGAAAATAGATTGAATAGGAAATTTAGCGATGAAGCTTATACTAATTTAATAACTCATATATCAATAATGATAAAAAGAATACAACTAGGGAAAAAAATATACATTCCCAATATGAATTGTGAATATATTCAGAATACAAGGGAATATGAAATATCCAAGGAAATGGTGGAGAGGATTGAAAAAAAGTTCAACATAGTTGTGCCTAAAGAGGAAGTAGAATATATAGCTCTTCATCTACTAGGAGCTAAAGCTCTAAAGTCTAGGGATATAGCCAAAGACGATCTATATAATATAGTCAAAACTATGACTTCGGAAATGGAGCATATGTATAATGTTGTATTTACAAATAAGGAGAAGATAATAGAGGATTTAGTAGTCCACCTAAGGCCTACTATATATAGGATTAAATTTGATTTAAAGCTATACAATCCCCTATATGAGAACATAATAAAAAACTACAAGGAATTGTTTGAGGACACAAAATTAGTATTAAGACATTTGGAAAGATATATAGGAAAGGAAATAGGAGATCATGAAGTATCCTATGTGGCTTTACACTTTGGAGCAGCATTGAAAAATTCTTCTAATCGAAAATATATAAAGCCAAGAATAATAGTAGTTTGTAGCACAGGTATAGGCACTGCAAAGATGATAGCTACCCAGATAAGTGAAAGATATGACTTAGATGTAGTAGACACACTATCCCTAAGGACCTTGAAAAAATACAAGGGTGATTATGATTATATAATTAGCACTATAGATATACCAGATCTAGAGCCCTCAGAATACGTGAAAGTTAGTTCGTTAATGTTAAAAAAGGATTTTGATGAAATAGAGAAACACTTTAATCTAAGATATGTTGAATCCAATAAAAATGATGATAGTTTAGTTATCAAGCTAATGAATATTATAGGTAAATATGCTCACATAGAAGATAGACAAAGATTAGAATATGAACTTTTATACGAAATAAAGGAGCACAGGAAATCTATACTTAATGAAAGGAGGACTCACATGCTAAAAGATTTGCTTAAGAGGGATGTAATCGAATTAAATGTTGAGTGCAAAGATTGGAAGGAAGCTATAAGGAAAGGAACCCAAAACTTAATTGATAAAGGTTTTATTGAAGAAAGCTATACGGAAGCCATATTCAAAAGCTTTGAGGAAAATGGTCCATATATGGTAGTAGGGCCTGGAATTGTCCTAGCTCATGCTCGACCTGAAGATGGGGTCAACGAGTTGTGTATGAGCCTGATAACTTTAAAAGAAGGAATAAATTTTGGCAATGAAACCAATGACCCAGTAAAGTTGATAATTACTTTTGGGGCGGTAGACAATGAAAGTCATTTAAAGGCCCTATCTCAACTGATGGAATTATTTATGAATAATAAAGATATTAATAAAATTATATCTTCAACAACCAAGGATGATGTATTAGATATAATTCACAAATATTCAAAGCAATAGTTTTGAAAAACCTGGAAGGGGGTGAAGAGATGAAGAAGATCCTAGTATGTTGTAGTACTGGCCTTGGTAGTAGTTTTATGATAGAGATGAATATTAAAAAAGTGCTTAAGGAATTGGGGGTAGAAGATATAGAAGTGAGCCACTCCGATTTATCGTCTGCTTCTGCATCTGGTGCAGATATATTTGTAGGCACCAGGGATATAGCTGACAATCTAAAACCTCTTGGAGATACTATTTCATTAAATAATATGATAGACATGAATGAACTGAGGGATAAATTAACAGCTATGTTAAAGAAAAAGAATATGATTTAGTTCAACAAAAATAAAAGGGGGTTATTTTAATGTTAGATTTAATTCTAGACATATTAAGTGTACCTGCAATTCTAGTTGGGCTAATAGCACTTATTGGATTATTATTACAGAAAAAATCTGCATCCGATGTACTAAAGGGTACAATTAAGACTATCTTAGGATTTTTAGTACTAAGTGGTGGAGCAGATATTGCTGTAGGAGCTTTAAGCCACTTTGGCACAATGTTCCAAGAGGCTTTCAATGTACAAGGGGTAGTGCCTCATAATGAAGCGGTAGTTGCTATGGCTTTAGAAACTTATGGCACTAGTACAGCTTTAATAATGGCCTTTGGTATGTTGGCAAATATACTAATAGCTAGATACACTAAACTTAAATATATATTCTTAACAGGACATCATACATTATATATGGCTGCCATGATAGCTGTAATTCTTGTAGTTGCAGGTTTACAAGGGGCACCTCTAGTAATAGTAGGATCAATAATATTGGGTTTTGTTATGGCATTTTTCCCAGCTATTGCCCAACCAACTATGCGAAAGATTACCGGTACCGACGATGTAGGATTTGGACACTTCGGTACTACTGGATACGTCCTCTCAGCTTGGGTAGGTAAGATGGTAGGCAAGGATTCCCAGTCTACAGAGGAAATGGAATTTCCTCAAGGTCTTGGATTCTTGAGAGATAGTTCTGTAGCTATATCCTTAGTAATGGGAGTATTCTATATCATAGTTGCTATTGCTTCAGGATCAGAATTTGTAAACACCTTAAGTGGAGGCCAAAACTTTATTCTATTCGCCATACTACAAGCCATTACTTTTGCAGCAGGAGTATATGTAATACTTCAAGGTGTAAGGTTGATACTAGCAGAAATAGTACCGGCCTTTAGAGGTATATCAGAAAAATTAGTTCCAGATGCAAAACCAGCCTTAGACTGTCCAGTAGTGTTTCCTTATGCACCTAATGCAGTATTAATTGGATTCTTAGCTAGTTTCCTAGGTGGTATAGTAGGAATGCTAATATTAGTCGGGTTGAAGACCACAATAATTTTACCTGGAGTTGTTCCTCACTTCTTCTGTGGTGCAACAGCAGGAGTATTTGGTAATGCAACTGGTGGTAAAAAAGGAGCTTTCTGGGGAGCATTTGCCCATGGACTTCTTATAACATTCTTGCCAGTGTTGCTAATGCCAGTATTAGGAGATCTAGGTTTTGCCAATACTACCTTCAGTGATGCAGACTTTGGGGTAGTAGGTATCATATTAGGAAATATTGCAAAATTGTTTATTAAATAAAGTTTATAAAATAAAAGGTAGATCTCTCTACCTTTTATTTTATCTAGAATAAGGAGGGCACAATGGATAAAAACAGACTGAAAGAATTAAAACAAGTAGCCATTGATATTAGAAAAGACTGTTTAGATATGCAAATGGAAGCTAAATCTGGCCATTTAGGTGGAGCTTTTTCTGCAGTGGAAATAATGACTTACTTATACTTTGAACTTATGGATATTGATCCATCTAACCCATACAAAAAAGATAGGGATATATTCATAATGAGTAAAGGTCATGCGTCCTTAAGCTACTATAGTATATTGGCCAGAAGGGGCTTTTTCCCTGTGGAGGAATTGGCAACCTATAGAAAGATAAACACTAGACTACAAGGCCATACCCACATAGACTCAGTTCCGGGAGTAGAGTGTAGTACGGGCTCCTTAGGTCAAGGCTTATCCTTTGGAATTGGCATAGGTCTTGGCTATAAAAAGAAAGGCATTAAAAATAAGGTTTATATCATGTTAGGAGATGGGGAAATCCAAGAAGGGCAGATATGGGAAGCTCTTATGTTAAATGGTTCCCTTCAGTTGGACAATGTAATTCCCATCATAGACAATAATAAAATACAGTTAGCAGATTATTCCGCCAATATAGTAGGCCAATGGAAGCTAAAGGAAAAATTAGAGGCCTTCAATTACAATGTAATTGAAATAGATGGTCACGATTTTGAAGAGATAGAAGAGGCCTTTAATAGCATAAAGCCAGATCATGCTAATGTGATAGTAGCAAATACGGTAAAAGGCAAGGGCGTATCCTTCATGGAGGATAGGATTGAATGGCATTCTAAAAAGATGGATGAAGAAGAATATGATAAAGCTCTTGAGGAAATAAGAAGTGAGGAGGCGAAGTTAAATGGCTAATATCAAAGCACCGAGAGATGCCTTTGGGGAGACTCTAGCAAAACTAGGAGATACAAATGATAAGATATTTGTTTTAGATGGAGATCTAGCAGGTGGAACCAAAACTTGCTACTTTGCAGAAAAATTTCCTAATAGATATTTGAACGTAGGAATAGCAGAGCAAAATATGATAGGAGTAGCAGCAGGATTAGCCAGAGTAGGCTTCATCCCTATAGCTAGTACTTTTGCATGCTTTGCACCAGGGAGGGTTTATGATCAGATAAGACAATCGGTAGCTTACTCCAATCTAAATGTAAAGATAATGTCTACTCACCCAGGATTAGCTGTAGGATTAGATGGGGCCATACACCAAAGTTTAGATGATATAGGGCTTATGAGGGGATTGCCTAATATGGTGGTATTGGCACCCTCTGACGAAATTTCTACAAGCAAGGCTGTAGAAAAGGCCATATCCTATCAAGGCCCAGTATACGTGAGAATAGGAAGGAAGGAATGCCCTATTCATTTTTCTGAGGATATGGAGTTTGAAATAGGTAAAGGATATATGTTGAAGGATGGCCAAGACATAGCCATCATCGCCCATGGTTCCATGGTAGATATATCCTATAGGGCAGCACAAAAACTAGAAGCAAAAGGAATAAGGGCAAGGGTGATAGATATGCCAACTATAAAGCCTTTAGATGTGGAGATAGTCTTAAAAGCAGCCCGGGAGACCAAAGGTATAGTCGTAGCAGAAGACCACTTTAAATATGGCGGTCTATATAGTGCTATATCAGAAATAATAGTGGAAAAACAACCATGTAAGGTGAAGGCTGTTGCAGTGGAAGATACCTTTGGAGAATCAGGAAAACCTGATGAATTATATGAAAAATATGGTCTAACAGAGGAAAATATCATATCCAAAGCTTTAGATATATTGAAATAGTGCCAATTTCTTCAGAACTCCTTAACTACTTGACAAATATAATAAACTACTGTATATTATTTAAATAAATAAGCCATTATAAAATAAAGGTAATGAAGGGAAGAGTAGGGTTAGTCCTAGACTTTAGAGAGCTGGGTTAGGTGAAAGCCAGTGTTGAAGGCTAATTCGAATATGGCCCCTAAACTTTACAGCTGAATATAGTAGGCTGTAGCGGTTGCATCCGTTATCATATGCAAGGTTATGTAGGTAACCTTTAGAGGTTTAGACTGTGAAGTTTAAACGAATTAGAGTGGTAACACGAGAGTATGCCTTCGTCTCTATATAAGGAGATGAAGGTTTTTTTATTTAAATAAAATAGGAGGGAAAACCATGGAAAAATTTTATATCACCACGCCTATATATTATCCAAGCGACAATCTTCATATAGGTCACACTTACACTACAGTAGCAGCTGATACGTTGAAAAAATTTAAAAAAGCTCAAGGCTATGATGTATATCTAGTCACTGGCTCTGACGAACATGGACAAAAAATTCAGGAAAAAGCAAAAGAAAACCATATGGAACCAAAGGAATATGTAGATGGAATAGTAGCAGACATAAAGAAACTTTGGGCCATGTTAGAAGTAGATTATGATGCATTTATTAGGACTACCGATAAACAACACGAAAAAATAGTACAAAAGGTATTTGAAAAACTATACGAACAAGGGGATATCTACAAATCCACCTATGAAGGATTGTATTGCACGCCTTGTGAATCCTTTTGGTCTGAATCCCAACTAATAGATGGGAAGTGCCCTGATTGTGGTAGAGAAGTTCACTTAACTAAGGAAGAAGCTTATTTCTTTAGACTATCCAAGTATAGAGATAGGATAATCCAGCTTTACGAAGATAGACCAGAATTTTTACAACCAGAATCTAGAAAAAATGAGATGCTAAACAACTTCTTAAAAGAAGGGTTAGAGGATCTTTGCGTATCTAGAACTAGTTTTGATTGGGGAATAAAAGTACCCTTCGACTCCAAACATGTAGTATATGTGTGGATAGACGCCCTTCTGTGCTATATTACAGCCTTAGGATACGGCACAGAAGAAGACCAAAAGTTCAAGAAATATTGGCCAGCCAATGTCCATCTAGTAGGAAAGGAAATAGTTAGATTCCATACGGTAATATGGCCTGCAGTGCTTATGGCATTAGATATGGAATTGCCAGATAAGGTATTTGGCCATGGTTGGATACTGTTTGAAGATGACAAGATGTCAAAATCCAAGGGAAATGTAATCTATCCTGAACCACTAATAGAACTATATGGAATAGATGCCTTTAGATACTTCCTATTGAGGGAATTCTCCTTTGGTCAAGATGGTTCCTTCTCCAGAGAGAAATTTTTACAGAGAATCAATTCCGATTTGGCTAATGATTTAGGTAATCTAGTAAGTAGAACTGTTACCATGGTGGAAAAATATAATGAAGGAATTCTTCCTGCACCAGCCAAGGAGGAGGAAGTAGATAAATCTTTAATAGAAGTAGCTACCAATGCTAAGGCAAAGGTAGAACAAAATATGGATAAACTAAACTACAGCCAAGCTTTAGAGGAGATTTGGAAAGTAGTTAGAAGGACTAACAAATATATAGATGAGACCACTCCTTGGATACTAGCCAAGGAAGAGGAAAAGGAAAGACTTGACACCGTATTGTATAATTTAACTGAAAGTATTAGGATCATAGCCACCCTTATCAATCCTTTTATGGAAAGGACCTCTAAGGAAATATTAAAGCAAATTGGCCTAGACGAAAATATTAACTGGGAAGATGGAGGAATTTGGGGTAAAATAGAATCAGGTACTAAAGTTAATAGAGGCCAAGTATTATTCCCAAGATTGGATATAGATAAGGAATTGGTAAGACTTGACGAAGCAAATCAAAAGTTAGTAGATGAAAGGAGCAAAAAATTGGAGGATAAAAAGAAAGAAGAACAATATATAACTATAGATGACTTTGCAAAGGTTGAATTTAAAGTAGCGGAAATTGTTGAAGTAAAAGATCATCCAAATGCAGATAAGCTTCTCATACTACAATTGAAAGTAGGAGATGAGACAAGGCAAGTAGTATCGGGCATAAAACAATACTATACCCCAGAGGAATTAGTTGGTAAAAAGGTAGTTATAGTTGCAAACTTAAAACCAATTAAATTAAGAGGAGAAGAATCCCACGGTATGGTATTAGCAGCAGAAAAGGACGGAAAACTTACTTTAGTATCCACATTGGAAGATATAGAATCAGGAGCTACAATATCATAAGGAGTGAAAGGATGCTAATCGATAGTCATGCACATTTAGATGATACGAGATTTGACAAGGACAGGGATGAACTCATCAAATCCCTAAAGGATGTAGGAGTGGATTTAGTCATAAATCCTGGTGCTGATTTACAATCCAGTATAAAATCAGTATCCCTATCAGAACAATATGATAATATATATGCTGCAGTGGGGATTCACCCCCACTCGGCAAAGGAAATGGATGAATCTACCCTAGAGGTTTTAAAGTCCTTTACCAATAGGGAAAAGGTAGTAGCCATAGGGGAGATTGGTCTAGACTATTATTATGACAACTCTCCTAGGGATATCCAAAAACATAGGTTTATAGAACAGCTGGACTTAGCCAAAGAAGTAGATCTACCAGTCATTATCCATTCAAGGGATGCAGCAGGGGATACTTTTGACATACTGAAATCTGCCCAGGATGGTAGTTTAAAAGGAGTACTTCACTGTTATTCTGGTAGTGTGGAGATGGCTTTAGAATATATAAAGTTAGGCTTTTATATATCTATAGCTGGGCCAGTAACCTTTAAAAATGCTAGAATAGTAAAAGAAGTAGCTAAGACGGTGCCCATGGATAGATTGTTGATAGAAACCGACTCCCCCTATTTAACTCCAGAACCCTATAGGGGCAAGAGAAATGAACCGGTATATGTAAGACAGGTAGCTGGCACTATAGCAGAATTAAGGGGAATATCCTTTGAGGAAGTAGCTACAAAAACATCAGAAAATACGAAAAAATTATTTAGAATAGGTTAATGGGACAGGAGTGGGACAGGGAGAACCGTCCCCACTGTCCCAAAAAAAGGTGGTGGTCTATTGATAAAGGAGATAATAGTAGTAGAAGGAAAGGACGATATACAGGCGGTAAAGAGTGCAGTAGAAGCGGAAGTTATTGCCACAGGAGGCTTTGGATATGATAAAGGATTTATAGATAAATTGAAGGTGGTGGCTGAAAATAGAGGCGTAATCATACTAACCGATCCAGACTTCGCTGGGGAAAAGATAAGGAAAGGTCTAAGCAAAGAGTTAAAAAACTGTAAACACGCTTTTCTTCCCAGAGGGAAGGCCCTAAAAAAAGGGGATATTGGAGTGGAAAACGCCACTCGAGAAGATATTATAGAGGCTATTGAAAAGGCAAGGCCTATAATTACAGAGAAAAGACAGGAATTTACCAAGGAAGATTTGATAGACTTAGGATTGATAGGTGGTTTAAACTCTAGAAAGAAAAGAGAAAAACTAGGCGATGTACTGGGTATAGGCTACTGCAATTCCAAACAGCTTTTAAATAGATTAAATAACTTTGGAATAACTAAAGAGGAATTCATAAAAGCCATAGAGGAGATAGATGGATATGATAGATAAAAGATTGTATTCCCCCAAATATGTAAAGAAAATTTTAAATAGATATGGATTTGAATTTTCCAAGAGTTTAGGTCAAAACTTTTTAATCGATGGCAATATAGTTAGGAAAATATCCCAAGTAGGAGAGATTACAGAGGAAGATTATGTATTGGAAATAGGTCCAGGCATTGGAACTTTAACGGAGGAATTAGCCCTAAAGGCTAAAAAAGTAGTGGCAGTAGAAATAGACAAAGGTCTCCTTCCCATACTAGATGAAACCCTAGGGGCATATGGCAATGTGGAAATAATCCACGGGGATATATTGAATACGGATATTCAAAGAATTATAGACGAAAAGATGGAAGGAGGGCCCATTAAGGTAGTTGCCAATCTACCCTATTATGTAACTACACCTATAATAGCTAAACTATTGGAAGAGAATTTAAATATTCATTCCATCATAGTAATGGTTCAAAAAGAAGTAGCCGATAGAATGGTTTCCATGCCTGGTAACAAACAGTATGGTTCTCTTTCCGTATTTGTAAATTTCTACACCTATCCAGAGATAGGTATAAGGGTACCTAAAACCGTATTTATGCCTCAACCAAGGGTGGACTCAGCAGTAATCAAGCTAAAGTTGAAGGAGGACCTACCAGAGGTAGACAGGGAAGTGTTTTTCAAGGTGGTTAGATCTGCCTTTGGAAAGAGACGAAAGACCATTTTAAACGCCTTATCCTCAGGGGAATTAGGTCTTGAGAAGGATATTATTAGAGAAGTATTAGAAAAGTTGAATATTGCTCCAAACCTTAGGGCGGAGAACTTAAAAATTGAAGATTTCATAAAGATTAGTGAAACATTACCCCCTTTAAACATATATTAGTATAAAGATTATAAAGGGGGGTTTTTATGTCTGGAAACTTTACATACATTAGAAAATATATCATACTAAAAAACGATTACACGAATATTGTAGGACTAGATCCAAAGGGTCATGTTAAAATTGAAGTGAGAGGAACAAGGGGAGTTTTAAGTATAAATACAGAAAACTGCCAAAAAGAAGAGGATTATCGGGTATATCTATTGAAGGATCAAGGAGGAGAAGTAGGTGAATACGACTTAGGTAGGATAATTACCGATGAAAGGGGTAGATCTAGGACGGACTTTAGTCTAAACTTAAGGGATTTGGAATTAAAGGGCTTTTCAATAGATGAAATAGATGCTATTCTTATAAGAAAGGGTATATATATATTATTAGGTGGTTATATTGATAAGGATAGAGGAACCATAGATAGATATGTAAAAACCCTTATTCTAGAGGAAGAAAGTTTAGACAGCAATAGGAATGATAGTATAGAAAATAGTAGTATAGAAGAAATAGAAACAGTAGCCCTAGAGGTAAAGGCATCGGAAGAACTTACAATAGAAGAACTAACGGAAGAAATACCCGTTATAGAAGAAGAGCTAGAATCCATAATCATAGATGAGGCTGAAGAGGTTCTAGAGGAAATAGAAGAAACGGAAGAGATAGAAATAGAGGAAATAGAAGAAGATCTAGAAGAACCTATAGAACCCTTCGAAGTAGAAGAAGAAAAATCCATAGACATAGATGAATCCAAATATGAACAGGAGGATAGTGCCCATCATAAAATGGAAAACTATCAATCCTTAGAATATATACGTAGATTAAACCACAAAAATCAGATGACCAACTATATATTGAGTATACTCAGGTTCTTCCCATATGTACAGCCTCTAAAATTAAATCTTCATGGCTATAGTTGGTGGCGGATAGATGATGATGGTACCGATTCTTACAAAGGCTTTCTACCCTATTTTAATTATTTAATGAGCACTGATTATAAATATCCTTTCTTAAACAATTCGACTACCTGCTTTGATTTAATTAGAAAATACGGCCACTATCTATTTGGCATGTACAAAGAAGATAGGGAAACCAAATACTATATCTATGGAGTTCCAGGTAAATTTGCTACATCAGAATATCCCTTTAAGGGGATTACAGGTTTTAATACTTGGTATGAATCAGCTAATGGATTGGGATATTGGATATTGTATATCGACCCTATGACGGGCAAGATAATATATCCACTAAATCCTATGGTACCTGCCTATTGATACCTAAAATAAAAAAAGGGAGGTTAGTTTAAACTAAATTGAATAACAATATTGAAGAAAAAGAAGTTTGTGAAGTGAGTGCAACAGATGATATTACTCTTAAAGAAATCAAAGAGAGCATATACGACGAAGAGACCATAAACCGCTTAGCCCAAACTTTTAAGGCTTTAGCAGATCCTACAAGACTTAGAATAATATATGTTTTATCAAAACAGCCTTTATGTGTATGCGATATTGCAAATCTGTTGGACATGACCCAATCGGCCATATCCCATCACCTAAGACTTCTGAGAAACTTAAGACTTGTAAAGTTCAAAAAAGAAGGGAAGATGGTCATATATTCCTTGGACGACGACCATGTATTGCAGTTGTTCAAACAAGGTATGGACCATGTAAGACATGATTAAAAAAATGAGGGTTATAAGCTATCCCTCATTTTTTCCCTGTTTTCACACTTGTCACAGACTATATCCACAGCTTCCGTAATTTTAGCCAATACAGTAATCTTTCTTTGCCTATCCAATAAAAATGCCTTCTTCTCCCCTTCGCTTATGGAAGATAAAAAATATACAGGAGGAAGGCTATTCAGCGCAATGGCTTTAATATCGTTTTCGCAATTATGGTTCTCACATATATCGTATTTTCCCTTTACTTCGTTAAAAACTTCATCGACTAAAATTTCCATGTAATTTTGCAACTTTGTCACCGCTTTCTAATACATCTGATTTCTATAATTAATGTACTATTATAGTACTTTAACCTTATTATGTCAAATTTGATAACAAAATAAAATTAGTATTTTGATTAATCTAACAAATACCAGGGTAATATAACATTAGGATGAAATACTTGACACCAATACCCTATGGGGGTATAATATATAATGTAAACAATAATTGAAAATGATTAAGGAGGAATATAAAATGGCTGATGTAGTAATATTCACTAGTAATACATGTCCATACTGTGTAGCAGCAAAGGGATATTTAGATGAGAAAGGTGTAAACTATACGGAAAAGAATATTCAAACTGATAAGGATGCAAGAAAGGAACTAATGAACATGGGACATATGGGAGTTCCAGTGCTATTAATCGACGGAGAAGAGATAGTAGGTTTTGATAAAGCAAAAATCGATCAATTACTTGACAGATAAAATAATTAGGTAAGTAAGGGACCTCTTTCTCTAACACTAGTGTTAGAGAAAGAGGTCCCTTGTTTTTTATGCATTTAATGCTTTTATTAATTCATCTATATCCAACCCATGAACCATGGCAGCTTCTTCTAGGCTCTCCATTTGGCTTGCTGGACAACCAATACATCCTAAACCAAAGTTTAGCAATACTTCTACTGATTCTGGCTTATTGCGTATAACTTCCCCTACTAGCATATCTTTAGTAATTTCCATTATATTTCCACCTCACTTTTAATCTTTATATTATATTATCATACTTTATATACCCTTTGCACTATAAAAATATCATATGTTAAAAACTTAAAAATATTTATCGTAAATTTGTATAAAAAAATAATTTATGGACATTCTTATATCAGGAGGTGAGTTAATGGATAATAATGAAGATAGAAACAGAAATAGGACAAATCAGGATAAATCAAAGGACTGGGATATAGGAGAAATCCTCATAAGGATATTAGTTACTGCAATAGTAGTTGGAATTGCAGCTTTCTTAACTCCTGGATTCTCTATAAATAATTTATGGAGTCTTATATTAGCGGCAGTAGTGATAGCCTTGCTAGACTATCTGGTACAAAAATTTACTGGGGTCAATGCAACGCCTTTTGGCAGAGGTATTACTGGTTTTATCGTAGCCGCAATAATATTATATGCTACCAAATTTATAGTGCCAGGGTTTAATATATCAGTATGGGGAGCCATAATAGGTGCATTAGTCATAGGAATAATTGATGTAATAATACCAGGAAGGGCTATGTAGGGGAACCCTCTAACGCAAGTTAGGGGGCTTTTATTTTTCTTGACTAATACAGATAAATAGTATAAAATGTTTTAATGTACCCATGGGGGGTATATATTATATAACAAAATATAAATACAGGAGGAATAAATATGAATATAAATGTAACCGAAAAAGCTCAAGAAGAACTAAAGAAGGTAATGGATACAAGAGAAGAAAAGAAACCTTTGAGAATTTATATCGCAGCTTATGGTTGAGGCGGCCCATCCTTTGGTTTAGCTCTGGATGAGCTTAAAGATGGAGATACGAAAGCAGAGATAGGAGACTTCACATTTTTAATAGAGGAAGACCTAGCAGATGCTTTTGGTGCTTTTACCGTAGATTATAGTGATAGCTGGTTAAGACGTGGATTTAGTGTTATTCCAGATAGAGGTGGATCCACCTGCTAAAAAGATAGGCATGGCCTATCTTTTTTTAATGGAGTTTAATAATTTCTATAATATATGTTACAATAATATGCAACGACGATTACGACAAAAAATATTTCAAAAAAGCAATTTTTGTCTTGAAAATTAGTTGCTAATCTAATAATCTATTGTTATAGGAATTTAGATTTCCCTGCGGGAGAACATAAGGGGGTGATGATTAGTGGATTCTGGACCTTTACCCAGGTGTAGCGACGATGATTATTTATTAAAACTAAATAAGAAGAACCCTAGTCATTACCACAGGCTATGGTTCTTCTAAGGGGGGTTAATATGGATGAAAGAAGACTTGAATATTTAATTAGAGAAAAGAAATACGTAACATTAAAAAAAGAATTGGAAGATATGAATCAAGTAGACGTAGCTGAATTGTTAGAACCCTTAGATATTCATACATCTTTATTGATATTCCGAATGTTACCTAAGGATTTAGCAGTAGATGTGTTTGCTCATTTTTCCGTAGAGCAACAAAGGGAATTCATAAGTCTGGTAACGGATAAGGAATTAAAGGATATAATAGATGAATTATTTTTTGACGATATGATCGATATAATAGAAGAAGTGCCTGCAAACATAGTTAAGAAGATACTGTTAAATGCCAAAGAAGAGGAAAGAAACTTAATCAATCAATTTTTAAAGTATCCACCTGATTCTGCAGGCAGTATAATGACTATAGAATACGTGGATTTAAAAAAGACCATGACTGTAAAAGATGCCTTGGAACACATTAAAAAAACGGGACTAGACAAGGAAACCGTGTATACATGTTATGTAACGGACAGAAATAGGAAATTAGAAGGCATAGTTTCCCTGAGGAAATTGGTCATAAGTGAAGAGAATCTATCTATCGAAGAGATAATGGATAGGGACGTAATCTATGTTCATACTCACGACGACCAGGAAACGGTAGCAGGAATATTTAAAAAATACGGCTTTTTAGCCTTGCCAGTAGTAGACAAAGAAGATCGATTGACAGGAATAATAACCGTAGACGATATTATGGATGTAATCGATCAGGAGACTACAGAGGACTTTCAAAAGATGGCAGCTATGTCTCCATCAGAGGAAAAATATCTAGATGCTAGTGTATTTTCCCTAGCAAAGCACAGGATAATATGGCTATTGGTATTGATGATATCTGCCACTTTTACAGGGGGTATCATCCGAAAATTTGAAGATATTCTTCAGTCGGTGGTAGTGCTAACAGCTTTTATCCCAATGCTAATGGACACCGGTGGTAACTCCGGCAGTCAATCCTCCACATTGATAATCCGTGGTCTAGCCTTGGGAGAAATAGACCTGAAGGATGCTGGAAAGGTTATGCTAAAGGAGCTTAGAATTAGTATAATAGTAGGAGCTGCTTTGGCAGTAGTAAACTTCTTTAGAATCTATCTATTTGATGATGTAGGAGCAATGATATCCCTTACAGTATCCATTACCTTGTTTATAACCGTTGTAATTGCTAAGGTTGTAGGTGGAGTACTACCTATGATAGCTAAAAAGATGAATATAGACCCAGCCATAATGGCAGGACCTCTTATTACTACTATAGTAGATGCTTTAAGTTTAATGGTGTATTTTTCAGTAGCATCTTGGTTATTGAATATTTAAATAGATATATGATAAAAAATGTCAGAAACCTCTGGCATTTTTTTATTGATATTATTCTGAATTAGTTATAAAATGAATTTTATAAACCTAAAACTTGCAATTTTAAACAAAGGGGGAAATTGTCATGATTAATTTTATTTGGGCAGGCCTATTGATTATAGGTTTTGTCGTAGGAGCATTAACAGGAAATGTAGAAGAAGTAACTAATGCAGTCATTGAAAATGCAAAGACTGGCGTAGAATTGGCTTTGGGGTTGATAGGGGTTATGTCTTTGTGGTTAGGTATTATGAAGATAGCCGAGGATTCAGGTCTTGTAGAAAAATTAGCTAAGGCCTTGAAGCCTATTACCACAAGATTATTCCCAGAGGTACCAGCAGACCATCCCGCCATGGGAGCTATGGTCATGAATATGGCAGCTAATATACTAGGACTAGGAAATGCTGCCACGCCTTTAGGATTAAAAGCTATGCAGGAACTACAGACATTAAATGACAAAAAGGATACAGCAACAGATGCTATGGTAATGTTTTTGGCAATAAATACCTCATCAGTAACTCTAATACCAGCATCGACTATAGCAATTCTTGCAGCAGCAGGAGCAAAGAATCCTACGGAAATAATTGGACCTACTATAATAGCCACTACCGTATCGACTATTGTGGCTATCATTGCCACTAAAATATTTAGTAAAATGCCTAAATATCAGATGGACTACGAAGAATCGGAAAATAAATAGAGTAGAGGAGGAATATATATGTTTGTAAAAGTAATGGAGATTATTTCAAAATATGCAATACCCTTTACCTTTGTAGGAATAGTCAGCTTTGGACTTGTAAAAAAGGTAAAAGTATATGAATCCTTTACTGAAGGAGCAAAAGAAGGATTTCACACAGCAGTTAGGATTATTCCTTTTTTAGTAGCTATGTTAGTGGCTGTAGGTGCCTTTAGAGCATCTGGAGCTATGGATTTACTTACAAAGGCCTTAAGTCCTGTGACCAATGCTATCGGTGTCCCAGGAGAAGTACTACCTATGGCCTTTATGAGACCCTTATCTGGCGGTGGGGCTCAAGGAGTAATGTCGGATATAATCACCACTTACGGTCCAGAATCGTTATTTGGACGAATAGCTGCAGTCATGATGGGTTCAACGGAGACTACATTCTATGTATTGGCAGTATATTTTGGCGCTGTATCCATAAAGAAAACAAGACATGCCCTGCCTGTAGGATTGTTGGCAGACTTGGCTGGATTGTTAACGGCAGTTTATGTAACCAGGTTGTTCTTTGGTGCTTAATTTAAGGAGGATTATATGATAAAACCAAAAGCATTAAAATTTGGAGATACTATAGGGGTTGTTGCTCCAGCTAGTCCCACCCTGGAGGAAAATGTTGAAAAAGCTCATAAAAAGCTAAAAGACCTAGGTTTCAAGGTGAAGATGGGAAAAAGCTGCTATGAAAAATATGGCTATTTGGCAGGTACGGATAGTCTAAGAGCTGAAGATATTAATCATATGTTTAGAGATGAGGAAGTAGATGGAATCATATGCCTAAGGGGAGGATATGGAACCCCTAGGATACTGGAATTATTGGATTATGATCTAATAAAAAAACACCCAAAGGTATTTATAGGCTACAGCGATATAACAGCTCTCCACATTGCTATAACAAGATTTTCCCGGCTAATAACCTTCCATGGACCTATGGTAGCATCGGATATGCTTGGAGATTTTAACCAGTTTTCCAAGAAAAGCTTGTTCAATTTCATAATGGAAGGAGAATACTTAAGAAATATAAAAAATCCTCCAGGAGAGGAGCTAAAGACTATGAATCCAGGTATAGCAGAAGGCAGCATCATAGGGGGAAATCTTTCCCTAATTGCTGACACCTTAGGAACCCCTTATGAAATAGATTTAAAGGGAAAAATATTATTTATAGAGGAGGTAGGGGAGGAACCCTATCAAATCGATAGAATGCTCACTCAGTTAAGGTTAGCAGGAAAGCTTAAGGAAGCAGAAGGTATAATTCTTGGGGATTTCAACAATTGTGTAGCCAAAAGCTCCGAATATGATGATTCTCTAACCCTAGAACAGGTACTGGAAGATATAATTAAGCCTATGAACAAACCTACTCTGTTCAATTTAAAAGCTGGCCATTGTGAACCTGTGATAACCTTACCTTTTGGAGCAAGGGCAAGATTAGATGGTCATAAGGGGGAATTAACCCTATTGGAAAGGCCAGTATATTGATATAATAAGGCACCCTTAATCCTGGGTGCCTAAAATTATATTATATATCTTTCTAGATCTTGACTAAACTCTTCCGATACTTTTTTGAATTCCCATATGTTTTCCGACATCTTCTTTATCTCTTCGGTATAGGTCATCACATTGGCGCTGACTTCTTCACTAGAGGCAGAATTTTCCTCAGCGATAGCAGCTAAGGATTGGATACTACTGGATATTTGGTTCATGGATTCCGTTTCCCTATCCAACTCATTGATCAATTGGATAATTAAATCGGCCACATCCTGTATAGCCTTGACCGTATTGCTAGTTTCCTTAGATAGATGGGTTAGACTGTTATTTTCTTTTTCTAATACCCCATATTGTCCCTCTATATCTTCTACCAATTCATCGATTTCCTTAATAAAGGAGTCCAATATACTGTTTATATTTTGTACTGCTTCTTTAGATCCTTCTGCTAATTTTCTTATTTCCGTAGCTACTACGGTAAAGCCCCTTCCATACTCACCAGCTCTAGAGGCTTCAATACTGGCATTCAAAGCTAAAAGATTGGTCTGCTCTGCAATTTGCTCCACCGTATCCACTATCTCCGTAACGTTCTTGGCCCTGTTTTGAAGGACTAATCCCTTCTCCTTTACCTGGGAGAACTCTTCTAATAGACGGTTTAGATTGTTGGAAGTATACTTTAGATTATCGAAGCCCTTATTTATATTCTCAACGGTTGCTTCTAAAGCCTCCTTGCCTTTATTTTCCCTATGGGAAATATCGTTTAAAAGTTGGATACTGTGGTTTAAGCTGTAAGCTGCATTTTCCGTTTCCTCAGCTTGACTGATAGCTCCATGAGATACTTGCTCTACTACATTGGTTATTTCCGTAGAGGTACTGCCCATATTTCTAGATATGTCGTTAAATCTATCTGCAAATACATTTAGTTCATCGGTAGTTCCCTTATATCCTACAAAGTCCGTCTTTATACTCTTTTTAATTGCATTTAATCTTTGATTCATATCCTCTAGGAAGTCATGGGTGTATATATTTTCCTCAAAAGAGAGATCTTTTCTTTCTATTTCCTCCATAGACTTGAATATACTATTTAGCGGTCTCAAAAGGCCCTTGCCTACTATAAAGGGTACCAAGAAGGAAATAGCTAAGGTAATAGGTATCAATATACTACTGTCCATATGATTAGATAATAAGACTAGAGGTAGTCCTCCCAACAATAAGGATCCCATGGCAACTTTAGCCTCAAAGCTTTTGATAAATCCCAAGGATAATAGCTTATTAAAGGGATAATCCTTCTTACTATATATTTCCTCTTGAAATCCAATTGATACCTTGACGAATCCATCCCTTTTTTCCAAGGTTTTGATTTGGATATCCTCTTGAAAATATTTGCTAGCCCCCTCAAGCATACCGCAGAAATATCCAAACATCCCCCGAGGGGAAGAATAGGTCATGATGGCTGTATTCTTATCTATTGGCTCTATATTTAGAATTGGAGGTTTAGCTCCAGGTATTCTCTTGGTTACCACTACATGAATATCATACATGGCCCTTAGAAAGGAATATAGATTTTTATATCTAAAAAAGGCTGGATAATCCTTCGAAAAGGTCTGAATATTTCCTATACCTATTTGTCGCCAAACCTCTCCAGTGTCTTTGCCAATACTGTTGGCTATGTATTTTACAAATCCTATAGCTTTACTATCTTCAATATCTTCTGTAGGGGTAAACACCCTATTGGGTTCCATTCCATATTGGATTAAAGCTTCATTTACCAAATCCTCTCCAAATAAATTCTTGCTGGTTTTGACCCAAGCAGATACTATGGTTCCTTTCATAAAAACGCCTCCTTAGTCTATACATCATAATTATACCACAACTATCACTTAACAATCATTTTTTCATATTATGTATTAATAGCTATAAATAGGGGGTAAAACCATGGAAAATAATTTTCATATAAAATATTTTGATAGAGTTAAAAATCAAATCATAGAAATGCCCCTAGAAGAACTAGTTGGTATACTATTGCCGTTGGAAATAAATATAGATTTTCACATGGAAGCCCTAAAGGCTCAAGCCGTAATATTGAGGACCAATCTACTAAGGGCCTCTAGGGCACTGGGAGGAGAAGGAGATATTAGTTTGGATATTAATAAAGAGAATTACCATACAAATATCAAAAAAATAAACAAAGCAGTAGAGGAGACTAGAGGATTGGCAATCACTTTTAGGGACAAGTTAATTGATGCAAAATACCATTTAGTATGTGGTGGAAGTACGGAAAATGCAGAAAATGTAATAGAAAATCAGGTGATATACTTGCGCCGAGTATTATGCCAGTATTGTAAGGATTCTCCCTATTGGGAGGGAGAAAAGAGTTTCAGTCTAGAGGAAATACAAAGAGCATTAGAGGTACAGTTCCCTGAGGAGGATATTAGCGTAAATACCCAAATACTAAAATTCGTAGAGGAAATTGAAAAAGACCAATATGGGAGAGTATTGTCTATAAAGATTGGAGATAAAGTATTTCAAGGCAAAGAGCTTATGGAACTTCTAGATTTGTACTCTACTAGATTTAGCTTATTCCCAACAGGGATCAAGTTTGTATCTAGGGGTAGGGGGCATGGGCTAGGTCTTTGCCAATACGGAGCAAATAAGATGGCCCAGGAGGGCTATACTTTTATGGAAATATTGAAATATTACTACACTGGTGTAGATATACAGGATTTTGGACTACCCTGTATAAAAAAACCTCTTTTTGGAAAGATACTAATAGTAGACCCAGGTCATGGGGGAGATGATTACGGACATAAAGGGGACCATCTAAATCTATTGGAAAAGGATATAGTCCTTAAGCTTTCCATAGACCTGAAGACAAAACTGGAGGAAAAGGGTGCTATAGTCCACCTTACAAGAAATAGAGATGAAAATGTAATAGCAACGGATAGGATAAAGAAAGCCAATAAAATCTATCCCGATTTTTATATTAGCATTCACATGGACTATTACCCCAACTCTACACTAAAGGGTTGTGAGGTGTTTCATTTTAGAGATGATAAAGCCAGCCATAGGTTAGGCCTATCTATATTAAAAAATATGGATAGATTAGAGATTCCCACTAGGGGTATCAAGGAGGGGAATTTTTACGTGTTTAGGGGTGTAAATGTAAGTTCCCTATTGATAGAAATAGGTTATCTATCCAATATCCATGAGGAAGTGAAATTTACGGATGAAGATTATTTAGGCAAATTGGTGGAAGGTATACTATCAGGAATATTGGAATATTATGAAGAATAGTATTTTATACTAAAAGCATTGACAAGGGAGGATTTTCATAGTATAATAATCTATTTGACAAGGATGGACATTTGTGATACAATAAACCTATGAGTGTCCCTTTACACTCCTTCTGCCCCCAATATTTTGGGGAGAAATTAATGGAAGGTGGTTGCTTTGTTGGAAAAGAATAATCTATCCAAGATTCGCAAAGACGTAGAAGATTGTGTCGGGAAGAAAGTAATTCTAAAGGCTAACAAAGGTAGGAAGAAGACCACGGTAAGAGAAGGTATATTAGAAGAAGCTTATCCAAGTTTATTTGTCGTTAAAATTTCCAATCAATATGATTCAGTAAGAAGGGTTTCGTATACCTACTCAGATATATTAACAGAGACAGTTGAAATAACCATTTGCGATGAAGAAAAGAGAAAGATTAAGATAAGTTAGATAAAAGAGGTGAGACGGTAGTCTCACTTTTTTTATTGATAAAAAGAAAAAACCGACATTTTGTCGGTTTATAAAAAAACAAGGAAAAGAGCAAATTAAGTTTGCTCTTACGGGGAAGAAAGACCACTTAGAAGTCTTCATATATAATATTATGTAAAAAAGGGTCAAAAATAAATAGGTCTATAGAACGATATTACAAAATCAGCCAAAAAAGTCTATTTTATTATTAAAAAGAATTTCTTTAAAATATTGACATTATTACAATTTGTTAGTACTATGATTATATGAAGAAAGTTTATCTATTGTAAACCCAAGGTTTATTAATAGTAAATATTATTTTTTTACCATAAAGTTTAATATTACTAAACTTTATACTAAATATATATGAACAAAATTTCAAAAGGAGGTTGTTATATGGAAAATAAAAGACTTGGAAGACATATATTGGTTGAGTTTTATAACTGTGATAATGAATTATTAAATAGCAGCCATCTAATTGAAGAATACATGATTGAAGCTGCAGAACGAGCAAAAGCTACGGTAGTTCAATCCGTGTTTCACACTTTCAATCCCTGGGGAGTAAGCGGAGTAGTAGTCATTCAAGAATCCCATTTAACCATTCATACCTGGCCAGAATATGGCTATGCGGCTATAGATCTATTTACCTGTGGCGAATATGTAGATCCGTGGATTGCTTTTGACTATCTAAAGGAAAAGCTAAAGGCAGAAAAAACGGAAACCTTTGAAATAGATAGAGGAGATGTGGAAAAAATTCATACCTATTCCCATGGTATATACGACAATATAGTATATAAACCTGAAGCCAAAGGATAAGGAGGGGTACAATGGAGTTATGGTTTACAGAAGTTCACAATCAAAATAGCAAATCTTCCATGAGGGTTAAGGAGCATCTCCTTTCCATAAAAAGTCCTTTTCAAAAAATCGATGTATTGGATACCCATGAATACGGAAGGGTTTTAGTGATAGATGGGTTTACCATGTTAACAGAAAAGGATGAATATATATACCATGAGATGATAGTCCATGTCCCCATGGCCGTTAATCCAGAAGCCAAAAGAGTACTGGTAATAGGTGGAGGCGATGGAGGTACTCTTCGGGAGCTGATCAAATATCCAACCATAGAGAGGATAGATTTTGTCGAAATAGATAAGATGGTAGTAGATATCTCTAAGGATTTTCTACCCTTTGTACATTGCGGATTTGATGATCATAGAATTGAATTTTACTATGAAGATGGAGTGGAGTTTGTGAAGGATAAAGAAAACCTGTACGATCTAATCATCGTAGATTCTACCGATCCTATAGGCCCTGGAGAAGGTTTGTTTACCGAGGAATTCTATGAAGATGCCTACGAATCCCTAAAGGAAGATGGGATCCTAGTAAATCAATGTGAATCCGTATATTTTAAAGAGGACAGAAGGGAATTTGAAAGGGCTATAGGGAAGCTTAAGAGGATATTTCCTAAAGCTTATGCCTATCAGGCTCATATCCCCACCTATCCTTCAGGCCATTGGTTATTTGGGTTTGCATCTAAAAAGTACCACCCAATAGAGGATCAAACAATTTCTAAGTGGCAGGATTTCAATATAAACACCAAGTACTACAACGAAAACCTACACAAAGGAGCATTTTATCTACCAACCTATATCCAACAGATAATAGATAGGGCTTAAGAATATAAAATTTAAAGGGTCTAGACCCTTTAAATTTTATTCATTTTTTGGGACATTAATACATATACTTTTTCATAGGATATATAAAGTAGATAATTGAGGAGGTATGGTGAATGGAAGTAGTCAAGGATATCCTGAAAGTAGAAGAACAAAAAGGATATGAACAGATAGAGACTCTGATAGAGACGGAAATATACCTTAATCAAACTAAACCTGATATAGATACCATTCTATGGGCTGATGGAAAGGTTGAAATATTAAGTACCAAGATAATAAGAGATAAAATATTGGTAAATGGCCTAGTAAAGTTTAAACTAGTGTATAAATCCAACGAAGAGCAATTAAACATATATACTTTAGAAGCCAATAGCGATTTTAGAGAGGAAATAGAGATTGATGGAATAACAGAGGAGATGGTAGGAGAGGTAAGTTCAAATCTAGAATATATTGAATATGAACAGGAAGATGAAAGAAAGGTATCTCTAAGAGCCCTCGTAAATATATTAGGAAGGGTATATGCTATTAATACTGCAGAAATAATAAAGGATATAAAGGAAGGGGTAAACCTTCAGGTACTAAAAGAAAAAATTCAATATAACGATATATTAGGAAGAGAAGAATCCCATGCTCTAATAAAGGATGCTTTCGAAGTAGGTGAGGATCAGCCATCCATAGAGGAAATACTTAAAATCGATCTACATCCTTATGAAAAGGAATATAGCATATCCGCCGACAGAATAATCCTATCGGGAGTGGTAGAGTCTTCCATAATATATTTTGGAGGAAATAAGCTAAACTCTGTGAAACGAGAAATCCCTTTTACCCACTTCATAGATATTGAAGATATACAACCAGACTCCAAGTGTGAGATAGACATGGATGTGGCAGATGGAGAATATCAGCTAAAGGAAAGCCTGGAAGGGGATTTGAGGATCATAGATTTAGAAGCAAAGCTAAAGTTTTCCGCCAAACTATATGATAATAGGGAAAAAGAGGTAATAGTAGATGCCTATTCTACTAGCAATCAATTGAATCTACAGACAGAAGAGATAGCAATAATAGAAAACATCAAGGATATAGTAGTTAGGGAAGAGATTTCAAAGGATTTATCGGGGAAAGGCTTCCAAGAGATATATGCTATAGAAGGGGAAACTAGTATCATAGACCACCAATATGTAGAGGATAAGATAATGGCAGAAGGTATACTAACCCTTAATATATATTATCTAGAGGAAGACACAGACTCCATAGGAACCTTAAAAGAGGAAATACCTTTTAAATCCTATATTACCACCGAGGAGCTACAGAAAGGTGTAGTGATAAATATAAAGACTAATTTAGAAGAATTGGACTATGGCTTAAGGGAAGATGTCCTTTCTATAAAAGCTTCTATAAAAAATCATATATTTATAAACAGGGAGAGAAAAATCACCATAGTTAGTCAAATCGAAGAAACCGATGAGTTAATTGACAAGAAAAACAGACCTAGCATAATAATATATATGGTTCAGAAAGATGATAGCCTTTGGGATATAGCCAAGCGCTATAATACCACTGTAGAAGAGATAGTATTGGCCAACAATGTTATTTCACCAAACACCTTGATGCCTGGGGAAAAGATTATCATAGAGAAGAAAGTGGATATAAATTTTTAATGCCTTTTATCATTTTATGATATAATATATCCGCAAGACTAAAAAAAGGAGAATTATAATGGCTGAAATCACACTTGACTCTTATGGAAAGATAAACTTATCCTTAGATGTTTTACACAAAAGGGACGATGGATATCATGAACTAAATACCCTAATGCAACAGATCGATTTAAAGGATACTATAATCTTAAGGGATAGGCAAAAGGGAATAAAAATCGAATCCAATCAGAAGGAAGTTCCATTAGATAGTACCAATTTAGTATATAAGGCTTGGGAGCAGATACTGGAGAAGACGGGAATGGATAGAGGAATTCATATTATCATAAATAAAAATATCCCAGTAGCATCAGGATTAGCTGGAGGTAGTTCTAATGCAGCAGCAGTACTTAAAGGACTAAATACCCTATGGGATTTAAAGCTTTCCCAAAGTGAATTGATGGAAATTGGCGTTAACATTGGGGCAGATGTTCCCTTTTGTATATTAGGTGGAACAGCCCATGCTCAAGGCATAGGGGAGAAATTGACCAAATTAAACAGCTTTTCCAACAAGATGGTTCTTTTAGCAACCATAGATGTTCCCGTATCTACCGCCTATGTATATGAAAACATCAATCTAAAAGGTATACAAGATAGGATAGATATAGGACAGCTGATTCAATATATACAAGAGGATGATCTGCCAGGATTAGCTAAAAATATGGCTAATGTAATGGAACAGGTGGTAATACCTGAACACCCAATCCTAGAGGAAATCAAAAACACCATGATAGACCATGGAGCCTTAGGTAGTATAATGAGTGGTAGCGGTCCTACGGTATTTGGATTGTTTGACGATGAAGCTAGACTATATAAGTGTAAAGAGAAACTGGAGAAGAATATAGAAAAGGTATTCGTTGCCAAGACCATATAAGGCTAATAATATCTGGATAATATTAAATTATGAATAAAAAAACCACTTTCTGCTAATTATATTAATAAATTGGCGGGGAGTGGTTTCTTTGTATGGATTTATTAGAGCTTTTAGGAGTATATTTGACAATTTCACCTTATTGTTCATCATATTCATTGGATTAGCTACATTGTTCATAGATGGACCTAGATCCAATAACCAAGGATTTAAAAGGGAATTAACCATAGTCAAATTCATCTCATACTCCTATGTAGTTTTTGGAATAATAATGTTTATAATATTTAAGCTAATTTAGGAGAGGGAATATGTCAGAAATCATAAACAAGAGTTTAGACCAAAATATACAAAACTTTAAGAATATATTTAAGGATTGTGGCGATATAGGCTATAGATTTATACAGATTGGTAGCACTCAAAAAACCCAAGCCTGTTTTATTTTCTCCGATGGACTCATAGACAAACAGATAATAAGTGAATACGCTATCCAACTCCTATTGACTACCAGTGAAGGTGGAGATTTGGATATGGCTAAGTTTAAGTCAAATATAATGGACACCATAGCCAAGGAAGCCATTGCCATAGTGGAAGTAGATGAAGAAACGGAAGTAGATAGATTAGTAGATAGCATATTATCAGGTGAAACTATATTGCTGGTAGATGGAATATCAAAGGCTTTAGTACTATCATCTAGAGGCTGGCCTACTAGAGGGGTAGGAGAGCCGGAAACGGAAACCGTCGTCAGGGGACCTAGAGATGGATTTGCAGAGACCCTAAAGATAAACACCACCTTAGTGCGAAGGCGAGTTAGGGATCCTAAGATGAAGATAAAAACCCTTCAGATAGGCAGAAGATCCAAGACAGATGTAGCCGTTTTGTATATTGAGGATATTGTAAATGAAGAACTGTTAAAGGAAGTGTTCAAAAGGCTAGATACCGTAGATATAGATGCTATATTAGATAGTGCCATGTTAGAACAGCTAATAGAAGATGACTATCTATCTCCTTTTCCCCAAATAGAAAACACGGAGAGACCAGATACGGTAGCCGCCTCTCTATATGAAGGAAGGGTTGCTCTACTAGTTGACAATACTCCTTTTGCCCTAATAGTTCCAGCTACCTTAGGAACACTGTTGCAATCAGCAGAGGATTATTACAGTAGATGGACCATTTCTTCTGTTCTTAGGTTATTGCGAATATTAGCTGGATTCCTAGCCATCTTGTCGCCAGCATTATATATAGCCATTACATCCTTCCACCCTGGACTTATCCCTACTAAGCTAACCTATTATGTAGCAGCAAGTAGGATCAATGTGCCCTTTCCAGCAGTAGTGGAGGCTTTTTTAATGGAGATTACTATTGAACTGCTACGGGAGGCAGGAACTAGAATATCTGGGCCCATTGGCACCACCATAGGTATAGTAGGAGGGCTTATCATAGGTCAGGCAGCAGTAGAGGCAGGCGTCGTCAGTCCTTTGATGATTATCATAGTAGCAATAACTACCATAGCTGCCTTTGCATTACCCAGTTATGAACTTGCATCTGGATTGAGAGTTTGTAGATTCATATTCATGATTTTAGCAGCCTTTCTAGGACTATATGGGATCATGCTAGGCGTGGTAGTGCTATCTACCCATATGATTAGATTGAATAGCTTTGGAATACCCTTTACCTCCCCTTATTCAGGATTGGGCATACAAGAAGGAGACTTAAAGGATACATTGATAAAAGCCCCTATTCAAAAACTAGAAAGACGACCTCAATTTACATTCCCCAAAAACAAGAGAAGGATGAGAAGAAGGTGATAAAGTGCAGAGAAATAAAATATCCAATCAACAGATAAAGGCTCTAATGGTATCTATAGTCGTAGGCATAGGCATATTATCCTTACCTAGTGATATGGCCATGGTGTTAGACAATGATGGATGGATAGGTATCCTAATAGGTGGAATAACAACTATTCCCTTCATAATTATGATAGATAGGCTATTTATAATGAAACCTGGAAAGACCTTCTTCCAATTGGGGAGGGAAGTGCTAAACCCAATAGTGTTTCAAGTATTTCTCATAATAGGTGTATTTTATATAATAATTCTACTGGGGTATACTAGTAGAGTTTTTGCAGATATAATAAAGGCCTATCTATTAGATACCACTCCAACGGAGGTTATAATCATAACCATGTTATTAGCCATATCCTATATAGCCCGATCTCCCATAGAGGCTATAGCCAGGATGGCCGTCATAATATACCCTATTATAATAATATTTGTAATATTTTTGATAATAATAAATCTGCCCAATATGGATGTCACCAATATATACCCTATATTCCAAGTAAACTATAAACATATCCCTAGAGGAGTTTTGACAGCCTTATTTTCCTATTCAGGATATGAATTCATACTATTAGTGTTACCTTATGCAGAAGACAAAAAAAGTACATTAAAATATAGTTTAAATGGTATGTTCATAGTAATTGCAATATATTTGATAGTATTTTTCATGTCCTTATCCCAATACGGTATTCATCAATTAATAAGAGAAATTTGGCCAACTATAGCTATTATTAAAGAGGTAGATTTGCCAGGGTATTTTTTGGAGAATTTAGATGGAATAGTAATGGCTGTATGGGTTATGGTGATATATGGTACCATGGGGCCTTTTCTTCATTCGGCAGGAACTATACTTTCCGATATCTTCCATACAAAAACCCATGAAGTATTCATACTACCCTTATTACCAATTATATATATAGTTGGGATGTTACCGAGAAATTTGGTACAGACAGATGAAACTTTGGGGAAAATTGTCAACTATTTTTCCATAATTGCAATAATTATTATACCTGCCACCATATTTATAGCAACCTATATCCATAGTAGGAGGGAGGGAAAATGAAGAAAAGGAGTATTATCTTATTAATACTATTGACCATATTTCTATCTGGTTGTTGGGATATGGTAGAGATCAACCAAAGGCTATTCGTATCCAGTATAGGAGTAGATTTATACGACGAAAAGGGCATGAACAAATATCTAGTAACTTACGTATATCCTAATATAAATGCTATAGGAAAAAACGCCACAGAGGATAAGAAGAAATATACAGTATCCACCCCTTGTAGCAGTATATTCCAAGCAGGTAAAGAATTTAGTACCAATGTAGAATACCCTTTCTATTATAAACACCTAAAGGTGCTGATTTTGGCAAAGGATGTAATCAAGGACGGAAACATGACGAGGGAGATAATTGACGAATTAAATCGAGACACAAAGATAAACAAGAAACTATTACTATTAGTAGCAGAGGATAATGCCAAGGATATATTGGAATCAAAACCTCCTCAAGGACAGATAAGCGATGGCACCATATATAACATACTAAGGGATAATCGGTCTGCTAGTAGATTTACACCTCAAACTTTGACGACATTGATTACAGAAATGGACTGTAATGGAGTTTCCATCATGCCAAGGGCAAATAAGAAGGGAGAGGAGCTATCCATATCCGGTGCTGCCATAATCAAAGACTATCAGTTCATAGGTTGGATTGGAGAAAAGGAAAATAGAGCTATAAGCTTGATAAAGGATAAGGTGGAAATAGAATTAATAGATATACCCTATAAGGACAGCATACTGTCCTACGCCGTTACGGATGTTAAATCCCATAAGAAAGTAGATATAGACGATGAAATAAGGGCCAATCTGTTTGTTGGCTTAGAAGGATATCTACAAGGATACAAGATGGATAATCACATAAACGTATTTAATAATGAAGTTTTACTAGATATGGAAGGTGCTTTGGAAAAACAAATCAAAAAGGAAATAGAGGAAACTATAAATTTAATCCAAAACCAATACAATGCTGATGTAATCGGAATTGGAGAACATCTAAGTAAATTTAATCCTAAGGCATGGAAGGAAGTAGAAGACAAGTGGGGAGAAATATTTCCCGAGATTAAATTTGACATAGATGTAGATGTGAAAATAAGAAGAACAGGCTTGACTAAATAATGGGACAGTGGGGACTGATATGCTTCCATATTTTAAAAATCAATAGTATAAAAAAACAATAATAGGAAATAATTTATAATACCAGAAAAAAAGTATATAGGAGGAATTTTAATGAAGTATAAAAAGCTAATACTTTGTCTGCTATTATTAATTATTTCTATTGTATACATAGTTTATCCCTACAGTACTAAGGCTCAAGTAGAAACCTTTAAAGATGAAATAATCCGCTTTCATATAAAGGCTAATAGCGATAAGGAGGAAGATCAAGCTTTAAAGTTGAAGATAAGGGATGAAATCCTTGAAGAGATGAAAGACAAATTTGAAAATAGTAAGTCCATAGAAGAAACCCGAAGTATAATACTAGATAATATAGATAATATTAAATCCATAACAGAAAACCTAATTGCAAAGGAAGGAAAGGATTTTCCTGTAGAAGTATCCCTAGGTAGTAGAAATTTTCCTACAAGAAAATATGGAAACATTACCTTTCCTTCAGGGGAATATGAAACCCTAATGGTAACCATAGGAGAAGGTAAGGGGAAAAACTGGTGGTGTGTTATGTTTCCTCCTTTGTGTTTTGTAGATATTACCCATAGCAATGCCAGCAATGTAGAAAAGGATCTAAAAGAAGTTTTAACAGAAGAAGAAGTAGACCTTCTCCTATCCAACAAGGAACCTCCAATAATACTTAAATCTAAAATAGCTGAAATACTAGAAAAGACCAAAATCCACTTTGCAAACCGATTTGGTAAAAAAACTACTACTAGCAAAAACTAGTAGTAGTTTTATATTTTTGAGCTTTTTTCAATTATCCGTATAAAAATTCTTTTTTTACAAAAAATATAGAAACCAACAAATATGAGAGGAGGAAACTGTTTGAAAAAGTTTACCATAATGACCATGATATTTGTGTTAGTATTCCTATCCATACTCATGTTTTACGAACCAAATATAAATTCCATAGAGAGCACCAGTAGATATAATATGTATGCACCTCAGATTCTATATTGGGGCACTCAAGGTCAAGATGTGAAAAATGTTCAATGGCAATTAGTCAAATGGAAATATCTAATAGGAAAGGTAGATGGCGTATATGGAGCCGAGACCTATAGAGCTGTTCGAAGATTTCAAGCAAAAAATGGATTATCCGTTGATGGGGTGGTAGGGCCTAGGACAGCAGCAGCTTTAGGCATAACCCTAAGGGGTACTACAGCACCTGCCTCTGCCCAAGGTATAAACAGAAGAGGTGATGAATATCTACTAGCCAGGGCCATCCACGGAGAAGCCAGAGGGGAGCCTTATATAGGAAAAGTAGCTGTAGGAGCAGTAGTATTAAATAGAACTAGAAGTCCAAAGTTTCCAAATACAGTAGCTGGGGTAATATACCAGCCTCTGGCTTTCACTGCAGTAGCCGATGGTCAGATAAACTTAACCCCTGGCAAGGACTCTATAAAAGCTGCCAGAGATGCACTAAACGGTTGGGACCCAACCTATGGTTGTCTATATTATTGGAATCCAGCCACTGCCACTAGTAGATGGATTTGGTCTAGAAAAGTAACTCTAAAAATAGGCAAGCACTGGTTTGGACTATAGGAGGTGATAAAATGGATAAAAGAAGATGGTGGATAGCCCCAACTATATTAGGATTAGCTTTGGTAGTAGCTCTAGTTTGGGGTTACAATGAATATACCACCAAAAATGAACTAGGAGTAGCTTTAGAAAATCATTATCAAAGATTGTTTTTTGATGTAAAAAAACATGTAGAAAATGTTCAAGTAAATCTGTCTAAAGCCATGCTATCGGAATCCAGGGACCAGAATGTACTACTACTATCCCAAATAATGAACGAAGCCTATTTTGCTCAAGATAAATTAGGCCAAATGCCCATAACCCATGCGGAAACGGCCAAGACGGAAAAATTCTTAAATCAGGTAGCAGACTATAGCTATCATCTGATTCAAACCCATCTAAAAGGAGAACCTTTGACCAATAAACAAAGGGAGGCTTTGGCCAATCTTCAAGGGAACTCAGCTACATTTAACAACGAATTGGCAAAACTCCAGTCAGAACTAGCTGACAAAAACTTTTTGATGGGTAGTCTAAATAGACGACAAAGTAAAAAAGTCAGGGAAGGTAATGAAAAGATTTTTCAAACTAGTCTAGTATCTGTAGAAAAAAACATGGCAAAAACACCGGAATTGATATACGATGGCCCCTTTTCTGATCAGATGATAAATAGAAAGCCTTTGGGGTTAGATGGAAGTAATGTATCGAGAAAAGAAGCAGAAAAAATAGCCAGGGACTTCTTCGGCGCTGCTAGAGTTCAGGATATAACTTCCTTCGAAGAGGGAAAGGATGCTCAAGAAGTTAGGATACCTTCCTACACCTTCAATATAAGGCCTAAAAACACTTCTAAGGAATTGGCCACATATATAGGTGTATCTAAAAAAGGCGGCAAGGTAATATGGATGGCCAATTCTAGGCCTGTACCTAAAGGGAAATTAACTATAAAAGAGGCTCAAGATAAAGCCTTAAAATACCTTAAGGAAAAGGGCTTTGACAGTATGGAACCAAATTATTACTTAAAATACGATGGAACCGTACTATTCAATTTCGTATATAAGGAAAAGGATGTAACCATATATCCAGACTTGGTCAAAGTAAAAGTAGCCTTAGACAATGGAGAAATAGTAGGTTTTGATGCTTCTAGTTATTATCTAAACCATCATACTAGAAATATTCAACAACCAAATGTTTCCGACACAGAAGCTAGGGAGAAGGTAAAGATAGATTTTGACATAGATTCTACACGATTAACCTTAATACCAAAAGGAAAAAATGAAGTATTATGTTACGAGTTCAAAGGTAAATACAGAGGGGCAGACTATATAGTATATATCAATGCCCTAGATGGTAGTGAAGAACAGATACTACAGATAATAAAAGATGAAAATGGAACATTGACATTTTAAAAAACAGTTGTAAATTCCCCCTATTATTATTAGAATATAATAGAAGGGGGAATTTTTATGGACAGTAGACCTATAGGAGTATTCGATTCAGGAATCGGAGGATTAACAGTATTAAAAGAAGTAGTAGAACAACTACCAGGAGAGGATATAATATATTTTGGAGATACAGCCCGGATTCCCTATGGAACAAGATCTAAGGAAACCGTAATAAAATATTTTTTCCAATCGGTAAGATTTCTATTGACAAAGGAAATAAAAGCAATAGTAGTTGCTTGTAATACAGCTTCTGCCTTAGCTATGGAGGAGGCTCAAAAGGTATTTGATATACCCCTGATAGGGGTAATAGATCCAGGTTCAAAAGCAGCCGTAGCCTCTACTAAAAACTCCACTATAGGAGTCATAGGTACGGAAGGAACCATAAACAGCGGATCCTATCAAAGAAAAATAAGGCGGATATTACCTTCAGCAGAGATAATAGGCATATCCTGTCCCTTATTTGTACCTATAGTAGAAGAAGGATGGGAAAACTCTGATGTAGCCTATATAACGGCACAAAAATATCTATTAGAATTAAAAGAACACAATATAGACTCCCTAGTACTTGGCTGTACTCATTATCCAGCCCTTAGATACACTATAAACAAGGTATTAGGAGATAAGGTAACCCTCATAAACCCTGCCTATGAAACTGCCAAAGTGACTAAGATAATGTTAAAAGAACAAAATCTATTATCCAATAAGCTAGACGGAGGCAAATGCAATTATTTCGTAAGCGACGATCCAGAGAAGTTTAAACGAATAGGGGGCAATATCCTAAGAAAGGAGATAGCCTCTGTTCAAAAAGTCAATATAGAGAACTTATAGGCACTAATTAGTGCCTATAATTAGGCACCAGGTGCCCAAAATTAAGCACAAAAGGGGGCTTAAAACTATGGAAGATCTATTTTTTAGAGAAAATATATTGGAAATATTGGATTATATAGAAGAGGGCATACATATTATCGACCATAGGGGGAGAATAGTATACTACAATATATTTGCTCAAAAAATCGACGGAATAGATAGAGACAAGGCCATTGGAAGACATCTTTTGGAAGTATACCCTTCTCTAACCTATGAAACCTCTACCTTGTTAACGGTAATGAATACGGGGGAACCAATATTTAATAAGGAACAAACCTTCATAAACTACAAAGGAGAGAAGATAACCACTATAAACTCATCTATACCAATAAAGAGTAAGGACAAGATATTGGGAGCCTTAGAGATATCTAAGGATATTACCCAAGTAAGAAAGATGTCGGAGAAAATAGTTGATCTGCAAAGTCAGTTATACAACAATACCCCAAGCAAATCCAGAGGAGGAGAAACAGCAAAATACACCTTCCTAGATATAATAGGGGAAAATGAAGAGATGCTGCGACTGAAAAAAGTAGCCTTAAAGGCAGCAGAAACCGATGCACCAGTTCTCATATACGGAGAAACAGGCACAGGAAAAGAGCTATTCGTTCACTCCATACATAATTCAAGTCATAGAAAACATAAACCCTTCATTACCCAAAACTGTGCAGCTCTACCAGCCAATCTATTAGAAGGCATACTATTTGGCACCGTAAAGGGAGGCTTTACAGGAGCAGAAGACAGGCAAGGACTATTTCAGCTAGCCCATGGAGGCACTCTATTCTTAGACGAAATAAACTCCATGCCTTTAGAGCTGCAATCCAAACTATTAAGAGCTATTCAGGATGGCTCCATAAGGCCAGTAGGGGATACTAGAACCATCAATGTAGATGTGAGGATAATCACCGCCACCAATATACCACCAGAAGAAGCAGTAAAACATAAGCTACTGAGAGAGGATCTATACTATAGATTAAATGTAATAGGATTTAGCATCCCTCCCTTAAGGGAAAGAAAAGATGACATACCCATACTTACCCAATATTTCATAAAAGAACTAAACAAAAAACTCAACAAATCCGTAAAAGGAGTCTCCAAGGAAGTAATGAATATATTCAACAAATATCCTTGGGAAGGCAATGTAAGGGAATTGGAAAATCTAATAGAAGGAATAATGAGCATACAGGATATAGAAATCATAGAAGCAAAACACCTGCCAGCCAAGTTTAGACCCTATAAGAGTAGCAACAAAGGCTTAAAACCCTTCTCCCTAAAGGATACCCTAGAAGAAACGGAAAAAAATCTAATAGTCCAAGCCCTAGAAGAATCCGAACACAATATTAGCCGAGCAGCGGAAATATTAAACATTCCTCGACAAACCCTCCAATACAAAATATCCAAATACAATCTAAAATAAATACAATAACTATATAAAATGGTGCCAGGCACCATTTTATATAGTTATTCGCCGAAAAGTTGGCGGTATATTCTGAACCTTGTTATTATTTTAACTATAATAGTGTTATTTAGCTCTTTTTATTTATGAAAACGTTGGCATAATAGTTGCATTAACTAATATATGGTAATAAATTATTTAAGGGGGAATTGCAGATGAAAAAAGGATGTCCATATGGAACTCATAGAGTATTGGAACCAGAGGGAGTTTTACCTCAACCAGCATTGAAGATCGACAACGATATGGAGATTTATGATAATGAAATACTAATCGATGTACAAACCCTAAATGTAGACTCAGCAAGTTTTACCCAAATCAAGGAACAAGCTAAAGGAGACCCGGAAGAGATAAAGAAGATAATGAAGAGCATAGTAGAGGAAAGAGGGAAGCACCAAAACCCAGTAACTGGCTCGGGAGGTATGTTAATAGGAACTGTGGAAGAGATTGGACCAACCTTAGAAGGGAAAACCGATTTAAAAGTAGGAGACAAAATAGCTACCCTAGTGTCCTTATCCTTAACACCTCTTAGAATAGATGAATTCTTAGAGATAAGACCTGAAGTGGATCAAGTGGATATAAAAGGCAAGGCAATATTATTTGAATCCGGCATATATGCGGTATTACCTGAAGATTTACCAGAGAACTTAGCCCTATCCGTATTAGATGTAGCAGGGGCGCCAGCTCAGACAGCTAAATTGGTCAAACCAGGAGATACGGTAGTAGTCATCGGAGGAACGGGAAAATCCGGCATGCTATGTCTATACGAAGCCAAAAAAAGAGCAGGAGTTACAGGTAAGGTCATATGTGTAGGCTCTAGAGATGAAACCATAGCTAGGACTAAAAATGCCAATCTAGCAGATTACTATATAAAGGCAGATGCTACCAATGCAGTAGATCTGATGAACAAGGTTAGTGAAATTACCGATGGAGAAATGGCAGATATAGTCATAAATACGGTAAATATACCAAATACGGAGATGACCAGCATATTACTTACCAAGGATCAGGGGATAGTATACTTCTTCAGCATGGCCACCAACTTTACCAAGGCTGCCCTAGGAGCAGAAGGGGTAGGTAAAGACATAACTATGATAGTAGGGAACGGATATACCAAGGATCATGCAGCTATATCCTTGGAATTGATGAGGGAAAGTGAAGCATTGAGGAATATATTTGAGAAATTGTATGCTTAGGTAATTTGTGGGACAGCGAGAACCGTCCCTACTGCCTATATTAAAAAGGGGGATATGTAAAATGAGATCCTATAAGGATACAGAACTGTGGAAGGATGTTACGGACACCCAATGGAATGACTGGAAGTGGCAGGTTAGAAATAGGATTACCGATGTAGAAACCTTGAAGAAGGTTATAAATATAACGGAACAGGAAGAGAAGGAAATAGGAGCGGTACTTGAGAAATTTAGAATGGGCATCACACCTTATTATGCATCGCTGATGGACCCAGATGATCCAAACTGTCCCATTAGAAAACAGGCAGTGCCTACTATAATGGAAACCCATGAAAGCGTAGCGGATATGGAGGATCCACTAGCAGAAGATGTGGATTCACCAGTACCTGGCATCACCCATAGATATCCAGATAGAGTGCTATTTTTAATCACAGACCAATGTTCCATGTATTGTAGACATTGTACCAGAAGGAGATTTGCAGGACAGAAGGATTCAGGGGCTCCTAAGAGTCGGATAGACCAAGGGATAGAATATATTAGGAACACACCCGAAGTAAGGGATGTACTATTGTCTGGTGGAGATGCTCTGCTAGTATCTGATGAGCGATTAGAATATATAATTAGAGAACTAAGGGCTATACCCCATGTAGAAATCATAAGAATAGGCAGCCGTACACCTGTAGTTATGCCTATGCGGATTACTGACGATCTAGTAAATATGCTAAAGAAATACCATCCAATATGGTTAAATACCCATTTCAATCATCCAAAGGAGATTACAGAAACCTCCAAAGAAGCAGCGAGAAAGATGGCCGATGGGGGGATCCCACTAGGAAACCAATCGGTATTGCTAAGGGGAGTAAACGACTGTCCTCACATAATGAAGGATCTAGTTCAGAAATTGGTGATGATGAGGATCAGACCCTATTATATATATCAATGCGATCTATCCATGGGAATAGAACATTTTAGAACCAAAGTGTCCAAAGGAGTAGAGATAATAGAAGCCCTAAGAGGCCATACTTCAGGTTTTGCCGTACCGACCTTTGTAGTAGATGCACCAGGAGGTGGCGGTAAGACACCAGTCATGCCTCAATATGTAATAAGTCAATCCCCTACTAAGATAGTTCTAAGAAACTATGAAGGAGTAATCACCACCTATACAGAACCACAAATACTAGAAGAACCTTGTAATTGTCCTGTATGTAAGGGAGAAAGGGAAAGGCATACAACAGGCATAGCAGAATTACTCCAAGGCCCTGAGGTAAAAGCTATGGAACCAAATAGTCTGGAGAGAAAAGAGAGAAAAGCTTATATAGCTCACAATGTATAATTGTAGGGGCAACCTTTGGTTGCCAAGGATTTATCGATAAAGTGGGACACGGAGAACCGTCCCTACTGTCCCAAAATTGGAGGGAATATATGTTATTAGACCATATACACAACAAATACAAAACAATATCCATAGTAGGCATGGCCAAGAATAGTGGCAAGACCGTAGCTTTAAATCATCTGATCCATGAATCTATAGAGGAGGATGTTCAACTAGGCATCATCTCTACTGGAAGGGATGGAGAAGCAGTAGATGTGGTTACGGACACGGAAAAACCAAAGATATTTGCCGGAGTAGGTACCGTCATAGCCACTACTACGGAAATGCTACCCTTCGGAGATGCAAATATAGAAATAATCCATGTAACAGATCATCGAACCCCTTTAGGAGAAATACTCATCGGTCGGGTGAAGGATAGTGGCTATATTCAAATAGCCGGTCCTCAGACTGTAAAGGAAGTAAAAGAAGTGTCCCAACTTATGTTGAATATTGGCGTAGACCTAGTCATCATAGATGGGGCTTTGGACAGAAGGACATCAGCTGCTCCTTCTATTAGCGATGCCACCATTCTGTCTACTGGTGCTGTATTAAGTCGAGATATAAATAGGGTCATAGAAGAGACCCTTCATATAGTAAATCTGTTTAATCTTCCTCCCATAGGAGATTATATAACAAGGGAGCCCATAGAAGAGGCCATTGATAGAGGACAAATAGCTGTAATTGACAAGAATTTTAATACTACCCCTATTAATATAAAAACAGCATTAAATTGTGGCCATATAATTGGGGATCATCTAAAGGAAGATTCTAGATATTTGGTGATCCCCGGATCCCTTGTAAAGAATACGGTAGAGGATATTATCAGCTCTACCAAAATGTACAAGAATATAGATATAGTAGTAACCGATGGAACTAAAATATTTATTGAGCCAAAGGATTGGCTTAGATTTATGAGATATGGGATAAATGTAAAGGTGCTAAATCCTATTAATTTAGTTGCCATAACTGTAAATCCCTATGCACCTCAGGGATACTATTTTGAACCCAATATATTACTAGAAAAAATGCGACATTATATAAAGGATATTCCCGTAGTAGATGTAGTACTAGGGGGTGATTAATGTGGAATTTATGGATCCTATGACGAAAAGAGCATTGGATTTTCAATATATATTAAATAGAATAGACACCAAAACTCCCTATGGCAAGGCATATAAGGAGAAGATAAGACCTTTTCTTCCAGGAGAAGAAGATAAATTAATAGAGGAGTTAAAAAAGGTAGAAAGCTATATTCCTTATTGTAAGGATAGGCAATTTATGAGACAGATAGGTCATATATTTGCCCATATAAAGGATTTAAAAAGTTCAGTACAAAAAGCCCGAAAAGGAGGTATTCTTTCAGAAGTAGAACTATTTGAGATCAAGAATTTTTTATATTTGATCAAGGATTTAGATCACCTGTTGAAAAGGCATCAACTTCCTCTATGGGATGATATGGAGATTCAGCCTATAGAGGATTTAGAAAGACATTTGGACCCAGAGGATACTGGGCTTTCTACTTTTTACATATACGATTCCTACTCAGAGGAATTAAGGGCAATTCGACAAGAGAAAAGGGAAGTAGAAAAAGAAATAAAAAGGGAGAAAAGACAGCTTAAGGAAGAGATAGAAAGAAAGCTAAATATAAGGCTAAGGCCTGACGGAAGGGTGATCCTTCCTAAGGATGAGAAGGAGTTAATAGAAACGATAGAAGACTACCCCTACCTAACCTATATTTCCGAAACCTATATCAATATCACGTATTCAATAAAGCCAACGGATGATATGAACCTACTGGAAAGGCGTTATCTAATATTGAAGGATAAGGAAGAGAAGGAAGAAGAAAAAATAAAAGAAAATCTATCTAAACAAATAGGCAAAAACTCCAAAAGTCTATTTAAAAATATGGCCAGCATTGGGAAAATGGATTTTGTATTTGGTAGGGCTTCCTTTGCTGTAGAAATAGATGGAGTAAAGCCTAAAATCACCAAAGACCATAGTATAAACATAGTAGAAGGTCGTCATCCAAAGGTAGAGGAGCTTCTAAAGGCCAAAGGATTGAAGTTTACCCCTATATCCATAGGACTAAAGGAAGGGGTTGGCTGTATTACAGGGGCAAATATGGGAGGTAAAACTGTAAGCCTTAAACTAATAGGCCTATTGACGGCTATGGCCCAATATGGACTAATGGTACCTGCTAAGGAGATGACTTTAGGGTTAAACCAATTTATCAAAACTTCCATTGGAGATCTGCAATCTACAGACAAAGGCTTGTCCACCTTTGGTGGAGAAATAAAGTTGATCCAAGAAGCCGTAGAAAGATCCCAGGAAAGAGGCTTAATCCTCATAGATGAATTAGCACGAGGTACCAATCCTGAAGAAGGCTATGCCATATCTAAGGCTATAGTTGAATACTTAAGAGATAAAAATTCCATAACCCTATTGACAACCCACTATGATCATATAGGAAATATGGATCAAGTAATCCACTTTCAGGTAATAGGCCTATCCAATGTGGACCTAGACCATTTGAAAGCTCAATTGCAAAATGAGGAAAATGAAATAGATATAATAAACAAACACATGGACTATCGCCTAAAAATAGTAGACAAAACTACAAAAGTCCCCAAAGAAGCCATAAATATAGCTAGGATAATGGGGTTAGATGAACAAATAATCCATAGGGCAGAAAAAAATTTAGAAGAATAACATACTATTAGGGTGATATTTGGGACAGGGAGAACCGTCCCTGATGTCCCACAAAAAGGAGGTTGAACTATTTGAGCAAATTAAATCTTGATCAAATACAAATAGACAGTTCTAGAAATGCAGCTAGACAAATTGCTGAGGATGTACAAAACTTCATAGATCAGCATACTACTACTTCTACTGAGAGAACTGTTACAAGACTATTGGGGGTGGATGGGGTAGATGAAATAGATAGACCTTTACCCAATGTATTGATAGACAATATAAAAGAAGGTGGAGGCTTGGAGCAGGGAGCTGCCTACTGGATAGGCAATGCAATAGCCCAAACAGGAGATACACCTCAGAAGGTAGCGGAAAAAATTGGCCGAGGAGAACTGGACATTACCCGGATTCCTGCTGCCAGTGAAGAGAAGATCCAAGATATTATATATGAAAGGGCCCAGGAAACCGTAGACAAGATAAAACAAAATAGAGATACAAGATCGGAACTAATAGAAACCTTAGGAGAAGGGAAACAACCATATATATATGTAATAGTGGCTACAGGGAATATATATGAGGATATAGTCCAAGCCCAAGCAGCAGCGCGCCAAGGGGCGGATGTTATAGCGGTCATCAGAACTACTGGCCAATCCCTATTGGATTATGTACCCTATGGGGCTACTACAGAAGGCTTTGGAGGTACCTACGCTACCCAAGAGAACTTCAGGCTTATGAGAAAGGCCTTAGACGAGGTAGGGGAAGAAGTAGGCCGCTATATTAGGCTATGTAACTATTGCTCTGGCCTTTGTATGCCAGAAATAGCTGCTATGGGAGCCTTGGAAAGGTTGGATATGATGTTAAACGATGCCCTATACGGAATACTATTTAGGGATATCAATATGCAAAGAACCCTAATAGACCAATACTTCTCCAGAGTAATCAATGGCTATGCAGGCATAATCATAAATACTGGTGAAGACAATTACCTAACTACTGACGATGCAGTAGAAGCCGCCCATACCGTATTAGCCTCCCAATTTATCAACGAACAATTTGCACTGAAGGCTGGAATTCCTGAAGAACAGATGGGGCTAGGCCATGCCTTTGAGATGGATCCATCCTTGGAAAATGGGTTCCTATACGAATTGGCTCAAGCCCAAATGGCCCGGGAGATATTCCCCAATGCACCACTAAAATATATGCCACCGACCAAGTATATGACCGGCAATATATTTATGGGCCATATACAAGACGCCCTATTCAATATGGTAGCCATAATGACAGGCCAAAGCATTCAACTACTAGGTATGTTGACAGAGGCCATTCATACTCCTCATCTCCACGACAGATATCTATCCATAGAAAATGCCCAATATATCTTCAACAATGCTAGAAATCTAGGAGATGAGATTAGTTTCAAAGAAGATGGCATAATCCAAAACAGAGCCCAAGAGGTATTAGAAAAAGCAGAGGAATTACTCAACGAAATAGCAGACATAGGCCTATTCCACACCATAGAACAGGGCAAATTTGGTGGAGTAAAAAGATCCAGAACTGGAGGCAAAGGATTGGAAGGAGTAGCTAAAAAAGGTAGCGCCTACTTCAATCCATTCATTTCGCTAATGGTTGGAGGTGGTAGATAATGACTCAAGTTGCAAAGGTAGATTTAACTAGGATAAAACCCTATGGGGATACCCTAAACGACGGTATGGTACAGACTAGCTTTACTTTACCAGTACCCTATGGAGATGAAGCTAATGAAGCAGCTAGACTGCTGGCTAAAAAGATGGGGCTAGAAGAGCCATCGGTAGTCTATTCCAAGGATTTAGGCGTAGGTTATACCTATTTCATAGTATATGGCAAATGTATTCACACCGTGGACTATACCAAGATAGAAGTACCCAAGGTGGATATAGAGATAATGACCAAAGAGGAAGTAGAACAATTTATAAAGGATAATATAAAAAGAAATGTAGTCATAGTAGGAGCCTGCACTGGTACCGATGCCCACACCGTTGGCATAGATGCCATAATGAATATGAAAGGATATGCAGGACATTTTGGACTGGAAAGATACGAAGGTATGGATGCCTACAACTTAGGTAGTCAGGTGCCCAACGAAGAACTAGTGGCAAAAGCCATAGAACTAGATGCAGACGCCATATTGGTGTCCCAAGTAGTAACCCAAAAGGATGTTCACATCCCCAATCTAACGGAACTGGTAGAGCTATTAGAAGCAGAAGGCATAAGGGATAAGGTAGTACTAACCTGCGGTGGACCACGAATCTCCCATGAATTGGCCAAGGAACTAGGCTATGATGCAGGCTTTGGAACGGGAACCTTTGCTGAAGACGTAGCTACCTTTACAGTAATGGAAATGGTGAAGAGGGGATTGGTGTAAACAAACCATTGTCTGAATATTTACCAAATATTGTCCCATGACGAAGATAGAGCCTATCTGATATAATATTATGTAAACCAACATAAATTATATAGAAAGGAAGAAAATCATGGACAATGGCAAAAATGCTAATATAGAGTTCAAACCCTATATTGCAGCCGACAAAGTAATGCCAGAATTTACAGCTACAGCTATTATCATAGGGATTATTATGTCTATTATATTTGGTGCTGCCAATGCCTATATTGGGCTAAGGGTAGGTATGACTATATCGGCCTCTATACCGGCAGCAGTAATATCCATGGGAATCATCCGTGGAATAATGAAAAGGGATTCTATCCTAGAGAATAATATGGTTCAAACCATAGGTTCTGCTGGTGAATCCCTAGCATCAGGGGCTATATTCACATTGCCAGCCCTATTCATCTGGTCTCAGGAATTAGGTATGGCAGCTCCAAGTCTTCTTCGAATAGTAATCATCGCCCTTTCTGGCGGGATACTAGGAGCATTGCTCATGTTACCCCTTAGAAAGGCACTAATCGCTAAAGAACATGGGATATTACCTTATCCAGAAGGTACGGCTTGTGCAGAGGTATTAATAGCCGGGGAAACCGGAGGAGCCAAAGCTAAAACCGTATTTACAGGATTGGGGATAGGTTCCTTGTTCAAATTTATAACCGACGGCATAAAGCTATTTCCCAGCGAAATAGAATGGGCTATACCTAAATACAAAGGTGCAGCCATAGGTATGGATACCCTACCAGCCCTACTAGGAGTAGGTTTTATCGTAGGACCCCAGATATCCTCCTATATGTTATCTGGTGCCGTATTAGGTTGGTTGGTAATCATACCACTTATAACCCACCTAGGTCAATATATACCGGAAATAATCTATCCAGCAGCTGTACCTATTAGTCAGCTAGACTACTGGGGAATTTGGTCTAACTATATTAAATATATAGGTGCAGGAGCCGTAGCCTTTGGAGGGATTTTGTCCCTAATAAAATCCTTACCTCTAATAGTAAGGACCTTCAAAGAAGCATTAGGAGGCCTAAAGGGTACTACTAGAAGCACTTCTACCCTTAGAACTGATGAAGATATGTCTATTAAAGGCGCCTTCCTAGGAGTAATAGCCATAGTAATATTTATCGGGGCTACAAACTTTATTCCCGTAGGAATTCCAGGGGCCTTGATCATCGCCATATTTGGATTCTTCTTTGCTACTGTATCAGCAAGACTAGTAGGTCTAGTAGGTAGCAGTAACAATCCAGTATCGGGAATGACCATAGCCACTCTATTGGTAACATCCATCATATTTAAAGCCATAGGATTTGATGGAGAAGAGGGAATGATAGGAGCCCTATCTGTAGGTGCAGTAATCTGTATAATCGCAGCTATGGCAGGAGATATGTCTCAGGACTTGAAGACTGGCTTCCTAGTAGGTGCCACACCTAGGAAACAACAATATGGTGAACTAATAGGAGCCGTAGCGTCTGGGCTAGTAATAGGCTTTGTACTACTATTATTAAACAAAGCTTGGGGATTTGGTTCTGAAGAACTTCCAGCACCACAGGCTACCTTGATGAAACTAGTAATCGAAGGGGTAATGAGCGGTAATCTCCCCTGGGCCTTGGTATTTGCTGGAGCAGGTATAGGCTTGGTAGTAGAACTACTAGGGATTCAAATACTGCCCTTTGCCGTAGGATTATATCTACCTATCCATCTAAGTGTACCTATTATGATAGGTGGTATCCTAAGGGGAATACTGGATAAGAAAAAATTAGATGAAGATACACTTAAACAAAAGGTTGACGGTGGTATACTTTTCTCCTCTGGCCTTATAGCAGGAGAAGGTCTAATAGGAATATTATTAGCTGTATTGGCTATAATACCGGTAGGTGGAGAATTGACCGTTGCAGATAAAGTAGCCTTTGGAAATAATATACTAGGCCAAGGCGGGTCTATAATATTTTTCGCTTTACTAGCTTTTACTCTAGTAAAACACTCCTTCTTTGCTAAAGAGGAAAACTAAAGGAGCAGATATGCCTAAAGGGAATCAACAAAACTATCTAGATGGAATACCAGAAAAATCTAATCATGTCCATTGGAAGGAAAAAGATGATGGACTTATCCAGCTCATTATATATAGGGATTCCCTATTGGATAAGGCCATGAGAAAATTGTTTTTTACACCAGACAAGTTTCTGGTAGATCTAGATCCTATGGGTAGTTTCATATGGAAACAAATAGATGGTAAGAAAACCATATATGAAATAGCCCTATTAGTAAAAGACAGATACCAGGAAGAAGCAGAGCCTTTATACGATAGGCTCATCCAATATATAAGCATCCTTAAAAATAACAAATTTATCGACCTTTTATAAACCATAACTTCCCCTTTAAGGTGCCAGGTTACCTTAAAGGGGAAGTTATTCTAACTAATATGGCATATATTGTCGAAAACCTAATAATATGGTAAAATAGTCCTATAAAGAAAGGACTATAGAACTATATTCATAGGGAGGAGATTTTTTGTCAGTTCAACTAGAATTTAACTCTAGTAGGTGGATCAAATGTCAATCCAATACGGTAGAGAAGGAATTAGAAAAAAGGCAAAAAAGGATTAGCCAAGTATTGGATTACGATATATGCGCATCTGTCATATTTAATGAATGTAGAAATATAGCTATCACTAAAAGCATATATACAAGAGATGCAAATTTTTCTAAGGAAATATTACCGAATATGATATTTTTTCAAAAAAACTCTAAGAACAAACTAAACGAATTAGTGAATAATAAAAGTATAGTACAAAATCGCCACACAGGGGATAGATGTTTCCTAATAGAAGAAGTCAAATCCGAAGTATTTATTCCAATATTCAATCCTCGAGGCAATACCATGACTTTAATAGGCTGTATATACTTGGCTTCTTATGAAGACAAAAGCTTTCCATCAGAACTGCTATTGGAAGATGATGGTTTAAATGAGCAGATATCCGGTATATCTAAACTACTTAATTTATCTTTAGTAGAGTATGAACAGCTATCTAATGCAATGGGTATGATTAATGTATTAACGGAGATATTAAAACATAAAGACCATTTTCTTCCTAATCATAGCTACAATGTAGCCAATTGGTGTAAGGAAATTGGCATGGAGCTAGGACTAAGCCATGAAGAATTGGATAAGCTATACCTAGCTGGATTATTGCACGATGTAGGTAAAACCATGATAGACTATAATATATTAAACAAACCTGGTAAACTGACAGAAGAAGAATATAAAATAATAAAGAACCATCCCATAGATAGCTATATCATCTCTAAACATCTATTAGGCCATATCCCCAAATTAAGGGATATACCTAAAATAGTTAGACACCATCATGAGTGCTATGATGGTAAGGGTTATCCCGATGGTTTAAAGGGAGATGAAGTCCCTTTTTATAGCTATATAATAGGAATTTCCGATGCAATAGATGCTATGCTTTCCAATAGAGCTTATAAAAAGGCAATGCCTTTAAACGCAGTAATCAGCGAACTTTATAAGAATAAGGGCGTTCAATTTCATCCAGAGTTGGTAGATATTATGGCAGAAAAGCTGACTAAGGCTGCGAAACAGCTGAAAGAAACCCTTTACAATCCCATTGGTTTAAGCTCCTTAATAATCAGTTCTAAAGAGGATATTCTAATTATTGAAGGTACATTGGTAAAGCTGGAAAATATCTATATATTTAAACCTTTGGAAGAATCCAAGGTGGAAGGTATAGAACTATCCAAGGCTGTAGATGTAGAGATGGTAGTAAAGGGCTTAAATAGTCTCCAACATTTTGAAGCAAAGGTTGAGGATTTCGAAGACAATACATTTTATATATCCAATCTACAACTAATACCTTCATCAAATACTTTCAATTTGATCTGGAACTTAGAGGGTATATTATATCATCCCGTAAGTAATAAAAAGGTCCCCATAGAGATAATGAGAATTGGTGGCGATGCATTGTCTTTTGCTATTTATGGGGATATAGCCAAAGGCATACCCTATGAAGAAACGATAAAAGTAAAGGTATTATTTGAAGACCAAGATATTGATGTTTCAGGAAACATAATGAAAGCCTATAATTTTGGGCCTTATAAGTATTTTGATTTGGCCTATACCAATATTCCCGACTTCAAAAGGGATATGATATTTAGGCAGCTATTCAGAAAACAAATCCAATTGAGAAAAGCAATAGCCGAATACAAATATTGAGTTCGCCAAAATAAAATAGATCCTTCACTTGATTCGGTGGAACCAGATGAAGGATCTATTTTCTACCAGATAGTATCCCTATCTTTTTCATAGGCTCTAACTATCATGGGAATAAATATAAGTTGGATTATTATTCCGGGTAAGGCTGTTAAGGTTATACCTTTGATGTATATATCCATAGGGGGCATAGGCAATCCAAAGCCCTTTCCCAACAAAAGTACCATTAAAGCCCCTCCTAATCGACCGATTATCATGCTTATTATCAAGGATGGGCATAGGGTCATCTTTATTTTTCTATATAGGAATCCAGATATAAGTCCATATAATCCTAACTCCACTATCATTATCCAAAAAATTGGAACTGGTGGCATACCCGTTAGCATATGATTAATAATAGGAGAAATAATACCAACTGTAAATCCTAAGGCTGGGCCTACAGTCAATCCAGCAATTAAAACTGGAATATGCATAGGTAGAAAGATAGCCCCATTGATTCCACTCATATGTATTATAGTGGGAAGTATAATCCCTAAAGCCAACAATACCGCTGCTGTCACTAAATCTTTTGTACGAAATCTCATACCTTAACTCCTTTCTTAGTTTAATATCTAGGGATATAGGCCCCTAGGCGTTTGCCTTACTATTATACTACTATTTTGTACTTTTTCCAATATAAGAAACCTATGTTTTGAGGTCAAAAACTTGCACGGAAATCCATATTGGTGTAGATTATTAATATATAAGATGTTAATTTAAACAAAGATGGGGCAGCAGGAATGGTTTTATCTGTCCCAAAACGGGGGAAAACAACATGCTACTTTCAATATTATTAATTCTAAAAATCCTATTATTTATGCATATAACTGATATTAGGTACAATAGACCTATTATATTACTAATCAGTACCTTAATAACTCTATTCTTTTTTACATTGATATATTTTAGCAATCACAAGAAAAAGCAGACTATAGCCTTTTCCTTTTATAATACCATATCCGCATTTATGTTTGCTGATGTGATGTATTACAGCTATTTTAACTCATTGCCTTCGGTAACCATGCTGAAACAGTTAAGTGAAGTAACCGCTGTAGGAGATAGTGTAGCTGCGTTATTGTCTTTTAGAAATTTGTTATTTTTATTGGACATACCCTTTCTTAAAATATATTCCAAGAAGAAGAGGATTAAACTAGCAGAGGAAAACAAAACTTATGATAAACCTGTGAGATGGGGAGTTCCTGGGGGAATTGCCCTAGTATTGGTGATTATATTTAGCTATTTAATTTCCAACGATCTGATACTACCGGTTACGAATCAAGAGCTATATAGTTACCATGTTAAGGATATTAAAGATGCTCTAGTAAAAGAAGATATGGTAGAAGGTAGAGGTATATTTACTCAAGAGGATTTGGAAGAACTAAGGGAAAGGACGAGCCTTAAAGAAGGAAAGCACACAGGAATAGGCAAGGGAAAAAACCTGATAGTTCTTCAGGTGGAGGCCCTTCAGGACTTCCCTTTAAATAGATTCTATGATGGACAAGAGCTAACTCCAAATTTAAACAAGTTGATAAAGGATAATAGTAGTATATATTTTGACAACTACTATCAGCAAATAGGTAGAGGGAATACAGCAGATGCAGAATTTGTATCCAACAACTCCCTATATCCTTCTATGGAAGACCCTACCTATAAACAATATGATGGAAACACCTTTTATGGATTGCCATGGATACTAAGGGAAAATGGATACACTTCCTGGGTGTTTCATGGATATAAGAAGGAATTTTGGAATAGGGAAAGAGCCTATCCTAATCAAGGTTTCCAAAGATTTATATCGGAAGAAGACTTCCATGTAGTGGAATCCGTCGGTTTTGGTATTACCGATGAAGAATTTTTCAAGCAGAGTATGGACTATCTAAAGGAGCTGGATAGCATAGACAACAATCCATTTCATGCCTTTATGATTACCTTAACAAGCCATACTCCCTTTAAGATGCCTGATGAATACAAGAGCTTAAATATACGGGAAGAGCACGAGGATACCATATTAGGAGACTATCTTCAATCCATCCACTATGCAGATAAGGCCCTTGGTCAGTTCTTCGAAGCATTAAAGGAGGAGGGCCTATACGAAGACACGGTCCTAGCCTTATATGGAGACCATTTTGCCATAACAGGCCTTAACGATTCAGGTATAGAGTTGATGACGGACTTTTTAGACCATCCTTATGATATAGATGAGATGTTTAAAATCCCCTTGATAATCCATGTACCAGGAGAGGACATAAAGGAGACCGTATCCAATATTGGCAGTCAACTGGACTTTTTGCCTACTATATTGAATATCATGGGATATAAAAACGATAAAGGAATAATGTTTGGCAGGGATCTGCTAAACTATAAAGGGGAAAATTATGTAGCCCCTCAAACCTATGTATTAAAAGGTTCCTTCATAGACGATGATGTAATATTCTGTATGTCTAGGGATGGCATATTTGAAAACTGTACTGCAAAGGATAAAAAGACTAAGAAAAATATAGACGTAGCTCCTTTTAGGGAAAAGTACGAAAGGATTATATCCGATATAAATAAATCCAACTATGTATTGAAAAAGGATTTGATAAAGCTACTTCTAGAAAATGAAGGAGAAATAGATATTAGCGATCTAATGGCATCGGATATTCCAGATTATGAACAGATAGGATATCTAGATCATGAACCTTTGGAAAAACTAGATGAGTTATACGAAGAAGGTTACAGGCTATTGGCAGTGGATATAGAATGGTATCCAGACAAGGAAAAAGTACTAATAGACGATGGGGTATATAAAAGACCTATAATAGAAGGCACCTTTGAAGAATGTCAACAAGTACTAGGCCAGTATAGGGAAGATCAGGATACCTTAGAGGAGCTGGTCCATTGGGTAGAAGGCCATAAGGATACCCATATACTCCTTAGGAGCAAGGAATCAGATGAATCCATATTCCTTAAGGTAAAAGACCAATATCCAGAGCTAAAGGATAGATTTATAGCAGAGATGAAGGATTTTGAACACCATATTAAACTATCCAACAAGGCCTTTAAAAATATAATACTAAATATAGTAGACACAGAGTATACTAATGAGGACATACTAGATTTCTTAAAAAGAAATACCCTATACGGAGTAATAATGGACGAGAAACTAGCCAGAACCTCCTTGTCTAAGGAGCTAAAAAGACTAGATGTAAATATCTATATAGAATAATGGGACAGCGGGGACGGTTCTCGGCGTCCCACAAACTTGAAACAATTGGAGGATTGTTAATGTTACTAACCATACTATTAATTCTAAAAACAGTATTATTTATGTATGTAACCAAGGTAAAATACAATAGATTTATCATATTTTCTATAAGTGCGTTGATCATACTATTTTGCTTTACTTGGATATACTTTAGTAAAAACAAGAAGAAACAGACATTGGCTTTTGCTTTTTACAATACCGTATCAGCAGTTATGTTTGCAGATGCTATGTACTATACCTATTTCAATGCTCTACCTTCCATAAAAATGCTAAAACAGCTGAACCAGGTAGCGGCAGTAGGGGATAGTGTCAAATCCATATTTACCTTTACCAATTTATTATTTCTGATGGATATACCTTTGTTGATGGTATATTCCAAATGGAAAAAAGCCAAGATTAAAAGAGAAAACAAACAATACAATAGATATATTAGATGGGGAGTACCAGGAGTCATTGCCTTAGTATTGGTAGGGGTTCTGTCCTTTTTAAGCAGTGTAGAACTGTTTGGACCAGTAACCAATCAAGAGCTGTTTACCTATCATGCTAAGGATATTAAAAAATCCATATCCGGTGAAGAGGAAATAGCTGAAGGAGTAGGGCTATTTACCCAGGAAGATCTAGAGGAGTTAATGGATAGAACCCATTTAAAAGAAGGAAAATACACTGGTCTAGGAAAGGGAAAAAACCTAATCGTAATCCAAGTAGAAGCATTGCAGAACTTCGTAATAAATCACTACTATGATGGCCAGGAGATAACTCCAAATTTAAATAAACTGATAGAAGAACAGGGAAGTATATATTTCGATAGATATTATCAGCTAATAGGTAGAGGAAACACTTCCGATGCAGAATTTGTATCTAACAACTCCCTATATCCTTCCATGGATGAACCAACCTATTCCCAATATGAAGGAAATACCTTCTATGGACTTCCTTGGATCCTTAGGGACAATGGATACACGGCTTGGGCATTTCACGGATATGAAAAGGAGTTTTGGAATAGGGAGAAGGCCTATGTAAACCAAGGATTTGAACGTTTTGTATCTCAAGAGGATTTTGATTTAGTAGAAACCATAGGCTTTGGAATAACCGACGAGGAATTCTATAAACAGTCTATGGACTACTTAAAAGAATTGGACAGTGTAGACGAAGATCCTTTTTATGCCTTCGTCATCAGCTTGACTAGTCACAATCCCTTTAAGATGCCAGATGAATACAAAAGCTTAGATATACGAGAAGAACACCAAGATACTATATTAGGGGACTATCTACAATCTATCCACTATGCTGATAAGGCATTGGGCCAATTCTTTGAAGCATTAAAAGAAGAAGGCCTATATGAAGACACGGTAATCGCCCTATATGGAGATCACTTTGCCATAACCAGTGTGAACAAAGAACCTCAACAGATAATGACAGACTATTTAGGGCATACCTACGATCTAGATGAGATGATGAACATTCCCTTGATCATCCATATACCAGGGGAAGAGGTAAATGAAACCATATCCAAAGTAGGTAGTCAATTGGACTTTATGCCTACCATATTGAATATAATGGGCTATCAAAACGAAAAGGGCCTTATGTTTGGAAAGGATATAGTAAACAATGAAGAAGAAAGCTTGGTAGCACCCCAAACCTATGCATTAAAGGGCTCTGTAATAAATGACGAAATACTACTGGATATGTCTAGAGATGGTATATTTGAAAACAGTAGAGCCTTCCGATTAGATACTAGGGAGGAAGTAGATGTAAGGGAATATAGACCATACTATGAAAAGGCTATAGAGGAGATAAACAAATCGGATTTCATACTGAAGACGGATCTGTTGAAGGAGCTAGTAGAAGGTCATGGAGAAATAAACCTAAACAAACTGGTATCAACGGAAATATTAGTAGACAAGACCATCAAGGAGACAGACAGTAGTCTAGAGGATATAGACAAATCCTTTAAAGATGGATATAGGACTATGACCATAGATCTAAAATTGGACAAGGATGGGAATATAATAGTAGGAGAAGATCTTCCCTTTGAAGAACTGGTTAAATGGCTAGTAGAAAATAAAGGCTTTTATATAGTAGCCAGAGCAAAGGAAAACAACACGGAAATATTCACAAAGATAGTAGGCAAATACGGCTTAACGGATAGAATAATACCAGAAGTATATGAATTTAGCCAATACCATCCTTTGGCATCAAGAAAATATAAAAATATCATACTGAATATAGAGGATAGGGACTATTCAGATGAAGAAATACTGGATTTCATAGGAAGACATCCTCTGTTTGCAGTAGCTATGGACAAGGATAGAGCTAAGACAAACTTGCCAAAACAGATGAAAGAAAAGGGAACTCTAACCTACGCCTTAGACGTAAAAACCAAAAGAGCTAGAAAAAATCTAGAGAAGAACGGAGTATTCGGCACATATGAATAGTGGGACAGAGATGGTTCTTCTGTCCCACTGAATTATACTATAGGGTATTATCTAATGCCTCTATTAACTTGATTACATCCTCCTCAGAGCCTCTGCTTAGAGAATATAGATAGTATCTATTATTATCTATTACAAAACGAGCATTTGCATAAGGGTTTTGTTCTAGGATTACATCTATTGAGCCAACTTTTAATTCCTTGATATTATCTGGATCAAACTCACTAGAAGTTTCCTTATATCCTAAATCATCTAGGTTCTGGATGGATAGTTCAAATATATTATTGTTTTCATCAGAATATTGTAGCGTTAGAATACTCACCTCATCTAACATCTTACAAGGTTCATAGGCAAATCTACTGTCTTCTTTTTCTGCTTTTTTCCTTAGTCTTTCGATATACTCTTCTCTAGTTTCAGACTTAAAAGCCTCCTTATCCTGAAGATATTTTCTTATTTTTTTCCTTGATCTTTCGTACTTTTTTCGCAAGGTGGCCTCTTTAATATTCATTATAGATGAGATAGTTGAATACTCCATGTCCTCTAAGGTCCTCAGTAAGAATACAGTTCTATCCTCATAACTAAGCTGATTTAAAGCTTCTTTAATAATCGAATTAACATTTTCATCTAAATATTCTTCTTCTGCAGACTTTTAAGTTCCATGGGAGAATAACTTGATAAATCTTCTCCTATTTTTACTCTTTATAAAATCCACTGTACAATTATAGGTGATACTATATAAATAAGCTGATATGTTTTCAATTCCATCTAATCTTTTTAATCTTAGCACTTTCAAAAATACCTCTTGAATAATATCCTGAGCATCTTCTTCATCCCTAGTCATATGATAGGCATATCTGTACAATTGATCACCATATTCATTTACAAGCTGAATTACTAAATTACTATCCACAGGCTGGCCCCCTTTCTGTTTCCCTATTAGGCTAATGACCATGACCAAGCCCGGCTGTAGCCTATCCTCATACCAATCCGTTCAACTGCTTTAAATATTCACCCCCGGCACTAACTTACTAACTTTCGCATTTTCAACCCCCTAGGGGGTTGATTTGGGTGAAAATAGATATATCAATTGGTCTAACTCATAGGAAGTTTGTGCTACTATATCCATTTGATTAGGGTACATGCACCAATGTATTAAGTTTCCACGGATGTGTTTTATGAAGTAATTGCTCAGATATTCCTCCGTATAATCAGGGGAAAACTCCTCGCGATCAATGGCAAGAGCTACGAAGTGAGAAACAGTCTTATAATAGGTTCTATCGTGATTGAGAGCACCCTTAGTTGAAGAAGTCAATAGGGTTTTATAGTATTCAACTACAAGTTTATGTGGAAAACTTGAGACATATTCAGTCTGATCAAGTAATACTTTTTTCAGTGAACCAATAGGATCGGATTCATCATATTCATCTATCCTCAATTCCAAATCGTGATCATATAGCAGAAAGGATTCATTGATCATCTCTTCCTTCGATGAAAAGTGATAATAAAAAGCACCTACCGAAATTTGTGCTTCTTTACAAATATCACGTATTGTTAAACTATCGAAATCCTCTTCAAAGGCTAGTTTTTTTGCTGCATCCAGTATCTTATTTTTTGTAGAGTACGACTCCTTGGGTATTGTCATCCTAATCCTCCTTAAAAATTACTTTAGAATAATATTATAGCATATTATTAATATAATTATTATAATAGATTGAAGTAATAGGAAAAATATGATACAATATTAACAAACCGAACAATGTTCGGGAAAAAGGAGGGTTATCATGAAAACTGATAAGATGATTACAGAGTTAATCGATGGCTATGGCAATTGGTTTAATGATGATGACTATCTGAATTCAGGAAAGATGACCAAGGATTTATATCCTTATGATTTCATCTTTAAACCCATCGATATTAACCGGATCAAGGTTAAGAATCGTATCGTAATGGCACCTATGGGTAATATTTCTATGTGTGATGAAACTGGAAGGCCAAACGATCAAATGATTGATTATTTTGTTGAACGGGCAAAAGGCGGAGTTGGCCTAATAACTACTGGTTTGATTCCCATCAGTCAAGGGATAGATCCTACTGTTGTAGAGCCAGGCGAACTTAGCTATTTCCCACGAATTGATCGATCCAGATCAGTTTTTGCAGGATGGAGAGATTTAGCTGCTGGAGTACACAATTATGGCGCTAAGATATTCATCCAGTTGACACCAGGTCTTGGCAGAGTCGGAAATCCTCAATGCTTGTTGACCTTAAAAAAACTTCCCAAATCAGCTTCCTGGAATCCTAACTTTTACATTCCTGAAATTCCTAGTTCCCCATTAAGCGATAGACAACTTAAAAAGATTATTAAAAATGCAGGACAGGCATCTGCCGATGCGAAAGCTGCAAATATAGATGGAGTATATTTGCATGGTCATGAAGGTTATCTTTTAGAACAGTTGACCAACCCAGCCTTCAACAGAAGAAAAACAGGTAGGTATTCGGATTGGCAAGCCTTTGGACTGGATATGGTTAGAGAAATTCGAGATCGAGTAGGTCCAGATTATCCTATAATGTACAGGATAGATTTGAGCTTAGCTCTAAACGAAACCTATGGGGACAAGATGGACAACAAATCCTTGAGAAAATTTAAAGACGGAAGAACAATAGAGATGACCTTAGATTATATGGAAAACTTAGTTAAAGAAGGCGTGGATATATTTGATGTAGATCTAGGTTGCTATGATAATTGGTGGTTACCTCATCCACCAGCAGGAATGCCCCCTGGATGTTTCCTAGAGGTATCAAAGCTTGTTAAGGATTATTTTAAAGAACGAGGAATCCTTTCCAATGCAGGAAAAGAAGTTCCCATAGTTGCAGTTGGAAAACTAGGATATCCTGATTTATCTGAACAGGCTCTTAGAGATGGAAAATGCGATATGGTAATGCTTGGAAGGCCTCTATTAGCTGACCCCTATTGGCCAAACAAGGTATATAGAGGAGATATAGAAGATATCACCCCTTGTATTGGATGTCAAGAAGGCTGTATCAATGAGTTTGTAGAAGGAGGGCATCCTCAGTGTGCAGTTAATCCTAGAACTAGTTTTGAATATTCTATGTCCCTAGACCCAGTCCCAGCTAATGAAATCAAGAAAATAGGAGTCATAGGTGCTGGTCCAGCAGGAGTTACAGCAGCAATAATTGCAGCTAAAAGAGGTCATAATGTAGTATTAGTGGAAAAAACCAATAGTATTGGTGGAAAAATAATACCAGGTGGTGTACCTAAGATAAAATACGATCTAGATAATTACAGAAAATACTTAGAAAGACAAGTAGAACAGGCTACAAATCTTGAAAACTTTAAATATCTTCCAAATACTGAGGCTACTATTCCTTGGCTAAAAGAACAAAAATTTGATGCTATAATCTTTGCCACTGGTAGTGAAGAAATCATTCCCCCCTTTGAAAACATGGAAAAGGCCAATGTAGTTGAGGCAACAGAGCTACTACAAAATCCCCATATGATTGAAAATGCAAAGAAAGCAATCGTTATCGGCGGAGGAGTAGTAGGATGTGAAACCGCCTATTGGCTTAAATACGAACATGGGCTGGATGTAACCGTTGTAGAAATGGAAAAATATTTCATGAACCATGTGTGTACAGCCAATAGAGGACATCTAATATATTATATGGAAAAAGCCGGAGTAGAACTATTAAACTGTACAAAAGTGATTAAATTTGAAGATAATGCAGTTAAGGTTATTCAAAATGTATCGGAAACAGTACCAGATCCATATCTAACATGGCATCCTATCCTCCCTGAAAATATTAAAAATCCTCTAGCACCAAAACTAAAGAAAGAGGAAGTTGAAAAGATCATCGAAGCAGATCTATTTGTAATGGCTATTGGAAACAAGCCTAGAAATCAACTATTCTATGATGCCCAAAAAGAAAGGATCGCAGGGGAAATATACAATATTGGAGATAGTTTCAGAGGCGAGAAAGTACTAGAAGCTACAAGAGCAGCAAATGCTGTAGCACGCACAATATAATCTGGAGGTGATGACATGTATAATTATAAGATGCATCTGACCCCAGAGGAAATAGAAATATTAGAAGGCAAGCAGGGGGAAGTCCTTGGGAAAATCATGAAAACCCTAGTGATGTATGGAGATACATTTGGTGCTAGTAAATTAGTTCCCGTATCTAGTGAATATGGCCATTTAGTCACTAGCTTTGGCCTATCGATGATGAAGCCTGTTTATGAACTTATGGATGAAATAATAGATGCAGAAATAGAGACAAAACAAAAGTTTACAGTAGATCCAAGGCCTTTGGATTTTGAAAATGTCCCTGGGAATATTATTCAAAAAATTGTATTTAAAATCATGTATGGCAAACAAAAGGATTATGAAGAACAGCTTGAAAAAATAGGCCTTCTCTCAAAAGATGGCTTTACATGTACTTGTTATATGGACCAAGTAGCCAATATTCCTAATAAAGGGGATATATTGAGCTGGGCAGAAAGCTCTGCCGTAGTATATGCAAACTCCGTCCTTGGAGCTAGATGTAATAGAAACTCTGGAATAATCGAGATGTTTGGTAGTATATTAGGTAAGGTCCCATACTTTGGCTTATTGACCGATGAAGGAAGAAAGGCTAACTGGATTGTAGAAATTAAGACCAATAGCCTGCCTGAAGCTCAGGTGCTGGGAAGTGCCATAGGTATGAAGGTAATGGACCATGTACCTTATATCAAAAATTTAGGTCAATATTTCGATAATGAGCTGAATAGAAAAGCAAAGGATTATCTAAAGGATATGGGAGCAGCTACAGCTAGCAATGGAGCCGTTGGACTATTCCATGTTGAAGGATTGACCCCTGAAGCTAAAGAACTGGGAGAATCCCTTATTATAGAAGATCCCAATGTATATATAATCGACGATGAAGAGCTTGAAAGGGTAAAGAATAGCTATCCTGTTATGTGGAAAAATCCAGATACTAAGCCTAAAATGTGCTTCATAGGATGTCCTCATCTATCCTTGGAACAGATGATTCAATGGACAAAGGATATTAAAGCAAATCTTTCCACAGGAAAAAGAGAAAAGGTTGTAATACCTACCATACTAACTGCATCACCACCAGTATTAAAGGAATTTTCTCAATTACCTGAGGCTAAAGAATTAAAGGATATGGGAATATCTACATCCTATATTTGTCCCCTAATGTATATGAACAATCCTCTTTGCGGAAAAATGCCTGTAATCACAAATTCTAATAAACTGCGAACATATACTACATCTAGGTATTATACCGATGATGAGATAGTTAAAGCTATTACCAGAGGGGAGGGAATATAGATGAGAGAATTTAAGGGAAGAGTCGTGGTACCTGGAACAGCCACTGCACCAGCATTAGTATCAAAAGAAGGATTTAACACATTGGCCAGTTTTCAAAAATCCTTGATGTTTAATGACAACAAAGCCACTTGCTCTGACCAAAATAACAAAGACTTATATCAAAGGGAAATGGCTGGTAAGGCCCTATGCATGCCTCAGACCATAGGTTCCACCACAGGAGGAATGGTATTATTCTGTGCTAGTTCCATGGGGGTTTCACCTACCTGCCTATTGTTCTCAAAACCCATCGATTCCCTAGCAGCTGCAGGAGCCATACTTTCAGATATTTGGACAGATAACAATCTACCAACCATCGATAATCTAGGGGAAGAATTTTTAGACTATGTAAAAGATGATATGATAGTTGAAATATTAGAAGATGGAATCGTAAGAGTCAGAGAAGAATAAAAAAACATCTGCCCCCGGTGAATATCGAAAATATCCACCCCCGGCACTAACTTACTAACTTATTGAGGGTTATTGTGCCTAGGAAAGACCCTATGCTTTAGGCTGGGGTTTGAAAAAGATAATAGATAAAATTAAAAGCGACAAGGAGATTGAGATCGATCTCCTTGTCGTATTTTATTATCAATAAAAGTTGTAATAGTTACAATACTTAATTGTTTCACAATAGAGAAACAAATCTATATAATCAAAGATAAAGGATAGTAAACAGGAGGTGTAGGCTATTGTTTGATAATTTATTTACAAAAGGTAAAATAGGCACAATGGAAACAAAGAATAGGATCGCATTTACTGCCATGGGTAATGCATTGGCAAATACTGATGGCACAGTTTCGGAAAAGGATATCCATTTTTATGGCGCAAGAGCTAAAGGTGGAGTAGGTCTTATATTTACTGAGTGCACTATAGTAGATGGAGAAAGGGGGAAAGGAAATACCAAGCAGATAGGTGTTTATGACGATAAATTTATACCAGGCTTAAAAGCCCTAGCAGATGAAGTACATAAATATGGTAGCAAAATAGTAATACAAATATATCATCCAGGAAGACAAGGAATAACAGCCGTCAATGGGAACCTACCTATGTTAGCACCAAGTAATATTGAGTGTCAAGCAGTACATCAGCCAACAGAAGAAATGTCAATTGAACAGATTGAGGATATGATAGACAATTTTGTAGAAGCTGCAGTAAGGATTCAAAAAGCAGGAGTAGATGGAGTAGAGGTTCATGCGGCTCATGGGTACTTGTTAAACCAATTTCTAAGTCCTTATACCAATAAGAGAAAGGACAAGTATGGAGGAAGTTTAGAAAACAGGATGAGATTTTTGGAAGAAATAATTTTAGGGATAAGAGAACGATGTGGAGAAGACTTCCCTCTAATAGTAAGGCTATCTGTAGATGAACATTTAGAATATATAGGTCTAGAAAACGAAGGATTAAGATTAGAAGAAGGAAAAACCATCGCAAAAAGACTAGAAGAACTGGGAGTAGACGCTTTAGATATAAGCTGTGGAATATATGAAACGATGAATGTATCCTGGGAGCCATCTTCTTTTGAACAAGGATGGAAGATCAATCTACAAGAAGAAATCAAGAAAGTAGTAGACATACCGGTAATAGGCGTATCGGTTATAAGGGATCCAGAATTTGCAGATAAGATGATAGCAGAAGGAAAAATGGACTTTGCAGGTTCAGCAAGGCAACATTTTGCAGATCCTGAATGGTCTAATAAAGCAAAAGAGGGAAGAGTTGATGAAATAAGAAGATGTATATCATGCTTACACTGTATGGACTCTTTAATGGGAGCAGATATTACTGGAAACTCAACTCAATGTGCAATCAATATACAAGCTGGCAAAGAATGTGAATATAGTGATTTTAAAAAGGACGGTCAAGATAGAGTAGTAGCAATTATAGGTGCAGGACCTGCTGGACTTGAAGCTGCAAGAGTATTGGCAATTAGAGGATATCAGCCTATAATTTTAGAAAAATCCAACCAATTAGGTGGACAACTTCAACTTGCAAATAAGCCACCAAAAAAAGAAAAAATAAATTGGCTTATAAATTATTTAAAAAATCAAATTGCAAAACTAGGAGTTGAAATAAGGTACAATACACCTGCAACTATTGAAGTTTTGAAAGAACTAGATCCCTATGCTGTATTTGTAGCTCAAGGGGCTGTTCCTATAGTGCCTAAATCCATACCTGGCATAGATGGTGAAAAAGTGCTTACTTGTGCCGATGTTCTCAGTGGTAAGGCAAAGTTAAAGGATAAAAAAGTCGCAGTAATAGGTTCAGGAATGACGGGAATAGAAACTGCCCATCTCCTTGCAGCTGATAATAATCATGTTAGTATATTTGAAATGCAAGATGAAATAGGACCAGGAGTTTATTTTCAGAACTTGATAGATGTGATGAAGCATATGGAATCCTTAGAAGTAGAAATGTATCCTAAACATAAACTAATTGAAATAGATGGCAATACAGCTATTTTTGAAAATTCCCAAACTAATGAAAGAGAAAATTATGATTTCGATTATATAATAATATCCCTTGGTACAAAGCCAAATAAAGAGCTAATAGATGAAATCAAGGACAACTTCGAAAGAGTAGAAATCTTAGGAGATGCCAATAAAGCTGGAAGAATTAGAAGTGCTATGGAAACCGGATTTGAAACTGCATATAAATTATAATATAAGGAGGTATGGAAGTGGGAAGGTATTCACAATTATGCCCTATAATATACGGAGAAGGAACTATTAACTTACTGGGTGAAGAAGTAAAAAAATTAGGATGTACTAAAGTAATGATGATATCAGGTAAAAATATGGTAAAGAGCGATACTTATGCTAAATGTAAGGAAAACCTTCTGAAAGCAGATATGGAAGTAGTAGAATTTAATGAGGTAGTTCCTGATCCACCAGATACAATAATCAACAAAGGTGGAGAAATAGCTAGGAAAGAGAAAGTAGATGGAATAGTTGCAATAGGTGGAGGAAGCCCTATGGATGCAGCAAAGGCGATAAACATCCTAATCAACAACCCCCCTCCAATTAATAAATATTTTGGAAACCCATTTTATAAACCAGGAGTTCCAGTGATTATGGTTGTAACAACAGCTGGAACGGGAAGCGAGAGTACAGGTATAGGTGTTGTTACTGATACTGAAAATGATGTTAAAAACTCTGTCATTGGGGTTGCTACCCTAGGTATACTAGATCCAGAGACAACTGTAACTGTCTCACCAGAAACAACTGCTTATACAGGTATGGATGCATTTGCACATGCAGCAGAGGCTATTACAGCAAAGGTTACTAATCCTAAATCGGAATTATTAGCATCCGATGCAATAAAAAGAATAGTTAAATATCTACCAATTGCAATGGAAGATGGAGACAATATTGAAGCAAGAGGCAATCTTTTATTAGCAAGCAACTTTGCTGGAATTGCTTTTAATGACGCCTTAGTCCACTTGGGACATGCAATTGCTCATTCTATAGGGGCGAAATTCCACCTTACTCATGGTGCTGTCTGTGCACTAGCACTTCCAGAAGTGATGAAATACGCTGCTGAAGTAGATGCTTCAGAAGTAAAAATAGTTGGAGAATCCATGGGAATTACATTTAATGGAGACGAATCCAGTGAAGAAATAGGCGAAATAGTCGCTGAAGCTATAAGGAAATTTATCAAAGGATTGAATATAAAAAGCTTAAAGGAATTTGGAGTATCGAAAGAAGAATTAATCCAGATGGCTCCTATGGTATTTAACGATCCATGCTATAACTTTGTACCAAAACAATTGACAGAAGAACAAGTGGTGGATATTCTAGTAAATATGTATGACAACTATTAAATAAATTTGATATTAAAATAAAGGGCTTGTGTTATCAAATACTAAATAGCACAAGTCCTTTATTAAAGCATATAATTCCATTAATTTTGAACAATATAATTTTTAGATTAATTCATTTATTGCTTTTTTTCTATGGTGATAGATATTAAGTATCCATTATCGATTATATAAAATCCCAGACCTTTAATTAACAGAAATAAATTAAATAATATGATAGTATTTAGTTAGGACAACATAGTTTAACATAAACTATCTATTTTATATATTTCTACTTTTGACCGGAGTTATAAACTGACGTTTAATATAATTAAACTAATGAATTTAAGGTGATATTATGGATATAGAGTCATTGAGATACTTTGTTAAATTGTATGAAAAAAGGAATTTTACAAAAGCTGCAAAGGAATTATTTATTACGCAACAGGCTCTAAGTAGAATGATTATTAAATTGGAAGATGAAATAGGCGGACTTTTGTTCATCAGAAAATCAAGGGGAGCAAGTCCTACCAAGCTTGCCAAATATATGTACCCAGAAGCTCAAAAGATAATAAAAGATTTTGATGATTTTGTTTTCGATATACATAACAAAGTTGAGAAAGAAAAATATATACTAAAAGTGGGTTTTGCTCCGGGCACCCTTCGGGTTTTGGGAGTAAGGGAGCTTATCGAATTTGGGAGGGCATACCTAGATATTGAAGTAGATATAGGCGAATTTTCCGATATCGATTGTGAAGAAAATGTCCTAAAAGGTAATATTGATTTAGCTCTAACCGTTAAACCTAATGAAGAAAATAGGCTTAAATACATCCACTTGATTAAAGAAAACTTGATACTAATAGTTAATAAGAACAATCCTTTGGCCAATAAGAATAGTGTGAAATTTGAAGATTTAAGAGGAGAAAAACTTATACTTTTAGATGATACATTTCGTATGCAGCAGGTTACAATTGAACACTTCAACAAAGCAGGATTTACACCAGATGTATATTTTAAATCCAGTCATGATTTGAGGGTGGTATATGATTTGGTAGAGTTAAACAAGGGAGTATTTATATTTGTAGAAAAGCTGACCAATGTAGAAAAATATAACAATATATGTTGTATACCTTTAGATGTTCCCACTGCCTTTTGGGATGCAGGTTTTATAGTTAAGAGGGATGAGAAGATGAAACCTGCAGCAAAAAAGTTTATCAACTATTTTTTGAACAAAAGGAATTTAGAACAGATTTAAAAACATAGATTTCGGTATTAACTTATTTTAATTATAATTGACAGAATTTAGCTATTTAAATATAATAATATTAACGGTAGGGAACTATCAAAAAGAGGAGACCCCATGCCTTGAGTTGGGATTGTTTAAAGAGGAGACCCCATGCCTTGAGTTGGGACTATTTAAAGAGGAGACCCTATGCCTTGAGTTGGGACTTGAAAAAGGTGATGAGGTAGTTTTACTACCTCATCTAATCATTTTAGGGTGAGGAAATGAAAAAGATAAAACTGGATAAGATTAGATTTTTTAGGATAAATTTAGATTATATTAAATATCTTTGGAATTATGACAAAAGAGTGTAATATAATACAAATGAATCTGATACCTACAACGAGAGAAGACCATACATAGGAATCGTATTTAAGATAGATGATTTCCAGTATTTTACGCCTTTAGAACATCCTAGGGAAGGTCATAAAACATTAAAGAACAACCCTCACATATTAAAGATAAATGATGGAAGACATGGATTAATTGCTTTTAATAATATGATTCCAGTAAATGATTCGGAACTAATAAGATTTGATTTTAAAAACGAAGCTCCAAAGTATCAAAAATTGTTAGTGACCCAATTTATATTTTGTGATAATAATAAAAAACGTATTATACGACAAGCAGAAGATACATACAACAAAGTTACAATACAAGAAGAACCATTCTTTGTGAGAATAAGCTGTAATTTCAAACTATTGGAAGAAAAATGCATAGAATATCTAGCTTATATGAAGTCTATAGAAGAGATAGCTATAACAAAAGAAATAGATGAATAATAAATGGGACAGTAGGCACAGTGGGACAGGGAGAACCCTCCCCACTGTCCCACAGGATCAACTATCATCAGAAACTACAGTATACTCTAAAGTGGTAATAGGCCCAGCTCCCATACCTTCCTTGTATCCAAAGGCGTTTATGGTCAAATCCCTAGACACTATTATAGGTTCCGTATATCTATAGCTTTGTCTAGTAGGAGTGCTTCCATCTAGGGTATAGTAAATATCCGCCCCTGGAGTATCTGTATATAGGTATACAAGAGTACCTTCCTTAATCTCTCCTGAAGATGGATTGGCATATACTACACCTACATTCTTCTGATAGATGTCCAACTCCGTAATGGTGACTCCATTTTTATCCACCACTTCTGTAGAGATATTCATATCCCATAGGGACATGAGGGTGGATATGGCATTTTGGACTCGGGTATTTAGCCTATCTACAGCCCCTTCCCCTGCATTGGTCCATTTGTCCTCTTGGATGGAGAAATCCCCTTCCACTATTAAGCTTAAATCGTCCATGCTTTTATCATATATATTGAAATCCAATCCATAGCTATATCTTCCATAGGAGAAGCTGCCATATAGATTGTTTAAATGGACTTCCGTCTCCCTTAACATATCTTGAGAGCGAATCCTATTGTTATTAAAGTGGAATCGAATAGGCTCTATATCTTCCTTAGGGAATATCAATATTCCATTGACGGCCAAATCAGGGTATACCCTTCTAATTTCCCAATTTAATTTTTTCAAGTATCCCATCTTAGTATATAAGGACCAATCCTTAACCCAATTGGAATCAGGATAAGCTTTCAAGTCTATATCATCTCCTGATTGGGATATCTCATAATTAAAGTTTACCTTATTATATTTTTTCAACGTAGTATTTAGAGTATCCGTAAGATGTATTGGATTGAACTTGTAATCCTTTTTCAATTGGGATCTAGAAAAATCAAAATATAGATCCTTTTCCCTAGTATCGAAGGTAGTATAGTTTTTATACTTGGAGTTGGAATATCTATGGTAGTATGGATTTCTAATGGCACCATAAAGCAACACATCTTCATCATATAGCTTCAAAAGAGCTGTATACATATCCCATATCCAATCCTCCACTTCCTTCCTCTGTAGCCCATACCATCTATAGGCTCTGGAACGAGGGAAGCTAATATCCAAGTATATCCACTTGCCAAGGGCTTCATGGGCATGGATATCTACTTCTAAACTTCCAATCCTATCAAAATGTTTGTTTAAATACTTTTCCACATCCTTAATATCCTTTAGCTTAGCATAGGGAAGTCCCCTTAGACTTTCCCTTAGGGCCATTCGATTTTCCAGCTGTTCCATCTGAATATTCAACAGATAGTTTCGCCCTTCCCTAAAGGATAGGAGCTGATCTATATTCTTATAAAAGCTATCCCTTACCAAAACCCCATTGGCATCTATATTCAATATTCCCTTATCAGCTTTGTAACTAGGGGTTATGTACAGATATGGAGCTATATCCAATATATCCACATACAGATCATCATTATAATAAAGGGAATCTACATCCAATCTCCTTCCATCTAAGTACAACTTCCATCCCCCAAAGATCACCTTTATATTTCTCATCTCTGGTGTTTTGTCTTTAGGGCTACCATATATCCCCTCTAGATCCCGAATTATCCTTTCCTTTGCTTCTATTTCATATCCTGCCTGAAAGGATTTGATCTCCTTGGCATTAGGACCATCTATTTTAAGTTTCCCATTGGAATCCAACCCAATGCTCTTTTTCCCCTTATTCATCTTGTATTTCAAATTTAGCCCTTGGGCTAGATCTTTGAGGGGAACCCATAGGCTATCATCATACATAAAAGGTTCCTTGTGATTTGAAATCCTATTGTTCCCAATATGTATTTGTATACCATTAAAGCCTGCATCTATCTCCTTTATATAATCCTCCCCATAGGCTACAGTAGTAAACAAAGGCAATACCATAGCTGATATTAGGAGGAAAGCCAGAAATGTTTTGTTCAACTGATCCAACTCCTTTCCAAAAATAGTTCCATTATATATATCGGCAAACTAGCCTTTTTCTTGTATAATAAGTTCAAGAAGTATGATATTTTGTCGATAATATTAGGGAAACGGATTATTGGTTATATAAATATTTAGGACAATGTGGGATACCGAGAACCGTCCCCATTGTTCCAGGACGGAGGGATTGCTTTGAATAGACTAAAGAGGACTTTATCTTTAATATTGATATTATCTATTATATTGCCTTTCTTCCCTGAAGGGATGATGAAGGCTTATGCTTTTGAACAAGATGAATTTAGGGTAGATTATGTAACCCTTTATAAAATATACAATAGGGATAGGCATATGGAGGAGCGGCGAATCCTCATAAGGGGTAAATATCTAAAGGACGCATCTGTAGGGATAATTACCAGCCAAGGATACAAGCCCTTACCTAGACCCACGGTAAATCAGGACACCATACTTCAATACGATCTAAAGGAAGATGAAGTAGGGGATATACTGAGGATAGGCTCAGTAGAAATCCAACTAGACGAGGGATTGATGCCTACCTTATCCCAAGTATCTAGAAAGGTGGAAAGCGATAAAGGATTGTTGACATTAAAGGGGAGCAATCTAGATACGATTAGTAAGGGAGAGGCAAGAGCTTTTTATGAGTATATGGGAAATCCTATAGAGCTACCCTCTGATAAATTCAACCATCCCACCGAAGTTAGTATAGACAATATAACAGGTGCATTAGGATTACAAAATATAATATTCAAAAAAGAAACTTCCAAGAAGTACGATTTCAATGAAAAAAACAAAGGGGTAGATGTAAATATAAGCATCACCTATACATATAAGGACCAGTTCAATCTGTACCAACAGATAGAAGTAGATGATTTGGAAATGAGACCTACTAGAGGCGTGGCTGGAGAGACCCTATTCTTCGAAGCCCCCTATAGAGGAGATGCTAGAGATCTACAGGAATACGATGTGTTTTTCCTAAAGGCCATAGATGGTACGGATAATTACCGAATAGAGAACAAGGCTAAGAATAGACGTTTCCAGACCAAGGTTGTGAAGGATGGGGAAGAGTACAATGTACTTACAGTAGAGGTGCCCAATCTACCCTTAGGGGAGTACTATGTAGTATTGACCAATACTGTAGATGGAAAGGACCCTATGAAATATGTAACCCAGGAGAAGATACTAGACCAGAAATTCACCATAGTAGATGGTAGCATTAAATCCAAAATATTAGATGTACAGCCTAATAGAGGACCTGATACAGGCTCTATCACTACTATCACTGGTCAATTCTTCGGTTCCTTAAACATAGCAGAGTTTACTCCAGAAGAGGAAAAGGCTCCAGAAATAATTACGGATCCAAGTACTCGAAATCCTAAGACCCTCACCCTAGCCTATGGTAAGGGCAAATATGGGGAAGGGGACAATCAAATAGAAATAACGGAAGCCAAAAGATCCATCAAGGTAATCATAGGTGGAGAAGCCACATTTTTGACTAAGGAAGATGGGAAATTTGACGTAAGTTTTAACAGGGATCTAGACAAGATGACCCTTCGCACCGCCCAAGTAACCGACGGAGATACCAATCCCATAAAGGATGTAGTAGTAGAAACTACCACTACCCTTACTAAAGAAAATGGTGGCACCATAGTCATTCGGGAAAGGGCAGAGCTAAAAAGAGGCTATACCTATATTTTAAGTAAGGTGAAGCCAACCATTAACTCCATAGTTCCTGACAAGATTCAAGTAGTGGATTCTAATGGAAGATACCAGATTCCAGAGGACAGGATGATAGCCATCCATGGACAAAACTTCATGGTTCACAAATATATAGATGACAAGGGGAGGGAAGTATTAAGATATCCTCGAATCCAAATAGGGGATATAAGCTTAGATAAAAATACGACCCCAGATTTAAATATAAAGATATTGGACAATAGGGGCAATGAATTAGATGGCACCCAGAACAACGAAATAGGTAGTAAGATACTCATCATGCTGCCTAAAGGCAGTAGGGTGACCAATCCTGGTAAAGCCGATGTAGTAGTCCAAAACCCTATTAGAAACTCCAACCAATATGGACTACTGGATAGAAAGACGGACTTTGTAGAATTTGTAGTAACTAGGGAAGATGAAAATCCAGTAATAACCAATGTCCATCCAGATACAGCTCCTGTAGAGGGAGGAGAGCTAATAACCATAGAAGGAGCCAATTTCCAATTGGGAGTTAAGGTATTCCTAGATGGAGAAGAGGTTAGAAATATAAGGAGAAGGGAAGATGGGAAACAGATAAGCTTTACTGCACCAGCAGGAAGGGAAGGAGAAACCCAGCTTCAGGTCATGAATCCTAAGGGAGGTATGGATACCAAGCCTTTCTTCTATGTATCCACTTTCACCAATCCTAAGATAATAGACTTTAACCCTAAAAAGGGAAATACTGGCACCATAGTCACCATAAAGGGTGAGAACTTCCTAAAACCAGATCCTATAGCCACAGCTCAGAACCCCTACAGGCTAATAGGTACTAGGGTGCTATTGGGGAATATGGAGCTAAATGAATACAATAGGGATCCGGTGACCAAGAGGATACAGGTAAGGGATTTTACACCAGAAGAAGAGCTGTTTGAAATCCATGGTAAAACCATAAAGGTAGCAGACTACTATCCAGGCCTACTATTAAAGACCCAAGAGGGCAAATTCTACACAGTAGATATAAGGCCAAATGGAGATATAATCCTATCCGATGGAGGGGTCAATACCTATACCATAGAGTTAAATAAAGCCCAAAATGCCATAGTAGCTAACAAACAAGGAGGAGATATCCATCCTATGAAGGTGGCTAAGGACTCCATAGTAATATATGAACCCAATTCTTCAACACCAGTTGTAGAGCTAAAACATGCCAGCCTATATAAAATAGAAGGAAATAAAATAGTAGGCAATAGGGTTAAGGTAATCGACAGAAGTACCATATACTTTGAAGTACCTATTTTAGGCACTCCTGGATTCTATGATTTGACTGTCATAAACCCAGATACCAAAAAAGACTCTCGAATAGGTAGACAAGGGTTTGAATATATAACCCAACCGGATTTAAAACCAGAGGTAACAAAAATCCATCCCAATGAAGGCTCCGTAGAAGGAGGCTACGCTATAGATATAGAAGGGAAGGATTTTGAAACCAGCGAAGGAAACAAGCCAAAGGTATATATAAATGGGGCAGAAGTCCCTGCTAATCAGACGGAGGTAAATATAGATGGAACTATGATAAGGGTAATAGTGCCTAAATACGATGGGGACCTAAGGGAGGACAAGGGTACCGACCGTTGGCCAGTACCAGTAGTAGTATTAAACCCAGATGGCAGTACTGCCAGTAAAGAAAAGGGCTTCTACTACGTAGTTCCCTCAAGCAATCCTAAGATACAGGGGATAGTTCCTACCAATGGAAGGGCAGCTGGAGGGGATATAGTAGAGATAACTGGCTTCGATTTTAGATTTTTTGAACCCTATGACGATGCCAATAGAAATCAGATGAAGGACCCAGAAGAAAGCTTTAACGATCTAAATGAAAATGGACAGTGGGACGATCTATTGAATATCCCTGACAGCTATACCCAGGAGAAAATAGATAAGCTAAAGGGGAAAACTCCCATAGACCATCCTAGATTTAGCCATTATTACGACTCCCCTATATTACCTAAGATATACTTTGGGGACAAACAGGCGAAGATCGTAGAGTTTAGCCGAGGATATCTAAAGGTGATTACACCTTCAGGAAAACCTGGAAAAACCGATGTATTCGTAGTAAACAACGACGGAGGCATATCCAACAAGATAGCCTTCACCTACGAAGCCACCCAGGTGAAAATAGACTCCCTAGTCCCTAATGAAGGGAAAAGACAAGGGGGAGATCGGGTAGAGATCTACGGTAGCGGCTTTGCTACTACGGAGATACAAGTTTATCAAGATGAAATAAAGGATGCCAAATCCCAATATATAGATAAGAACATGGCCATGGTGAAGTTTGGCAATATAAGCAATAAGGATATACCTAGAGATAAGGAAAACTCCGGTAGAATAGACCAAAACCGAGCTACTGTCAAATTACCCGGGGGTCTTACAGCAGAATTCAACGGGGTAGATGAAAAGATAGTACTAACCATAGAAGAAGGTAAAAACCTATATACTAAGGAAATACTAGGCTATGACAATACCACTAAATACATTCCCGTAAGTCTCCTAAAGGATGGATCCAATGCCTATCCAGGAAAAGAGCTTATTAAAGTGGAAATAAGGGACAAGAGGTTCATAGTAGAAAGGGGATTTTCAGAAAAAGTGGATTACCTAAGCTCCATCCAACTAAGGGCTGAGACGCCATCCTACCATACAGTAGGTAAGGTACCAGTATTTGTAATCAATCCTGATGGAGGGGAAGGTAGAGGAGATTTTGAATACAAAACCCCTGATAGCAAACCAGCCATTACCAATATAACTAGAAATGGAAGGGATCCTCAAGAGGAATATCTAGAGGAGATAAATGGGTGGGCTCGAGTGCTGAAGGTAGACCACAAAGGCGGCAGCATCATAGCTGTCCACGGTACGGACTTTAGGGAAGGGGCTAGGATAGATATATCCAATATACTATCCATCGGCGAAAAGGACATATACTATGGGCTGCCAACTAAATTGACCTTTACCATGCCACCAGTACCGGAATCGGAAGTAGGAAAGCTCCATAGGGTTTCCGTAACCAATAGGGATGGAGGTACAGCTACCTCTGACAGAGCCATACCTCCCCTATTCATAGAATTTACCAAGGGAGAATCGGAGCCGGAAATATATGCTATAGAGCCAGAAAAAGGTTCTGCCACTGGAGGTACCAAGGTCAAGATAACGGGAAATGACTTTAGGAAGACCATGGAAGGCTTTGATGGAGAAAGGCTAAGGGTATACTTTGGGGAAAAGGAAGTGGAAAACAAGGACATCAAATTCATAGACTACAAAACCCTAGAAGTAATAGTCCCAAAATCCACTACCATAGGCTCAGCCCCAGTGAGAGTAGAAAATCCAGATGGTTCCATGTCCCAAGGAGATATAAACTTTACCTATATATCTAAACCTAGAATACAGACCGTATCCCCAAACAAGATGTTCACCAACGATACGGAAACGGAAGTAACCCTAACGGGAGAAATGTTCCTGGCAGGAGCTAAGGTAATAGTCGGTGGGAAGATAATAGACAAAAAAGACATACAACAGGGCATGGACATAAAAGGCCAAGGAATAATCGGAGTAGATAGTCAAGGTAGGAATAGAGAAGTAGCTGTAGTAGGGGGAATGGAAGCTGCTTCCGTCACTGTAGAAGGGAACAACATCATCAAGATGAAGTTCAAGGAAGGTACGGGTTTAGAAAATAGCAATCTAATAATCATAAACCCAGATGGGGGAATATCCGACCCTTATGATAAATTTGAATACAAAAAGCCAGTACCTACTAAACCCCTAGTACTAGAAGGGATACCTGGCTATGAATCTACAGTACAGCTAATATGGTCTAAATCCCATGAAGATATATTGAACAAGGCTACCCGCTATGAAGTATACGGAAAGCTTTCCAAAGATGAGGATTATACCTTCATAGGGGATACTACTGAAGGGGAATTCCTAGTAAAGAGCTTAGAGCCTAATAGGGAATATATCTTCATGGTACGAGCCTTAAACCAATACGGTGCAGCTATAGACTTTGCCACCGTTAAGGTAAAGACCTTAACCCTACGGGAAGATGAAAAACTTAGGGAAAAGGAAGAGAAACTGACAAAAGAGGAGAGAGAATTAAGGGAAAAAGGTAAAGAACAGATAGTAGATGGTAGGGTAATCAAAACCCTAGGTTCCGACACCATGAGAAAGGGTGCTGTAGACTTAAGTCTAGCTAAGTACAAGAAATACGACAAATTCACTATATCCATACCTATAGAATTTGCTAGGAATAGAAACACCCTGACTATCAAAGATGGAACCATGTCCTTATTGATAAATACAAAGGACCTATATACCCTAGAGGTAAGTAAAAAGGATAAGGGCAACAAGGATGCCCATATAAACATCCACATAGATCGGATCAAGGAATCCTACATCCCTAGGGGTAAGAGGATAGCCTCCAGGGCCTATGATATAAAATTTGACTATCAACAAGGCAAGGATATACTAGAAATAAAAAAACTAGTAAGACCAGGCAAGATAATGTTCAAACAGGATACTATCACCTATTCAAATACTAAAAACACCAAGCTATACAGATTTGACGAAACAACAGGTGTATATGTATCCACCGGTAGTACATCTACCAATATAGACAAGAAGGGCAAATATATACTACTGTCCAATAGATAAAAGTGGGACGGGGAGAACTGTCCCCACTGTCCCAAGGAGGCTGAATAGATGAGAAAAACCATATCAATCCTAATACTATGCTTAGTCCTTCTGCTGACCTTTAATTCCACAATATATGCAGGAGCCCCTAAAAAGGCTTCTGTTCAGACCATTAAGGGAACCATAGAAGGGCTAAATTTCAAACAAAACCAAATAATCATATTAGATTACAATGGCAAAAGGCATACAGCCAAAGTCCTTCCCTCTACTATATTATCCATAGAAGGAGTATGGGTGGACTTCATGGATCTATACTTTGGTCAAGAAGTGGAAATAACCCTAGAAGGAAAAAATGCTAAGAAGATAATAGCCTATCCAGAGGAGGATCCAGAAAGATACGGTTACATAATGCCTGGAAATCGATTTAAATCAGGAGATGTCCTATTTATCTCCCAAAACCAAATAGAAATAAAGGGTAAATCCGGCAGGGAAAAATACAGGATAACCCCAGCCACCACCATAATCAAAAATGGAGGCATGGCCAATCTATTCCAAGTAAAACCTGGAGACAAGGTAGTACTAACCTTTGACGATATATACTCAGCTGAGGTAAGTAGTCTTAGGGTTCAAGATGAAGAAAAACATATAGCTGGAATCCTAAGGGGGAAGATCCACTCGGTAGATGAAAAGAAAAAGATAATCTATATAAAATCCCCTCGTATATATAAGGAAGGAAAAGGGTGGGAGACCTCTAGGGAAAACATACTAAGCCTAAAGCTATCAAAGGATAATCTATACAATGGCGGAGAGATCATACCTTTGAGGAAGTTGAAAGACTATAGAAATCAAGAAGCCTATATAGCCTATGATGAAGCCTATGGGAACAAAAACATAGCCAAATTGCAAATCAAAAAAGGTTCCCCTCAAAACTATCAAGCTACTGTAGAGGATATAGAATATGGTACTGGCAAGATGGTGGTAAACAAAAACCTAATCCACTTCCATCCAGGAACCATAGTCATCCAAAATAATCGCTTAGTAGATGTACTCAATATAGATAGGAAGAAAGATGTATTCGTCAACGCCGATAGGATAATGGGCAATACCGTAGCTAGCTTCGTATCTATAGAAGGCACATCCATACTAGATGATAGGATAGACGATACTAAATTGGTAGTATATAGAGGTAAGATAGAGGATATATACGAATACGAAGTAAAGATAGGCAAGCTAAACTATAGGCTAGATCATATGAAGCTTACCAACAACAAATGGACCCAGCTAAAGGAATCGGAAAGATTTGAGCTATCGGAGGATACCCTAATATATGATAGCCAACTAAAACAGACTATCCCAGCTAATCAGTTCATATCCTCTAGATATATAAATGTAAATGACATCAAGGATCCAAGACTAAGGGAAAGGGTGAAGAGCAATTTCTACAAAAACAAGACCGCCTATTTTATAGTACGGGAATCGGCCTTTGGAAAGGAACTACTAGGATTAAACATCACTCCTCACATAAACGAGTATAGGCAAAATGTAAACACCACCTACTCCACCATAGGGGAGATAGAGGAAATAGACTATGACAAAGGCACCATCAACTTTACCAAGGTGAAAAACTACAACACCCTAAACAATCGTTGGGAAAATGGAAAGGATGAAGAAGTAGATATAAATCAAGGCTTAATCTTACTAAATGATATTCCCATACCTGAAGACAAGATATATGCCTTGAGAAAAGGAGCTAAAGCTTATATAATAAAAAATAAAGAATCGTCCTTGGATAAAGGTTATGTAATATTGATTGAGGACTAAAAGGCGACCTTCGGGTCGCCTAAATTAAAGGAGGAAAATCATGAAAAAGCTCATATCTTATATGTTGATGTTCGCTATACTACTAACCCCCCTATCCACTTTAGCCATAAATATCCCCGGCTATGAAGGGGGAATCCAAAACGAAAACACCTACAAGGAAGTAATATTCGTAACGGGAAAGCCTATAGTAATGGAAGGAACCTTAACCATCAAGTCCAAGGAAAAGGACAATACCATTACGGAAACCTATACCTATAAATTGGACAATCCTAAGGAAGATGCTAAATTGACTAGAACCATAAAGATGACTGCCCATCTAGAGCCAAAGGGCAATCAAATAAGCATAAATAGAACCTTGGACAGCTATAGGGAGACTATCGACGTAGATGGAAAGCGATATGAAGCTAGAAAAGATGACTACCCTTGGAACCAAGGGACCATCACTCACAATACTCCCCTCCTCAGCTACTATGCAGGAGATGTGGCAGCTAGAAAGATATACACCGTCGGTAGAGGGGAAGAAACCGTAACGGTAGAAACCCAAGGTAAACTAGTAGGCTACGATAGCCCCTGGTCTGCTACGGAAACCCAAACCATAGAATATGTAATATATGGAGAAGATAGACTTAATCCAGACAGAAAGTGGCAAGGCACCGCCACTGTAGAAGCGTCCTACAACAAGACCAAGGATTATTCCTATTCGGAAAACATTCCGAGACAGATCAGCTTCAGGGAAGGAGTTACCATTACGGAGCAACACGAAAATGTATTAAAATATGATTACGATCTGCCTAGGATGAATGGAGACCAGATACAAAAGGGAAGAAATGTAGGGAAGGATTCCTTTTCTATAGACACGGTGCCTATCATCACCAGATTGAACATCCCCCAAGCTAAGGATATAAGGGGGCATGGATACGAAGAAGAGCTATTCCTACTGGCCAGTATGGAAGGACTACCACTAAACAACGAATACATAGGACCGGACACTTTTGTAAGCCGAGGGGATTTTGCAAAGATGATAGTCAAATCCATGGATATACCTATAGAAGAAAGAGAAGAACCTAAAAGGAAAAGAGGTAGAAGAAAACAAGAGCCTACTCCTCCAATGTTTAAAGATGTAAAAACCAATCATAGGAATTTTGACTATATTGAAACCGTAGGAAAAAGAGGTATAATGGTAGGTATAGACAAAAATAAATTCAAACCAGATGCTCCACTAACGAAAGCCGAAGCCTATACCATCGCCATAAGGCTCCTGGGGTTCAAGAACCTAGCCCCTACAAACAAAAACTATACCACAGGGTTTAAAGACGACAAAAGCATACCTGCCTGGGCAAAGGACAATATATATGTAGCAAGACAACTGGACATACTAGAAGGGGCAGACTACTTCTATCCCAATAGGGAGATTACCAATGGAGAATCGGCAAAGCTGATAGTAGAATTAATCCACTATATGCAGGAGGATCTGAAGCAAGACTACAGGGAAAACATACTAAATAATTAAAAACGGGGAGGAAAGACATGAGGAAGCTTACACTAATATTAACCATAGCACTTATACTTGTTAGCGCAAACATATATGCAATGGGATTGGAGGAAGAGCAAAAGGTGAAAACTCTAATAATCTATGATAATTCTTCATCCAGTTATCTAGACATATACCAAAATTACAAACAGTCTTTGGTAGTTAATCTACAGGTGGAGCCCATATCCTTAAACAACTTAGATAAAGTGGACTTGTCTGAATACCACATGGTCTATCTAGACAGATCCATCATCGGTAAGGATATATTTAACAATTCCAAAGATAGGATAATGAAGTATGTAAATGGAGGAGGATATCTATTTCTAGAAGATCCCTTTTACGACGAATTCCCTTTGGATTTTTTAGGGGCAGAAAGCTTTCAAAAATTAAAAGTCTTTCCTAAAAATTTAAAGTATCCGAAGGTTAGAGAAAATCTAGAAGGGATACAAAACACATTAAAGTTATTTCATGAAGATATAGTGGCTTTTTTTAACGACAATGCATTAAAGGATTTGGATAAAGGCCATGGACTCATACCTTCTACTGCTACTCCACTAGCCTATAGTGGAGATTTAGCCTTATACAGCTTAAACCAAGTAGGTAAAGGCTATGTATTCTATGCCAATAGCCTGCTGCCAAATCAGGATTTCATCACTGGATTTGACATGAGAAGAAAGGATGAATCCCAATCCTACTTTAGCTTTACCTTTGCTACAGGTAATTTTTTATTTAGAAACGAATTTCCAGCCTTTGTATCCAAGGAACTATATGGATATGCAGCAAAGAAGGTGCTAGGTCCCTATGGAAGACCAGCCATGGCATGGCAAAACCATTTTGAAGTAACCTCTGCCATGGGCAATGGCACCATGGAAAGATGGACGGATCTACTGAAGGAATACCATCAGACACCATCTTTCTCTTTAGCTCGTTCCCCATATGAATGGGGACATTGGCAGGAGAGCATAGTGCTCCACACCAATATTGGAGAGGATACAAATCCAAGGTTCAAAGGAGAAGAGGAAAACTCCCACTACTCATCAGGAAAACATCTAAATAGTGGCAAAGGCTATATAGCATTGAAGAAATACGACGACTACAAAAGCCTGGGAGCAGATATTAATCTACCCTATAGAGCCTATTCTACTGTAGGAGACCTAAATGGAGATGGCCTATTGGATATAGTCTCTGGCAGTCAGGATGGATACCTATACCTATTCCTAGGAAAGGAAGAAGGAGAAGGGATAAACTATGAAGAAAAGACCAGATTGAAGGATACAGCAGGAAACCCAATCCATCTAGGCTCCTATTCAGCACCAGTGCTATATGATATAAACAAGAATGGACGAATGGATATAATAGTAGGCAATGGAAAGGGAGAGGTACATCTATATACAAATCAAGGGAACATGACCTTTAAAAAGGCCAATGTCCTTATAGCAAACAAAAACCTTAAAAATCTAGCCCCTACCTTGGGGGATGTAGATGGAGACGGCACTCCAGACTTAGTAGTAGGAGATGCTAAGGGAAATCTATACTTCCACAAGGGTAAATGGGTGAACAATACCTTAAGTTTTCCAAAGGAAGGGGTACTGCTAAAGGATTCTAAAGGCAATGCCAACTTTGGCAAAAACTTAGCTCCTACCCTATACGATATAGACGAAGATGGAAAACTAGAACTAATTCTAGGAGATGCCACTGGATATATAAGGGTATATAATATTCAATACCCTAAACTAATCCTAAAGGGCTACCTAGAAGGAGAAACCTACAATTCCCACGGCAACAAAAGACTATGGGGAGGCTACTACTCCGTACCAGAATTTGCCGATATAAATAGGGATGGAAAGGTAGATCTATTGGTAGGTCAGGTGGAGTTTGGACTACCTACCCCTATAGATTCCCCTCTATTCCCCTATGAAAAGGAGCTAAGGGAATCCATAGAATATGTGAAGAAAAACCATATAGATATATATCCCCATGTGTATTTCCATAGATTCAAATCCCATACCCAAGAAGTAAGGGAACTGGAACTTCACAAACAAGCCTTTGAATACTATGGTATCCCTTGGGAAAATCCAGGAACCAATCAACACACCTGGAATGTAAACAATATATCCGCTACCCAATCCTTTGGTAGTCAAATGAAACAAGGGATCAAGTGGAACTCTGGCTTTAGGCCCCATGGAAATGCTGGAGAGCCTAGTCTATCTAAAGACTATATATGGTCTATCCCCTTCAAATTATCAGAGGGACTAGATGGGAAAGACTTCATACTATTTTCCCCAGCACCTCACGTACCTATAATGGAAAAGGCCTATAAAAACATATCCACTTTGGATCTACCTATAAGCCATTTCTATCATATAGAATATGCCATGAACGATGAAGGATGGGTGAAAGATCTAAGATATAAAGCTAATGTGTTAGATAAAATCAGAAACGAAAAGGACTACAACTTCATGACTGAACCTCAAATGTTTGACATATTTAAATCCGTCATGAATAGCAATATAAATATAGTAGAGGATGGCCAAGGCTATACTATAGAATCGGATAGTAATATAGCAGGAATAAAGTTTGAACCAGGAGAAAATCTCATCAACCATCAACTATCTACTGATGGAGAAATATACATGAGACATGGGAAAAACCTATATCTAGGATTAAATAAAAAAGTTAAAGTATATAAATCTACTGAAGAAGACAAACCCCATATCATAAGGATAAACGGTCCAGTAGATATAGAAGAGGAAGAGGACTTAAAACTAATCCATCTTAAAGGAAAAGGGCTACAACAGATAAAACTATATGCACCTAAGGGATTGGAAATAATCAATGAAGGCTTTGATGTTAAAAGTTTTGACCATTACTATGTGTTGACAAGATATGGAGAACCTACTACATTAAAGATAAGACTATATCAATAGTAAAAACTTAGGGGGTATTACCATGAGAGATAAGAGATATATAAAGAATAGAATCTTTCAATTAATATTAGTAGCCATCATATCCATATCCACCCTTCTACCTTTACCAGTCTATGGGGAAGCTATAGCTGGTGATCCAGTAGACCTAGGCTATTTCATTCAGATCATGGACTTGGTCAAAACCAACTATGTCCATGATATAGGGGAAGAACAGCTGATAGAAGGTGGCATCAGAGGACTATTCTACTACCTTGATGAAAACAGCGACTACTATACCAAGGAGGAATTTGACGCCCTATTAGATGATATAACGGGAGACTTTGTGGGTATAGGAGTATATATAAGGGAAGAAGATGGACAAATCATCATCACAGAACCTATTAAAGGTGGACCAGCCTACAAGGCTGGAATCAAATCAGGAGACATAATCCTAGCAGTAGATGGACAAGACATAAAGGATTTAACTACAAAGGAAGTAGTAGATTTAATCAAAGGTGAAGTAAATACCAAAGTAAATATAAAAGTTCAAAGAGGCAAAGAAAAACCTAAAAACTTCACTATGACTAGGCAAAATATCAGAGTAAAGACGGTAGAACATAAAATATTGGACAAGAATATAGGCTATATAAGCTTAAGCCAATTCTCCCAATGTAGTTATGATGAAGTAGCAGCAACCCTTAAGGAACTTGACAAAGAAAGAATTTCCAGTATAATATTAGACCTAAGGGACAATCCTGGAGGACTTCTAGGAGAAGTAATAGACATATCTGGACTATTTATACCAGAAGGACCGGTAGTCCATATAAAATATAGAGGCGACAACATTAGAACCTACTATTCTAACTTAAAGAAAGCTAAATACAAACTAGTAGTACTAGTAAACGAAAACTCCGCCTCAGCATCAGAAATATTCGCAGGAGCAGTCCAGGACAGGAAAGCTGGCACTGTGGTAGGGGTCCCCACCTATGGGAAAGGTACAGTACAGCAAATAGTATCTCTACCAAAAGGGGACGGCATGAAACTAACCATAGCCGAATACCTAACCCCAAATAAGAGAAACATAAATGGAAAAGGAATCAAACCAGATATAATAGTAGAAAACAAAGATGGGGACAAGGATGTACAACTACAGAAGGCAATAGAACTGTTGACAAAATAGTCCCTGACAATTGCGAATTGAAATATACTTGTAACATAATTGTAATAGTATTCCAACTAAAAATAGTGTATAATGATAGCATACAAGGGGTATCCACTCCCCTTAGTAATATTACAATTAGATTACAATAGCAGATAGGATATTGACCTTGCAATACCTTAATGCTATAATACTTTATAGACTGCAAATAATACATATTTGCAACTATGAAGACAAAATTTTTAAAAAATTTAAAGGAGGTCTTTGAAAAATGAAGAGACGAATATCACTACTATTAGCAGTAGTAATGATCCTTGGAAGCTTCTCATTTGTTTTTGCTGCAGAAGAAACTGCAGAAGAAGCAGCAGGAGCATTCCTTAAGGAAGTAGGAGTTCTCGAAGGTATAAACGGCGACTTAAAGCTTGAAGACAACCTTCGTAGACAAGACATGGTTGTATTGGTAGCAAGATTACATGGGGCAGAAGAGGAAGCAGAAAAGTTCCCAACAGAAGATTTAACATTCACAGACTTTAAAGATCCATACTACAGACCAATAATTGCATGGGCAGTAGCTAACAACCTAATCGAAGGACATACAGCAGAAAGATTTGGTTTTAACGAAGATGTAACTGCTCAACAATATGCAACAGTACTATTAAGAGCATTAGGATACAATGACAAAGTAGCTGATGTAGAAGGATACGCAAAAGCTCTAGAAGAAGCTAAGAAATTAGGTATTCTAGAAGGCGTAAAAGTAGAAAACTCTACAGCAGTTACAAGAGGCCAAATGTCACTTATGACATATAACGCTCTTGGTGTTACTATGAAAGACTCAGACGAAACTTTAGCAGAAAAATTAGGCATCAAAATGCCAGAACCAGATGAACTAAAAGTAGAAGAAGTATATACTGAAAACTTAAAAGAAGTTGTAGTTGAATTATCAAATGCTAAATTAGCAGACAAAGAAAAACTAGCAGATGCTAACAACTACAAATTAACAGGAAATGTAATAGAAAAAGCTACATTAGAAGGAAACAATGTTACTCTATTATTAAAAGAAGCTCTAGTAAAAGGTAGAGAATATGAATTAGTAATTAGAGGTATAGACAAAGCTATAAACAACAAATTTAAATTCAAAGCTAATGACAATACTATACCAAAAGTTGAAGAAGTAGTAGTACTTGGCGAATATGGTATTAAAGTAATTACTTCAGAACCAGTTGCTAACGTTAAAGAAAGAAACTTCTTAGTAGATGGCAAGAACATTGCTATGGAAGTTGAACAATATGGTAGAGCTATAATTTTAACACCATATCACAAGGCATCATTCCCAGAAAATGCCAAAGCTTTAACTGTTAAAGGTTTAGAAGACTATGCTGGATATAAATCAGTAGAAGAAGAATTTGAAATAGAAGTTAAGAAAGACGCAGAAGCTCCAAAGGTAGTAGATGTTATAGGAAGAGGAAACAAAGTAGAAGTAGTATTTGACAAAGATATCTACAACAACTCAATCGATGCTTACTACAGCAGAGTGTATGTAGGAAACATTTCTTACGAATCTGGAAGACACAGTATATATGCAGAAGATGCTGAAAAAGTAGATACAAATAGAGTTGTTTATACATTTAAAGATGAACTTCCAAGAAGAACTGTTGTAACTATAGTAGATGTTGAAAACCATTCACAAGTTGCAATGGAAAAAACTACAATGGAAGTTAGAGAAGTATTAGACAACGTAGAACCAGAAATAATAGACAAAAAAGTATACACAGATCCAAAGGGGACAGCTACGATAAAATTATACTTTAACAAAGATGTTAAAGGTAGTTTTGAAGGAAATTCAAAAACTAAATTTGTAGCAAAAGATCACTTTACTTTATATGAAAGAGAAGTATTAAATAGAAATATTTTAGAGCACAAAATAGACTCAGTTGAATATGAAAAAGATAGAGAAGATGTTATTGTTGTTGAATTATCAGGTCTAAAAGTAAACAACAAGGACAAAGACTATAACTACATCCTAGAAGTAGTAGGCTTTGTAGATGCAAGCTCATTAAGAAACAAAATGTACAGAGATTATGTTGACTTTGATATTAAGCCAGCAACAACTGCATTCAAAGTTGTAGATGTATATGTATCTGCACAAACGAAAGCTAGGACTGAAATAACTATCGAATTCAACAAAGCTGTAGATAGAACTTTAGCAGAAGACCCAACAAACTATATCTTCAAACATACAAATGGTGCAAGATATGACGTTAAAGATCTAGGCGGTGACATAGTAACTGAAAGAAATGGTAAAGATGTTACTTTAATATTACCAGAATTCAACCCAGATAGATATGAAGAACTAAGAATTTTAGATACACTAAAAGACAAAGACGGAAGTAGATTAAATAAAGAAACTTCATATAAGTTTGGTGCAAACTATAGTGTATTAGTAGAAAGAGCAGAAAAAGCTGAAAAAGATGCAAAAGAATTATTAGACATTAGCAATAATGAAACTGCTAATGAAAAAGCATTACAAGCAGCTTATGATAAATTAGTTAAATTAGACTATAGTGATGTAAAAACTCATGATGAATTAGTTGAAGCTATAGAAGAAGTTGAAAAGTATATAGGTAAAGTTGAAGATGAAAGAGAAGAGGCAGCAGCAGACAAGGAAAAAGCAGATAAAGAGAAAGTAGTAAAGGTTGAAAAATTAATCGAAGCATTACCAGCTGAAAAAGATTTAAAATTAGCAGATAAAGAAAAAGTAGTGAAAGCAAGAACAGAACTTACAGCACTAGGAGAAGAATTAGGAGCTAGTGTAAGCAAGGAATTGGTAACCAAATTAGAAAGAGCAGAAGCTAAGATTGCTGAATTGGAAGAGGCTAGAAATACTGCTTTAACTGAAGAGTTAGCAAAATATGAAGGCACAGCACTTAGTGTTGATGTTGCGATAGGTGACGAAATATCACTTCTTAAAGAAGATGCAGAAGTTAACGAAGATATTAAAGTTAGCTATATAATAGTAAAAGGTGCAGACTATCTAGAAATAAAAGATGGTAAACTAGTTGTTAAGGCTGAAATAGACGAAAATTTCGCAGCAGATATTAAGGTAGTTCTTGAACTAGATGGGAAAACTGTTGAATCTGATGTGTTAAAAGTAACTGCCGAATAATAAAAGTGCGAAACGTTGTTCTATAAGCCAGTAGTGGTGAAAAGAACGGAGAGCTATAATACAAGGGGAAATAAATTTCCCCTTGTATATAAACTAAAGTTATCAGAATATTCGACAAGCGATTTGAAAGTTCTCCAACTATTTTACTGAATAGATGGGTGAAACTCCTATCCAAACTCAATAGCCTATAAGAGTTTGTGCCTGATCTCCCTGCATAGTACTTGGTTCTGTTAGGCCAATACTATGAAGCCAGGTAAGGACGTAATCCGTGAAAGTCGGATGCGGGGTTCCTTAAAAGGCTACTATGGTAAACAATTGCCAATCCATGATTATGCGTCTTATAAAGATTGTTCATACTGTTAAATTGATAGCTATGCTTTCGGCTTGGTATGAACCTATAGGGTTGAAATACCCCATAGGCTTAGGAAGAATTAAGGCTATTAAACCTAAGCAAAGTAAGTCGTTAGTGGATACCTAAGGTAGTCAAAAGAAGGGATAAGTAAAATGGAACGTTTGATGCTGTATATGAATAGGTGTAACAGCGCCAGTGAAGCATATACGGGCTCAGCGGGTTCATAGTAGTGTAGACCTCTTGCCGTTTGCACCGTACTGGTAACAGTATGGGAGGATAAAACAAGAGCGAGCGAAGGAACCTAGTCGGTAATATGTGTGTGAAAATTATATAATGATAATATGGCCAACATAAGCCCCCACTTATGTTGGCTTTTTGTATTTATTAATTAAAAAAATCATAAAAATTGTAGAATTAAAACTTAAAATGGCACAATCCAAGATGCAATTGGAGACGCTGATGAAGGAGATATAATAAAATTACCATCTAAAGAATATACAATTACAGAATCCCTTAATATTACATTTGAGAACTTAAGACAACCAGGCTATTTAGAGGATTCAGGAACAGTCAAGGATAATATTATAAAAGTAATATATTATAAGTTATTAAGGCTATTAATGTCAAATAATAGTGTATTAAAAACCTTAATGGCAAGACCTGGACTTTGGGCCCATTTTATGGTACCATATATGTAAGAAATCATTTTTTAGAATTTTTAAATCTTGATATTGGGGGATATCAAATCTAATATTTATTTGACACAAACATACATATATTATCGAGGAATCGCCGTATGCGATGAAAGTCGCACGTACGGTGAGGACCGGTCGAAATCTCGGTGGAGATAGACACGGAATGGTGAAGAAGAAGTAGATGATCCAACTGATTTAAATATAGTAGGAACATATGATGGACCATATACAATTACAACTAATGCAACATACGGTCCGGGAGCAGGAATAACAACTTTAGATGGAGATTTAACTGTAAATAATGATGCAACACTACAAAATCTAGTAGTAAATGGAACTATATATATAGATCCATTTCAAACTTCAGGTGCAGCAGGTGAAGTAACATTAAATAATGTAACAGCAACAAATATAGTTATACTTTCAGGTGGAACAGCAAGTATATACTTGAATAATGTAACAGCAACAGAGTTATTAACTATAAATGCTACAAACAATCAAGTTCACGTAGTAATTAAAGGTAAAACAAACATTAAAGACACATTAGTCCAGTCGGATGCTAATATCAAAGTAGAATCAGATGCAACAGTTGAAAAGATAACAGTAGATGCAACCGGAGCTGGAGCTCAAATAAATAATGAGGGAACTATTACAGATTTGGAAGCAAATGGAGATGTTGAGATATCAGGAAAAGAACCTGGAACAGTAACTTCGGATACAGATGTTGATGTAAGTAAAAAGGTTAGTAGTGTTGAAGCTTTAAAGTTAGAACTTACAAATGATAAAGTAACAAAGATCATAATTGAAGGAACAATAGGTAGTGACGATAGAAAAGATGGTTATACTATTTATAATGTGGGTAGGGCAGTTACTATCAAAGGTGGAGTAAATGCTAAAGTCTATGGAACATTTATAGTAAAAGTAGATGATGTAACCATAGATAACTTAACAATCCAAAACAAAGGCGATTTAGATGGAGAGAGTTCAAAAAATCGTGGAGGGATATATGTATTTGCAGAGAATGTGACTTTAACAAACAATACAATCACTAATGGATTAGGAGAAGCAGCTGGACTATCAAATGCAATTCAAATAATGAGTTCAAAAAAAGATAATCCATTATCAAACTATGTAATAACAGGTAATAATATAATAGGACATGAAAATGAAGTAACAAACTGGTCATCTTCAGGAATAGTAATAGCTCAAAATTATACGCCAGGATCAATAGGCAATTATGTTCAAGCAATCACAGCAACAGAAACTGATTATCAGAACCTATTAGATAACAACAAATTTGAAAACAACAAGATAGATTTGACTCACCAAGACTGGAGTAAATCTGGAGATAATGTTGTATTGTACTCATATCCAGTAGAAGATACAAAAGAAGCAGAAGAACAATTAAAATCAGATTTTGCAAAAGCAGCAGAAAAATCATTAGAAAATATTACTGTTGATGAAGAAATAGTAACGTATGCTTATAATGCTGATACAAAAGAAGCAACTATAACCATCGTAAAGGAAGAAATAAGTGTGAAAGATGTTTCGGGAACTGGAGCAATTGTGGCATTAGAAAGTTTAGTAAATACAGAAGGACTTAAAGGCTTCCAGGTAAATGGTGGAAATGATCGTAAAGACATTACAAGTCTTACTCAAACTCAACTAAAAGAAGCTATTATTTTCGAGATGGCTGCAGCTATAGCACTTCCAGATGGAGCAAGTTTAAATAAATTAGGACAATTAAAAGAGACAACAGTGGAGATCAAAGTTTATCTTGAAAATGAAGATGGAACTGTGGCAGAAGACATTTATAAAATTAGTTTTAAATAAGCAACACCCAAGTTCGAGGGGATAAAGCTTCCCCCCTCGCAAAGGTACCGGGTTCCACCCGACTTTTGTCGAAACTTGCGAACTAAGTAAAACCAGACACCTCACAGGTAGAAATACTTGTGGGGTGTCTTTTCTTTTTTGTTTAAGCACAAAATTATGGTTTTACAGCTAATTTAGAAATTGGAACAATTGTGCTGTTTTTTATATTGTAAATAGTATGCTAAAATGGTAATATTTAGTTATATAGCAAGCTTCGCAAAGGTACCGGGTACCACCCGACTTTTGTCTAAACTTGCACAGAAGAACCTCACAGGTAGAAATACTTGTGAGGTTCTTTTTTTATTGCAAAGAAAAAGGACTATGCCTATTTAGTATAATCCTTTAAAATGGTATTTCAAAATTGTCCTCGGCTGCTTCAGCTTCATTTAACTCAATTAAATTTTTGGCATCTTCCCAGCTCTTTAGTAAACCCTCTTCAAAGTAATTAGTAAATATTTATCCCCGGCACTAAGTTACTAATTTATTAGTTAAAAATGGAAACGTGGGAAAACCATTGAAAATACCCCTAATATGATGATACAATAATATATAAGATAATAAATTTTGGGAGGGATATTATGTTTAAAGATGGTAGGTATAAGAAGGTGCTAGCAACTACAATCTTGCTAGTATTAGCCTTAAGTACAGTGGCTATAGCTGCAAATAATATTTATGATAAAAAGCTTACTGCTACCCATGGTAGAATTAAGTTTAAAGTAGATGGTAAGGATGTAACTAGCCAAATAGAAAGCAAATATGGTTCACCAGCTTTTGTAGTTAAAGAATACGGTAGTCGTTCCTATGTTCCTGTAAGGGCTATAGCCGAGCTAATGGGTTTGGAAGTTAAATATGATGATGGAACCCATACTGCAGAGATTATTGACCCTAAATCTAAGGAATATGAAGAAGAACTTGATAAGAAAGATAAAGAAATAGCCGAACTAAAAAAGGAAATAGAAAAGTTAAAGAAAAATGTTGTAGAAGAAAAAGACCTAAAGGCTATACAGAAAAAGATAAATAGTAAATATGGTACCTATGAAGATGCTGATTTTGACATAATCTTAAAGGAAAGCAAAAGTAGAATAGATGTTACTATAACAATGGATTTGAGAGATGGTAGACAAGAAAGTGCTTGGCTTAGAATGAGACATAATAATAAAAAGGATATGATAGAAGATATAGTAGATATCATATCATCAGAATTCACTAATCTAGATATTTATGGTTCCATATATGATGAATATTTAAGAAAAGATGTTCTTTCCTTTAATAAAAGACAGAATAGCAGTTTAAGTATTACTTATTATGATAGTGGAAGAGGTACTTATGATGGAGATATAGATGATATAGTATATGATGAGTTTTATAAAGAAGGAATAAGGAATGTTTATGTATCTAACCTTGATTCAAATAACTATAACATTTACTTAGATATAGATATCCCTTATAGTTACAGAGGTGAATGGAGAGATCTAAGGAAAGAAGAAAGACTAGATATTTTAGATAGAATCTCAGATAAAATTTTTTACTACTATGACTATGACTATTATTACAACTACTATGACTATGACAGAGTAATAATTGATGTTTATGTAGACGAAGGATATGAAGGAAGATATATAAGAAACTATGACGAGAAATATGGAACTTTTGACTAAACATTAAAATACTCGTTATATTTGTCTGTCAGGCAAATATGTAAAGCGTTTTATTGTTTATCAACCTATTAAACTATACACTTCACAAGTAATAATAAAAAATCTCCACCCCCGGCACTAACTTACTAACTATCATGACTTAGTGGGGCAAAGGGGAATGAAAATAGAACAATAATATACTTTCGGGTGAACTTATTGAGAGCGGAGGACATAAATAAAGGAGAGCCAATCCTAAGGTGATATGATACTTCCAAAGTAGACAGTCTAATTAATTAAAAATTAGATTATCTACTTGGAGGTATTTTTTATTTTGGGAATTTAGGCATATAGAATCTTTCTATTGTACCACAATTGTTTATAAAACAATTCAATTTATTACAATAACAGTAGTCATAGAAGACGGGAACCAATTGGTGATAATGAACGAAGTTACAACTGATGAAAATGGTGAATTTAGCCATACCTTTAAAGTTCCAGAAGGAATCAAGATATTCGTATGGGATAATTTCCATAGTATGAAGAACCTACTACCCTATGCAGAAATAAACCAAATATAGATAAAAAACCTTTCAGCTTTTTGCTGAAGGGTTTTCTATATTTTTGTAGAATATGGTTAATGAGAGAGGTGATATATATAAACATCCGCCCCCCGACAAAGTATCCATCCCCGGCACTAACTTACGAACTTATTGAGGACAGAGGGCACAAATAAAGGAGGATGCCATGATATTAGGATGTTTGATTACAATTTTAGCTTTTGTATTTACATTGGTTATTTTAGTTTTCACAGGCGTAGCCATCACCTTTGGGCTATTAGCTAGGACATTAATTCCTTTCGTACTTATAGCTATAGGTATTAGTATTATTAATAAAAATAGAAATAGATTTTGATGTGGTAAAAAACAAAGAAATTAGTAGATTTATCTGCTGGATTCTGTAAAAAATGCTATAATATTATTATAATTGTATATATACTATAGTAAACTTAGTTGGAATAGGTGTTTGTTTGCATCTGGATAAGTTGAAAGGAGTAATTTTATGAATAAAAAGGACATAGATTTAGAACAAATAAAAAAGGATGTTAAGAAGGTGTTTTTGGAATTATTGGAATCAGCGGAATTAAAGCCAGGTGAAGCTGTAGTATTAGGCGGAAGTACAAGTGAGATCGTTGGCAAGACAATAGGTTTATCTACTAATATTGAAGTAGCAAAGGCTATATTAGATGTATTAGTGCCAATTACAAAGGAAAAAGGGATATATCTTGTAGTTCAGGGCTGTGAACATATTAACAGAGCCTTAGTTGTGGAAAAGGAATATGCTATAAAACACAACTTGGAAACAGTAAATGTAATACCTGTAACAACTGCTGGTGGTGGATTTGCTACTGCAGCCATGGAATCCTTTGATGATCCTGTTGTAGTAGAGAAGGTTGGTGTACAAGCAGGTATCGATATAGGGGATGTATTTATTGGCATGCATTTAAAAGGCGTAGGTGTAGTTGTAAGAAGTGATATCAAAGAAATAGGTAAAGCACATTTAAGTATGATACGAACTAGACCTAAATTAATAGGTGGAGACAGGGCTGTTCATAGAAAAATATAGGAAAGGATTTTATATTGTAGCCTGTATTGAAATAAATTTTGTTGAATGACCATATAGTATATTTATTAGAAAATTCCTCCTAAATTCTCTATTTAATATATATAAGAGAATTTAGGAGGAGTTTTTTATGTAGTAAACATCTGATATCATGAAAAATAGAGGGAAAAGAAATTTATCTGAGAATTAAAAAACGAAGATATAAGGTTGAACCTCTAATTGCTTAATTGTTTTGCCTAAAAATTGTACATAAAGCATATATAAGTAGCTTGTTAGATATTATATTTGAGTTAAGTTAGAAGATTGGTATAATTATAAATAATACTAATTGGGAAAAGGTGGGATAGCTTTGAGGGAGAATCGGGATAAAGAAAAACAATTAGTAAAAAGGGACTTTGATTTACTTATAGAAAAAGGAAATCTAGGTTTTTATAATAGTTGTGAGATAACAACTATATTTTTATATGATAACACTATTAAAAAAGCTAAGAACTTTTATACCATAGTTGTTTTTGAAGAAAGAGAAAAGTCCATTTCTAATGAAAAGTCTTTTATTACTAATAAGCCTATTAATATAGATAAACAATATAGACTAGGTATTATAAGATATCAAAGAACTATAGAAGAATTAGAAAAGGATTTCATTGTATTGCTGAGAGAAAATAAATGGGCTTATGATGAAAATGATTTAATTATAGGAAATTTAAAACCTTTACCAAAGCAATTTATACCTAAGGATGGCACTGAAACTGTGCCACTTAACTCTGTATTAAAGAATAATTTTTACAATGGATCCTATGTATTAGAATTTTTTGACCAAGAAAAACAGGAGCTAAGGGATGTATTAGAATCGGACAAACTACTAGGAAAGATATGTAAATGTGTTACAGAACTTCTCCCCATTGATTTACTATATATTAGAGATAGAATTGGTAATATAATCTTCCAATTTCCTAGTATGATGCTTACCTTAGATACAAAACCATTAAGCTCATGGGAAGGAATGGAAGCACAAATAGCATGGCATCCTTTTTTTAATGATTTGGATAAGATCTCCATTCAAACTAGTAGTCATTTTGATAATAATATTATGGGGTTCTATCAACTTGACCAAATTAACCATAATTCCAATGAATTGTATACAGGAAATTCAAATGATATGAATGATACTATTATATTTAATAAAGAAAATGGGTTAATATTAAGTTGCTTTTCCGCTAGTTTTATGAAGGACATTCATATTTCAGGTTATATATCTTCGGCGTTCCAAGAAGCGCGAATTATAAAGTCATTTGACAAGGATGATAACTTAGTTAAGAATATTGAAATTCCAATAGTTTATAGCACAGGTAGAGATAAACCCCATAAAATGGACCATTCGGATTGGATTTCTAATCGAATTTATGAAAATGAAAAGAAAAGATTAGAAAGAGATTTAATATTTGTACAATATGGAAACAAAACAAATGATAGAAACAAGGCCTTAGAAGATTTAAGAACTTTAATTGGACGTCATGGTGAAGATGGTATTTATTTATGGGATCCTTATTTAAGTTATAGGGATATTTTGGATACTATCTATTATTATGAAGTAGCTGGTGTTCCTATGAGAGCTATTAACTCCTATAAGAAACAAAAAAATCTTAATGGTAAAAAGGAAATTTCTAAGGACAAAAAAACATATAGGACTTGGGTAGAAAATCAAATAAAAAATTTTGAATTATGCAGTAATCATTTAGGGATAGATTTGGAATTAAGATGTCAACATGATCAATATGGATGGCCATTTCATGATAGGTTTATAATCTTTCCTTTGAGAGATAGGAGACCTAGGGCATGGTCTTTAGGAACTTCCATTAATTCCTTTGGGAAAGAGCATCATATCTTACAGGAAGTCGGCAATGCAAAGATGATTTTAGATGCCTTTATGGAACTATGGGAAGAACTTCAAGATCCAGAGTGTTTAGTTTGGAGGTCAAAATGAGAGAAGTTTTATTTAAAAATTATACTGAAAAAGTAATTAATTCTATTGATAGATTAGAGTTAAATGATTCACTATTATATTTGGATTCTATTCTGGAGAATAGTGAGGTAAAAGATATTCTAAATGGAGGAAAATCTTTAGAAAAAACCTATAAATATTTAAATGAAAAGTTAGGGTTTATTAATAAATATGAGTATGGATTTTATGTAGAAGAAATAGACAATCAAGATGTCATAGAAGGAGCTAAAGCACTGATAACAGCTAAGTATTTTATTTCAAAAGGTATAAATAGAGGAGATCTCAAGGAAATAATAAAGGGAATTTTGATATTAAATTATTTCGAGCTTTCTTTTGGTCAATTGATAGAAATAGAGGATTTTACTAAAGAGGAAAGAAGAGTATTATCGATAAAACTAAAAGAATTCTTATCGGCACTATCTATTAAAATAAGTATGCCAAATGATGCTCCTTATAATGAAAAAAGATATTTTGAAGAATATGAAAATGGAATTAGAGAAAAAAACATGAAAAAAGTGTATGATTTTATAGAGGCTATAAAAAGGGGCAGAGGCTATGGTCTTAGAGAAGTAATGAGAGGGTTGATTAAATTTATTTCTTTTATTAATCCTATTCTTCTTAAAAAAACAATCTCCGAAAGGACTGATCCTTTAGAAATCCTTGCAATGATAGAACCCCTAGAAGATGATGAAAAATTGATAATGGGTCTAGGAGAAGATATTAAAAATGAATGGGTATTAGTAGGGATTATTTATCAGATTTTAGATAATAATCGGAATAAAAGACTTGGAGATAATGTATTAGATGCAATGAGGACAATTTTAGATCAATTATGGACTATAAATGAAGAGCTATTTTTCCAATGTATAAATTATTTCGGTAATTATGAAGACTTTAATATTATTTTAGGAAGAGTGCTAGGAAGGGCTAACAGGGAAACTATTTTGAAATATGTTAGCAGCTATAGGATATCAGAATATAGAGGTGATTGGGAAAATGATCGATTATTTATTGAAAATTTTATGAACGAATCAGAAGAAGAGAATAGCCTTTTCTTATGTAGTGAGATGTTTAAAAAATGGGAAAGATATTTAAAAGATTTTATAAAACAAAATAAATATATTCAAGGGCCCATATATACCAATTGTTTTTATATGATCGTCTATTATTTTTTGTTAAGAAAAAACCAGCAGGAAGATTTTTTGCAAGAATTAGAAAAAATCATATTTGAAATTTTGGAAATAAATTATATTTGGTGTGAGAGTTCAATTGAGATTAGAGCAAGATTTTTTATAAATTTAACGTATCTTTATTTATTGAGTATTGAGTGCAGACATAAGGCCTATGTTCTAGCTACAAAGGAAGAGCTAGTTTCGAAATTACAAATGTTTTTTAAGGATGAAAGAATATGGCTTTATTATTTTAATACTTTAGATAAACCATCTTTTCTGAAAGAAATAGAGGAAAATTTCACTTTGACAAGTAATGGATAAGCATGAATTCAAAGACGAGAATAGAAGCACATAAAAAGAAGTAGATATTTTGGTATATTTAAAATATGCAATTAAAATATCCACCCCCGGCACTAACTTACGAACTTATTGAGGACGGAGGTACAAATAAAGGAGAACGCCATGATATTGGGATGTTTGATTACAATTTTAGTTTTTGTATTTACATTGGTTGTCTTAGTTTTTACAGGTGTAGCCATCACCTTTGGGCTATTAGCTAGGATATTAATTCCTTTCGTACTCATAGCTATAGGTATTAGTATTATTAATAAAAATAGAAATGGATTTTGATGTGGTAAAAAACAAATAAACTAGTGGATCTATCTGATAGATTCTGTAAAAAATGCTATAATATTATTCCGAGAGATAATATATCAAGATTTAATAACTGACTTATGGCATGCTATATAATCAATATTAAAGAAATAGATGCTTTATTTGATGACTATAAACAAAATTCTGATAAACTAAATAGGATTGAAGAAGTATATAAACATGAATAAATAATACTTAGGAGAATAAAATAAGTTTAAGGTTCTTATTGATTTTGGCCTTGTTTTAATATATAATGTATATGATAGGTGTGTTACTGATCGGTATCAGGCATGAACCTTTATATGAATGATTTTTCATATGGGTTTGTGCCTTTTTGTTTTTTATTATCCTTACTTTAAAGGGAGGTGGGGAAATTGGGGGAAAGAAAAGAATACATTGTTAATAAGGCCTTAAACAATAATGTAATCCTTGCTTTTGATAAAACAAAAAAAGAAGAAGTAGTTTTGGTTGGAAAGGGTATTGGGTTTGGTAAAAAGGAAGGCCAAGTTACAGTACTGAGTGAGAACGAGATTGAAAAATCATTTTTAGCCTTCGATGAGAGTGCTAAGAAAGAATACTACCAACTTATAAGTCAATTAGATAGCAAGATCATAGGAGTAAGTGAAGAGATCATTGCAATGGCTGAAAAGGAATTTGGTCCACTGAATAGCCATATTCATATTGCATTAACGGATCATATTAGCTTTGCAATAGATAGGATAAAGTCGGGCTTAGAGATGAGTAATCCCTTTATATATGAAATCAAGGCCTTATATGCTGATGAATTTAGGATTGGTAAGAGAGCTGAACAGATGATTAAAGATGAGACAGGGGTTGATATTTCCGAATCTGAGGTAGGATTCATAGCTCTTCATATTCATTCAGCTAGACAAAGTAAAAAAGTCGGAGAGACCATAAAGGATACAAAATTTTTGACAGATTTGGTAAATATAATTGAAGAGGAATTATCGGTTAATATTGACAATACTGGATTGACATATAGTCGTTTGATAAATCACCTTCGGGCTAGCATAAGTAGGATGGAGGAGCAGAAACATATTAAGAACCCGTTATTAGATACGATAAAGGAACAGTTTGGTGAATCCTATGAGATAGCTACAAAGTTAGGGAAATATATTCACAAAATGAAAGATGTACATGTATCCGATGATGAACTGGGATACTTGGCATTGCATATAGAGAGAATTAAATAAACATAAAGGTGTGTTACTGAGTCAAATCAGGCATAAGCTTTTAATACAGGATTAATAGTATTAAATTGCTTATGCCTTTTTTATATAAATGGAAAGGAGGGTAGAGGATAGTTATAATTGGATATTTCATACAAAGTTAAAGTATAAGGAGGATTTATAAAATGAAGAAGTATTTTCAAAGACTTGGGCGTTCGTTGATGTTACCGGTAGCTGTATTGCCAGCTGCAGCAGTTCTTTTGGGAATTGGATATGCTATTGACCCATCTGGCTGGGGTGGTGGAAGTGCTTTAGCGGCATTTCTTATCAAAGCAGGCGGATCTATCATAGACAATATGGCAATACTATTTGCTGTAGGTGTGGCGCTAGGTATGGCGAAGGAGAGGGATGGTTCAGCTGCTCTAAGTGGATTGGTAGGTTATTTAGTAATTACAACTCTACTTTCAACGGATACAGTTGCCATGATGAAGGGAATTGATCCTGCAGAAGTAAATGCAGCCTTTGGGAAAATACAAAATCAGTTTATAGGAATTATTTCAGGATTAGTTGCTGCTTCTATGTACAATCGTTTTAGCCATGTAAAACTACCAGATGCGTTGGCTTTCTTTAGTGGGAAAAGACTGGTACCAATTGTTACTTCAGCTGCAATGCTAGTAGTATCTGCAATATTATATTTAATATGGCCTGTTGTGTATACTGGACTAGTAGCTTTTGGTACTGGAATTAGTAAATTAGGTTTTGTAGGAGCAGGATTGTATGGATTTTTCAATAGGCTTCTAATTCCAGTAGGTTTACACCATGCGTTGAATTCAGTATTTTGGTTTGACGTAGCTGATATAAACGATATTGGAAACTTCTGGGCAAGTACTGGAACTAAGGGAATAACAGGTATGTATCAAGCTGGGTTCTTCCCAATAATGATGTTTGGTTTAGTTGGTGCTGCTTTTGCAATATATAAGACTGCTAAACCAGAGAGGAAAAAAGAGATAGCATCATTGATGATGGCAGCAGGATTTGCCTCATTCTTAACTGGGGTTACTGAACCTCTTGAGTTCTCATTTATGTTTGTAGCACCTGCATTATATCTTGTCCATGCAATATTGACTGGTATTTCATTAGCAATTTCTGCATTCTTCCATTGGACAGCAGGTTTTGGTTTTAGTGCAGGGCTTATAGATTTTGTACTAAGCTCTAGACTCCCACTAGCTAATAAACCATATATGTTGCTTTTACAAGGGGTAATATTTGGATTAATATACTATTTCTTGTTCAAATTCTTGATTGTTAAATGGAATATATCTACTCCTGGTAGAGGAGATGTAGAGATAGAAGTAGATAGTGGCGGAGCGGCATCTTTAGATTCAACAAATAAATATGCTTTCATAGCAGCTAAAATTTACGAAGGGTTAGGTGGCGCTAGCAATATAGTTTCAGTGGAGAATTGTATTACTCGTTTGAGGGTAGAAGTAAGGGACGAAAACAAGGTAAATCAAAACAAAATCAAAGAAGCAAATATTCCTGGAGTAAAAATTACTGGACCAAATACTATTCAAGTTATTGTAGGACCTCAGGTACAATTCGTAGCTGAGGAAATAGAAAGGCTTAGAAAGTGATAATAAATCGGGCGGTAATTGAAACCGCCCGATTTTGAAATTATATGGGGAGGATTAAGATGTTCAATTTATTTAACAGAGACAAATCTATTTCAATTTTAGCTCCAATGACGGGAGATATAATTGAAATCACACAAGTTGAAGATGAGGTATTTTCTGAAAAAATGGTAGGAGATGGTGTAGCAATAGAGCCAAGGGAAGGTATAGTTGTATCACCAGTTCAGGGAAGGATAGTTCAGATTTTTCCTACAAAGCATGCATTAGGTATAGAGACAGAGGATGGATTGGAGATCTTAATCCATATTGGCCTAGATACGGTAGAATTAAAAGGTGAAGGATTTAAAAGTTATGTAAAGGTTGGAGATGAGGTAAAGCTTGGTGACAAGCTTTTGGAAGTAGACCTGGATTTTATCAGGAAAAGCGGCAGATCTACTGTTAGTCCCATTATCATTACAAATATGGATATAGTAAAAAACATCTCCACAAAGATAGGAAATGTTAATAGGGGAGAAGATAGCATCATGAATGTGGTTATATAGTATACACATAGCGGAACCAACCCTTGGAGTCTTTATTCCTGGCTTGTTCACAAGGATCATATCGTTAAACTTTGCTAGGCATAACATGGAGCCTATCCATCCATTGGCGCTACATTTTTATCATAAATATATTTAAGGAATATAATGCTTAAAATTACTGAAGCTATTTCCGCTATAGGATATGCCCACCATACCAAATCTATATTACCAAACAAGGACAATATATAGGTTGCAGGCAACAATACTAGCAATTGCCTTGATGCAGAGATGATTAAACTCAACAGTCCATTTCCAAAAGCTTGATATACGGAGCTGGAAACTATGCTAATACCTGCAAATATATAGCTAAGGCTAATGATACGTAGGGCTGGTATTCCAATATTTAGCATATCTTCTGATGCGTTAAATAGCCCTAATATCTTATCTGGTAGTATTTGAATCAATAATAGACCGATTATCATTATACAGGTAGCATATATTATGCTTAGTTTAATAGTCTTGATAATTCGCTCTTTATTTTTGGCTCCATAATTATAGGCGATAATAGGAACCATACCATTGTTTAGGCCAAATACAGGCATAAATACAAAGCTCTGCAACTTAAGATATGCTCCTAAAACAGCAATAGCTGTGGAGGAAAACTTGTTTAAAATTTTATTTATTCCATAGGTAGCAACGGAAGTAATGGACATCATTACAATAGATGGGATACCTACAGTATATATTTTTTTGATAATATTTAGATTTGGCTTAAAGCCTTTCATGTTGATGTTAATCTCCTTATTAATTGTAAGATTAAAGTAGATAGCCATCAAAGCTGCAGTAGCTTGTCCAATAATAGTTGCCAATGCTGCGCCAGCTGTCCCCATTTTAGGAAGTCCAAAGTATCCAAATATCAAGATAGGGTCCAGTATAATATTTATAATAGCCCCTGTGCCTTGAGTAATCATAGCATGAAAAGTTTTACCTGTAGATTGTAGTAGTCGTTCAAATATAATTTGAGTAAATTTAGCGATAGATCCTATAGATATAATTCTCAAGTAAGCTATTCCATATTCTAATATCTGTTGATTATCGGTTTGAGATCTAAAATAGTTTTTTGTAAACAAAAGGCCAAATATTAAAAATACTATATAACTAAGAAAAGCCAAAAAGATCCCATTTTTGGCTGTGTCATTGGCTTTTTCATACTTCTTTTCTCCAAGACTTCGTGATAATAGGGAATTAATTCCCATACCAGTACCTACTGCGATAGCTATCATAAGGTTTTGTACAGGAAAGGCTAGAGAGACTGCAGTCAAGGCATTTTCATTGATTTGGGCCACAAATATACTATCTACTACATTATATAAGGCTTGTACGAACATGGATATCATTATGGGAACTGACATATTGATTAATAATTTTCTAATAGGCATAACGCTCATTTTGTTTTCTTCTGTATGCATTGTTTTCTCCTCCTTTATCATATTCATATTATATATTTTTCAAATAGTATTGATCGATATTTTGGGTTTATAGCTTAATCTGGTTAATCCCAACAGTTCATATTCTATAAAAAAAGTAGGACATTGTCCAATAAATATCTAGCTCTAAATATCCGCCCCCGGTAAATGTCCGCCCCCTAAATATCCACCCCCGGCACTAACTTACGAACTTATTGGTAAATATCCACTCCTGGCACTAACTAAATCATTTTCGTGTGAACTTAAGAAAAACTAAAGAAACAATATAAAAAAGCCATCACCTTTTTTAGGTGATGGCTTTAAAATGTAGGGCAGCATGAGTAAAAACCTGACGGTGAAAGCCACTTAATAGATATAGTAATATATAAAAGGTAAAGGTATATAAAAGTCAAGGGTATTAGCTGGTGTTGTAAATTACAAAATACTTGGCCATAAGAGAAAGTATCGAAAAGTAGAAAATCATACAATTGGTACATATAATGAATAAAATGTATCAATAGATACAATAACATATTGTGTTTTTGGTATAATCAATATATAATTGTATTATACTAGGAGAAGGGAGAGATTAAGATTTGGGTAATACCAAAAGAAAAAGAAATACTATTAAATATTCAATATGACGATTTTTGTTATGCGGTTGATAATGATAATGAGGAATTTTCTCACGAAATATTGTACATATTCTGTAAGTGCTACAAATTAGATTATTGGGGTACTTTGGAAAATGTTGATATATATATTAAAATTAATATGACTCAAACAAGGAGCGGTGATGATATAGAATATTTGTTTAAATAAATAGTTTGGTAACATAAAAAATATTGCTAATAATGGTTATTAATAAAAAGGAGGTAACCTAGATGTTAGGATTTTGTGAGAAGTGTCATGATATGGTAGAATACTGTATCAGAGAAAAGAAAATGACAAAAAACATCAAAGGTAAAGAAATTGAGTATATTGGGAAGGTAGCGATTTGTAGCAAATGTGGAAGTGAAATATTTATAGCGGATGTTCGTGATTATAATCTTAAAATGTTAGATAATGCTTTTAGGGAAAAAGAGGGGTTGATTACTGTTTCAGAAATAGAACTTATATTAGATAAGTATAATATTGGTAAAAGACCTTTATCTTTGCTATTGGGATGGGGTGAAGGTACTCTTACTAGGTATTTAGACGGGGATATTCCTACTAAACAATATTCTGATATTTTAAAAACAATCCTTAATGATCCAAAGTATATGAAAAAAGCACTAGAGGAAAATAAAGATAATGTAACAGATGTTGCATATAGGCGTTGTAGTGAGGCATTAGCAGAAATTGAAAAAAATGATTCTATTACTTTTAAATCTGAGGATAAGATTGATCATGTCATAAAATATCTTTTGGTAAGCTGTTCGGATATAACACCTTTGGCACTACAAAAACTATTGTATTATGCTCAGGGGTTTTTCAAAGCTTTTACAGGTGAATATTTATTCCATAATAATTGTGAAGCTTGGGTACATGGCCCTGTGTATAGAAGTGTATATCATAAGTATAAAAACTATGGATACAATCCTATTGAAGAAAGTGAGTATGATTGGACAAATATAGAATTGACTAAGATAGAAAAGGAAGTTTTAGACAGTGTAATTAGAAATTTCGGATGCTATAGTGGAAAGGTGTTAGAAAAGATGACCCATGCAGAAATGCCATGGAGCTGTACTAGAGTAGGTTTAAGAGATGATGAAAGCTCAGACCGAATCATTGAAAAAGAGCTGATATCAAAGTATTTCGAAGATATTAAACTAAAGTATAATATGCTTAATATATCAGATATTAGTGATTATAGTGAAGATATTTTCAATAAGCTATACAGATAAAATATAAAATAACTCTGTAAAGCAAATAAAGAAAAAACTTTAGTATCAGGCACTAACATATTAACCATTATGGCTTAAAGACACAAAGGGGAATGAAAATGTAGTGATTACTAATAATCGTTCCCTTAAATTATGTTGAAGATGTTTATAACTACTATTAAATGGATATCTTAAAAACGGGGCAAGAAGAAATGAACAAAACTGATAGCACGTGTGTGAAATTTTAGATTTTCTCAGGCTATCAATCTTGTCACTAAAACATATTGGAGTGAAGGTAAATGGGGGGGATTAACTGTGATGAGGAAGAATAGATTCTTTTCCTTAATTAAAAATGAGAATATGGAGATAAGGGAAGAGTATATACCCTCAATTACTGTAACCTACAATAGAAGAGAGGATGGAAACTATGATTGGACAGTTTCTAATCCTGTAAATTTAGGCATAAAAGAGCAAGGTGAACAATATCCAGGATATAGGCTACAGTTTGAAGTATTTACCATAGTAATATGCTCTAAGACCTAAATGATTTTTTAGACGTCTTTCTAATATTTCCTTGTACTTTTCCATTTCCAAGACATCTTCATTTGAGGTGGGGAAAGGACCGTATTTGTTTCTTACAAAGGTTTCTGTTATATCTTGGATGCCTTTATCTCCAAAGTAGTAAAAATTGTAGGCGATCCTATCGGCGTATTCATAGTGGGTTTCCCCAGGTTCTTGAGAATATCCTAATAATCTGGTAAGCTTGATAATCTCATCATATAGATGGATGACCCTTTCCCTATTGGGAAGTTTTTTTATCTTTGCCTCCTTAAATTTGAATTGGAGAAACCTTATTAAAAATTTCAGGGATATGATCAATAGAACTATACCAATAAATATAGTTAGTGTATTTTTAGATAATCTAGGTAGTGCATCCTTAGGGGTCTCCTCTAGGGCTATATTTTCATGACCATTTTCAAGATCTTCTTCCATATCTATTGTTGGCTTATGGTGGTCTTCTATTAAGTTTTCGCTGGTTACATCATAGCTTGTTGCTTCTGAGTCCTCCAATTCCCTTTCCTGGCTATAGTTTCTTCTTTCCAAACCATTCGTTAGGGGATAGGCTGGGGTTGGCTCGAAGGTTACCCAACCTATAGGCTCAATGAAGGCCTCCACCCATGCATGGGCATTTCTTTGTCTTACTTCATATCTGTTTCTGTCCACTTGGTTTCGAGCTAAGTATCCTTCTACATATCGACTGGGTATATCTTCTAATCGGAGCATAATAGCCATGGATGTGGCATAGTAAGTACAATAGCCTTCTTTGCTTTCAAACAGAAAATAATCTATGAATTCCCTATTTTTAGGGACCCTTTCTACATCTAAATTATATTTATAATTACTTCGCAGATGTTCTTCTATGGCTAAGGCTTTTTCCAAATCTGTCCTTGAGTTTTTGACAATTTCTTTTACCAGTTTTCTCGTAGGGTCGGTTATTTTATCTTCTGGTATTTGTAGATATATATCTACATTATCTATATTTTCCTTTTTCCTATCAATTCCAAGGTTTATCAATTGGTCATAGCTATTGGGCTTGAGCACCTTAACGGTATAGCTTTCTCCAGAATATATCCCTTGGGGAAGGACTATTTCCTCATCGGGACTTACCTTTATTTGATAATCTCCGTCGAAATTTATTTCTGTTGGTTTATAAGGGCTAAAAAGGGTAGTGGAGGCAAAGGAATGATTGGTAATAGTTATGGTGGCTTCCCTGTAGTATGCATCCCTATCATTTTTGGGAAGCTGGGTAAAATCCTCTCCTAGCCAATAATCTTCCCAAGGGCTATCTACGGATTTCCAAGAGTTTCCCGTATAGGTATGCTTTATATTTCCCCGCAGATAGAAAGGTCCATCTCCTCCAACTGTCATGACCTTTTTGTCCCTTTGTCGTACTGGACCACCTAGTCTAGAGGTTTCCTCTTGATATCCTGTTGTTGTAAATTCAAAGTAAGAGGCTTTGCCGTAGCCTCTGCTAAAGGTGTTGGAGGTCCGGAGATCTTCAATACCAGGGAAAATATCATATACTTTATTTTGAAGCCAGGACCATTGAATGTAGTTTGGGCTTTTAGGAAGTATTAGGGCTATCATTACTACGAAAAAACTATATAGGGCGATGGTTTTTAGCCAAGGAGTATAGGTTTCTTTGAAATTGGAATGGGTTTTGTAATATTTGCCCAGACCTACAAGGATGAAAAATAGAAAGAAAAACAGGGCCATCATCCGATAGGCTTCATCAAAATAGACGTACCAATAGTATAGAAAGGCTCCTACATAAAGAGGGAGCAAAAGGTATATCTTTTTATCTTTAAATATAATATACCCGGTAAATAGAGAGATTAATGCTATGAGCATTCCCCAAAATAACAGGATATTTTCAGTTGCTATGTTTTCCCTACCAGCTACATAATTTATTATATTTTCAAATAGGAAGTAGATTCTATCAATTGTTAGAGCCATAAGGGTAGGGAAGTAATGGTTTATCAATAGGGCAGCTATAAATATAATAACTAGTATAATATATAAGAATATAGGGTTTAGAAGGAAAAACTTGATAATAGCGCTAATCAACAATACCATCAATGCCTGTAGAGAAATATTTAGTTCTAGATTAATAGCAACTCCAAATAGATATACAAGGCTAAAGACCATAGATGAATAGATGATATGGTTTATGAACTTTTGTCTTTGGCTTAATATCTTATCCATACTGTTCCTCCAATACTTCTTTTATATTAGATTTGCAGTCTAATAGGTATATGGGAACACCTTCCTGTCTTAGGCTTTCTTGAACCATAAGGTTTAGATTTCCCGTATTATTCTCTTTGTCCGTTACCACAATGAATAAGGGTTTTAAGTTTTTTGTTTTCAACAATATGCCAAGGGTACCCATAGATTTATCAAGATTGGGTGTTATGATGATTACGGTGGTATCCTTTGTAATAATGTCTATTTTAGGGTTAAGAAAACTATTAAAATCCATAGCCCCATTTCCTTTAAATCTAGCTAGAAAGTCCATGAAGGGTTTAATATGGGATTTTTGTTGGCCTTCTATGTGAACAAGTTCTTCTTCATATTGGGTTTGGAAGGATACGGGGATATTTTGACTTATGTAGTAGTTGACAATACTAAGGGCAACCTCAGCTGCCCTGTCCTCTAGACGCCGATCTACATCCTTTGAGAAGAACTTTTGATAATTGTCGATAAATATGGCCACATGGGTATCTCCACGGTTTTCGTAGTCTTTGATTACTAGATGGTCTAATTTGGCTGATAGCTTCCAATGGATGGATTTTACCGAATCTCCTTCCCTATAATTCCTTAAAGATGAAATCCTACTCCTATCCTGAAAGGCCGGGTCTTCTACTAGTAGTTCCCCTGATTGTTCTACGGCGGTTATTATAAAGGATGAAAGGTCTACTGTCTCAGGATAGACTAATAGAGAGGTTTTACTCCTGATCTTCCGCTTTAATTTATATATCCCAAATACATCTTGGATGTTTACTTCTATTTCTCCAAGTTCATAATAACCTCGTCTTTTTAGCACTAGGGTTTCTCTGTGGGTGAAGGATTCCTTCGGGTTTAAGCTTGTATTAACCTTAGGTGAATCTATTCCCGCTAATTGTTTTGAGATATGGCTTTGAATTTCCATATGGGGAATATAGAATCTGCTATTATTATTTATCTGGTAGTCTAGTATTATCCTATTCCCTGCATATAGGGTGCCCTTTGGAATTCGGATATTACCCTTAATTTTTTTTAAGATGATCAGGCTATGAACTAGAGGGACTAAAAATGCTAGCAACAATATATATAATAGGAAATAAGGCATGATTCCGCCAACAAATAATACGAAAGCTAATATTATAATAAACAATGGAATGAAGTATTTTATACTATTCATAGGCTATCACCGGTATAAATACCTGGCCTAGGACTTCTTCTAGGACTTCTTCAATACTTTTCCGTTCGATTCGTGCTTCAGGTGAAAGGATTAACCGATGGGCTAATACGGGAATTACCATTTCCTTTGCATCATCTGGGATTACATAGCTTCGACCTTCCAAGAAGGCTTTTGCCTTTGAAGCTTTAAGTAGATCGATAGAGGCTCTAGGGCTAGCCCCTAGTTGTAAATCCTTACAGTCCCTAGTGGCATTGGAGATATTTATGATATATTCTATGACATCATCGTGGATGGTTAAAGTATCTACTTTAAGTTGCATATCCAATATATCCTCTTGAGATACCACCGGTTCAATAAGATCTAGGTTTTTAATAGATTTATAGTTTTTTAATATTTGCTTTTCGTAGGATTTTTCAGGATATCCAATGAATAGACGCATTAAAAACCGATCTAGCTGAGCTTCTGGTAATGGAAAAGTACCTTGATATTCCAATGGGTTTTGGGTTGCAAGAACAAAAAATGGTTCTTCCAAAACATAGTCCCCTTCTTCAGTGGAGATTTCCCCTTCTTCCATAGCTTGTAGGAGACTGGATTGAGTCTTAGGTGAAGTTCGGTTGATTTCATCTGCTAGAAATATTTGATTAAATATAGGGCCTTTTTTAAAGGTGAAAGTTCCAGTAGACTTATCGTATATATTAATGCCAATAATATCTGATGGCATTAGATCTGGGGTGAATTGGACTCTTTTGTAGGATAGGTCCATGCTCTTAGCTAAAGCTTTCACCAAGGTAGTCTTTCCAACCCCTGGGATGTCCTCTATTAGAAGATGACCTTTAGCAAGGACAGCTATCAAAACCTTTTCAATCACATCATCCTTACCTATAATAACCCTTTTAACATTTTCTAAGATATTTAAAGCTTTACTATTATCCATTTTATCCCTCGCCTTTGTCGAAATTGTCAAAATTATCTATATATAATATTTTATACTTTATTCAACAACGGTTCAAGAGAAAGGTTGTAGCAATACTAATTTGTTAAGATATTAGCTTTTGGCTAGGGCTTAATATATGGTAAATTGTACTATAAATATCCACCCCCGGCACTAACTTACTAACTTATTGTAGATTTAATGGGGATTGCCCATATGGGTTGATTTTTTATGCCAATATTTTTATATCAAATTAGAGCAAATAAGGAAAAGAAAAGACAAAATAATGGACTAAAAAATGTAAATAAGTATAAAAGATAGAAACAAATTGGGCAAATAACTCCTAAATTGTTGTAAAATGGTGGAAATAATATAAAAAGATAGCACAAGAATTGACAAAATATTCAGAAATGAGCTTGTACAATAAAATCAACGGGGGCACTAAGGTCTAACCTTAGTGAAAAGTAAGTAGTTCACACATATTATCGAGTGAACGCCGTATGCGGTGAAAGTCGCACGTACGGTGTGGACCTACACGAAATCCGAGAGGATAGTGAGGGATAGCGAAGAACCAGATCCAGAAGAACCAGAAGATCCAGAGGATCCAGGGGAGGTGGATAAGGAAGCATTAGAGGCTAAGATAGCAGAAGCAGAAGGATTAGATGAGAAAGAATATACAGAAGAAAGTTGGGCGGAACTTGTAGAAGCCCTTGAAGCAGCAAGGGCTGTAGTAGCGGATGAAGATGCAACCCAAGAGGACATAGAAGAAGCATACACGAACCTAGTAAATGCTATTGAAGGATTGGAACCAGTAGAAGAGGAACCAGAACCAGAAGATCCAGATCCACAATTAGTCGAAGCTGTATTTCTAGAGTATCCATTTTTAAGGAATTTTGGATACGTAAGGATACAAGTTGATGGTATAGAAG
>NZ_PPXY01000010.1 GCF_021655115.1 Clostridium sp. Cult3
TAAATATATTTTTTATTCCTCTGAATATAAATGTTATATAAGGATATTTGGAGGGATAATATGAAAATTTTAATACTCAATAAAAGAGCTATGTATACTACTTTTATAGTAATCCTTGTTATCATATTGATTTTACTTTACATTAACTTTTATAATAGGGCCGATGAAACATTTAACATGGATATTCACTACAAAGGGAATATAGATGATAAAATCGTAGCTTTTGCTTGCAATGTAGATTGGGGAAATGAGCATATACCTGGGATGTTAGAAATACTTAAAGGAGCTGATATTAAAATTAGCTTCTTTGTTACAGGTAGGTGGGCAGAAAAAAATCCCGATCTATTGTTAAGCATATATGAACATGGCCACGAAATAGGAAATCATGGATATAGGCATGTGGATTATGATAAACTAAACTATGAAAAGAATCGAGAAGAAATATTAAGAGCTCATAATATAATAAGTGGAATCATTAAACAAGAATCTATATATTTTGCGCCTCCATCAGGGGCTTATAATGATAACACTATTAGAGCTGCAAAAGACTTAAATTATGATATAATTATGTGGAGTATTGATACGATTGATTGGCGGGAGGATAGCAATAAAGAAATAATAATCGAAAGAGTAACAAGCAAAATCCACAATTCTGCAATAGTATTGATGCATCCTACAGAAGAGACAGTTAAAGCATTACCAGAGATAATATCATTCTTATTTAATAGAGGATATAAAATTGGAACAATAAGCGATGTAATTAAATAAAAGTTAGAAATAGGAGGAAAAAATGTACATTAAAGAAAAACTAAATAATGGTATTAGAGTAGTTATGGAAGAGATCCCTTATGTAAATTCTGTTTCTATAGGGGTATTAGTAAACAATGGCTCTATTAAGGAAAAAGATGATTTAAATGGAATCTCTCATTTTATAGAACATATGCTGTTTAAGGGAACTAGTAATAGGAGTGCTAAGGAATTAGCCGAGTCTATAGATGATGTTGGTGGACAAATTAACGCTTTTACAGGTACTGAATATACCTGTTTTTATGTAAGGGTATTGGACAAGCATTTGCCTATTGCCATAGATGTATTATCAGATATGCTTAATAATTCAACCTTTGGCGAAAAAGATATAGAGAAAGAAAAAGGTGTTATTATTGAAGAAATTAATATGTATTTGGATTCACCAGAAGATATAGTATATGATATTCTAAGTGAAACAATGTTTGAAAACACATCCTTAGCTTTACCCATACTGGGGACCTATGAAACTGTAAGCAATTTAGATAGAGATACCATTATGAATTACTATAAGAGACATTACACTACAGAAAATATTGTAATATCAATAGTTGGAAACTTTCAGTATAGAGAGACGATAGCTATGCTGAATGAATGCTTTTATAAAACCTCTCCAATAGAAATGGGATTAAATGATGGGATGATTGAGGATATCCCGGAGATTAGTCAAAACATTGGCTATAAGTTGAAGGATACGGAGCAGTTAAATCTTTGCGTTGGTATGGAAGGCGTAAAGCGAGGATCTGATGATATCTACCCCCTATTGGTAATGAATAATACATTTGGCGGAAGCATGAGTTCTAGATTATTTCAAAGGCTCAGAGAAGAAATGGGGTTGGTCTATTCCGTTTACTCTCACCCTACTTCTTTTGAAAATATAGGTGCTTTTACCGTATACGCAGGCTTAAGTGTTAATCAAATACTTAATGTAGCAAAGTTAGTAAATGAGGATATAGAAGATTTAAAAGATAATTTAATTACGGATTATGAATTATTTAGATCAAAGGAACAATTGAAGGGAAATTATATATTAGGTATGGAAAGTACTTCTAATAGAATGTTTGAAATTGGAAAGTCTGAATTATTGCTAAATAAAGTACTGTCTCCAGAAGATATATTAAATAAGATTGATAAGGTGCAGATGGTAGATATAGAGAGGGTGGTAACAAATATATTCAACAGAGATAAATATAATATAGCGTATGTTGGCAAATTATCAGATCCAGAAAAGATCAATAATAATTTAAAAGAAATATTTTTTAGCTGAGGTGAAATAATTATGAAGATAAGAATAGTCAATAAAAGTGATTTTCCTACCCCTAACTATGAAACAAGTGGCTCCGCAGGGATAGATTTATATGCTAATATAGAAGCTTCTATAACATTAAAACCTTTTGACAGGGTTTTGGTCCCTACAGGTCTGTATCTATCCATACCAGAAGGATATGAAGGTCAGGTTAGGGCTAGAAGTGGATTAGCCTTAAAACATGGTATCTGTTTAGCAAATGGGATTGGAACCATAGATAGCGATTACCGAGGAGAAATTGGAGTAATATTAGTAAACCTAGGGAAGGAGGACTATGTAATAAATAGAGGCGATAGGATAGCCCAAATGGTATTTTTAAAATATGAAAAAGTAGAACTTATGGAAGTAGATACCTTAGATGACACTAAAAGGGGAACTGGAGGATTTGGGCATACTGGTTATTAAGATATATTTGAAATGATATCATATCGAACCTTATCATAATTGACAAACACATAAAAAAATAAAAAACACATATCATTTAATAAAAACCCAAGGAGATGATATGATGATGTTAAGTGATTTAGGAGGGAAAGAAATAGTAAATTTAAATAATGGTGAAAGATTAGGTATAATTGCCGATTCAGATATCATAGTAGATGAAAAAACTGGCAAGATATTGACGTTAATAGTGCCTGAAAGAAAGTTGCAATTTAAGTTGTTTGCAGAAAATGATTATATAGAAATACCTTGGCATGCCATTAGGAAAATAGGAAATGATATGATAATCATTGAACTGTAAATACATTAACAATCTCACACTATGATCATATACAACATATTATAAACTATAGATAAAATACTAGAGGTGATACTGGGTGAAAATCATGGTTCAAAAATTTGGAGGTACATCTTTGTCCTCTGAAGATGGTAGAAATAAAGTTAGCGATAAAATCATTGAAAAATATAAGGAAGGCTATCAAATCGTGGCTGTTGTTTCAGCAATGGGGAGAAAAGGTAGCCCCTATGCTACTGATACGCTATTAAGCATGGTGAATCCTAAAATTATTTCTAATAGGGAAATAGATCTACTTATGTCCTGCGGGGAGATAATTTCAGCTGTTGTATTGGCAAATCATCTATATGAAAAAGGATATGATGCGGTGGTTTTAACGGGATTTCAGGCAGGAATTTTAACGGATGATAATTTTGGAAATGCAGAAATTATTAGTGTAGATTCAAATAATATACTGAAGTATTTAAGTAAAGACAATATAGTTATAGTAGCTGGTTTTCAAGGTAGCAATCGATATGGAGAAATTACAACTTTAGGCCGAGGAGGAAGCGATATAACAGCAGTTGCTTTAGGGAAAGCCCTAAAATGTAATCGAGTGGAGATATTTACCGATGTAGATGGCATTATGACAGCAGACCCTAATATAGTGCCAAATGCAAAAGTGTTAAAAAAAATGTGTTATTCTGAAGTATATCAGTTAGCTGAAGATGGAGCGAAAGTTATCCATCCAAAGGCGGTAGAAATGGCTCAACAATCCAATGTTCCACTGGTTGTCAAAAATACTTATTCAGACAGCGAAGGAACTTCTGTAGAAGAGGTTAATGTAAATTTTATCAATAATAGAAAAGAACTATTTAATGAAAAGATAATTACTGCAATAACCTATAAAAAAGGCAGAGTACAAGTTATTATTTCATTAAATGATGATGATTCCATGATAGACAAGTTAATGGAAGAAATAACCTCTAATCACATTAGCTTAGATTTAATCAATTTTCTAGTGGATAAAAAGATTTTTACTATTGATGAGGAAGATAAAGAAAAACTTATTTCAATTCTAGATAGGGAAGATTTTGATTATGAAATCGTTGAAAACTGTTGTAAAATTAGTGCTATTGGTTACAAGATGAGAGGTGTGCCTGGTGTAATGGCTAGGATTGTAAAAGCTTTGTCAAAAGAAAATATTAAAATTCTTCAGACTTCTGATTCCCACAATACCATTTGGTGTTTAATAAAGGAAGAAGATACAGATAAAGCCTTAGCAGCTCTTCACAATGAATTTAAATTATTCGAATAGCAAATAATATATAAAAATCCGACCTAATTTATTGGGCCGGATTTTTATATATTAAAAGCATATTATTATAATAACTAGTGTAAACTATTAAAGTATTGATACTTAAAAAAGTGGAGGGAATGAGATGAACAAGGATACAAATGATAACAAAAACAAAGATAATGATATTATAGAAAATATAAAGCAAATTGGCATTCCAAATATGCCTAACTTCGAAAATCCTATTCAATTTTTAACCATTATAGGAGAAATAGAAGGTCATAATCTATCTTCTTCTGATAAGAAAACCACAAAATATGAACATATAATTCCCATGTTAATAGCAGCCGTGCAAGATCCTAAAATAAAGGGGATATTCATTATATTGAATACAGTTGGCGGAGATGTAGAAGCTGGATTAGCTTTAGCTGAAATGATAGATACGATAGATAAGCCAAAAGTATCCCTAGTATTAGGAGGAGGTCATAGTATTGGAGTACCACTAGCCACAGCTTCAGACTATTCTTTTATTGTGCCTACTGCTACTATGACTATTCATCCAATTAGAACAACTGGATTAGTTATAGGAGTACCTCAAACCTTTAGATATTTTGAAAAAATGCAGCAGAGGATAACTGACTTTATTCTACGAACATCTAGTATAGATAGGTCTACATTGACCAAATTGATGTATTCTACAGATGAATTAGCTAATGATATAGGAACAATTCTTATAGGAAAGGAAGCAGTGGACTATGGTTTAATTGATGAAGTTGGGGGGTTTAGCCATGCACTAAGTAAATTAAATACTCTAATAGATGATAAATATGAATAGTATAAGATTTTAAATTATGCTATAATAACATGAGTATATTTAATTTAACAAAGGGGGGATTGACTTGACATTAGTTCAAGCTATCGTTTTAGGTGTTTTTCAAGGAATTGCTGAATTTTTACCTATTAGCAGTTCTGGTCATTTAGTAATATTACAACATTTTTTCGGTATTAAGGAAGGCAATCTATTTTTTACTGAGATGCTCCATTTTGGTACCCTTATTTCAATAGTAATAGTTTATTTTAATGATATAATAAAGATAGTTGTTGAATTCTTTAAAATGCTAGGTACTGGTATAAAAAACAAGAAATTTCGTATAACCAATGGTTATCAAAAGTTAGCGCTCTTCATCATTATAGGGAGCATTCCCACAGCGATAATAGGATTATTATTTGAAGATTTTTTTGAGAATTTATATTCATCTTCACTATTGCCTATTGGTATAGCTTTTTTAGTAACAGGTGCTTTACTCTGGATTGCAAACAATAAATCTTATGAGAGCAAAAATGTTAGAGAAATGACTGTCTTGGATTCATTAATCATCGGAACATTCCAAGGTATAGCTATAATACCGGGAATTTCCCGTTCAGGGTCGACCATTGTAGCCGGTCTTCTTAGAGGCCTAGACAGGTCTTTAGCAACCGAATTTTCTTTTCTACTCGCATTACCTGCAACTTTTGGTGCAGGATTACTTGGAATAATCGATGTAATCAAAACCGGTAGTGAAACAACATTTGATGGCCCATTAATAGTGGGCATACTATTATCAACTATAGTTGGCATATTCGCTATAAGGTTTTTAATAAAAATGCTTAAAAAAGATAAATTACACTATTTTTCCTATTATCTTTGGATAATTGGAATAATTACTATTTTTTCTCACTTTATAAAATAAAAAAGGATTATTAGTATCCTATGTAGAACTTTATCAAAGGGTGATATTGTTGAGTAAAAAAAGCAGAATGAAAGGTAAAGAATACAATAGAGAAATATTAGGCATAGCCCTTATTTCTTTTGGCGTACTATCAGCCATTAGCCTATTTAGCTATAGAACAGGAATCGTGGGGATGCTTTTAAGAAATGTTTATTTCACCCTTATGGGTTTTGGTGGATACATTTTTCCTGTTATTATTATAGCTATAGGGATATTGTTTATTATAAATAAATTTAGTATAGAGGACGACAAGAAGTCTATACATATACTCATATTGTTTTTTTGTTTTTTAACCTTATTAGATATTAAAAATCAAAACGCTACCACCTTTAGTATGAGTCTTTCGCAAACTTTAGAATTGAGTAAAGATGGTTTGGGAGGAGGCATAATTGGTTCAACTTTTGGATATATTTTCTTTAAATTATTTGGTACCATAGGTAGCTATATAACCATTTCCTTTATAGTTATTGTCTCTATTTTACAGTTTACAGAGATAAGAATCAAAGATTACTTAAAAAGGATAAGCATTAAAATAAATGGAGATAAAAAATCAAAACCAAAACCAATTAAAAAGATAGATATTAAGGAGGAAAAAGGCCCAATTAATTTAGTTGAGAGGAATAAAGAAATTATAATTCATGATTATACGAAAAATGATCAGTCAAATGAAATCGCCAAGGACAATACTGAAGAAGTGGTTGTCAATAATAAGCATAACTTCATGAATTTCACATTGCCTTCTTTAGATTTGTTAGATGAACCTATTAAACAAGATATAAGTAATAAAAAGGAAATATTGGACAATGCAAAAATAATTGAAAAAACTATGGATAACTTTGGTATTGATGCAACGATTGTTCAAATAAATAAAGGCCCAACTATTACTTGCTATGAATTACAACCAGCCCCAGGAGTCAAAGTTAGTAGAATTGTCAACTTATCTGATGATTTAGCATTAAGTTTAGCAACATCTGATATAAGAATAGAAGCACCAATACCTGGAAAGGCTGCTGTAGGTATAGAAGTTCCAAATAAGATTAGGGATAATGTAGGGTTAAAGGAGATATTAGAATCTGAGGAATATATATCTCTAAGCAGTAAACTACCTTTAACTTTAGGCAAGGATATTTCTGGCAAACCTATAGTATCTACGATAGATAAAATGCCACATCTATTGATTGCTGGTGCCACTGGCTCAGGAAAGTCTGTATGCATAAATAGCATAATACTCAGTATATTGTTTAAAGCCCATCCCGATGAAGTAAAGCTTTTACTAATAGATCCAAAAGTTGTTGAACTAAGCGTATATAACAGGATACCTCATCTATTAATACCGGTAGTAACTGAACCAAAAAAGGCTGCTTCTGCCCTAAGTTGGGCTGTAAATGAAATGGAAAGACGTTACAAATTATTTGCTAAAAATAATGTAAGAGATATTACTTCCTATAACAATAAAATTAAAGATCTACAGGATGAAAGATTATCTAAAATTGTTATAATAATCGATGAATTGGCAGATTTAATGATGGTAGCGGCTCAAGAAATTGAAGATTATATATGTAGATTGGCTCAAATGGCAAGGGCAGCTGGGATTTATCTAATAGTAGCTACTCAAAGACCTTCAGTAGATGTTATCACTGGTACTATAAAAGCTAATATACCTTCAAGAATATCCTTTGCAGTCTCTTCCCAAGTAGATTCAAGAACAATATTGGATATGGCTGGTGCCGAAAAACTTTCAGGAAAAGGCGATATGTTATTTTTCCCTTCCAATTACTCTAAACCAGTACGTATTCAAGGAGCCTTTATTAGCGATGCAGAAGTTGAAAAAGTAGTGGAATTTTTAACGGGGCAAAATGTTGCTGAATATGATGATGATGTTTTAGAAAGCATTCAAAATGAAATAGAAATAGACAAGTTCATGGATGATTCCGATGAATTATTACCAGAAGCAATTGACTTGGTTATAGATGAAGGACAGGCATCTATTTCCTTATTACAAAGGAAATTAAGAATCGGATATGCTAGAGCAGCAAGAATTATAGATGAAATGGAAGAAAAGGGTATTGTCGGTGGATTCGAAGGCAGCAAACCAAGAAAGGTATTGGTAACTAAAGATGATATAGATACTTATTTAAGGAGCGATGACTAATGGCAGTAAAAAATATAACGATAGTAACTCTAGGTTGTTCAAAAAACGAAATAGATTCAGAATTGATGATGAGTATTTTAAAAAAAGAGAACTATACCATTACAAATTCATTAGAAAAAGCTGATGTAATAATTGTAAATACATGTGGATTCATCAGAGATGCTAAAGAAGAATCCATTGAAATCATTTGGAATATGTTTAAATATAAAAACGAGGGTAATTGTAAATATTTATTGCTTGCTGGTTGTTTAGCGGAAAGATATTCAAAAGAGCTATTAGATGAAATCGAAGAAATCGATGGAGTAATAGGTACAGGAAATATCAAGGATATTATAGATGTAATAAAAAATCTTGAAAAAGGTGAAAAAAGAATAAAAAGGATTAATAATATTGACGAAGATTATCTAGAAGGAGTCCAGAGGTTGAGCTTTAGTCCTACAGAGTATGTAAGAATATCAGAAGGATGCAACAACTTTTGTTCTTATTGTATTATACCTAAACTAAGAGGCAGATATAGAAGTAGAGATATGGAAGATATAATTATGGAAGTAGAATATTTAGTAGAGAATGGCGTAACAGAAATAATATTAATAGGTCAGAATACTACAGATTATGGTATAGATCTATATGGTGATTATATGCTAGCTGAGCTATTAAATAGGTTAAATGCAATTGAAAAGTTAAAATGGATTAGATTGCTCTATTTATATCCGGATAATTTTACGGAGGATTTAATCTATGCTATTAAATCTAATAATAAAGTTGTAAAATATGTGGATATTCCTTTACAACATGTCAGTAATCCTATATTAAAAAAGATGAACAGAAAAACATCAAAAAAAGATATTGTTAACTTAATAAATAGATTGAGAGTAGAAATCCCAAATATAATAATAAGGACTACTTTTATAGTTGGCTTTCCTGGTGAAAAGGATGTACACTTTCAAGAACTGTATGATTTTATTGAAGAAATTAAACTAGATAAACTAGGAGTATTTACCTATTCTAGAGAGGAAGGAACTCCTGCTTACAATTATGATTTACAAGTAGATGAAGTTGTTAAACATAATAGGAGAAATAAACTAATGAAACTGCAGCAAAACATATCCTATAAATTAAACCAACAAAGGGTTGGAAAGTCTTATTTAGCATTGGTAGAAGATATATATGAAAAAGGTATATATATCGGTAGAACTTATATGGATAGTCCAGATATAGATGGAATTGTATATATACATTCTAACAAGGAACTTATGTTAGGTGAGTATGTGTATGTAAATGTAACTGATTGTATAGAATATGATTTGATTGGAGAGATTGTTGATGAACTTGGCAAATAAGATAACTATAACTAGGGTTTTTTTAATACCAGTTTTTATGGTAATATTGTTTTCTAATTTCCCTAATAGCAATTATATAGCTGCATTAATATTTACTATTGCTGCAGCTACTGATGGATTAGACGGATATATTGCTAGAAGTAGAAACCAGATAACCACTTTTGGTAAATTTGTTGATCCTTTAGCAGATAAGTTATTAGTGTCTACGGCCCTTATATCTATGGTTCAACTAGGAAAAGTGCCTGCATGGATTGTAGTAATAATAATTGCTAGAGAATTTACCATTACGGGATTTAGGACTATTGCTGTTTCAGAAGGGATAACCATAGCAGCTTCTTCCCTTGGCAAAATAAAAACTGTTACTCAGCTGGTAGCCATAATCTTGATATTGATAGATAATTATCCCTTCAGAAAAATGGGGTTCCCCTTAGATAAAATTATGCTGTATATTGCATTGTTATTTACTATAATATCCGGGATAGATTATATATATAAGAATAAACATGTTTTAAAATCTGGAGATAAATAATAGGGGGGGGTTGTAGTGATTGCAGAAATAATATCCGTTGGAACTGAAATAATATTAGGTAGTACTTTAAATACCAACACTTATTATATTACTAAAAAATTATCTGCTATTGGTATTGATGTATTATATCATACATCAGTTATAGATGACTCTAATCTATTAAAAGAGGTTATAAACACCGGTATGAAACGTGCAGATTTATTAATATTTACAGGAGGCCTTGGTCCTACAGCCGATGATATTACTAAAGAGGTAGTCTGTGAAACCTTAGGGCTGGATCTCGTTTTAGATAACTCTATGGAATATGATATAAAAAATTACTTTCATAAGATGAACAGACCTATGACCTCTAATAATATTAAACAGGCCTACATACCAGAAGGTGGTAGTATCTTGAGAAATGAAATTGGTACAGCACCTGGGATATATATTGAGCATAAAGATAAAATTTTAATATTATTACCTGGGCCACCAAAAGAAATGAAGCTAATGTTTGATAAGTATACAATGCCCTTGATAAAGCAGGACAATGTTATAAAAATAAAAACTATCAATACTATTGGCATTGGAGAATCTGCTTTAGAAAGTATGCTAGAAGACATTATAGTTCATCATCAAAACCCTAGTATTGCTACTTATGCAAAGGATGGCAAAGTAGATATAAAAATCGTAGGCAAAGGTAGAGATGAAGAAAAGGTAGATGAGTTACTACAGAGGGCTATTGAAAAAATAGACGAAAAAATATCTGGATACATATATAGTTATCAAGATGAGTCCATAGAGGAAGTAGTATATAGAAAATTAAAGGATATGAACATGAAGATAGCATTTTGCGAATCCTGTACTGGCGGTCTTATTGTGAGCAGGTTTACTGAAGTACCTGGTGTATCCCAGGTGCTAGATAGGGGAATAGTTACCTATAGCAATAAAGCTAAAATAGAGGAGCTAGGAGTTAAACAGGAGACACTGAATAAATATGGAGCAGTCAGTGAACAAGTAGCCATAGAAATGGCTTCAGGGCTTTTAAACAAAACTGGCGTAGATATAGCTTTATCAACCACAGGTATAGCGGGACCATCAGGCGAAACCAATATGAAACCTGTAGGATTGGTCTATATTGGAATTGCCACTAAAGATGATGTTTTTGTTGTTGAATCTGTATTTAGTGGCAACAGAACTTCTATTCAAAATAGAGCTACTTTAAAAGCTTTTGATGAATTAAGAAAAATACTATGATTCATGTAATTTAAATTATTATTTGACTAATTTTAAGAGTTGATATATAATTAATTCAGAACTAACGTTCGCCAAAATGAAAGGTGGTGACTCCAGTTAAACTGGGAAATGATGACTGATAAAGGTGAAAAAAAGAAAGCATTGGATATGGCAATAAACCAAATTGAAAAACAATTTGGTAAGGGGTCTATTATGAGGTTGGGAGATACCAATATCGAGAGTATTGATGTTATACCAACAGGATCTTTGGATCTAGATATTGCATTAGGTATAGGAGGACTCCCAAGAGGAAGAATAATCGAAATATATGGCCCCGAATCATCAGGAAAAACTACTGTAGCATTGCATGTAATTGCAGAAGCTCAAAAACTAGAGGGGATAGCTGCATTTATCGATGCAGAACATGCATTAGATCCAATCTATGCAAAAAAACTGGGTGTAGATACAGAGAACCTAATAGTATCTCAACCTGATACTGGAGAGCAAGGGCTAGAAATAGCTGAAGCTCTAGTAAGAAGTGGAGCCGTTGACATAGTAGTAGTAGACTCAGTAGCTGCTCTCGTTCCAAAAGCAGAAATAGAAGGTGAGATGGGAGATAGCCATGTAGGATTACAGGCAAGATTGATGTCCCAAGCATTGAGAAAATTAGCAGGTGCTATTAGCAAATCCAATACTACAGTAATATTTATCAACCAATTGAGGGAAAAAGTTGGAATTATGTTTGGTAACCCTGAGACTACAACTGGCGGAAGGGCTTTAAAATTTTATTCTAGTGTACGATTAGATGTAAGACGAATTGATTCTATTAAACAAGGAGATAGTATTTTAGGTAATAGAACTAGGGTAAGGGTTGTGAAAAACAAACTAGCACCTCCTTTTAAGCAAGCGGAGTTTGACATTATGTATGGTCTTGGAATATCAAAGGAAGGCAATATTCTAGATACAGGGGTTAGTGCAGATATTGTTAATAAATCTGGCTCTTGGTATAGCTATGGGGAACATAGACTTGGACAAGGCAGAGAAAATGCTAAAGACTTTCTAAAGGAAAACCCAGATATTGCTCGAGAGATAGAAAATAAAATAAGAGAAGAATTTGGATTAACACATCAAGGCTTGGAATCCGACGATAAAGAGAAAAAAACTAAGGAAGATAAAACTAAATAAACCTCCTTGTCCACAAGGAGGTTTATTTATAAGGAGTGTCAGTAATTGAGATTGCTATTTTTGACGGATACACATATTAGAGGAACCACACCGAAAAATAGAAAAGACAACTTAACGGAAGCTTTAGAAAAAAAGCTAATTGAAATATGTCATATTGTGGAAGAATATCATATAGATTACGTTTTACATGGTGGTGATCTATTTGATAGACCAGATGTTTCAGTTTCCATTGTAGGAAATTATGCATCTATACTTAACGATATAAAGGTGCCTATATATATAATCTGTGGAAACCATGATATATATGGGCATAATCCAGAAACCATAAATAGGACTATGCTTGGTCTGTTAGATGCATTTGGTGTGGTAAAAGTTATCAAGGATGGGGAAAGGATCTTTTTAAATAATAACGGCATCAAGGTTCAATTAACGGGTCAATCTTATACATATAACATAGACGATGAGAGAGATAAATCTAGCTACCTAGTTGATGATATACCACAGGATGTGGATTATTCCATTCATATGGTTCACGGTATGTTGTTAGATAAGCCCTTCATTAAAGGAATCCCCTATACTCTAATTGAAGATATAGTAAGCACAAAAGCTAATATTACCTTGTCAGGGCATTATCATTCGGGATTTGGTATTGTTAAAACCCACGGTAAATATTTTATAAACCCCGGTAGTTTTGTAAGGATAACTAATAGCCTAATAGAAATAGATAGAACTCCAAAGGTGGCTTTAATTGATTTAGAAGAGAACATCCACGTTGAATTGATTCAATTAAAATCTGCCGCTCAAGGTATAGACGTATTAGATAGACAGGAAATAGAAAACCACATATTTAAGTCAGAAAGATTATTTGAATTCAAACAGTCTATAGATACTGCGGTAAATTTTGAAAAGCTAGAAATCAATGAAATACTCATGGAGGTCTCTAATGCAAGGGGAGTATCGGAAGAAGTAAAGAGAGAGGCTCTCAAAAGAATAGCTAACTCCCAGATGAAGGATTTAGGAGATGAATTTTAGCATGAAATATATAAACAAGCTTATCTTAGAAAATTTTCAATCTCATAAATATACGGAAATAGAATTTGATTCTACTTTGAATGTAATAGTAGGACCATCAGACCAAGGAAAATCTGCTATTATTAGAGCTTTAAAATGGGCTCTATATAATGAACCTTCAGGGGACTTCTTTATTAGAGAAGGTGAAAGAGATTGCAGTGTAACTGTTATATTTAATGATAATACTAAAGTCAAAAGGTTTAGAAGCAAAAGCAAGAACGCATATTACCTATATGACGCAAATAATACAGAAAAGGTATTTGAAGGTTTCGGTACTACAGTCCCTCAAGAAATTATCGATGCAACTTCTATAAGAAAAGTGGTATTAGATAGCGATCAGTCAAGCACCATTAATATTGGAGAACAATTAGAAGGGCCTTTTTTACTTTCGGAGAAAAACTCAACAAGAGCCAATGCTATAGGTAGACTTGTTGGTGTTCACATAGTTGACGATGCTTTAAAAGATACCTTAAAGGATATAAGGAATTTAAACATCAAAAGAAAGTCCTACGAAGATACCCTAAAGGATCTTTATAAAAATTTAGAGGAATACGAATATTTAGATGAACTAACAAATAAAATTAAAGAGTTAGATAATGTTAAACAATCAATTTATTGTTGCCAAGATAAATTAGCTAAGTTAAAGTCTATACAGGTAGAATTAGAAAGATTAAACGGAGAAATAAAACTAGTTGAAGACTATTTAACAAAACTTAAGGATATTAATAAAATAACTGCATTAGAACAATTATTGTCAGAAAACATAAAAAAATATATCTATATCAGTAACAGATATGATAAGTTTAACAAGATAAAGACTGAAATTGAGCATGACAAATATTTGCTAAAAGCCTTAAAGGATATTAATATGGTCGGAGAGATTATTAATGATATTAACCTATATAATAATAAGATAAATAAATTAAG
>NZ_PPXY01000011.1 GCF_021655115.1 Clostridium sp. Cult3
ATTTTTTTAATAATGACTAAAATAATGTATAATATAATGAGGAAATAAAAGCAGAGAAGAAGGGGAATTATGAAAGAAATAAAAACAATGATGATTAAAGTAGATGCAACAAATCCAGAAAAACCCCTAATGGACAAAGGGGCTGGTATAATTAAATCTGGTGGGCTAGTGGCTTTTCCAACGGAAACCGTATATGGACTGGGGGCCAATGGATTAGATGAGGAAGCGGTAAAGAATATATTTATAGCTAAGGGACGTCCTCAGGATAACCCCTTAATACTTCATGTAGCCAATGTTAAACAGATAGTACCTTTGGTAGAGTCCATTCCAGAAACAGCCCAAAGGTTGATGAAAAGGTTTTGGCCAGGGCCATTGACTATATTATTTAAAAGAAGCAATCTAGTTCCCTATAGTATTACTGCAGGACTTGATACAGTGGCTATAAGGATGCCTAACCATCCCATAGCTCTAGAGTTGATTAGGGCTAGTGGAGTACCTTTAGCTGCTCCTAGTGCCAATACTTCTGGTAAACCTAGTCCTACATTGGCTAGTCATGTGATGGAGGATTTAAATGGAAAAGTTCATATTATATTAGATGGAGGAAGGACAGGGATAGGGGTAGAGTCTACGGTACTGGATTTATCTGGGGATAGACCTTTAATACTACGACCTGGTGGTGTAACAATAGAGGAACTAAGGGAGGAACTTCCTCAAGTGGAAGAGGATCCGAGTCTTATCCGGGAGGATAAGGATATAGTACCTAAATCTCCGGGACAAAAATACAAACACTATGCTCCTAAGGCAGAGATGTATCTGTTTGTTGGTTCAGTGGATAATATAGTAAAGATCATAGATGAATATGCTAATAGATATATAAGCTTGGGAAAAAAGGTAGGAATTATGGCTACTGAGGAAACCAAGGACCAATATCAAAAGGGAATTGTAATATCTCTAGGCAGTCGAAAGAACAAGGAGACTATAGCCCACAATCTATTTAACACTCTAAGGTTATTTGATGAAGAGGATATAGATATAATCCTTGCAGAGGCAGTGGATTTAGAAGGCATAGGCACTGCCATCATGAATAGGATGAAAAAAGCCGCTGGAGGGAATATTATAAAGGTATAAGGAGAGAGAAATGTGAATATACTTTTTGTTTGTACTGGCAACACTTGTAGAAGTCCTATGGCTCAAGGTCTGTTAGAGGACATGGCTAGGAAAAAGGATTTAGATATAGTGGTGAGATCAGCAGGAGTATTTGCATTAGATGGACAAAGTGTTTCTAGAGAAGCTGTTCAGGTGCTGAGGGAGGAAGGCATAAATATAAGCCATCATAGGGCCAATATGATCCATAGGGATCTAGTAGAAGAATCAGACTTAATCCTTACTATGTCTAAATCCCATAAAGAAGCTTTGCTATCAAAGTATGATTTTATTGAGGGAAAGGTATTTACATTGAAGGAATACGCCTATGGATTAGAGGAAGATATACTAGACCCCTTTGGTAGGGGAATAGATGTCTATAGACATACTAAAGAGGAGATCAAAGATGCATTAGAAGAAATTATTTATAAGGGAGGGTTTAATCGATGAAAATAGGTATAGGTAGTGACCATGGTGGGTATGAACTAAAGGAATATATAAAGGAATATTTAGAACAACAGGAAATTGAGTATATAGATTATGGTACCGATTCTTTCGATTCCGTAGATTATCCTGACTATGGATTGAAACTTTCTAAAGCCGTCATTTCAGGAGAAGTAGACAAGGGTATAGCCATATGTGGCACTGGAATTGGAATATCCATCAGCTGTAACAAGGTACGTGGAATTAGATGTGCCCTATGTAGCGATACCTATTCTGCACGAATGAGTAGGGAGCACAATGATGCTAATATTTTAGCCCTAGGTGGAAGAGTTGTTGGGAAAGATTTAGCTATTGAAATTGTGTCTACCTGGCTAAAGGCAGAGTTTCAAGGCGGGAGACATGAAAGAAGAATAAATAAAATTTCTGATATAGAAGCTTAAATGTGATATAATCACTCAGGAAGTTTAATTAATAGAAATTAAAATGGACTTTGGGTATATCCCATAGACCTAACAAAGAAAGGAGTCTTAGACATGGGGAAAGTTATAGTTTTAGATCATCCACTAATCAAGCACAAGCTCACATTTATCAGGGATAAAGATACAGGTTCCAAGGAATTTAGGGAACTGGTAAAGGAAGTATCCATGCTTATGGCCTATGAAGTTACTCGAGATTTGCCTTTGGAGGAGATAGAGGTAGAAACTCCTATTACAACCACCAAAGCTCAGATCATCTCAGGGAAAAAATTGGGATTGATTCCTATACTAAGAGCTGGTCTAGGTATGGTAGATGGGATGTTGAATTTACTTCCTGCTGCTAAAGTTGGCCATGTAGGCTTGTATAGGGATCCAGAAACCTTAAAGCCAGTAGAATACTATTGCAAGCTACCTTATGATATTGAAGAAAGGGAGCTGATAGTATTGGATCCAATGTTAGCTACTGGTGGGTCAGCAACAGCAGCCATTGAATTCTTAAAGGATAAGGGTTCTAATTCCATAAAGCTGGTTTGCCTAATTGCAGCTCCAGAAGGAATAGATGCAGTACAAAAAGCCCATCCTGATGTGGATATATATGTAGCAAGCATCGATGAGAAATTAGATGAACATGCTTATATAGTTCCAGGTCTAGGGGATGCAGGAGATAGATTGTTCGGAACTAAATAGAATAGGGCAAACGTAGGGCGACAACAAGTCGCCCAATTTTATTAGTTTCAATAAGTAGGATTATGTGGCGTTCTTTCCAAATATGTCGGGACTGGTCACAAAACTATGACGTATTTTTTTATTATATATAATAAACCGATTATCTTAAAATATAAATATAAAAATAAAGGATCTTCCAAATGGAGGGATTTTTTTCTATATAATATTTTTGTAAGAATTGACTTATTCACCATTCTAATATAAAATCTTATCAGAACATCATAAAAGGAGCGAAACAGGATGGGAAATATTATTATGCCATTTATTATATCAGTAGCTTTATCATTATCTATGACCCCTATAGTCAAAAAAATCGCAGTTAAAGTTGGTGCAATAGACATTCCAAAAGATGAAAGAAGAGTACATAAAAAGTCCATGCCTCTGATGGGAGGCTTAGCCTTGTATATATCCGTTATTGTTACCTCTCTGCTCTTTCTTCCAATCGATAAAACTCTCATATCCATCATCATTGGAGGAAGTATAATATGCATTTCAGGAATAATAGATGATATAAAGGACTTAAGCCCTAGAGCAAAATTAGTATTTCAAATAATTGCAGCTATAGTACTGATCCTTGGAGATGTGAAAATCGATGCCATAACCAATCCCTTTACCAAGACTAGTAAATTAATTGAACTAGGCATTTTTTCCATACCTATAACCATATTTTGGGTGGTAGGGATTACCAACACATTAAACTTAATTGACGGACTAGATGGTTTGGCTGCAGGAGTAGCCATGATAGCCAGTCTATCCTTTTTATTCGTAGCTGGCAAGTTTAACTATATACCGGTAATGATTATGTCTGCAATAATAGCAGGTGGCTGTTTGGGATTTTTACCATATAATTTTAATCCAGCTAAGATTTTTATGGGGGATACAGGAGCGTTGTTCTTAGGATTTATGCTGGCCAGTTTGTCTATAGAGGGAGTTATGAAATCCGTAGCTACTATTGCAGTAGTAGTTCCTATAATAATCTTAGGAGTCCCTATATTCGATACTACCTTTGCTATATTTAGACGGTTGCTAAACGGTAAGTCCATAGCAGAAGCGGACAAAGGTCATCTTCATCATAGATTGTTGAAAATGGGATATTCTCAGAAAAAGACCGTGCTTATATTATATGCTATCAGTGCAATATTTGGATTGTGTGCTGTTTTGATAGCCAAAGCCAATAGCAAGAGGGCAGTTACCATGGCTATAATAGTATTTATAATTACCATATTGTTAGCGGGGAAGATGGGGCTTTATAGTTCTAAAAAGGAGGACGAAAATGAGTAAGATTAAAGTTTTGACAGTATTTGGGACAAGACCTGAAGGAATAAAGATGGCTCCCATTATAAAGACCATGGAAAAGACCGAAGAAATTGAAAATATCATATGTATAACAGCTCAGCACAGACAGATGCTAGATCAGGTGTTGAACCTATTTAATATAAAACCAGACTATGATTTGAACATATTTAAACCAGGCCAAAGTCTAACAGAGATAACCAAAAGGGCATTGGAAGGATTGGAAAAGGTCATTGTGGAAACCAAACCTGATGTACTATTGGTTCAAGGGGATACTACCACTGTGTTTTCTGGAGCTTTGGCAGCCTTTTACCAAAAGGTAAAGATTGGCCATGTAGAAGCAGGCCTTAGATCGGGAAATATCTACTCTCCTTATCCAGAAGAGGCAAATAGGAAACTTACAGGTATCCTTACGGATTTTCACTTTGCCCCTACGGAAAACAATAGGCAAAACCTTCTAGGGGAGGGTTATTCTGATGATAAGATATTTATCACAGGAAATACCGTCATAGATGCCCTTCACTATGTAATCCAGGAGGATTATGAATTTAGCCAATCCAATCTTAACCATATAGACTACCAAAACCAAAGGGTAATCCTACTTACTTCCCACAGAAGGGAGAATATAGGAAAACCTATGGAGAATATATTTTCAGCGGTAAAGGATGTAGTCACAAAATACGATGATGTAGAAGTGGTATTTCCCATCCACTTAAATCCTAAGGTGAGGGATATAGCTTATAGAGTATTTGGTGACAACGAAAGGATCCATATCATAGAACCTCTAGACTATGAACCCTTTACTAATCTAATGGCTAAATCCTACATAGTAGTTACAGACTCAGGTGGATTACAAGAAGAAGCTCCTAGCTTAGGAAAACCTGTATTGGTAGTAAGGGAGGAGACGGAAAGACCAGAAGGAATAGAAGCTGGTACTGCTAAATTAGTAGGTACAAACTATGACAGCATCTATAAGGAACTAGATATACTATTATCCCAAAAAGAGGAATACCATAAGATGGCTAACGCAGTAAATCCCTATGGAGATGGAAAGGCATCGGAGAGGATCGTGGATATAATCCTAGAGCATGGAAAATCTACAATTTAGGAGGGATTCCATGGATTTTGATGTTGAAGAAGAGGCATTGTTAAAATTTTTGTTAGATTCCATAGAAGATGGCATATTGATAATAGACGACAAGGGCAAGGTTATGTATGGAAATCTTGCCTTTTTAAAACTAGTCAATATAGATCGAAAACAGTTCGAATCCCAAGCTTTTCCCTATTTTATTGAAAACGATAGATTGCGGAAATTTTTCATTTCTATAAAGGATACAGAGGATGAAGAAAAGTATTTTGAAGGTACTCATCTATTGATAAAGTCTATTCCCTATATAAAAGAGGATAGACTTCTAGCCCATGTATTCATACTAAAGGATATAACGGAGATCAAAGATTCTAGAACCCAATTAAAAGAATTAAAGACCAGTTTAGACAATATAGAGGATATATTAGAATATGCCTATGAAGGCTTTGTATTAGTGGATGGAGAAGGCAAAGTAGTAAAGATGAACTATGAAAAGCTCATGGGCATAAAAGAGGAAGATGCTCTAGGGAAACCCGTTCAGGATGTAATAGAAAACACTAGAATGCATATAGTAGTCAAAACCGGGAAAAAGGAGCTTAGGCATGTTCAGAGGATTCAAGGCTATGATATGATTACCAATCGAGTTCCCATCATAAGAGATGGCAAGGTAATAGGTGGGGTAGGTACTGTCCTATTTAGGGATGCTAGTGAGGTAAAGGAATTGGCCCGGGAATTGATCCAATTGGAAAACAAGATAAACGAATATAAAGGGGAGCTAGAAAGGCTACAAGACAATAGATATTCTTTTGATAGTATCATAACCCAAGATCCTAAGATGGAGTATCTAAAAAAACTGAGTAGAAAAGCCGCCGAATCTAATTCTACCGTATTGATACTTGGGGAATCGGGAACTGGAAAAGAGATGTTCGCCCAGGCTATTCACAAAGCTAGCTATAGAAAAGTAGAATCTTTCATACCTATAAACTGTGCAGCCATACCTAAGGAGCTATTGGAATCGGAATTATTTGGATACGAAGGGGGAGCTTTTACAGGAGCTAGGAAAGGCGGCAAACCAGGAAAATTTGAATTGGCCAATGGTGGCACCATATTTTTAGATGAAATAGGCAATATGTCTTTGGAAATGCAAGCTAAACTATTGCGAGTCCTAGAAGAGAGAAAGTTTGAACGGGTAGGAGGCACTAAAAAAATCCTCCTAGATGCTAGGATAATCGCTGCCACTAATGAGAACATAGAAGAAGCAGTAAAAAAAGGGAAGTTTAGGGAGGACTTATACTATCGATTAAATGTAATAACCATAGATATACCTCCTTTAAGAGATAGAATAGGGGATATTCCCCTAATTGCAGAAAGCCTACTAGAGTATTTGACCCAGGAGTTAGACACCCAGAAGAAAAGCCTATCCCCTAATACCCTAAGCATCTTAAAGGAATATCACTGGCCTGGTAATGTAAGAGAGCTTAGAAATGTACTGGAGAGGGGCATCAATCTATCCTCAGGAAACACCATATTGCCTAAACATCTACCAGAGCGAATTCTAATGAATGTAGATAGGAAAGTAGACAGAGAAGATGAAATATATCCACTACAAGAGGTAGTAGCTGAAGCAGAAAAGGAGGCTATTATCAATGCAATAGCTAAGACCAAGGGGAACAAAACTTTAGCAGCGGAAAGATTAGGTATCCATCGAACGGCCCTATATAAGAAGATAAATAGATATGGATTAGATCTGTAACTGTAGCCTAGGGTCTACAATAGGCTGTATAGTGTAGCTTAAAGTATACAATAATAAAGAAAGTATTTTTGTCATAAAGATTTTATAACCATTGAAAACTGAGGATAATCTAAGGTTTAACGAAGTTCAAGTGTAGATATATTTCTACACTTCTTTTATTTATGTAGAAACAAAAGGAGCTTGGAAAAATAATTAACCTTCCTAAATGTGTAATTAAGCTGACTGTAATAGATAATTATAAATCGTAATTAAGTTGGCATGAATATTGCTTCTATATTATAGCAGAAGAATACAAAATCATCTGAATAATAAAAGGGAGGTTTATTAATATGAGAGAAGTAGTTATCGTATCTGCAGTTAGGACACCTATTGGTGCCTTTGGAGGAAGCCTAAAAGATGTGTCAGCAGTAAATTTAGGGACTATAGCCGTTAAGGAAGCTTTGAAAAGAGCCAATATAGAACCCAATATGGTAGACGAAGTCATATTTGGCAATGTACTACAAGCTGGATTAGGGCAAAACGTAGCCAGACAAGTATCTATCCATTCTGGAATTCCTGTAGAAGTACCTTCTCATACCGTAAACAAGGTTTGTGGTTCAGGACTTAAAGCAGTAACTTTGGCAGCCCAATCCATTATGGTTGGAGAAGGGGATATAATAGTAGCTGGAGGTACGGAAAATATGTCTCAAGCTCCATATCTATTGAAAAAGGCTCGATGGGGTCAAAGAATGGGAGATGGGGTATTAGAGGATTATATGATAAAAGATGGACTTTGGGATATATTTAACGATTATCACATGGGAATTACTGCAGAAAATTTAGTAGAAAAATATAATTTGACTAGAGAAGAACAAGATGAATTTGCATTGACTAGTCAACAAAGGGCGGAGAAGGCTATAAAGGGTGGTAGGTTTAAAGATGAAATAGTTTCAGTAGAAGTACCTCAGAGGAAGGGAGACCCAATAATAATTGACACCGATGAGCATCCACGATTTGGCTCTACTATAGAAGCCTTAGGAAAGCTTAGACCTGCCTTCAAAAAAGACGGGACAGTAACAGCAGGTAATGCTTCGGGTATAAATGATGGGGCAGCTGCTTTAGTCATCATGTCTAAGGATAAAGCGGAGGAATTAGGGATTAAACCTTTAGCTACTATTAAAGCTTATGCAGCAGCAGGAGTAGATCCAAGTTTAATGGGGACGGGACCAATACCTGCTACTAAGAAAGCTTTGGAAAAGGCAGGAATGGCCGTAGAAGACATAGATTTAATAGAAGGAAACGAAGCTTTTGCATCTCAATCCCTATCGGTAGCCAAAGAATTAAATTTAGATCTAGAAAAGCTCAATGTAAATGGTGGCGCTATAGCTCTAGGACACCCTATAGGTGCATCAGGAGCTAGGATATTGGTAACCCTCCTCCATGAAATGGACAAAAGGGATGCTAAAACTGGCCTAGCAACCCTATGTATAGGCGGAGGCCAAGGCATATCCTTAATCGTTGAAAGATAATGGGACACTGGGGACGGTTCCTGTCCCATATTTAATTTAATAGAAGCAAATTTATGTTGATTAATCATGAAAACTTTGATAAAATTATGACAAGCACCGACAATTGTTGTTCACAATGACAGATTAAGGAATGTGGACTGAAAAAACTCGGAGGTGGTTTTGTGGCTAAACTTGTAAGTATTGATGAGGCCATCAATCATATTGAAGACGGCATGACCATTATGGTTGGTGGATTTTTAGGATGTGGTACTCCCCACAAACTAGTAGATGCATTGGTAGAAAAGGGCATCAAGAATCTAACACTAATCTGCAACGACTCAGGATTTGAAGATTTTGGCGTAGGAAAATTGGTAGTAAACAAACAGATTAAAAAGCTCATTGCTTCCCATATTGGAACCAATAGGGAAACAGGCAACCAGATGAATTCTGGGGAGATGGAAGTGGTTTTAGTGCCTCAGGGAACTTTAGCTGAGCAAATTAGAGCTGGAGGGGCAGGACTAGGAGGTTTTCTAACTCCTACAGGATTAGGCACCGTTGTAGAAGAAGGAAAAGAGAAGGTAGAAGTAGATGGGAAGACCTATCTACTAGAATTGCCCTTGAGAGCCGATGTAGCTTTGATCCTGGGACACAAGGTAGATAAGAATGGTAATATAGTCTACAGAGGGGCTACAAGGAATTTCAATACTTTGATGGCAACAGCAGCTGATATGGTAATAGTTGAGGCAGAAAATTTAGTAGAAGTGGGAGAGATAGATCCTAATAATGTAGTTACTCCAGGTTTGTTTGTAGACTATATAGTAGTTGGAGGTGACCATTAATGGATAGAAACCAAATGAAACAATTCATAGCTAAAAGAGTTGCCCGTGAATTAGAAGATGGTGATGTTGTAAATTTAGGTATAGGCCTACCTACGGCTGTAGCTAATTATGTACCCGAAGGGGTAAATATTTTATTCCAATCAGAAAACGGTTTCATAGGCTTAGGACCAGCTCCTGAAGAAGGAAAAGAGGACAAGGATATAGTAAATGCTGGAGGTCAATATGTAACTATACTACCTGGAGGAGCATTTTTTGACTCAGCTACATCCTTTGGGATAATCCGTGGTGGTCATGTTGATGTAACAGTTCTTGGAGCGCTACAGGTAGATCAGGAGGGAAATCTAGCCAACTGGATGATACCAGGCAAGATGGTTCCAGGTATGGGTGGCGCTATGGACTTAGTAGTAGGAGCTAAAAAGGTAATCATCGCCATGGAACATACGGTAAAAGGAAATCACAAAATACTTAAAAAATGTAATCTACCTCTAACTGCAGCAAAACAAGTAAATATGATAATTACCGAAATGGGAGTTATGGAAATCACTGAAGAAGGTTTGGTACTTAAAGAGATAAATCCAGAGTATACAATAGAAGAAGTACAAAAAGCCACAGAAGCGGAATTGATAATATCAGAGGAATTAACAAAGATGGAAGTTTAAATAGATTGGAGTCCTTGTTAACAAGGACTCCTTTAGGTTAAATAGACATGGATTAATGCAATAATAATCCATAAATTTCTTAATAAAACATTTGCAATATTTTGAGATATTATGTATATTTATATTATGTATATTATGGACTTATGCATTAACGTACTATAATATTAAATGGTTAATCGGCCTAGGAGTGTTTGGTTTGAAAAAAAAGAATAACAAGAATATGTATAAGAATTTAGCTCTTATAACTCAAATAGGTTTATCCATTATAACTCCTATATTATTAGGGGTATATTTAGGTGGATTATTGGATAAAAAACTAAAGACAGAAATGATTTTTACATTAACATTCATAGTAATAGGAGCTGGGGCTGGTTTTTTAAATTTGTTTAAATTTATCGATAAAAAGTAATGCTATGGGAAGTGACAGCATGTTTGGTGATGAAAATATAGTAACTATAATAATTAAAAGAACTGCCGTATTAGGCCTTATAATTATCGGCATAATGCTTATAGGAATTAAAGAGCCAAAACCTTATATACTAGGATATATATTTGGAACTTCTATTAGCATACTAACATTTAAACTAATGGAAAAATCCGCTGAAAAGGCGGTAACTATGAAACCTTCAAGGGCCTATGGTTATTCAGTACGTCAGTATTTTATAAGATATTTCATATATGCTATAGTATTAATCATAGGAGCTTTAGCCGATTATCTAAGCTTTCTTACGGTAGCTATAGGGCTTCTTATGGTAAAGATGGTAATCACATCCTTTGCAATTATTGATTATTTTAAAGATAAATTTCAATAATCCTTAATCACCTTTGAGAAATTTGTTATACTATTAATTAGAGATTTTGGAAAGGAGGTTGATGAGAATTTGACAATAGAATTTACAGTAAATATGTTTGGTAAATCTTTTATAATACCGGAAACTATTGTAAATGTTTGGATCATAGTTATCGCACTATTAATATTTGCTGCAGTTGTAAATCGAAAAGTGAAACAGGCAAGCGTTGACGAAAAACCTTCAAATTTCTTAAATGTGATTGAGATGTATGTAGAGATGATAAACAATCTAATTGGTGATACTATGGGAGAGAAACACATAAGGTTTGGACCTTATATATTTACTCTCATGACATTTTTGTTGTTTGCCAATCTAATTGGTTTAATAGGTCTTACACCGCCTACATCAGATTATAGTGTAACCCTTACATTGGCATTGATCACCTTTACATTGACACAGTACTATGGTTTGAAAAACAATGGTTTCATAGGATACTTAAAGGGGTTCACCGAACCTATAGCTCTTTTAACTCCCCTTAATGTTATAGGAGAGTTGGCTAACCCAGTGTCCCTGTCCTTCCGTCTATTTGGAAACATATTGGCAGGGGGATTGATTATGACATTGTTTTATAGTGCTGTAGGATTTTTGGCGCCGTTAATTGCGCCACCATTTCATGCTTATTTTGATTTGTTTTCAGGAGTATTACAAAGCTTTATATTTACCATGCTAACCATGGTATTTATAGGTGGCAATTTAGACTAACTTTTTAAAATTTGGGAGGAGGAAATAAAATGTTACAAGGAATAACTAGTGAAGCTTTTATATTAGGGTGTTCAGCAATAGGAGCAGGTATTGCAATGATAGCAGGTTTAGGACCTGGAATTGGTCAAGGCCGTGCAGCAGCAGCAGGTGCTGAGGCAGTAGGTAGACAACCAGAAGCAGCAGCAGATATTACTAGAACCATGCTTTTAGGTCAAGCGGTAGCTGAGACAACTGGTATCTATAGTTTATTAATAGCTATAATACTACTATTCGTTAGACCATTATTATCAGCATATGTAAATTTAGGACTATAATCACATCCAGGGGCCCTCAGGGCTCCTAAATTAAGAAGGGCCTTATGAAAAGGAGGTTTCATAATGGATATAAATGTAAACGTCATACCAGATTTCATGTCCATGATCTTGACACTATTAGCATTTTTAGTATTGCTATTTGGACTTAGAAAACTACTATACAAACCAGTTTCAAAAGCCTTAAGAGATAGACAAGATAATATTCAAAAAAATATTGACGAAGCTAAAACCTCTAAAGAAGAAGCTTTGGCCTTGAAGGAACAATACGAAAATAGAATTCAAGAAGCCAAGAAGGAATCTCAAGGCATAGTAGAACAAGGCAGAAAGCGTGGAGAAGAAGTAAGGGAAGATATAATCCTTGAAGCTAAAGAAGAAGCAAACAATATAATAGAAAAGGCAAGAAGGGAAATACAAGTAGAAAAGGAAAAGGCTATGCTAGATGTACAGATGCAGGCAGGAGAAATGGCGGTTTTAATTGCATCAAAAATAGTAGAACAAAATATAGACATGGCAAAGCAACAGGATTTAATCAACCAATTTGTCGATGAGGTAGGTACAAGAGAATGGCAAAATTAGTTAGCAAAAGATACGCCTATGCCTTATTTGAAGCTGGTTTAGAGTTAAACAAATTAGATGTATTTAAAGAGGATTTGCAGGTTATAGCCCATGTATTAAATGTGGAGCCGCAAATTCAGAAGATACTATCCCATCCAAAGATTTCAAAGGATGAAAAAAAGGATCTACTATCAAGTATTTTTGGGGAAAAAGTATCCCAAGAGATGCTAAACTTCTTATATATCATAGTAGATAAAAGACGAGAAGGAAATTTGATGGAAATATCTGATCAATTTAATGAGTTGTTTAATGAACATAAGAATATTGTAGAAGTTACTGCTATAACGGCAGTACCCATGGATAGAAAAGCACAAGATAGATTAGCAGTAGTCCTTGGCAACAAAATAAATAAAACAATAAGATTAAGAAATATCGTAGATAAGGACATAATAGGAGGAGTACTACTAAAGGTAGAAAACAAGATCATAGATGGAACCGTAAAAGGACAGCTAGAATCGATGGAAAAAGCCATAAAGAACGTATCATTATAGGAAAGCTGGGGTGATAAAATGGAGTTAAGACCAGAAGAAATTAGTTCAGTTATAAAGGAACAGATAAAAAAATACGAAAAAAAGCTTGATATGGTAGATGTAGGTACTGTCATTCAAGTAGGAGATGGTATTGCCAGGGTTCATGGACTGGAAGGCTGTATGGCTGGAGAGCTGATTGAATTCCCTGGAGAAGTATATGGGATGGCCCTAAACCTAGAAGAAGATAATGTAGGTTGTGTACTTTTAGGATCAGATAAGGGCATTAAGGAAGGGGATATAGTTAAAAAAACCGATAGAATAGTAGAGGTCCCCGTAGGAGATGTAATGATAGGTAGGGTAGTTAATGCCTTAGGTCAGCCAATAGATGGTAAAGGACCTATTAATGCTACTAAATTTAGACCTATAGAGAGAATAGCCCCTGGGGTTATTACTAGAAAATCCGTAGACCAACCTTTGCAAACCGGTATAAAATCCATTGACTCCATGTTCCCCATAGGCCGAGGCCAAAGGGAGCTTATCATTGGAGATAGACAGACGGGTAAAACTGCTATAGCAGTAGATACCATAATAAATCAAAAAGGTCAGGATGTAATATGTATATATGTAGCTATTGGCCAAAAACAATCTACAGTAGCGCAAATAGTAGATGTATTGGAAAAACAAGGAGCCATGGACTACACTATTGTAGTTTCAGCTACAGCTAGTGAATTGGCGCCATTACAATATATTGCTCCTTATGCTGGAGTCAGTATGGGAGAAGAGTTTATGGATAATGGCAAGGATGTACTTATAGTGTATGACGATTTGTCTAAGCACGCTATTGCCTATAGGGCTATGTCTTTATTATTAAGACGTCCACCAGGAAGGGAAGCTTTTCCAGGAGATGTATTCTATCTTCACTCAAGATTGTTGGAAAGATCTGCAAGATTGGATGAAAAATATGGAGGAGGTAGTATTACAGCGCTGCCTATTATAGAGACTTTGGCAGGAGATATCTCCGCATATATTCCAACTAATGTTATATCCATAACCGATGGTCAAATATTCTTGGAGACGGATCTATTCTTTGCTGGCCAAAGACCAGCTATAAACACTGGACTTTCCGTATCCAGAGTTGGAGGAGCTGCTCAGATCAAGGCTATGAAGAAGGTAGCAGGAAGCTTAAAGCTTGAACTAGCCCAATATAGAGACTTAGCAGCCTTTGCTCAATTTGGTTCAGAACTGGATAAGGATACTAGGGAAAGACTGGCCCAAGGGGAAAGAATAATGGAAATATTAAAACAACCTCAATATAAGCCGGTAAGGGTAGAACATCAGGTTATAATCCTTTACACTGTATTAAACAGATACCTATCGGATATACCAGTGGACCAAATTAGCCAATTTGAGAGAGAGTTCTTAAACTTTGTAGACAACAATTTCCCTGAAATAGTTGACTCTATTAAAGAGACTAAGGACTTGACAGAGGAAACGGAACAAAAAATAATTGAAGCTGTTACGGAATTCAAAAAGAGTATTTAATATTCCCTTAAATTGGGGGTGGATTAATTGGCGGAATCAACACGAGATATTAAAAGGCGAATACGAGGAATATCTAATACTAGACAGATAACGAAGGCTATGGAATTAGTATCCTCTGCTAAGCTTAGAAAGGCAAGGGAAAAGATGGCAAGGTCTAGGCCCTATTACAATACGGTCTATGATAATATTAAGCAGGTTCTTGGCCAAACGGGGAATATTAAACATCCCTATTTAGATGTAAGGGATGTGGAAAACTCCCTATATATAGTAATCACTGCCGATCGAGGTTTGGCGGGAGGATTTAATTCCAATGTAATTAGAAGTGTAGAACATGAAATAAGAGATAAGAAGGAAAATACTCAACTAATACTAGTTGGTTTAAAAGGTAGAGAATATTTCAAGGGAAGAGGATATAATGTAGCTGGGGAATTTGTAGGTATGACGGAGAATCCTACCTTTTCCCATGCCCAGGATATAGGCAAGATAGCAATGGATATGTTTGAAGAGAAAGAGATAGATGAAGTATATATCGTATATACTGAATTTGTTACTACTATATCCCAACAGGTAAAGAAGTTGAAACTACTACCAAGTGAAGAGATGAGAGAGGGCGTAAGCCAAAAAGGATCTGTAGTAGAATTTGAACCTTCCCCAGAGGAGGTTTTAGACTACTTGATTCCAAAATATATAGAATCCGTCATATATGGGGCGTTGATAGAATCTTCTAGTAGTCAACAAGGAGCCAGGCGAACGGCTATGGAATCGGCAACAGAAAATGCAGAAGAGATGATAGATGAGCTACAACTAAGCTTTAATAGAGCTCGTCAAGCTGCCATTACTGCAGAAATTTCGGAAATTGTTTCAGGTGCTGAAGCTCTTGAGTAACAGAGAAAGGAGTGGGGATATGGAAAAGAACATAGGCAAAATAGTTCAGATAATTGGCCCCGTAGTAGATATCCGATTTAGTGAAGAAAATTTACCAGAGTTGTTAAATGCTATTGAAATAGATAATCATGGAGAAAGATTAGTTGTAGAGGTAGCACAACATATTGGTGATGATACCGTAAGATGTGTATCCATGGGTTCTACCGATGGACTTGTAAGAGGTATGGAAGGTGTGGATACAGGTGAACCTATAGCAGTGCCTGTTGGGGATGAAACTTTAGGAAGACTATTTAACGTATTAGGTGAGCCTATAGATGAAAAGGGCGAAGTAAAGGTTAAGCAAACTGCACCTATCCATAGGGCTGCACCATCCTTTGAGGAACAGGAAACATCTAGGGAGATATTTGAAACCGGTATCAAGGTTGTAGACTTAATTGCCCCTTATTCAAAAGGTGGTAAGATAGGACTATTCGGCGGGGCTGGAGTAGGTAAAACCGTTTTGATAATGGAACTTATCAACAATATAGCAATTCAACATGGTGGGCTTTCCGTATTTGCTGGAGTAGGAGAGCGTACCAGAGAGGGAAATGACCTTTACTACGAGATGATTGAATCTGGAGTAATAGACAAGACTGCTCTAGTATTTGGTCAGATGAATGAGCCTCCTGGAGCCAGGATGAGGGTTGGGCTTACAGGTCTTACTATGGCAGAGTACTTTAGGGATGTAGAAGGTCAAGACGTACTACTGTTTATTGACAATATATTTAGATTTACCCAAGCCGGGTCAGAAGTTTCTGCCCTTCTAGGCAGGATGCCTTCAGCAGTAGGTTATCAGCCTACATTAGCAACGGAAATGGGTGCTCTTCAAGAGAGGATTACCTCTACTAAGAAAGGATCCATTACTTCCGTGCAAGCTGTATATGTACCTGCTGACGACTTGACAGACCCAGCACCAGCTACTACTTTTGCCCACTTAGATGCTACTACAGTACTATCTAGGCAAATAGCTGAATTAGGTATATATCCAGCAGTAGATCCATTGGATTCTACATCAAGAATTTTAGACCCAGAAGTAGTGGGGAATGAACATTATGAGGTAGCTAGAGGAGTTCAAGAGGTATTACAGAGATACAAAGATCTTCAAGATATAATAGCTATCCTTGGAATAGACGAACTTTCTGACGAGGACAAATTAACAGTAGCTCGGGCAAGAAAGATTCAAAGATTCCTATCTCAACCCTTCTCCGTAGCAGAACAGTTTACGGGAATGGAAGGGAAATATGTACCTATTAAGGAAACCGTAAGAGGTTTCAAGGAGATATTAGACGGAAAACATGATGATGTCCCTGAGCAAGCCTTCTTCATGGTAGGAACTATCGATGAAGTATTGGAAAAAGCTAAAAAGATGGAGGGATAATTCATGGGTTTTATGCTTAAAATAGTTACTCCAGAAAGAGAATTCTTCTCCGGTGAAGTAGATAGAATAATAGTACGTGGAATAGAAGGAGATCTAGCTATACTAAAGAATAGAGCACCAATTGTTACACCTTTGGCCATTGGGAAGATTAGGATATTACAAGGTGAAGAGGAAAGAATAGCAGCAGCTGTAAATGGATATATAAGTGTAGATAAGGATTCTACCACCGTCATTACCGATTCTGCTGAATGGCCTGGAGAAATAGACGTTAAAAGAGCAGAAGAAGCAAAATTAAGAGCTGAAAAACGTCTAAAGGAAAAGCCAGAAGGCCTTGATATAGATAGGGCTGAGCTAGCCTTAAGGCGTGCATTAAATAGGCTAGAAGTGGCAAATCTAAAAAAATTTGACGATGAAAAATTTAACCAATAAGGTATAAAAAGTACCCTTTCTTGGCAATACTTTTATCATAAGGAAAGGGTATTTTTTTATGATAAAAATGTTTTGTCCCCCTTTACATTTTTATTATGATACCCTTCCTTTGTACAATTCACAACTAAAAGTTGGCCTTAAGGCCTAGGAGGGAAGGGTATGAAAAGTTTAAAACATCTATTATTATTAGGTATTATTATTTCTTTATCTATTCCAGTATGTAGCAGATCTCAGGAAAATGTAGAAGAAAGGGATTTATTGATGGGAATCCTTGACGAATTGGGAGCAGATTTTGTAGAAGGGGATGTAGATATAGGTGGTGTTATTCTAGATAACTTTGTAGGAAAAGAGTATTTGGAGGATATCGGAGATGAAATCAGTAGGGAGTTAGAAATTAACAAGATAAAAGGAGATGTAGATGTAAAGGGATATTATTGGGAGGAATTAGTGGAAGATGAAGGCTTTATCCAATTAATAGTCCAAGGCTACGATGACCATCAAAATCAGATAACCTTTACATTGTCCTCATATGAAGATAGAGACTATAGTGAAACCTCTCTGTTCATAAATTTAATAAAAAGGGAGCAATTTGTTGAAATTAATGATATAATAGATAGGGTAGAAAAAATTTTTCAAAAATATAACAAGCCTGCCAATATTACTACTTGTATTGTTGGAACCTTTGATGATGATATTAAATTGGAACAAAGGGAAAAAGATATCCTTAGGGCTACCAAAGCTTGTAAAGGAAAAGTAGTAGAAAAGTATAGGGATGAGGAAGTATTGAGTTTCTCCATATTTACCCCCTATATAGAAGAACATATATATACAGGTAGGAAAAAGATGAATTTAAATATTGTAGTAAGGAATAATGAATATGAAAACAAAAATTATATTTGGATAGGAACACCTATTATTACTATTGGTTATTAGAAGTAGGAGGGGATTCATTTGGATAAAATAATGGTGGAAAAAAGTCCTCCATTAAAAGGAAATGTAAGGGTTAGTGGTGCTAAGAATTCTGCATTGCCAATTTTGGCAGCATCTTTACTGGGTACAGAGGATATAATTTTAGAAGATGTACCTAAATTGAAGGACGTAGAGGTAATCTGTGAGGTATTGACATGTTTAGGAGCAAAGGTAGAGTTTTTAGATGAAGGAGTTATTAAGATCAATTCTAAAAATATAGATAATTATGAAACTCCCTATGAACTGATGAGTAAGATGAGAGCTTCTTTTTTGGTAATGGGGCCATTATTGACCCGGATAGGCAAGACTAAGACATCTTTACCAGGAGGATGCGCCATTGGAACTAGACCTATAGATTTACACCTAAAAGGATTTAGAGCTCTAGGAGCTGAGATAGATGTGGATCATGGAAATATTGGTGCTTATGCCGATAAATTGGTTGGTGATAGGATATATTTAGACTTTCCTAGTGTAGGAGCTACGGAGAACATAATGATGGCAGCAGTTATGGCTGAAGGGGAAACCATAATAGATAATGCGGCTATGGAGCCGGAAATAGTGGATTTGTCTAACTTTTTAAATAAATTAGGTGCTGATATCAAAGGTGCTGGTACCAGTAGCATTAGGATCAAAGGAGTAAAGGAATTAGGTGGAGCTACTCATTCAATTATCCCCGACAGAATTGAGGCGGGAACCTTCATGGTGGCTAGTGCTATAACTAAAGGGGATGTAATAGTAGAAAACGTAATCTCTAGTCATATTAAGCCGGTCATTGCAAAGCTTAGAGAGGTAGGCTGTGAAGTCTATGAAAATGGAGATAAGATTAGGGTAATAGGAACACAAAATTTAAAGGCCACAGATATTAAGACATTGCCTTATCCAGGTTTTCCAACGGATATGCAGGCTCAATTTATGGCATTGATGAGTATCTGTGAAGGGACAAGTGTTGTAATAGAGACGGTGTTTGAGAATCGTTTTATGCATGTGGATGAACTGAAGAGGATGGGAGCGGATATTAAAATAGATGGTAGATCTGCCATTATACAAGGGGTAGACGATCTTATGTCAGCACCAGTAAAAGCTACAGATTTAAGAGCAGGAGCTGCTTTGGTGTTGGCAGGTTTAGTTGCCGATGGAATAACTGAAATTGGCGATATCTACCATATAGACAGAGGATATGACAATATAGAGGAGAAGTTTAGCAAATTAGGTGCAAAGATATATAGAGTTTAGACAATGCACAATTGTAGAGCGTCTAGTACGCTCTTTTTTTATTGTTATAATTTCACTTTCCTTTGCATATTATATTCTATACTGAAGTTAAAGAGGGGGAAGAGATGAAAAAACTTGGCATATATACTGTGATAGTTCTAATAATAACAATAATTCTTCCAACTATCATAGTTAAAACCTTTAAATTTGTCCCTATAGGAGATAGATTAAATATAAATCCTACCAAATCTGAGAGACCTCATAAGGAGGGAAAAAATAAAGAGGGAGAGCTAGAAATAGATGAAATTATTTTTGATGGATATATAAAGATCTACGATACTAGAAATGATAAGGTTCAAACTATGGCACTAGAGGAATATGTAAAAGGAGTAGTGGCAGCTGAGATGCCAGCAGAGTTCCATATAGAAGCTTTAAAGGCTCAAGCTATTGCTAGCAGGACCTATGCATTAAGTCGAAGCCTAAGTTTTCCTGAAGGCCATCCAGACCACATAGAAGCTCCTATTTGTACAGGCATCCATTGTCAAGCCTATTTAACTCTAGAGGAGCTAAATTCTATGCACGCTAAGGATTGGGAAGAGAAGTACTGGCCTAAAATAGAAGAAGCTGTTAGGGCTACGGAAGGTCAGATATTATACCATGATGGGGAGATAATTGAACCTTTATACCATTCTACCAGTGGAGGTATGACAGAAGACGCTCTAGATGTATTTCAAGTAGACAGACCTTATTTAAAGTCGGTTGTAAGCCCTTATGAGGAAGAGGCACCCAAATATAAATCACTAGTAACCTTAACAGGAGATGAATTCGTGAAGAAACTTCTTATGAAATATCCTGGGTCTAATATTACCAAGGATAATTTAGGGGAAAAGATAAAATTGGTGGAGAAAACCCAATCGGGCAGGATAAAGAAATTGGCTATAGATGGCACAGTAGTAAATGGAAGAGAAATAAGGGATTTATTTGAGCTAAATTCAACTAATTTTACAATAACCTATAATCCAAAGACCAATATAGTGGATATAGAGACTATTGGTTATGGCCATGGGGTAGGCATGAGTCAATGGGGAGCCAACGGCATGGCGAAAAAAGGCAGTGATTATGAAGAAATATTAAAACATTTCTACACAGGGGTGGAGATTAGACAATTCACTGGGGATGATGCACAAAGCACAATTGAAAAGAAAGATTAGTGGGACATTGAGAACCGTCCCCACCGTCCCAATCCTGGTTATATAACCAGGATTTTTTTATTGAAAAAAATTTTATTTCTACATGTATTAAATAGTTATTTGTGGAAATAATACCTAATGGAGGTGGGGGAATGAGAAATAGATTGATAAATTTAATGGAGAAAGACGGATTTTATATTATTCTATTTATCTGTGTATGCATTGTGGCAGTAACGGCGACAATGGTCACTAGAGACAATGTTCAAAAGACAAAGGAAGACAAACTATCAAAGGTAGAGGATTTTATCATAGTAGATGAAGAGAATTCAGAGCCTTCTCTGGAAATAGCTCGGATGGAAGAATTGATCCCCGAAGAACACCTTAGGGAAGAGTATGTAGGGGAAGTAGGAGAAGCAGAGGAAGTAGGGGAAGCAGATGATACAGTAGAAGGGGAAAATCCTGAGGATGAGGATATGGAAGAGGATTTAGATTTTGTAGCAGATGAAGAACCAGAACCGTTAAAGGACAAAGTAGAGATGATATTGCCAGTAGAGGGAAAGTTAGGAGCAACATTTACCACTGATAGCTTAGTCTATTCAGATACTTTAGAAGAATGGACCAGTCACAAGGGCATAGATCTATTTGCCGATGAAGGTACTCAGGTTAATGCAGCTCTATCTGGTACCATAATGGAGGTATATGAAGATGAGCTTTGGGGAATAGTAATCATAATGGATCATGGGGAAGGCCTAATGACTAAGTATGCTAATCTATCTACTAAAGATATGGTAAGAGAAGGTCAAAGGGTAAACCAGGGTCAACCTATATCAAAAGTTGGTAGAACAGCTGCCATCGAGATGATGATGGAGCCCCATATTCATTTTGAGGTGATCCAAGATGGAATTAATATAGATCCTACTAAAATTTTGCCAGCATTTAGCCATTTACACTGATTATATTTGTTCTAATAGAAAGTTAATATGCATAAGTATTTACAAAGATTAAAAACCCAAAATTAAGTTCAAAGGGGGTTAACTATAAGTGAAGGATTATATAGAGGAAAGGGCATTAGAAATTGCAAAGTACATAATAAGCGAAAAGGCTACTGTCCGCCAAGCAGCAGGTGTTTTTGGTGTTTCAAAGAGCACCGTTCATAAAGATGTTACAGAAAGGCTTCCAAAGATAAACCCTCTTATAGCATCTATGGTAAAGCAGGTCTTAGAGCAGAACAAAGCGGAAAGACATATTAGAGGCGGCAAAGCAACAAAATTAAAATACAAAGCTGTGAACGATTAAATAGGTTCTTAAGGGTATATCCCTTGAGGACCTTTCGGTCTTTTTGGATAATTTTGCATAATGGAGAAGGAATTTTTGGATTTATATAGAATTATTTATATGTTGTGATATATTATTATATAGTAGATGATAAAGGGGGAAAATCAAATATGGCTTTTTTTAGAACCGATTTGGGTATAGATTTAGGAACGGCAAGCATATTAGTTTACGCCAAGGGTAAGGGCATTGTATTAAACGAACCCTCTGTAGTTGCCATAGATCAAACTAATGGTAAGTTTTTGGCCGTAGGAGAAGAGGCTAGAAAGATGTTAGGGCGAACTCCTGGCAATATTGTAGCCTTAAGACCTATGAGAGATGGAGTAATTTCCGATTATCAAATTACTGAGAGGATGCTAAAATACTTTTTTACCAAGGCCATTGGCAAATCCCTTTTTAAACCAAGGGCTGTTATATGTGTACCTAGTGGAGTAACGGAAGTAGAAAAAAGAGCAGTATTAGAAGCTAGTATCCATGCTGGAGCTAGAAAGACCTTCCTCATAGAGGAGCCTATTGCAGCTGCTATTGGTGCAGGAGTAGATATTACTGAGCCTAATGGAAACATGATAGTAGATATAGGTGGTGGAACTACAGATGTAGCTGTAATTTCCTTAGGAGGCATAGTCCTATCCCGTTCCATAAAGATTGCTGGAGATGATTGTGATGAGGCTGTAGCTAGGTATATAAGGAAGAAGTACAATATGATGATAGGTGAAAGATCGGCAGAGGATTTGAAAGTTAACATAGGAGCAGCATTCCCAAGAGATAAGGAAGTGTTTATGGAGGTTAGAGGTAGAAACCTATTGACAGGGCTACCAAAGACCATCACCATATCATCTAGTGAAATGTTAGAAGCCATGGAAGAACCCCTATACCAAATAGTAGAAACTATTCACTCAGTACTGGAGAGGACGCCTCCAGAATTGGCAGCAGATATAGGAGATAAGGGAATACTCATGAGTGGCGGAGGAGCCTTGCTACAGGGTATGGACAAGTTAATTACATCTAAGACGGGAATTGAGGTTAATATATCGGACAACCCTATTGGCTCTGTTGCTATAGGTACGGGGAAAGCTTTGGATTGGGTTGATTTAATGGAAAATGACTTAATTAATTCCGATTCTATAGGTACAAATAACTACTAAAGTATACATTTTATATGACGATAATATTGGATGAGGAAAAGGATTAGCTTAGGAAGGGGATTTAAATGAACCGAGGGCTATATATTAGTGCCACATCTTTGGCCACTAATCAAAGAAAATTAGATGTTCTGGCTAATAACTTAGCCAATGTAAATACTACTGGATACAAGAAGGATGTATCCTTAACGGAAAGTTTTCCGGAAAAGTTACTATCTAGAATAAAGGATACAAAACCAAAGGTTAGAAGGACTGGCGAAAACCAGATAGATTATGAACAAATTGGTGAAGTACATAGGGCTAGAACTCCAAATGGATACTTCGTAGTTAGGACTCCTTATGGGGAAGATAGCTATGTAAAGGAGATTCAATTTATCATTGACGATGAAGGATATCTAAGGACGTATTATAAAGATGATAAAGGTGAGTACAAGACGGATTACGAAAACTATATTACCGATGGGGCAGGAAATCCTATTCAAGGAGCTGGGAATTTGGAAGGATTGCTTGATGAAATAGTCTACCATCCACCTTCCCACGTTATAGGGACCATGAATGCAGGGGTTAAGTTTAAAAAAATAGCCACCGATTATTCACCAGGTAATCTGATTGAAACTGGTGGTACCTATGATTTGGCTCTAATAGGAGAAGGTTTTTTCAAAATACAAGGTGAAGAAGGGGATACCTACTATACTAGAGATGGCTCCTTCCTAGTAAATGAGGAAGGCTATCTTACTACCCTAAGAGGAGAGATGGTTCTAGGGACGGGAGGTCCAATAGCAATCGATGGGGAAGAGGTAGAAATAAACTCTGATGGTGTGGTAAGAGTAGATGGAAATGTAGTAGGTTCTTTAGATATAGTAGATATAGAAAACAAAGAATTTTTGAGGAAAATAGGAGATAATCTATTTCAGATGGAAGTAAATGAAAATGGCGAGGAAATACCAGCAGAAGAGGTTCCTTTTGAAGGAGATGTACTTCAAGGGGCGTTGGAAGGTTCCAATGTAAATGCTATAAGTGAAATGGTAGAGATGATCACCCTCTTAAGGGAATTTGAGGCTGGACAAAGGGCCATAAGGGTACAAGATGAGATGTTAGAGAAGGCTTCAAATGAAATAGGAAGAGTATAGGAGGAGAAAGTTATGAGAGCTTTATGGACTGCCGCTACAGGTATGAGAGCACAACAGTTTAATATAGATACTATTTCCAACAATTTATCCAATGTAAACACTACATCCTACAAGACATCTAGGGCTGAATTTAAAGATTTGTTCTATGCCAACTTAAAGAGGAATAATATAGTAGATGAAGAGGGTAGACCGGTAAATTTAGAAGTAGGACATGGAGTTATGCCTACAGCTACTAAAAAGGACTTTAGAAATGGTAGTTTTATCGAGACCAATGGCACCTTTGATTTGGCTATTGATGGAGATGGTTTCTTCGTAGTAGAGTTGCCAAATGGAGATATTAGATATACTAGGGATGGAAGTTTTAAGCTAAGCGTAGAGGATGAAGAAGGTATGTTAGTTACATCTGAAGGCTATATAGTATTATCGGAAGATGATGATGAGATAATCATAGAATCAGGTCTTAGTGATATAGCCATAGACGATTTAGGCTATATTACAGGAGTAGATGAATATGGTGATATAGTGGATTTAGGTAGGATTGCATTAGTTAAATTTACCAATCCAGAAGGACTTCAAAGCGAGGGACTAAACCTATATAGTGCTACACCAGCTTCGGGAGAAGAGATACCCGTTGAGGCTGATGAAATGGAAGGAAGAGTAGTACAAGGCTATTTAGAAGCTTCCAATGTTCAAGTAGTAGATGAAATGGTGAAGATGATTACTGCTCAAAGAGCCTATGAAATCAACTCAAAGACCATACAAACAGCTGATGAAATGCTTCAACTAGTAAACAACTTGAAAAGATAGAGGAGTGGTCTAGGTGGAAATAATAAACAATAGTTTCATAATAGGAGAGATGGAGGATCCAAAACTATTACATAATAAGATCAACAAGGATCAGGATGATGAAACTCTCATGGAAGCTTGTAAGGAGTTTGAAGCCCTATTTCTATCTATGATGTTCAAGGAGATGAAAAAGACAGTTCCAGAAGGAGACTTAGTAGAGAAAGGTCTTGGTACTAGGATATTTGAGGATTTGTATGTGGAAGAAATATCTAATGAGGTTGCTAAACAAGATGCTGGATTGGGTATAGCGGATATGATGTATCAACAGTTTAAAAAAGGGTATGTAAGTTGGTAGGAGGTTAGAAAGATGAAAAGAAGGATGGCCTCTGTTCTGATTTTCTGTGCTTTGATATTTGGGTTTGCCAATACCACAATCTGTGCTGATAAAAACTTATCCAGAAAAGAAGTAGAAGCTCTTATAGAAGATATAGCCACCAAAAGGGGGATACCTAGTGTTATATTAAAATCCATCGGTAAAGTGGAATCCACTTTAATGCAGTATAATAGAGATGGCAGACCAAAGGTTAGTAGAGGTGGACATATTGGCATAATGCAGATAAGCGGAAGAGATGGTAGATATGATCTGGCTAAGCTAAAAAATGATCCCGTATATAATATTGAGGCTGGAGCAGATCATCTACTGGCTAAATGGAAATGGGTAAATGACAAGATGCCACAAATAGGTAATACAGACCCTAATATTTTGGAACATTGGTATTTTGCCCTATGGGCTTATAATGGATTATTGGATAGGAATAATCCTAATGTAAACTATAACAAGACCTATCAGGATAAGATATTTCAAGTAGCATTGAAGGACTATGGTCAGAAGATAACCCCTATTGGTAGGGAGCATATACCTAAGAAGGGGTATCCTAAGAAAGGCAAAAATATCCCAACTCCTAAGGCATATCATAAGGGAGACATATTGAAGTATGACCCAGGGGATGTGGTAGCTATAGACGGGAAGGATTTTTTAGTGTTATTCGATAAACCTAGAGGTAAAGAAATAGGCAGAGTAAAAAAAGATGCAATTATGACCATAATGGAAGAGCCAGTGTTAAACAAAGGATTTTATTTTTACAAGGTTCAAATAGATGGAAAGAAGGATGTCGGGTGGGTATATGGAAATTGGATTTCTAAAATTGATAATTGATGTTATTAAGAATAATCCTCCCTTTAGTTGTTTATAATATTAACAGCTGAAGGGAGGATTTTTATGAGAAAAAGATATGTCTATAGTGCTTTTGCCATCATATTAACTATATTAGCCCTAGGTATAATACTATATAACTAAAAACCTGGATAGTTTTTTATCCAGGTTTTCCAATCTCTTAATTCCCAAACATTGGGTTTATCTGATAGGTTATATCCTTACCATTTACTATGAATTCTATTGCTTTTATGCTTTTTATTTGATTAGTATCTTTTACAGCCCTATTGTCGTATTGAATATATCTAATACCGTCTTTTACTTGGGTTGTAGTACTATTACCGCCATGGATAACCCATATGGTCTTTCCAGTTTCTCCTGTTTCTACTAATACATCATGTAATAGATCAGCCTCTAGTTTGTCCGTAAATCCGCCATTACCAAATATAGGCGTATTTAGTATTAATACTATATGATCCTTTGTGGAATTAGCTAAATCGCTTTTTAGCCACTTCCATTGTTCTGGGTTTGTAGGTCTTATTCCGCCCTTAGAGCTATTGGCGTCGATAAATAGTACATTTTGGTATTCTCTCTTCATATAATTGATGCCTGTATTTAATACTAATTTAGATTGTATGCTTTTAATAAACTCTGTATTAGATCCACCCATAAATATACTAACATCGTGGGCATTGGCTTTGTTTTGAATCTGGCCGCTAGCATTAAATTCAGCTATCTTATCTATATCTGGTTGAGCCTTAGTCACTATGAAGGAAAAACCCTCCTGAGTTTTCTCACTTTTTATATTTTTTTCGTCAGTGAAACTAGTTGGTTTTGGTAATCCAGTACTATCGTATTTTGCTGGATATACGGCAGTCAATCCATCTATTAGTATTTCTCCAGAATGTTTTTTCTCTGGATTTGTTTCTACTACGTATATTCTATCCAGTGTAATTGGATTAGCTATATTAGGAATAGTTGCTTCTACATATTGCCAATCTGTAAAGTTTATGGACTTTACAAAATCTATGGTATATTCCTTATCGTCCTTATCCCTAATAGTTCCTCTTAACCAACTACCTTGTCCATCACCTTTAACCCAAAGGCCTAATTTAATTGGAGCTTCGTTAAAGGTCAATCCCTTTTTACCTGCTGGCATAAAGTCTAAATAAGCTGCTCTAGTTGCATCTCCTTGGGAGAAATCATATCTTAGTACAACGCTGTTATTTCCTTGTTTAGCATCAGGACTTATGTCTACACTACCCTTTACATATTCAGGATAGGAGTTAAATTTAATACTATTTGTATCTTCAAAGCCTTCTGTCAGTACTCCGGTGCTGCCAATGGATACTAAAATATTGTTGACCCCTTGACCGATGCGTCCAGTTATAGCACCAGAACCTAGCTTTTCACCACTATAGAATATTCCATTCTCCACATATCCTATATCCTTGTTTACAGTCCAGTTAACATCTTCTGGATATAGTTTTGCTTTAAATCCATTCCTATCTATACCAGATAGGGCTCCAATATTCTTTTGACTGTTGGTACTTATATTAAACTTGTCTAAGGCTGGAGTGAAGGATTTTACTTCGTCTAATACCTTTACATCCATGCTAGCAGTTAGTCCATTATAATTAGCTGTAATAGTAGCTTTTCCTTTAGATTTAGCCTTTAGTAGGTTTCCTTCCATTTCCCCTTCTATTCCTTCAAAGCTGTATTCAACCCCAGCTTGATTTACTTCTATTGGGTTGTGGTATTGATCATAACCTTTAATAGAAAATCTCCTAGAGGTATTTAAGAACATATTAGCATCATCGGTAGTAACCTTTATATAGCTAAGTTCTCCCTTAGGTGCGTTGGAAAAAACTCCTACACCGTTAACTACCCGACGTTGACCGCCATCAGAAGGTCTATTTACAACCTTGGCTACCTGTTCATCTACAGGTTTTACTGCCATAGTAGTGGAACCCCCACCATCTAGATTGATTGCATTGTAGGCTCCTAAGTCTCTAAGGATGACTGCAAATATCTCTTGACTTACTCCCTTATAGGAAGTATTTCTACCATCTATAGTGGCTATGATAAGTTCTTTGCCGTCCTTTGAAATACCTAATCCCGTTCTAGGTTGGTCTCCTTTTATATTAATATTGGAATTGGTAGGCACTCCATTTTTTAGGATAATACTACCGCCACCAATGGCAAATTTGATATTTTCTAGATTTGGGGTAGTGCCCATATTTAATTTGACCTCATCCCCTACATTGAAATTATCAAGCAAAGGTTGTTTTCTATCTCCACTAACGGTGATTATGTATCCGTTTTCTGGGATATTGATAGGAGGCTGTCCAATTCTTATCTCCTGTACAATATTATCTATGACTACTAATTCAACGGTGTCTTTATTAAATTTATTTCCAAAAGACTGGTATCCCCAATTTTTATTTAACAAGGTGACCATATTCATATCCGCTGCCTTGTTGATTAGACTTATAGCTACGCTTATTCCTGAATTAACATTAACAATATTCATCCTTCTATCGAAAAATGTAATATCTGCCTTGTTATCATTATCTAAATAAAAAGTAGGCAAGGCATAGGCTCTTTCAATAGGAGAAGATATGATTTCTCCGTCCTCAATAAAAGTTCCCATAGGATGGGGTATAGGTCTAAAATTAAAGAAGTCCCCATTTACACCTGCTACTGCTTTTTGGTCATTGACCATATTGCTTACAGTAGTACTATTAGATAATCCCTTGCTATTCATAAGGCCCTTGACCTCTGCGTATTCATCCGTTAAATCCACTCTAACTACATTGATATTCCACCAACCCTTAGATGTGAATTTCTTTACGTTTTCATACTTTATTCCTGATCCTAGGTATTGGGAATCTACGGTTTCGTGGATTACATAGGGCATACTGACTGACTTAGCAGCAAGGGAGGGTGTAGCCCAAGAAACGATGGTGCATAAAATTAACAGATAAGCAAAATACTTTTTAAAATACTTGTTCATAATCATCACCTCTTCTAAAGTTAAAACCACAAGTTGATCTCTTCCTCGTTCTTTATAGCTGTAAGGATTTTATCCCTTGCTCCTGGTATTTTCTTGTAGATATCCTGTAGTAAATTATGAATCTCTTCCCTTTTAGTCTTCTTATCTACATAACAAGGACTTTTTACTACAGGGATCTGAAATTTGTCCACAGCTCCTTCAATATCTTTTTCAGCTACGTACAAAAAAGGTCTTATAACATATAATTCTTTTCGAGTTAAATAGGATTTGGGAGGTAGGGTTTTAAATCTTCCCTCATAGAACATACTTAAAAACAGGGTTTCTATAGCATCATCGGCATGATGACCTAAGGCTAGTTTGTTAAAACCCTTGTCCTTCAAAGCGTTATGAAGAGCTCCCCTTCTCATATTGGCACATAGAGAACAGGGATTTTTCTCTTGGCGAATATCGAATACTATATTTTTTATATTGGTTTTTTTTACGTTAAGGGGTACTTCTATAGTATTGCAATAGTTTTTGATAGTATCTACATCAAATCCATCGAAGCCTAAATCTATGGTAAAGGCCTCTAGTTCAAAATTTTCTGGACTAAAATTTTGATATAATTTCAAGGCGTACAAAAGAACTAGGCTGTCCTTTCCGCCAGAAACTCCAACCCCTATCCTATCTCCATCTTCAATCATATGAAAATCCTGAGTACATCGTCTAGTAAGACCTAATATCTTTTTCACAATATCCACCTTTCTACAAGAAAACCCATTTTATATAGGTTTACAATATGATTATATAATTTGAATATATCAATATGGTTACAATAGTATTACAATACATTGACAAATGATATAATATAAAAAAAGAAGGATTGAGATTCTCAATCCTTCTTTTTTTAATATGGTCGGGGTGGAGGGATTTGAACCCCCGGCCCCATGGTCCCAAACCACGTGCGCTACCAAACTGCGCTACACCCCGCAACCGCTGACTATTATAGTATAGGGGAAATTCACTATAAATGCAAGATATGAAAATGGGGCAAAAACAGTTAAAAAGAATCAAAAATGACGATTATCATTAAAAATATAACTAAATCGTAATTTATCTATGAATTTTATATAGGACAACAGGGACAGCTCCCTAAACACCTCCCCCCCAAATATCCACCCCCGGTAAATATCCATCCCTGGTAAATATCTACCCCCGGTAAATATCTACCCCCGGCACTAACTTACTAACTTATTTCCATCTAATCCGAAAATAATTTTTATAAATCAATAGAGGACTTTGGACATAAGGAATAGAATATAATATAATCTAAGGGAGCAAAAAAAGGAGATATGCTTATGTGGGAACTATTGGAGGAAGTAAAAAGAGAAATACTAGTTATAATTGTAGCTGCAATGCCTTTATCTGAACTTAGAGGAGCTATTCCTTTAGGTATATCTTTAGGATTAAGCCCTATACATAGTACTATAATCAGTATATTAGGTAATATGATGATAGTACCTATATTGCTTAAGATATTAAACCCATTGATGAATTATCTGGAAAGGACTGCCCTGTTTTCTAAATTCATCGGCTGGGTTAAGAGAAGAACCATGAAAAGGACTAGAAACACCATTAAAAAATATAGTCTACTAGGCCTATTTATATTGGTAGCCATCCCTATACCTACTACTGGAGCATGGACAGGCTGTATAGCTGCGTCTTTGCTAAAGTTAGATTACAAAAAGGCTTTGTTTGTAATCTTATCAGGAGTGTTAACGGCTGGAATAATAGTATCAACTATAAGTTATGGAATCCTCGGATAATAAAAGTGTATCATAATAGAAGTTGGAGGTGTTTGTGTGATATTTAATGCAATTGAGACCGTATTGGTAATTTTATTATTGATGTTAGTAGGATTTTTTATCTCTTGGAAGGGCTGGTATACAAAAGAACATAAATCTTTAATGACTAAATTGGTTGTAAACATTTCTATTCCTGCAGTGACTATAAATAATTTTTTTAATTCTTTTCCTAGAGCCATGATGTTATCATCGGGTAAATTACTTTTGATACCTTTAACAACAATGTTGATTTCCTTCGGATTGGGTATTTTTTTAAGCAGTATATTAAATATTGAAAGATCAAGAAGAGGTAGCTTCATAGCCATGTGTACTGTGTCTAACAGTATATTTATGGGGCTACCTGTATCTATGGGATTATTTGGAGAAAAGAGCATTCCTTATGTAATGTTTTATTATATAGCAAATACCATCGTGTTTTGGGGATTATGTAGCCCTAAGATAAAAGAAGATGGACAAGGGAAAGTTTTCAATTTTAAAGAATTTATTAAAAATATATTTTCCGTACCATTAATTACGGTGTTGGTATGTTTAGCACTAGTACTTCTAGACTTTAAGCCACCAAATTTAATATTAAATACTGCTAAATATTTAGGAAATATGAGCACACCCTTATCCTTAATATTTATTGGTGGAATTATGTATGAGATTGGTTTAAAAAATATTAACATAGATATTTCAATCCTTTTTATAATGCTTATGAGATTTGTATTGGCTCCTATGTTAACTTTTTTTGTTTCTAGAGGAGCTGGATTAGAAGAAATAGCCACTCAAGTATTTACTGTACAAACAGCCATGCCAGTAATGATCCAAACCGTTACTGTAAGTGAAACATATAATGCAGATTCTCAGTATGTAGCTACAGCAGTAACAATAACTACATTAGTAAGTTTGGTATTTATTCCTCTTTATATGATTTTAATGCCAAGATTAGGATGAGAAAGACATTAGACATTTGGTGAATTGCTTGCATGTGGGGGAAAGTTTGTATATAATAAAATAAATTAAACCTATCAATTATCCACGTAACATTACTTCAATATATAAAATTTCTAGAAGAATATTTGTACATCTTTATAGTAATTAATTCTCGTCTCTATTAAGTGCTAAATCTATTATTCTATCAAGAAATAGAAAACATATCGACTAAATATATACACTCATTTATGTCAGAATATTTTGAAACATAACATAAAGGAGGAATTTTATGCATGCGTTAGAAAAGATTTTAACTAGGGCCGCAAAACTGGACAGCGTTAAGCCTGGAGATATTATAAACTGCGATATAGATTTTGCCGAAATAAATGATCTATATTTACAGACTGTATATTCTTTTTATGAGATGGGAGGAGATAAAGTGTTCGATAAGGACAAGATAGCTTTTGTTTTTGACCACTATGCTCCTGCACCTACTATAAATACAGCGCAGATACATAAGGAAATGAGAGATTTTGCCAAAGAACAGGGGCTTACCTATCATTTTGATATTAATAAGGGTGTTTGTCACCAGGTAATGCCCGAAGCAGGACTAATATATCCAGGAATGATTATAGTAGCAACTGATTCCCATACGACAACTCATGGGGCCTTTGGCGCTTTTGGAACTGGAGTAGGAGCCACGGATATGGCTACTATATTGATTAGCGGCAAATTATGGTTTAGAGTACCTGAAATAATAAAAGTGGAGATAAGAGGAAAGCCAAGAGAAAATGTATATGCTAAAGATGTTATTCTATATATTTTAGGAAAGTTAAAGACCGATGGAGCTGTATATAAAGCCATAGAATATTGTGGTGATTATATAGAGAATCTAGGTGTACCTGAAAGAATGGTAATTTGTAACATGTCCGTAGAAATGGGGGCAAAAACTGCTTATATGAAGCCAAATCAAGCGGTGATTGACTATGTAAATAGTAGGGCTAACAAAGAATATACAATATTTGAAACCGATGAAAACTATGATTACCATGAGCATTATATCTTTGACGTAGGGGGCCTAGAGCCTCAATTGGCAGCTCCTCATAGTGTAGACAATGTTATCCCTGTAAAAAAGACTGAAGGTATTAAAATTGACCAAGCTTTTATAGGTTCTTGTACTGGTGGACGTGTAGATGATATAAAAGCTGCTTATGAAGTTCTTAAGGGCAGAAAAGTTCATTCTGATGTAAGACTAATAATAATTCCTGCCTCAGATGAGGTACTAAAGGAATCTATAGAAAAAGGCTATGTGCAAGAGTTAATTGAAGCAGGAGCTACTTTCACAGCCCCCGGATGTGGTCCCTGTTTAGGAACTCATGGGGGATTACTAGCAGATGATGAAGTATGTATTACATCTACTAATAGAAACTTCCCAGGGAGGATGGGAAGTACTAAGGCTTCTATCTATATTAGCTCTTCTATGACAGTAGCTGCTTCTGCCCTGAATGGATATATTACAGCACATACAATATAAGGGAGGGATATAGATGAAGGATATTATAATTGGGAAAGCATTTGTATTCGGAGATAATATTGATACTGATCAAATTTATCCAGGTAGATATTTAGAACTTGTAAAACCTGAAGATATAAAATTACATTGTATGGAAGGCGTAGACAGGGAGTTTGCTAATGAAGTTGAAAAAGGGGATATAGTAATCGCAGGAAAAAATTTTGGGTGTGGATCTAGTAGAGAACATGCAGCCATTGCCCTTATTTCCTGTGGAGTATCAATGATAGTGGCTGAATCTTTTGCTAGGATATTTTATAGAAATGCTACTAATTTAGCTTTACCTTTAATGGTATGCAAGGATATAAGTAGGAAGGTGGAAGATGGAAATGTATTAGAAATTCATATTCACGAAGGAACTATAATCAACCAAAGTACTGATGAAATATTGCAAGGGGAAAAGATTTCACCATATATTTTAAATATAATCGAAAAAGGTGGAATAAAAGAATTGTTTAGGGAAAAGTATAGCAAATCATAATACAAAGATTTGAATTTTCATTATAATGAACTTAAATTGGAAAGCTAAAACCTTGGAGTGATAAAATGTATACTGAAAGAGAGTTGTATTTAGATGAAAATAAGGATTATATGGAAGTTAAAACCTTTCTAAAAGATTTAAACCTAAGGATGCCAGAAAATTTAGATTATACTATTGGAATCTATCATGATGATGCTCTAATTGGGACAGGCTCTTTAGGTAAGAATATTATTAAAGGAGTAGGCATTTCTCCAGAATATCAAGGAAAAGGCATAGCATCCTTAATAATCACCAATTTAATTAAAAAGGCCATAGAAAACGAAATATATAATATTTTTATCTATACAAATCCCAATTCTCAATTCATGTTCTTAGAATTGGGATTTAAAAAGATAGCTGAAGCTTTGCCTCATGCAGTGTTGTTAGAATGGGGTGGTCATATAGACGATTATGTTTCTAATCTTAAACAAATTTCTATGGACAAGCCTTCCAATGCTTCTTGCATTGTTATTAATGGAAATCCATTTACCCTAGGTCATAGATATCTAATTGAAAAGGCTGTAACCCATAGTCCCTTCTTGTACGTTTTGGTAGTAGAAGAAGACAAGTCCATATTTCCCTTTGATATAAGGTTTGAGCTTACTAAGGAAGGAGTAAAGGATATAGAAAATATAGAAGTTATAGCAGGTGGGAATTATATTATATCGGCTGCTACTTTTCCTTCCTATTTTACTAAGGAGCTAGATTTAGCCATAGCTCAGACGTCGTTAGATTTAGATTTATTTTCAAGATATATTGGGCCATCTTTAAAGGTTAAAAAGCGATATGTAGGGGAAGAGCCCTATTGCCCAGTGACTTCTATTTATAATCAGACTATGAAGAAACTTCTTCCAGGAAGGGGCATAGAAGTGGTTGAGATACCAAGGCTGGAAATAGAAGGAAGTTGGGTTAGTGCTTCTAGGGTTAGAGAGGCTATGAGAACAGGTGATATTGAGGGCATTAAAAACATAGTACCTCAATCAACCTATAATTTTATAATGTCTTCCAAGGGAAAAGATATCATGAAAAAGATTCAAAGTATAGAAAAATAGAGAGGTGATAGATATGAAAATTAACAAAATAGCTATAGCAGGCTCACTAGAGTCCAACGATGCCTTAGTAACTATTAGGCCTATAGAAGGGGGAATAAAGTTGGAAATTGATAGCATAGTAGGTAAACAATTTTTTGATAGGATTGAGGAAGTTGCCTATAGGACTTTGGAAGGATTGGGAGTGGATAGTGTCTCATTGAAGATACAGGATAGAGGAGCCTTAGATTGTGTGTTGGAAGCTAGAATAGAGACGGCAGTACTTAGGGGAGGTGCTGATTAATATGACTAGGATAAGAAGAACTATGCTATTTATACCAGGAAACAGTCCCTCTATGATAATAAATGGAGATGTTTTTGGTTCAGATAGCATTATCTATGATCTAGAGGATGCTGTTTCACCAGGAGAGAAGGATTCGGCTAGGATATTGGTGAGAAATGTTCTATCTCAGAGTGACTTTGGCAATATAGAGAAGATAGTGAGAATCAATGCTATAAATACAGAATATTGGAAGAAGGACTTAGATGAAATATTGCTAGCAGATATTGACGGTTTCCTAATACCAAAAGTAGAAAACAAAGAAGATATACATATAGTTGAATCCTATTTGGGAGAAGTCGGGGAAAGGCTAAGTATAGATGTAAGTAAGGTGACTATAATACCTCTAATAGAAACTGCATTGGGGGTAGAAAACGCCTTTGAAATAGCTAAAGCTAGCAGTAGAATAACCGCCCTATTTTTAGGAGCTGAAGATTTAACTGCTGATTTAGGTGCTAAACGAACCAAAGAGGGGCTGGAAATATTCTACAGTAGATCTAGACTTGTAGTAGCTGGTAGAGCCGCTGGAGTTGACATTATAGATACACCTTTTACAGATGTTAATGATGACGAAGGATTGCGGAACGACGCTGAATTTGCTAAGGATTTAGGCTTCACAGGCAAATCCGTCATATCCCCAAGACATATAGATACTGTTAACCATGTATTTACACCTAGTATCGAAGAATATCAGTATGCAAGAAGAGTTGTAAATGCAATAGAGAGAGCGGAAAAAGAAGGTAAAGGTGTAATAGCCCTTGATGGAAAAATGGTAGATGCTCCTATAGTCAATAGGGCAAAACAGATTATTAACATGTGGGAAAGCATAGGGGGAGGCATGAAAATATGAAAAAATTAGTTGGTTCCATTAAGGAAGCAATCAAACTATGTAATCTTAAAGATGGAGATACTATTTCATTCCATCATCATCTAAGAAATGGAGACTATGTATTAAATATGGTTATGGCTACTATTGCTGAAATGGGTTACAAAGACATCAAACTGGCAGCAAGTTCCATTTTCCCAATACATGAACCACTCATAAAGCATATACAAGAGGGCGTAGTTACATCAATTGATACGAACTATATGAGTGGGGTAGTTGGAGAGGCAATTTCTGAAGGAATAATGGATGAACCAGTAACTTTTAGAAGTCACGGTGGAAGACCTAGGGCTATTGAATCAGGGGAGCTGGAAATAGATGTAGCCTTTATAGCAGCTCCAACAGCAGATTATTACGGAAATATCAATGGAGTAGATGGACCGTCGGCCTGTGGTTCTTTAGGGTATGCCTTCCCTGATGCACGCCATGGAAAAAAGGTTGTAGCCATTACAGATAATTTAATGGATTATCCTATATCGCCAATATCAATAGATCAGACTCAAGTAGATTATGTGGTAGAGGTAGATGCCATAGGTGAAGCTAGTGGAATAGTATCAGGTACTACTCAGATAACTAGGGATCCTATTGGACTTACCATTGCTAAATATGCTGCCAGAGTAATAGAGCATTCTGGGCTTTTGAAGGATGGCTTCTCTTTTCAAACGGGAGCAGGTGGATCTTCCCTTGCTGCAGCCTATTACTTAAAGCAAATTATGATTGAAAAAAATATCGTAGGTAGTTTTGGTATGGGAGGTATAACCAAATATTTTGTAGACTTTCTAGAGGAAGGTTTGTTTAAAAAACTAATAGATGTACAATGTTTTGATTTAGATGCGGTAAGATCTATAAAATCTAATCCAGATCACCTAGAAGTTTCCGCTTCATTTTATGCAAATCCAAACTCAAAAGGCTGTGCTGTTGACAATCTAGATATAGTTATATTAGGAGCTACTGAAATAGACACATCCTTTAATGTTAATGTCCATACCAATTCTAATGGCTTCATTATTGGAGGATCAGGAGGGCACAATGATACAGCAGCAGGATCTAAGCTTTCCATAATTGTAACACCTTTAATTAGGGCAAGGCTACCTATAATAGTAGATGAAGTTCTTACCACTACTACTCCTGGAAATGACATTGATGTAATAGTAACGGAAAGGGGTATAGCAGTAAACCCCAGAAATAAAGATTTAAGGGAAAGACTTATGGAGGCAGGTTTACCTATAGTAGATATTCAGGACTTAAAGAAAAAAGCGGAATCTATGACTGGGAAACCTAACAAAATTAAAACTGGAGACAAGGTAGTAGGCCTAGTGGAATATAGGGATGGCAATATAATAGATTCTATCTATAATATTGTGTAGTTGAGAATAATGATGATGGAAATTTTAACAGCTAGAGAAAACAGATGGTTGTATACTAATACTTTAGTAGAAACATATAAACTACCTGTAATAATAATCACCCTAAACATCCCTGGAGAGCATAAGTATAATGAAGATTATTTATACTGCCACAATGCCATAACAAAGGATTTTGTAGATTGGTTATACTCTAGGAAATTATCTATCCTTTATTTTGAGGCTAGAGTTGATAAAGACGGTCCAGAAGTCTTTATCATAGTTAATTCCAGCATTAATGATCTGAAAAAAATAGCCATTGATTTTGAAGAAAACCACTTTTTAGGTAGAGTTGCAGATATAGATGTAAAAGGAAAGGATAAAAAAATGGTGAGCAGAAGGGATTTGGGTTTAGATGAAAGAAGATGTTTAATATGTGATAATCCCGCTAGGAAATGCATATTGTCAAACACTCATACTTTGAAAGACCTTCTAATTGTTATAGATGAGCTAGTATCCAAGTACAAGTTAATGGAGGAGAACCCCAATGGAGCAGATAATTTCGAAAAAAATAGCTGAATTAGCTTTGAAATCAATGCTATATGAAGTAGTTACAGCACCTAAACCTGGACTTGTAGATAGTTACAATACTGGTTCTCATAAGGATATGGATGTATTTACTTTTATAGACAGCTCCATTTCCCTTTATCCTTATATGTATAAGTGTAGTCGATTAGGCTATAGATATGGAAGAAATAATCCAGATGAACTGTTTAAATATTTAAGGGATATTGGTATCAAAGCGGAGAGAGTAATGTTTAGTGCAACAAAGGGAGTTAATACACAAAAGGGATTGATATTTATTTTAGGTATTATATGTGCTAATGCAGCCAGACAGATATCTAGCGATAACAAGATATGTATAGGAGAACTTTGTCGTCTTTCATCTAATATGGTTCAAGGTATTGTGGATAGGGAACTTGTCTATTTAGACAAAACTAAGAAACCGGATAAATTGACAGCAGGAGAAATAATATATTTAAAATATGGGATAACTGGAATAAGGGGGGAGGTGGAGAATGGCTTTCCTACAGTTAGGAAATATGGTTTACCTAAACTTTATAGTAGCTTAGATAGAGGCTTAAGCTTAAACAATGCTTTTGTCAACACTCTACTACAAATAATGATCTATGCAGAAGATACCAATGTGGTGTGGAGAGGCGGCATGGAAGCCTTAGAACTTATGCAAAATTCAGCAAAAAAAGCTTTGAATTTAGGGGGTATTACTACTACAAAAGGAAAAAATGCCATAGAGAAGATGGACAGATTATTTATCGAAAAAACCATTAGTCCAGGAGGAAGTGCAGACCTTTTAGCTGCTACTATAATGTTTTATCTATTGGATAGAGAATTTAATTAAAATTTGTATCGTGGTGATATATATGAATGAAACAAGAATTAGCCTGAAGAGGAAAATAATATTATATACCATAATAATCTTGCTATCGTCCGTAACTATTACTTTGTTTTTTGTTACAAGATGGGCTACAAATAATGTGAAGTTAAAAGTGGAGAACAACAATATGAATACAGCGATCAATGTGGCTAATGCACCATTTATTGGTGACATTCTTAGAGAAGGAGATCCAGAAGGAATAATTCAAAACTATACTGATAAGGTATTGGATTCTTTAAAAGATATAAACATGATAGTGGTAGCAGATATGTATGGTTTAAGATATGCTCATCCTAACAAAGCTCGATTAGGACAATATTTTGTTGGCGGAGATGAAAAAAGGGTTATTGAGACAGGCCATAAATATATATCAGAAGCTACAGGAACTCTTGGACATTCCCTTAGAGCTTTTGTACCTATCCATGACAGTAATGAGGAACAAGTGGGTTTTGTAATGGTAGGAACTTTAACTGATGGTATAATAGATGATCAATATATTGCAGCAAAGAATATGGTATTCTATGCCATCGGTGGATTATCTTTAGGAGTTATAGGAGCAATACTACTGGCAACAGATATTAAAGAGAGCTTGTTGGGATTAGAACCTTATGAAATAACTAGATTATATAATGAAAAAAATGCCATGTTAGAGGCAATTCAAGAAGGCATTATTGCCATAGATCATAATTCAAGAATTACTACCATAAATGATTCTGCTTTAAAGATATTGGGAGTTGACGATGGAAATGTCGTGGGCATGGAAATAGGAAAAGTATTTCCAAACAATAGCTTAGAAAGGGTTCTTGCTACAGGAGAAACAGAGATTGAAAAGGAAAGGATATTAAATGGTATCAATGTGGTAATCAACACCATACCTATCGTCTATGAAGGAAATACTATTGGAGTCATAAGTACCTTTAGGGATAGAACGGAAGTAACCAGATTAGCTGAGGAGATTACTGGAGTAAACCAAATAGTGGATGCCTTAAGAGCAAATACCCATGAATTTATGAACAAATTACATGTAATATTAGGATTAATTCAAACGGGAAAATTAGATCAAGCTAAAAAACAGATAGTAGATATAAGAGAACAACAACAAAACATAACCAGCTTGGTTATGGATAAGATTAAAGATCCAGTAGTTTCAGCGTTGATAATAGGAAAATATAGTCGGGGGGAGGAATTAGGTATAGAGTTAATTTTAGATGAGGAATCCAATATAGAAAAAAATCATGGCAAAATACATAGCAATGTATTGACTACTATTTTGGGCAATTTTATAGAAAATGCTTTAGAATCCATTATTGAAGATGAAAAGGATAATAAAAGGATATTACTGCGACTAAATGAAAATAGGGAGAGTATAAAAATAGAAGTAGAGGATACAGGCAAAGGAATATCCGAAGAAGATCTCCATAGGATATTTGAATATGGTTACAGTACAAAATCTAGTGGTAGAGGCATAGGACTTTCACTGGTCAAGGAGAGGGTGGAAAACTACAGTGGTAGAATAGATGTAGAATCTATACTTGGACAAGGTACAAAGATAGTAGCATGGATACCAAAGGAGGATAAACATGACTAGGGTGTTAATAATTGAAGATGACCCTATGGTTGCACAGATTAACAAGAATTATATTGAAAGTGTAGAAGGATTTAAAGTGGTCAACATTTTTGGTGATGGAAACAAAGCATTAGAATATCTTGACAAAAAAACTGTTGATTTGATAATACTGGATATTTATATGCCAAAACTAGATGGCATAGACTTTCTGAAAAAAATGCGTAAAAATCAAGTAGATTCGGATGTTATTATGGTGACAGCTGCTAAGGAAGTCGATAAAATTCATGATGCTATGCAATTAGGGGTAGTAGATTATCTAATAAAGCCTTTTGAATATGAAAGGTTGAAAAAATCCCTTGAAAACTATACTATGAGGGCAAATATATTAAAAAACAAAGATTCTGTTGACCAAGAAGATATTGATGCTATGATGACTGGTGCATCTACTTTTGAGGTTAGTTTACCGAAAGGATTGAATAAACTAACTTTAGATAGAGTTATATCCTTTATGAAATCCAACCAATCTGAAACTATGAGTGGTGATGAAATAGCAAAAGGAATAGGAGTTACCAAAGCAACAGTACGAAGATATATGAACTATTTACAAAAAATAGGCTTGGTAAAACAAGAAGCAGAATATGGTTCTTTAGGTAGACCGTCTTATGTATATAGATATATTAATATCTAAGAAAGAGA
>NZ_PPXY01000012.1 GCF_021655115.1 Clostridium sp. Cult3
CCTTCATATAGTATTGGATTAATAAGAATATACTTATTCCTATTAGTATATCTCCAAAGCTTATAACTTTTGGTAGCGGATACGGCTTTGGGATAGGTATAATATCCGATAGATAATAAAATCTAGTATTTTCGTCGACAATTATATGGGTTAATATCTTGTTGTCCTTTAATAAATTTATTTGTTCATATAGATGGGAATTTATTAATCCCTTAGTAGATACAGGCATTCTGCCATCATTGGCCAATACAGGGATAAAGTTCATAATGGTTCCAATTAAAGTTAACCATATCCATCTTTCTCTAATATTTAATACAAGGCCTATAATTACCATTAGAAATACAAAAGTATGGATGATAGCAAAGTAATCTATTATGAATCGGGAGACTCTTCCCTTGGTATTTGCAACTATCGTTAGACTAATCACTTCTAATATGAAACCTATTATGAATAGATACCATCCTCTAATATGGAGTTTCCCAAGATTTCTTATTTTCCCTTTTCTTAACTTCCCTATTATTAGCGAAAGACCTAATGTTTCAACGAGCATTTAGTTCACATCCTATACATTTGTTTTAAATCATAGGCACATTTCCTAATTCACCCATATTTTCTTAGTAGTCCTAATTATGAAAACCTTTTCATAAAAAAGCAAGGCGCCAAACGGCGCCTTATTAATATTCTATGAATAATTCTTTTTTTGCTTTACATATTGGGCAATTATCTTCTTCCCCAGTTATGCTTATAAATCCACATACTGGACATAGTAATATTTTTTCTGCTTCTAAATCCTTACCACTATCTACAGCTTCCTTGGCCTTTGTAAACAGATCTGCATGAACCTTTTCGGCTTCAATAGCAAATCTCATAGCAGATAGGGCTGCTTTTTCCTCTTGCATTTCTGCTACTGCTATGTATGCAGGATACATTTCATTTACTTCAAACAATTCTCCATCAATAGCCCCTTGAAGATTTTCAGACGTACTAGCAAGTCCAAATCCAGCTCCTGAAGTCACTGAGAAATCTCCCTTTTCCTCTTTTAAGGCTTTGAAATGCAATGTAGCATGTACTTCCTCTGCATCAGACGTAGCTCTGAATAGTCTAGCTACTGTTGGAAATCCATCTTCATCAGCCTTGGCACCCCAAATTCTATATCTCATATGGGCCTGACTCTCCCCACCAAAAGCTGATCTTAAGTTTTGAGCTGTCATTGCTTTCATAGATATTCCCCCTTTGCTATATTTAATAATACCTTATCCTATATTGTACCTGTACCATATATTGTACCTTTTTTTAATTAATATGTCTAGACCCAATTAAAAACAGGGAAAATCCCTGTTTTTAATAAAACTTCTTTCTATCTATTTCATCTTGTACTATCATGAGGGCTTCTCCAAATCTTTGGAAATGAACTACTTCCCTTTCTCTTAAAAATCTCAATGTATCCTTAACACCTGGATCATCACTGACTCTTATTAAATACTCATAAGTAGCTCTTGCCTTTTGTTCCGCTGCCATATCCTCATGAAGATCTGCTATTGGATCACCTTTTGATTGAATATATGCAGCAGTCCAAGCTTCTCCAGCAGCATTGTGAGGAAAAGGACTTTTGCCATGATTTACATAATGAGCTTCAAAGGGTGTTCCTTTTATTTGATCTACTGTAGCATCCTTTACCAATCTCCACACCAATGTTCCTATTATCTCCCAATGGGCTAGTTCTTCGGTGCCTATATCTGTAAGTAATGCCTTTGCTTGATTAGTAGGCATAGTCCATCTTTGAGTTAAATATCTAATCCCTGCCGATAGTTCCCCATCAGGGCCACCAAATTGTTCTATTATCATTGCTGCTAAAGTAGGATTTGTAGTATCCACTCTAACGGGATACTGTAGTCTTTTTTCATATATCCACATATCTAAACCTCCTTAAGGTATATCAAAGTTTATTTCCCAAGGCCATGGTCCATTAATATATGCCCAGGGGCAACTGCTCATTTCCGTATATCTTAATGGTCCATATTTAGCTTGATATAACGATTCTAGTTCCCTATACTTTTGTGAATAGCTGTTGTGAAGTCTTAAAGCTCTTTCATCATTAGGTTGAATGTCTAAATATAGATTTGTTTCAATAAGAACAAATCCTACCTCCATGATCTCTTTTAACAATACTTTTTGTTCTCTATCCATTGAAGCCACCTCCATATAGACTAGCTCCTTCTACTTTGTAGGGTCTATACAATTCAGGAAACAGAGTTCCCTTTTTAAGAGCTTCGCTAGGATTAAAAACCCGATTCATAATCTGAAACGGTATAAAAACTCTAGCTAAACTTTCTTCATTTCTTTTACCGTAGTAATCCCCATTCATAGACTAAACCTCCTAATTCAAAATAATATGTTCATAATCATAATACGCTAATTTTTAGTAATGGTTCCAAAAACAAAAAAAGTATCTGAGCGACCTCTAGTCGCCCAGATACTTGCTATCTATTAATTATTCTTCTACCAAAAAGCAGGCTACTTCGTGTTCTCTTCCAATTTCAATTAGCTCTGGATCCTCATTGAAACATTTATCCATTGCATAATTGCAGCGAGCTGCAAATCTACATCCCGGTTTCGGGTCTATTGGAGATGCTATTTCGCCTTTCAATAGAATTCTCTCCCTCTTGCTCTTCAAACTTGGTACCGGTATGGCTGAAAGCAATGCTTGAGTATAGGGATGGAGACTATTTTTAAACAATTCATCTGAAGGAGCTTTCTCTACGATTTTCCCTAAATACATTACTGCAATGTTGTCAGATATATGCTTGACTACGGACAAATCATGGGTAATAAATAGATAGGTTAGGTCCAACTCCTCTTGTAAATCCTGTAGTAAGTTTAATATTTGAGCTTGGATAGAAACATCTAAAGCTGATACTGGCTCATCGGCTACTATAAATTTAGGCCTTAGGGCCAAGGCCCTAGCAATGCCTATTCGCTGTCGTCTACCTCCATCTAATTCATGGGGGTAGGAGTTTACTAATCTTTCCGCCAAACCTACTGTTTCCATTAGACGAGATACTTCCTTATCCAGCTCAGAATTTTTATTTTTCACTATATTGTGTATGATTAAAGGCTCTGCTATTATTTCCGATACAGATAGTCTAGGATTTAGGGAAGAAAAGGGGTCTTGAAATATTATTTGCATATCTCTTCTAAGTTTGATCATCTGCTTTTTTTTCATCTTGTTTACATTTTGATCTTCAAAGTAAATTTCTCCATCAGTCGGTTCTATCAATCGCAATATAACCCTACCTATGGTGGATTTGCCACAACCTGACTCTCCTACCAGCCCTAAGGTTTCACCTTTCTCCATTTCAAAATCTACTCCATCTACTGCATGAAGCATGCCCTTAGGAGTTTTAAAATGTTTTTTTATATTCTCTACTTTTAAAAGTGCTTCAGCCATCATTGCACCTCCTCTACTTCCATTGCACCTTCATATATTAAACACTTCACCATGTGATTATCTCCTATATCCTTTGAAATTGGTTGTCGTTCTTTGCATATTTCTTTGACATAAGGACATCTTAGATGAAAAGTGCAGCCTTCAGGTAAATTTGTAGGATCTGGCATAAGGCCTTTTATTGGTTTCAATCTTTCTACATCCTCTTCCAAGCTGGGTATGGAACCAAAAAGACCTATAGTGTAAGGGTGTTTTGGTTTCTCGAACAATTGTTCCAATGTAGCGTATTCTATTATCTCTCCTGCATACATTACAGCTACCTTATCGCATGTTTCTGCTACTATGCCTAAATCATGAGTTATCAAAATCATGGCTGTATTGAACTCTTCTTTTAATTCTTTCATAAGTTCTAATACTTGTGCCTGGATAGTAACGTCTAAAGCGGTAGTCGGTTCATCGGCTATAAGTAAACTTGGATTACAAGCCAATGCGATAGCAATGACTACTCTCTGTTTCATGCCACCAGAAAATTGATGAGGATAGTCTATGGATCTTTCCCTTGGAATTCCTACTAATTCTAACATTTCATTAGCTTTTTCCATTGCTTCATCATAGACTAAGCCTTGGTGTATTTCAATACCCTCCGCTATCTGCTCTCCTACAGTCATTACTGGATTTAAAGATGTCATAGGATCTTGAAAAATCATGGATATTTTGTTTCCTCTTATTTGTCTCATTTCTTCTTCCGAAACCTCTAGTAGATTAGTACCATCAAAATATATCTCCCCATTTACTATCTCTCCTGGTGGGTCGGGAACTAGTCTTAATATGCTAAGAGCAGTGGTAGTCTTTCCTGCTCCTGTTTCCCCTACTAGTCCTAATGTTTCTCCTTTTTTTAAAGATATATCTAATCCATTGACAGCTTGTACCACACCTTCATCGGTAATGTAATGGACTTCTAGATTTTTTATATCGAGAATGTTATTATCCATATATTTCGCCCTCCTTCTACTGCTTTAATCGTGGGTCTAGCGCATCTCTAAGTCCATCGCCTAATAGGTTTAAGGCAAGTATAGTTATCATAATAGCAAGACCAGGAAAAGTAGTAACATGAGGCGCTTCCCTTAAAAAGGACCTTCCATCTGCCAACATAGAACCCCACTCTGGCCTAGGCTTAGGTACTCCAAGTCCTATAAAGCTTAGGCCTGCTGTAGATAAAATTGCACTGGCTACTCCTAAAGTTCCTTGGACAATTACAGGAGCTAATGCATTAGGGATTATATGTTTTCTAATGATCCTGCTATCTGAAGCCCCTACAGCCCTAGCTGCTTCTACAAATTCTTGATCCTTTACCATAAGGACTGATGCCCTAACTATTCTTGCATATCCAGGAATAGATGAAACCCCAATTGCCAGCATTAAATTGAATAGATTGGCTCCTAAAGCAGTAACTATGGCGATAGCTAATAGTATACTAGGTATAGCTAAAAATATATCCATGGCTCTCATTATAACATTATCAACTTTGCCTCCATAATAACCAGCTATAGCACCTAAAGTCCCTCCTATTAATATGGCAATACCTACAGCCACCACTCCTACCATTAACGAAACCCTCGCACCGTGTATAATCCTTACAAAAATATCCCTACCAAAATTATCCGTTCCTAACCAATGTTCCTTAGATGGTCCTTGAAATCTAATTGCGGTATTTTGTTTTATAGCCACTTCTTCATAGTCAGCAATCTTATTTGCAAAAAGTGCCAGCAATATTAATATTATCAATATGACTAAACCTACCATAGCCATCTTATTCTTTTTTAATCTTCTCCAAACTTCACCCCATTGGGATCTTTTCTTTTTGGGTTTAGATTTTAAATCCCCATTCTTTTTAGCTGCTACATTAGAGTTCATATGGTAAACCCTCCTTATCTGTATTGGGATTTAATCCGTGGATCTAGAAATGCGTACAATATATCAACCAAAAGATTAACAATACTAAATACTACGGACATAAATATAACTGATGCCAACACCATTGGTGTATCCTTTTGCTTTATTGCCTCAACCATAAGTCTACCTACTCCTGGCCAGGAAAACACCGTTTCAGTTAATACGGCACCTCCTAAAAGGTATCCAAATTGAAGTCCTATTACCGTAACCACAGGTATAAGGGCATTTTTTAATGCGTGTTTATTTATTACCTTTTTTTCCGTAACTCCTTTAGCCCTTGCAGTACGAATATAATCTTGACGGATTACTTCTAACATGGATGAACGAGTCATTCTAGTTATTATGGCAGCTACTCCCGTGCCTAGGGTAATAGCAGGGAGAATTAATGCTTTAAAACCTGCATCTCCACCTGAAGGCAGTATTCCCCATCTTACGGAGAACAATAATATAAGCATAAGACCTAACCAAAAATTAGGCATGGAAACTCCTAATAGTGCCAATACCATACTAATACTATCTACTGCTGAATACTGTTTTGTAGCAGATATTATCCCTACAGGTATTCCAATGGCAACGGCTACTATTAAGCCTGCAACAGTCAGCTTTAAGGTAGCTGGAAATCTAGAAAACACTTCATCAAAGACTGGCTTTTTAGTAGAATATGATCTACCAAAATCCCCTTTTAGTGCGTTTTTTAAAAATCTTAGATATTGGACAATAAAAGGATCATTTAATCCCATATTCTCCCTTAATTGCTCTACTTGTTCTGCAGGGGCATTCTCCCCTAACATGATCAATGCTGGATCCCCAGGGGTAAAAAACATTATTGTATAGACTAAAAATGTGACTCCTATAATAACTGGTATTAAAAGTAATAATCGCCTTAAAATATATCTATGCATTGTTCCCCTCCTCCAATTGTCTAGTATTCAAATATTAATGGAATGAGGCCTTCTATAGGCCTCACCCCTAATCAAATGTTCTATTTGAAACCGACATTACTTAACTTGTGATGCCCTGCTGGATGTAATTTAAATCCATCTATATTGCTTTGCAATCCAGCATTTTGAGTTTGGAAGTATAAGAATAGCTGTGGAGCTTCCTCAACAATTATTTCTTGTGCTTTGGAGTATGCATCCAATCTTTCCTTTTCATCTATGGAAGTTCTACCCTTATCCAATAATTTATCTACTTCTGGATCGGTAAAGAAAGTTCTATTACCAGCACCACCATGTTGCGAGCTATGGAATAAAGCATAGAGACCATAGTCTGCATCACCAGTAACTGTTACCCAGCCGAGTATGAACATGTCGTGCTCACCAGCAGCGGTTCTCTCTAAGTATGCACCCCATTCTACTTCCTCTATTTTTGCATCAACACCAACTTCTTTAAGTTGGGCTTGAACTATTTCAGCTATCCTTACTCTTACTGGATTGTCATTAGTCCAAATACTAGTTTTAAATCCATCAGCATAGCCAGCTTCTGCTAACAGATCCTTAGCCTTATCTGGATCATATTCATAACCTTTTAAATCGTTGTTGTAGCCAAACACCTTATCGTTAATAGGCCCAGTAGCTTTAGTACCAGCATTCTCTAAAACAACTTCTATTATTTCATCAACATTTATAGCGTAATTCAAAGCTTTCCTAACCCGTATATCATCAAAAGGTGCCTTTTTAGTATTAAATCCAATATAGGATGTAGATAGGGATGGTTCCTCTATCAATTGTAATTTTTTGTTGTCCCTAACCTTATCCAAGTCTATCGGTTCTATATCGTACGCAATATCCACTTCGCCGGTCTCTAATCCTATGGTTCTGTTAGTTCCCTCCGGTACATTCCTAAATATCAATGTCTTTACTTTTGCAGGATCACCATAATACTCATCAAATCTCTCTAAAGTTACCTTGTCCCCTGCATCATGGCTCACAAATTTGTAAGGTCCTGTTCCTACAGGACTATTTTGATAATCATCTCCAGCCTCTGTAACAGCTTTTTCATTCAATATAGATGCAGCAGTATGGGCTAAGTGAGATAATATTGGAGCGAAGGGCTCTTCAGTTTTTATTATGACGGCATAATCATCTTTAACTTCTACGGATTCCACTGCCCCAATAATATGAGCTACTTCTGGCGAATCCTTCATTCTGTCCAGGGTAAATTTCACATCACTGGCCTTTAACTCTTCTCCATTGTGGAATTTGACCCCTTCTCGAAGCTTAAACTCCCAAGTCCTATCATCTATCTGTTCCCAGCTTTCCGCCAGACCTGGTTGTAATTCCATCTCTTCAGTAGCTTCAACTAGGGTGCTATACATCTGCTTATTTACCCTCGATGAAGGCTGGTCATTAGATGCATGAGGATCTAAGGACTTTGGATCTGCCCCTTGAGCCACTATCAATTCATCTTTTGCACCACCGCTAGTCTTCTTACTTCCACAGGCCGATAAAGTAAGCATAAGAACTAGCAGAATCGACAGAAATATAAAAGATTTCCTTCCTTTAAACACAGAATCTCCCCCTTATTAATTTTATATTTAAAATTGAGTTCTAACTCAATTTTAGACATTGTTCGGAATAAATCGACATTTCTAAATATTCTGTTAACTCAATGCAAGGGTTTAGGTCTTATCATGGGGTTAAATCCGAGTATGTGTCTGTATTTGTCATTTGCTCCGTACTTAATTAGCAATTAATGGCTACATAACTATTATCATTTTATACTAAAACTTGAATTATTTCAACATAAACAATGTTAAATATTTTCCAACTATTCTGTATAGTTGTGTTTTAGCATGATTCAATCCCCAATATATATAAATAAAACTTCCTATACTTCTAGGAAGTTTTATTATAATCATATTTCATTTCTTAACATATCATGATAACTTTCTCTTTTTACCACTAATCTGTCTCTTCCATCTTCTATCATAACAACAGCAGGTCTTGGAATCTTATTATAATTGCTAGCCATGGAATAATTGTAGGCTCCTGTAGAGAACACAGCCAATATATCTCCAGGTTCAACTTTCGGAACTCTTAAATCCCATATCAATATATCTCCAGATTCGCAACACTTACCAGCGATAGTCACCAATTGATCTGTTTTTTCATCAGCTTTGTTTGCTACTATAGCATCATATTTTGCTTCATATAAACTAGGTCTAGGGTTGTCCGTCATACCCCCATCAACGCTTGCATAAGTCCTTATATTGGCAATCTCCTTGATAGAACCTATGGTGTATAAAGTTATTCCAGCTTCGCCCACAATCCATCGGCCTGGTTCAATAGTCACCTTTGGGACTTTTAGACCATTTTTTTCACAGCCCTTATATAGCTCTTCCATTATGGCATCAGTATAATAGTTAATTGGTTTTCTTTCCTCTCCTTCACCATACTGTATCCCATAACCACCTCCTGTATTTAATTCTTTGGTTTCATAATCAAATCTTATTTGGGCCTCTTTCATCAGCTTTACTATATTATTTATCGCCTCCAAATAAGTAATATTGTCTAATATCTGAGACCCTATATGGAAGTGGAATCCTAGCAGATTTATATTAGTTAAGCTTATAGCCTTTTCAATAGCTCCATATATAATATCATCAACTATTGGTATTCCAAATTTTGAATCTACCTGTCCCGTTTGAATATACTTATGAGTATGACTATTCACACCTGGAGTAATCCTGTACAGTATATTTACCTTTTTCCCATATTGAGATGCAATATTATTTAAATTTTTCAGTTCATATAGATTGTCAACTACTATTCTACCTACCCCATAATCTACTGCCATCTCCAGCTCATGGAAAGTCTTATTGTTTCCATGAAATACTATCTTTTCTGGTGGAAAATCTACTTGCATCGCAGTATATAATTCTCCACCAGAAACTACATCCATTCCAATGCCTTCTCTTTTTATTATTCTAGCCATTTCCTTGATAAGAAATGCCTTACTAGCATAAACAACTTCAACATTGTCATATTTATTGATAAAACCTTTCTTTATTTCATCAATTCTATCTACAATATAATCTTCAGATACCACATATAAAGGTGTTCCATATTTTTTAGATAGATATACTGTATCGCAACCAGCAAAATGTAAATTTGACATGGCTATTCATCCTTTCATGTAAAGTTATACCCATTACAATTAACAAGCAATAACCATGCCAAGCTACAATCATTAGTACTTTAGGTTTATATCCAAATCAAGATATGTATTTTTCCGACTTTCCGTACTTTTTTTTAAAAAAACCTATTAAAAAGGTCTTATTAGACAAATTACGTATTTCCGTATCACTTTCCTGATTTTCGCACTATCCTCATCCTTTATTATATAATAAATTTCATTTTATGGATAAATTAGAAATTGAGGCTAACAATACATAAAATTACATGGTTTATCTTATCAGTTTCTACACATAATACTATTACAAAATTTAATAAATATATAAAAAAATAATTACCTAAGAAAGGAGTTGAAATTAATGCCTACTAATAATAATACAGGATCAAATAATATCTTAGTACCTGAAGCACGACAAGCACTAGATCAAATGAAATTAGAGATAGCTTCTGAACTTGGTATGTCAAACTACAATTCAATGGATAAAGGTAATTTACCATCTAGACAAAATGGATATGTTGGTGGATATATGACTAAAAGATTGGTTGAGATGGCACAAAGAAGTATGGGTGGAGGTACTACAACTAGATAGTATATCCATAAAAAAGACAGGTCAAAAGACCTGTCTTTTATATTTTCACTATGTTATTCAATTGGTTCTAAAGTTCTTGCTGCTAATTCCTTATCCATCATGTATATTCCTTGGAAATGTCCATCTATTTTCTTTAGATTTACCAATATCTTCTTCATGCTATTTTCTTCTTCCAATTGTTCATCTACAAACCATTGCAAAAAGCTAATAGTTGGATAATCCTTCTCTTCTTTAGCTAAATCCATCAATTTGTTTATCTTGCTAGTTACCAATTTTTCATGTCCTAGAGCTGTTTCAAATACATGAACCAAGGATTTATATTCATTTAGTGGTTCACCTATTGCTTTCATAGTAACCCTTCCATCCATATCGTTGATAAAATCAAAGAATTTCATCGCATGAAGATATTCTTCCTGTCCTTGGATTATGAAAAAGTTGGCAAAACCATCTAAATCCTCTTCAGCACAATAGGCAGCCATTGCCATATAATAATAACCAGATTCAAGTTCAAAATTAAACTGATCATTTAATTCCTTTAACAATTTTTCTGATGCCATGTATAAACCTCCTTAATTTTTAATAATCAATATTTCTATAAACCTTAAAATCATTTTTCCCTTACTGTTTATATATACCCAAGGGATTAAAGTTTAACCATATTTTTGTAAAGCTTTTTATTTAATGCTAAAGACTTGTTTTTATTTACCAACAAGACCCATACCATGTATTATCTAATCCATAAGTATTATATTGAGCTTTTTAAACAGTTGATAATCGATGGCATCCGTTATAGGCATATTGTTATCTTTTAAATATTGAATTAAAGAACTTTTCATTCCTTCGCCATATATGCCATCAAGAGGACCATTATAGTGGCCACTTAGCTTTAATCTTTTCTGAACTTCCAGCACATCTGCCCCTCTATCTCCCGGTAATAATCTCCTAAAACCATGAGCAAAGGGACCATATTCTCCATTCACTATGCTTACCATTGTATTATGTTCTATTATATTGTAAAGTTCTTCAACATCCTTATTTCTCATTCTAATACAGCCAGCAGAAGCGTTGAAGCCAATAGAGCCCGGTTGATTAGTACCATGAATTCCATATTTCCCCCATGGAACATCCAAACCTAGCCATCTAGAACCAAAACCTCCACCCCACCTGGCCTTTTCTATAATTTTAAAGGTACCTAATGGAGTTGGCGTGCCTGCCTTTCCAGTAGCCACCACATAGTTTTTTACTATTTCGTTAGAGGAAAGGTCTATAACATATAGCTGCTTTTTATCAACTTCTATCAATATAGCTAGATTGTTTTTTCCCGACATTGAATATGTGTCCTTATTGTCATAATCAATGCCCCTTTTAGTTAAGAAAAGATGTATATAATTTCCTGTTATTACCACTATCAGCACTAGAATAAATAATAATAGGATAATCTTGGCTTTTCTATTCATCCCTATCCCTCCCATATATTATTTATATGCTGATATAATATAATTAAAACTATTGTATCAGGGGCACTATATTTTTATCTAAATATTATTTCAATATCGTCAAATCCCATACTTTCAAATATGGATACTAGCAATTCTTCCGTGTTTTTTTGTGCATCATTAAGGAGCCCTTTTTCAATTACCTCCTCTTCCATACTTTTTTTCTCTTCTATTAATACATCGTATAAATCCTTGAAGCTCAATTTATTGAAGACTGAATCCTTTTCATCGTATATATATACATCTTCTTCCATTATCACATTGTCAAATACCTTTGGCTTGTCTAATGTGATTTTAATGGTCTTAGGATTAACAACTTGGGTTTCTACGCCATTTAAATCTGCTCCCGCCTTTATATATCCACTATATTTAATGATAAAGCTTTTGTTTGTAAAAGGCACATTTAGCCCACTGACCTTTTTGTTGTCCTTATAAGTTACTACATTCGTATAGTTATACTTAACTGTAGACATTTCCAATATTTTTGCAACTTTTTCTTCAATGGTATTGGATAATAGAGTTACCTGCTTTTTAGTAGAAAATTTAATGTACAAAAAAAAGCTTAACACTACAGCAATAATTATTAATAAGATTGTAATGTTCCTTTTCCATTTATTCATATAAATCACCTCGAATATTTGTCTCATCTATGGTACCACATCAAAGACTTGGTGTAAATAATATAACTCCCTTGTTATATAAAAAGGGAGCTAAAAATATCTATTCGTCCGGATTGTATAATTGATATATACCGTATATGGAGAAACTTTCATCGCACAACAACTTTACAATGGCAGGTATTTGTTGTATGGTTATATTTAATTCAATGCCATTGTATTTCAAAACCATATCATCTGGTTCAACTATATTTGAATCATTAATCACATCAATAAGCCTGTTCTCCACAGCAGGTATATTCATACCACCGATCATTATAAAAACTTTATTCTTGGTGTTTGAATAATCCTGAGGATCAATTCTATTAATCAATAGTATTTTGTTCATAATACAGTCTCCTTTGCATAATATGTACCTCTCTTTAGAATCTACATTAGTTCATATATAAACCACTCCCCCTATAAAACTACGAAATAATTCTTTATCTCTATACTTACCCATTTCAAATGGAATAGTCACATTTTTTGATAATTTTTTTATTTTTATGTACCATATATTATTATAGCACTATTGATTAGAAATTCTAATTATATTAAAATTAGCCTAGAGGAGGGTTCTATGAAAGAGTATATGGATCAATTATCAAAATGTGTATTGTTTAAGGGTATAAAAAATGAAGAGATTCTAAATATATTAGATAAAAATAATTATGAGGTTGCAAAATATTATAAGGATGAATTGATCGCTATTGAAGGTGAAGATTGTCATAGTCTAGGTATCATACTAAAGGGAAAGATAGAGATACAAAAAGTATACCCATCAGGCCAGGTTATGACTATCAATATTTTTAAAGAAGGTAATATTTTTGGCGAATCTCTAGTGTTTTCAGATAAACATACCTACCCTGCTACTATAACTGCAATGGAATATACAGAAATAATGTTTATTAAAAGAGAAGATATAATCAAGATATCTATGTTAAATTCAAAAGTGTTGACCAATTTCGTATCAGTTTTATCTCATAGAATATTAATGCTCAATAATAGGATCACCAATCTAAGTCAGGATACCATTAGAAAGAAAATATCCAATTATCTATTACATGAATCTAAAGCTCAAAATACTACTCTTTTGACTATCCCATTTACCAGGAAAAGGATGGCCGAACTTCTAAACATTCCTAGGCCTTCCCTATCTAGAGAATTAATCAATATGAAAGAAGAAGGCATATTAGATTTTGACAGAAATACTATAAAAATATTAAAATTGGAATCCTTAGAAGAAGCTCTATTTGATTAATATTAATTATATCAATATGCCTTAATTGATTATAGATATTTCTTATTTTTTAAATCTCCATAAGTTTTATATAATCATATATGTAGACTGTTAAACAATAAACAAGGAGGTTTTTTAAAATGAGTGATAAGCGTAAGATGTTTATCTATGGAGGTATCATAGGTCTTATCGGTGCCCTTTTGCTAAAGTTTGGCAACCCTGGTAATATGGGAATATGTGTTGCCTGTTTTTATAGGGACATCGCTGGTGCATTAGGACTTCACAGAGCTGAGATAGTCCAATACATAAGACCTGAAATCATTGGATTTATTTTAGGAGCTTTTATCATTTCCATAGCTAATGGAGATTTTAAATCTAGAGGAGGCTCCTCACCATTAATTAGATTCTTCTTAGGTTTCTTTTTGGTTATTGGTGCTTTAGTCTTCCTAGGCTGTCCTCTTAGATTGATTTTAAGACTTGCTAATGGTGATCTAAATGCTATTGTAGGGCTTTTAGGCTATCTAGTAGGGATCTATATTGGTATTCAATTTTTAAAGAAGGGCTATACTCTAGGTAGAAGTATTGAACAACCTAAGTTTTCTGGCTACATTATGCCATTAATTGCTATAGCTTTACTTATATTTTTAATCGTAAAACCCGATTTTATATTCTTCAGTGAAGAAGGTCCAGGTTCTATGAGAGCGCCTGTGATATTATCCCTTATCCTTGGAATGATAGTAGGTGTAGTTCTACAGAAAAGTAGAATTTGTACTGCTGGTGCTTTCAGAGATGTTATGTTGATTAAAGATTACCACTTTCTATGGGGAATATTAGGAATATTTGTAGTAAACTTAATAGCAAATCTAATATTAAATTTTGATTCCTTTAATTTATCTTTTGAAGGTCAACCAGTGGCTCATGCTGATCATTTGTGGAATTTTATGGGTATGGTATTGACAGGTATTTGTTCTGTTCTATTAGGTGGATGTCCAGTAAGGCAAACTATCCTTGCTAGTGAAGGGGATGCAGATGCTGGAATAACAGTATTAGGTATTACAATAGGGGCAGCCTTTGCTCATAACTTTGGATTGGCTTCTAGTCCAAAAGGTGTAACTAGTAATGGAAAAATAGCTGTAATTATAGGTATTATAGTGGTTTTAGTCATAGCCTATAGCGTTGTTAAAGAGGCAAATCTAGTTAGATCACAAAAAAAGGAGGGTGTAAGGAATGCCTAAAGTTGTAGATGCAAGGGGTAGATCTTGTCCAGAACCAGTCATAATGACGAAAGATGCTATTGAATCTAATCCCAAGGAGCCAATTCAAGTAATAGTTGATGCTCAAGTTGCTGTTGAAAATATTACAAGATTTGCTAAGGGAAAAGGATATAAAGTAGAAGTAGAAAAAAAAGGTGAAGAATATACCCTTAATATTAGAAAATAGGTGAAAAGATGGAAGATACTTATTGTGTTGTAACTTTTCATGTAACACAACACGCGTTATTATTTGAAAAAACTATGAAGGAGATTGAATATCCTGTAAAGCTAATGCCAGTACCAAGGCAAGTTAGTTCTAGCTGTGGTACTGCAGCTAAAATTCCTTGTGATAAGAAAAAAGAAATATTAGCTTTATGTAAAGAGAAAAATCTCCCCATTGAAGGTTTTTACAAAATAGAACATAAAAAGAAAAAATCTTGGTTCTAATATTTTTAGTTTGCCGCTTATATTATTGGAATTTGTTTTCGATAATATAAGCGGTCTTTTTTATATACCAAATAAAATAGTGGTTTTTTATGATTAAATAGTGTATTATATACATTGGTTAGGAGCTTCAACCTAAGGAGGTAAAAGTATGAAATATGATATAATAATCGTTGGTGCTGGTCCTTGTGGTATATTTACAGCACTAGAGATAAAAAAACATAATCCGAATAAGAGTATTTTAATATTGGAAAAAGGCAATTCTATTGAAAAGAGGATCTGCCCTAAAAGAAAAACTGGAATATGTGTTAACTGTAAACCATGTAATATCACCACTGGTTTTGCAGGAGCTGGGGCTTATTCTGATGGAAAATTATCCCTATCCCCTGATGTAGGGGGAAACTTGCCCAATTATTTAGGCTATGAAGAAACCCAAAAATTAATTCAATATGTAGATGAAATATACTTAAATTTTGGTGCTGATGAAACCATATACGGAATCGACAAAGAAAAAGAAATCGAAGAGATAAGAAAAAAAGCCATTAGAAGTAATTTAAAATTAGTGGAATGTCCTATTAGGCATATGGGTACAGAAGAAGGCTATGAAATATATGGTCGAATAGAAAAACATTTGGAGAATATTGGAGTAGACCTAAGCTTTAGGAATCCAGTAAAGGACATAATACTAGACGGTAGTGGGAATATTAAAGGAGTTATAGCCGATAAGGAATACTATTCAGATAAAGTAGTAATATCTGTTGGTAGGGAAGGTTCTGATTGGCTAAGAAATCTATGTATAAAGCACCATATAGATACGGAAACAGGAGATGTGGATATAGGCGTAAGGGTTGAAACTAGAAATGAAATAATGGAAGAATTAAATGATGCTATGTATGAAAGCAAGCTCATATACTATGCTCCTACTTTTGATGATAAAGTGCGAACCTTCTGCTCTAATCCAGCTGGTGAAGTATCGACTGAGTACTATGATGGGAATTTAGCAGTAGTTAATGGCCACAGCTATAAATCCGATAGTTTAAAATCTGCAAATACCAATTTTGCTCTACTTGTCACCAAACACTTTACAAAACCCTTTAATTCCCCTATAGAATACGGTATGCATATTGCAAAGCTTGGAAATATGCTTTCTGGTAATAAGGTACTAGTCCAAAGATATGGAGATTTTAAAAGAGGCAGAAGGACTACGGAAGAAAGACTTTATAGAAACAATATAATACCTACTTTAAAAGATGCAGTACCAGGGGATTTAAGTTTAGTACTACCCTATAGGATCATGAAGAGTATAGATGATATGCTAATAGCATTGGATAATGTAGCGCCCGGCCTTGCTAGTGATGAGACCCTTCTCTATGGTGTAGAAGTTAAATTCTATTCCAATAAGGTGATTACCAATGGTGAATTTGAAACCAATATAAAAGGCCTATATGTAGGAGGAGATGGAGCAGGAATTACAAGGGGACTTATGCAAGCTAGCGTAAATGGAGTGGTATTAGGGAGAAGTTTAAGTTAGACAATTATTACAATTGTATTACAAAAGTATGAATATTGTTGTATTTTTTTTAATACTATATATAATATAATCATATTGATAATTTGGTAAGGAGGTCGTGAAGATGATCATAATATTAAATCTATTACGAGTTAAAGAAAACTCAATAAAAATAAAAGCACGACCTATGAATACCTTATAATATATAATTCTGTCTAATAACCATAGGCGTGTTTGCCTGTGGTTTTTTGTTTTCAATATATCTCTGAATAGGGATAGCTATGCCCTATAATTATGTTATTTCATGACATAAAAACCATAGGATTGTAGACTTTTTGTCACATCTTATGGTTTTTTTATATTCAAAATGAGGAGGGTTGCAATGAAAGAAATTAAAAAATTATTTAAATTTATGACTGGCTACAGAAGAATTTATATATTAGGTATGATATGTATTATCCTCTCTCAGATGGTCGCTATGGTATCTCCCCTTGTCATAAGGACTACTATAGATTCCATTATTGGTGATGAGCCTTTAAATTCTAAGATTGTAGCAGGGCTAGCAGATTATATGGGAGGTAGATATTTTTTAAGAAAAAACATTTGGATAATCGGTAGTATCTTGATTGTAATAACCATATTAAGGGGAATTTTCCTCTATTTTAAGAATACCTTATCAAGCAAAGCTGCGGAGAATACCGCAAAGAGGATCAGGGATTCCCTTTATGATCATATTCAAAGGCTCCCATATGAATATCATGTAAATGTTGAAACGGGCGATCTTATTCAAAGATGTACCTCAGATGTAGAGACCATCAAAAGATTTCTATCTATTCAATTGATAGAAGTAGCAGGTTCTTTATTTATGTTGATCTTAGTTTCCTATATTATGTTTAGCTTAAATATAAAAATGGCCTTAGTTTCCACCGTGACCATGCCTATAATATTTGCTTTTGCCTTTATATTCTTTTCAAAGGTCAAGATAGCCTTTGAAGATTCCGATGAAGCTGAAGCCCAGCTTACCACGGTACTTCAAGAAAATTTAACCGGTGTAAGGGTGGTAAAGGCCTTTGCTAGGCAAGATTATGAGGTAAAAAAATTTGATGGAAAAAATAAAGAATACAGGGATAAAACCTATAGATTAATTAGGCTCTTAGCCATATATTGGGGAGCTTCGGATTTTATATGTTTTATCCAAATAGGCCTTGTATTGGTGTTTGGAAGTATTTGGGCTGTAAATGGAGATATATCTCTAGGTACTTTAGTAGCCTTTACAAGCTATGTAAATATGCTCCTATGGCCTATTAGACAGATGGGTAGAACCCTTACGGATATGGGGAAAGCAGTGGTCTCCGTAAGGCGTATTGAAGAGATATTAGATGAACCTATAGAAATATTAGAAGAAAATAATCAGAAACCTCATATTGAAGGCAATATATCTTTTGAAAATGTCTGGTTTGGATATGATAAGAATAAACCTGCACTAAAGGATATATCCTTCTCGGCAAAGGCTGGTAGTACTATAGCAATAATTGGTCCTACAGGTTCTGGAAAGAGTTCTTTAGTCTATCTATTATCTAGATTATATGATTATAATAAAGGTTCTATAAAAATCGATGGTATTGAGCTAAAGGATATTGATAAGAAGTGGATTAGAAAAAATGTAGGTATAGTCCTTCAAGAGCCCTTTCTATACGCTAAAACCATTAGGGAAAATATAAAACTAACAGATCCATCTATTGAAGATTGTAGAGTGTATGAGTCAGCCAAAACTGCTAGTATTCATCAGGATATTAAATCCTTTGATAAAGGTTATGACACCTATGTAGGAGAAAGGGGGGTATCCCTATCTGGAGGCCAAAAGCAAAGAATTGCCATAGCTAGGACTATTATCAACAACTCCCCTATTGTGGTATTTGACGATTCTCTATCTGCTGTAGATACGGAGACGGATATGGCTATTAGAAAAGCCTTAAATAATAGAAAGAATAAGTCTACCACTATAATAATATCCCATAGAATATCTACTGTATCTGAAGCTGATACGATATTGGTATTGGATAAAGGTAGAATAGTTCAAAAAGGAAATCATGATCAATTGATAGAAGAAGAAGGAATGTATAAAAGAATATACCATATACAAAACCCTACTGGGGAATTTGATGATATAAGACTAAAGGCGTAATAGAGGTGAGGAGCATGGAAAAAGAAAAAATCGATATTAATGTGTGGAAAAACTTTTTTCAACTTGTTAAATCCCAAAAGAAACTATTTATATTCCTATTTATAGTTATGATAGGAGTAGGAACATTGGATTCAGTTTTTCCACTGTTTTCTAAATATGTGATAGATAATTTCATCCAAAAAAATACCCTTGATGGATTAAATAAATTCATATTCATATTTTTCATCATTATATTTATCCAAGGTGTAAATGTGTTTCTATTTTTAGCCCTAGGTGGGAAGGTTGAAACCAATATATCCTATGATATAAGAAAAAAAGGCTTTGAAAAACTTCAAATACTACCCCTATCCTATTATGATGAAAAAGCTGTTGGTTGGTTAATGGCTAGGATGACTTCTGATATAAATAGGCTCAGTGAGACCATTTCCTGGGGATTGGTGGATTTTTCTTGGGGAATTACCATGATGTTGGCCATCGTCATAGCTATGTTTAAATTAAATGCTAAGTTAGCACTAATAGCCTTAGCAGTAGTCCCTCCATTAGCTATAGCTAGTGCCTATTTTCAAAGGAGAATACTTAAAGCCCAAAGGGAAGTAAGGAAGATAAACTCCAAAATCACCGCTGCTTATAATGAAGATATATCTGGTGCAAAAACTACTAAGACCCTGGTTAGAGAAGATATCAATTTAGAGGAGTTTGGTTCAATAACGGAAGATATGCGAAAGGCTTCCATAAATGCTACTGTGGTTTCTTCCCTGTATATTCCCATAGTATTGGTATTGGGAAGCATTGGTACAGCACTAGTACTAAATTTTGGAGGAAAAGGTGTAATAGCAGGAAGGATTAGCTATGGTACTATGGTAGCCTTTATATCCTATACCATGCAGTTTTTTGAACCGGTAAGGCAACTAGCGGTAATATTTGCTGAAGTTCAATCAGCTCAAGCATCAGCTGAAAGGGTGTTTTCCCTTTTAGAAGAAGTACCTTCTATTTCCGATGATGAGGAAGTAGTAAAAGAATATGGAGACTTTTTTAATCCTAAGAAGGATAAATGGCCAGAAATCAAAGGAGAAATAGAGTTTAAAAATGTATCCTTTACCTATAAGGATGGAGAGAAAATACTAGATAATTTCAATCTTAAAGTAAAATCTGGAGAAACCATAGCCTTAGTTGGGGAAACAGGATCAGGAAAATCTACCATTGTAAACCTATTGTGTAGATTTTATGAACCTACCTCGGGCAAAATACTAATAGATGGAATAGACTATAGGAGTATGCCTCAAGTATGGATACATGATAATCTAGGCTATGTTTTACAAACTCCCCATCTATTTAGTGGAACCATTACAGATAATATTAAATATGGAAATCTAGATGCTACAGAATGGGACATAATAAAGGCCAGTAGACAATCTAATAGCCATAAGTTCATAACTGAAATGGAGAAAGGATATGATAGCCCTGTAGGAGAAGGGGGAAATCTATTGTCCACAGGACAGAAACAGCTGGTTTCCTTTGCAAGGGCCTTGGTTAGAAATCCCAAGATATTCGTATTAGATGAGGCCACTTCCTCTATCGATACGGAGACGGAAAAGATGATACAGGATTCTATAGAAAAAATACTAGAAGGAAAGACTAGCTTCGTAATAGCCCACAGGCTATCTACCATTAGAAATGCTGATAGAATTTTGGTTATTAAAGATGGTAAGATAATAGAAGAAGGAAATCATAAGAATCTAATTAAAAAGAAGGGCTACTATTACAATCTATATGTAAATCAGTTTATAGAAGAAAAGAGCAAGGAAATTTTAGGATAAAGTAATTTGGGCGACCTAAGGTCGCCCTACATATTCTCAAAATTAGCTTTAATCAATTCTCTTATCATACTTTTGTCTGCCTCAGATTTATTTAATAAGGAAGTGTATTCTATTGTCCTTTTAACCTTGGTAGGCTTATCTGTAAATAAGACTATTTTATCCCCCAATTCCAAGGCCTCTTCAATATCATGGGTAACTAAAATACATGTCTTTTCCTCAAGGGTTCTCAATCTTTTAAAAAATTGTATTACAATGGATTTACTCTTTATGTCTAAAGATTTGAAAGGTTCATCCATTATCAACACATTAGAAGAATATGCAAAAGCCCTCAATATACTTATCTTTTGTCTCATCCCTCCACTTAAATTTTTTGGGTAATAATATTTATATTCCTCTAGATTAACTAGTTTAAGATACCTATCTATAGCAAACTCCATTAGCCCTTTGTCCATCTTTCCCTTTAATACAAATTCTATGTTTTCCTTTACATTCTTCCATTCAATAAGCCTATCCTCTTGAAAAACATAGGATATATATTGGTCTTCAAACCCGATTACCTGTCCTGAATCCTCATCTATTATCCCCGCTATTATATTTAATAGGGTGGTCTTTCCACATCCAGAAGGCCCTAAAATACAAGTAGTATTATTAGGTTGAAAGTCTATATTAACCCCATCTAGTACCTTCAAATCCCCGTAGTATTTTATTATGTTTTCCACCTTATATTCCATGTTATCCCTTCCATCTATTTATATCAAGTATATGCTTAATTCCATTTAATAAGTATTCTATCAGTTTAGCCATTACAAGGATGATTATGATCCAAGCGAAAACTCCTGAAGTGTTTAAATAAGTTTTTTGCAATTGAAGGCTACTGCCTATGCCATATTTAGGCTGGGCTAAAACTTCTCCCGCTATTACCATCTTTAGATTAAGCCCCAGAGTAGATACAAAGATCTGGCTTATGTTATTAAATATACTAGGTAGATATATATCCTTTATAATTATAATTTTATCTACATGGTATGTTTGTGCCATCTCCATAATATTCCTATCTACATTTAATATGCTTTTAAGAACCGTTTCATATAGTATGGGAAATACCATTATGAATCCTACAAACATGGGTACAGTCTCGTTGTTTAACCATATAAGAGCTAGTATGATTATAGCCATGGTGGGTACAAAGCTTAAAAATTTTATGATAGGATTCATTAGATGGAAAACAACCCTAAAGATGCTAGATAAAATTCCCATAATTATTGCTAAAATTAAGGAGATAAAAAAACCAATTAACCCTCTTATCAAAGAATATCCTATTATACTAATAAATTTAGGATCTTTTACTATGCCAATTAGGCTAATTATAATACTTTTAATCGTTGGAAATATTACTTCATTATCTATTATTTTGGATATAAATGTCCAAAGTCCTATTATTACAATCCTTGATAGGATAGATAATATTCTATTCTTGGAAATATATTTCCTCATCAGGAATTTTTCCTCCTATAAAATCTGGTGCAAAGTCCATAATTGTCTGGAAATAAGTTCTATATTCTTCTTTGTGATCCTTTATAGGAAAAGAACCTATATTGATCCTTTCTATACCTTCTACTATAGGGGCCTTCATCACTCCCAGCTCTAATTCAACCGAATAGTCTCCTAACTCTTCTGGATTTTCCTTAGCCCATTTAATGCTTTCCTCATATAATCGTACAAATTCTTCAACAAATTCCCTATTATTTTCTATTAAATCCGATTTTACTATTAGACTAGCTTGTGGATATCCTCCCTGGGTTTCGCTAGCTTTTTTCCATTCCTCATTTAGATCAAGTATTATTTTAGCATCATCCTTTTTCAGCAATACATTGGTTACCAAGGGTTCTGAAAGAAGGGCTAAATTAGCTTTCCCACTTAAAAAAGCAGGACCAACTTCTGAGGCAGCATTTAAATAGTTAATCTTTATGTCCTCATCTGGGTCAATTCCATTTTCTAAAAGTATAAATCTAAGTACCAAATCCGGAGTAAGCCCTTTACCAAAAGCGTATATTTCCTTTCCTTTCAACTCCTCAAAGCCTTTTATGTCCTCTGTACTGAGTAAATATATGGTTCCCCAGGCAGCAGTACCTACTAATTTATAGGATAGCCCTTGATTAAAAGCTTGAGCCGCTAAGTTGGAAGGAACTATTGCTATATCTGCTTCTTCCTTTAGTATTTTGCTCACTAATAGATCGGGGGATTTTTGTACCTTATAATCTATATTCACATTTTTATCTATAACAGGTTTTTCCTTTAGCATCTTAGCTACTGTTAAGGCAGGTATTCCATCTCTAAAGCAAAATTCTACTGTTGTAGGCTCTATTGCTTTCCTTGTTCCACAGCTAGTCATAAATAGGGTTATGATAATTAAATATAATATCATTAGGTATTTTCTATTCATATTACACACCTCTTAATAAACATATTTAAAGTATTTTATTAATATTAAACCATTATTGTGTAAGGCCTCTAAAGATAGTCCCATCCTTAGAGGCCTATGGATTATTTTCTCTTAGGAATTATATTCAATTCCCATCTGCTTTGATCTGTATGGAGAAGTTCGTGGGAACGAGATGATAAAGGCCTTCCTAAATAATCTTCATAACATCTGATTACCGATGGATTTTCATGTGAGAATCGAATATCGCTTATTCTATCTAATCCGTACAATACTTCTGCTCTTTCTCCAGCTAATTCTGTGCCATCTTCTATAGGCTGACCTCCTCCACCGGCGCATCCGCCAGGACAAGCCATTATTTCAACAAAATCATATTCTACTTCTCCATTTCTAATGGCCTCCATTAAGTTTCTAGTATTACCTAGCCCACTAGCAACAGCTACTCGAACTTTATCTCCAGCTAAATCAAAACTTGCTTCCTTCCAACCTTTTCTGCCCCTTATTTCTTCAAAAGCATCTGGGTCTGGATTTTCGTTGGTAACCAAATAGTAAGCTGTTCTCAAAGCAGCTTCCATTACCCCACCTGTTGCACCAAATATGACTGCAGCGCCAGAACTAATTCCTAATGGTGTATCAAATTCTTCTTCCTCTAATGTTTCAGGCACAATATGTTCAGCTTTTATCATACGTGCTACTTCTCTAGTGGTTAAAACCACATCTACATCCTTACCAGCACCTGCATCGTTCATTACAGACACATCACACTCATACTTCTTAGCAGTACAAGGCATGATTGATACACAGAAAATCCTTCTAGGATCCACATCTAATAATTCTGCATAATAGGATTTTGCTATAGCTCCAAACATCTGTTGTGGAGATTTAGCAGAAGACAGTTGACCTACCATATCAGGATATTGAGATTTCATAAAGCGTATCCATCCTGGGCAACAAGAAGTAAACATTGGGAATTTCTCTTTCTCCCTATTCTTTAGTTTTTCTAAAAATTCGCTTCCTTCTTCCATTATAGTTAAGTCAGCAGAAAAATTAGTATCAAATATATAATCAAAGCCCATCTTTCTTAAGGCTGCTACCAACCTATTAACTGTTGCAAATTCCCTACTCAGGTCTAAATCCTCTCCCCAAGCTGCTCTTACCGCTGGTGCAATTTGTACTATGGTAATCTTCTCCTTATCTGCTAATACATCAAATACCTTTTGAGTATCATCCCTTTCCCTAAGGGCACCAACAGGACAATGAGTAATACATTGCCCACAAAGGGCACAATCGGATTCCTCTATTCTTCTATTGAGGGATACATCCACATTAGTTCTAGAACCGGTTTTGGATAAGTCCCATATCTGTAAATCCTGAATTTTGTCACATACTTGAATACAACGCATACACTTTATACATTTCTCATAATTACGTACTAGTGGAAAGCCTTCTGTCCACCTTGCATGGGACAAATCTTCTTCATAGGGAATAGCTATAATCCCTAAATCATTGGCTATAGTCTGTAAGCTACAGTTTCCACTTCTAACACAAACAGCACATCTAGCATCGTGTTGTGAAAGAATTAATTCCACATTTATCCGTCTCGTCTCTCGTACTTTAGGGCTATTTGTACGGATTACCATATCTTCCTCTACCACATTGTTGCAGGCTGTAACCAGTCTATCAATACCTTCTATCTCCACTACACAAATTCTACAAGCTCCAATTTCATTTAATTCCTTTAGATAACAGAGATGGGGAATAGGTATATTGTTTAATCTAGCTGCGTCTAATATAGTAGTCCCTGCTGGAACTGATATTTTATTTTTATCGATTACTATGTTTACCATCTTTCAATCCTCCCCCCCTTAAATACTCCAAATCCAAAGTGATCACATCTTAAACATCTTCTAGATTCCTGATAAGCTTCCTCACTGGTCATTCCACATTCTACTAATTCAAAGTCCTTAACCCTTTCTGATACATCCCTTTCCCTCATATTGACCCGTCCACAAGGTATTCTATCTGCTAATCTAGCCTCTGGTATATTAACATCTGATTGAATTATATGGTGATATCCTAAATAATTATCTATATTTGCAGCTGCTACTTTACCAGCTGCTATAGCTCTAATTACCGTTGCCGGGCCTGATACACAGTCTCCCCCAGCATATACTCCAGGAACATTCTCTATACCTAGCCAATTAAGAGCATCTATTGCACCTTTAGTTACTGGTATTCCATCCCTTTCGAAAGACTTGGATTCAATCCCCTGACCTATGGCAATAATAACTGAATTACATTCTAGTGTATGAGTCTCTTTTTCCGCTTCAACTGGTACTGGTCTGCCATCCCTTATGGTTCCGACAATTTGTGGTTTAATCAAAATTGCTTTAACATGACCATTTTCATCGGTTTCAATCTTTTCTGGTGTATATAGATCATAGATTTCACAACCTTCTGCTATTGCACCTTCAACTTCCTCTTCCAAGGCTGGCATATCTACTTTACGCCTACGATAGACTATACTAACCTTTTTAGCACCTAAACGTACTGTTGATCTAGCTACGTCTATTGCCACATTTCCCCCACCTATAACTACAACGGTTTTACCTGTAAAATCAGGATATTCATCGTCACCTATTTTACGTAAAACCTCAACAGCAGAAATAACCCCTTTCGCTTCCTGACCTTCCAGCCCTATTTTCTTATCCGTTTGAGCTCCAATAGCTATATATATAGCGTCAAAATTGTGTTTCAAATCTAAAATAGAAAAATCTTTTCCAATTGTTACTCCTTTATGCACCTTTATTCCTATAGAAAGAATGGTATTAATCTCTTCATCTAATACTTCTCTTGGTAGTCTGTAACTTGGTATTCCATACCTTAACATTCCGCCCAGCTTCTGTCTTTGTTCGAATATTTCTACATCATATCCCATAATAGATAGATAATAGGCTGCACTTAATCCACTAGGACCAGCACCAACTATAGCTACTCTCTTGCCAATGGAAGGAGCTTTCTTTTCTACAGGTACCGTACCTGCATGTTCTACTGCAAATCGCTTTAAGCCTCTAATATTGATAGAATGGTCGATCATATTCCTTCTGCATCTTGTTTCACAAGGGTGTTCGCAAACTAGGGCACAGGTAGCTGGCATAGGGTTGTCCTTCCTTATCAATCTAATAGCATCCTTGTATCTTCCTTCAGATATTAGAGCAATATAGCCTGGTACGTCTACTCCTGCAGGACATAATGATACACAGGGGACTGGTTGATATAGCTCAAAGGTGCACCTGCCGCGTAATATATGTTCTTCAAAATCATCCCTAAAGCCTTGAACTCCTTTTAAGACCATATTGGCTGCCTCATACCCTATAGCACAGTCTGCAGAATAATAAATAGCCTTTGCAGTCCTTTCAATTAAATCTATAGTTTCTAGATCTGCTTCCCCGTCCAATACCTTTTCCAATAGAGTTTCTAATTGACCTAAACCTATTCTACAGGGAACACATTTGCCGCAGGTTTGGGCATGGCACATCTTAAGAAATGAAGAGGCCAAATCTATGGGACACAATCCTGGCGGGCTAGCAACGATACGTCGCTCCAAGTCCTTATATAGGGTCTCTACAGTGGCTTGAGCTTTGTCCCTGGTGATGATACTTAGTCTACTCATCTTTTCCTTCTCCTTTCTAAAAATTATTTGTAAGCCTTTATTTATATAGTTAAATAACTAACAATAATTACCCCACTGTAGTCTTTATATTAAATTACTATGTTATTTAAACCCATTTATTATTGGAAACATTAGAAAATTACTGTAAGAATTAGATGAAAAGAATAAAGTTGAATAACTTTTATATAAATAGATAAGATCATTATATGTTTGTTAGTGTTTAACAAGTCAGTGTACTAAAGCCCTGTTAAGTTTAATTATATCACTATTTGACCTTTGAATAAAGACTAAATGTTTAATTTTTCAAATATTACAATTTATTAATTGAACTACTAAGGCTTCTCTTTAAAAGAGAAGCCCGATAGCCTATAATATTTGCTATTAATAGTCATTCTTTAGGAATTAAAGAAATCATTCCAATATAAAATAAATATCCTATTAAGTACCCCATCAATACATCTGTAGGCCAATGTACTCCTAGATATATTCTACTGAAACCTATTAGGACTATAGTCAAAAAATTAATAGATTTTAATAGCACTTTTGTCTCTTTTTTGTTTATCTTCCTAATAAGCAAATAGGTCATGGTCGTGTAAAAAGTCATTGACACCATAGCATGACCACTAGGAAAGCTATAACCACCTTGTTCTATTAAGAAGTATTTTAATGGTCTAGTCCTTATAAATATATTTTTGAGTATGTAATTTAGCCCATAAGAACCTAGTGTTGATAGGATCAATAGAAAAACACCTATAGTATCTCTTTTCCTTAACATATAAAAAAATATTATTAAACCTATAGGCAGAAAAAAATATACTGAGCCAAAATAGGTGACTTTTCTCATAATATCTATTCCTAATAGGGTAGCCTTACCATGAATATAATCCATTATTCTTTCATCAAATAATATCCCTTCCTGAGAAGCTTTAACCTTTACCCCTATAACAATAAATATAATTAAAGCTAAAATAGCTAGTGTTTTTTTTCTACTATTCTTCATGATTCTCTCCTTATCATTTAGTGTCTAGTCTTCAATATCCATGAAACCATCGCCTAATACTTCATATATATTACTCACTGTAACGAAAGCATTTTTGTCTATGCTTTTAATATGGTTTTTCAATTTAATAAAATCCTTTCTATCTACTACTGTTACAATTACATCCTTTTTATGATCGGTATATGCTCCTTTGGCTTCGTATATAGTTGCTCCTCTTTCCAGTTCATAAATTATATAGTCCTTTATACCTTCACTATGTTCACTTACAATACTTACTGCCTTGCTTAAATTCATCCCTTCTATCGTCGAATCTATTACTACACTATTTATGATAATACCAAGTAAAGCATACATTCCCAGCTCAGGCCCAAATGCAAAGCCTGCTCCTATAGTTATGACAATGTCGGAAAACATCACTGCTTTTCCTAACCCTATGCCAAAAAACATATTCAATATCTTTGCTATAATGTCTGTGCCACCAGTAGAAGCATTTTGATTGAATACAATTCCCATACCAATTGCCGATATAAAAACACCAGAAATAAGTTGTAATATTATATCTCCTACAATAGGCTCATAAATAGGAACTGCTTTTTCAAATAAAGAAACCATTACGGAAGTCCCCAAACTAGCATATATAGTCTTTACTCCAAAATTAGTTCCAATTACTAGAAAAGCAATTATAAACAAAACTATATTGATTATTATCATAAGAGTTCCTACAGATATAAATGGAACCCAGTGATTGATAACCATTGCCAAGCCGTTAGCGCCTCCTATGGCTAATTTTCCAGGCATGAGGAAAAAATATAGCCCTATAGCAACCATTATCATTCCAACAGTAATTAGTAGATATTCTTTTATTTTTCTTTTCATATTTATTTCACCTCTCTGTTTTTTGACAATATTTATCTAATCATCTATATATCTCTATTCTTACATTTGGGGCAATAGCCATATATCTCAAGTTTATGCCCTATGATATCAAAATCCGTCCTTTCTTTCATAAAATATTCATAGCCAATAATAGGACAATGATCTATACTTACCTTTTTGTGACAAGATACACATATTATATAATGGTCATGATCCATAATATTTAATTGGAACATAGACTTATTTTCCTGTTCAAGATTTAGTTTTATCGCTATGTTCTTTGATACAAATATATTGAGTGTCCTGTATATGGTAGAGAGATTGATATGCTTGTCTACCTTTCTAGCTTTTAAAAATATTTCTTCTGCTGTTAATGGATCCTTTCCCTCCTTCAATATATCTAATAAAATGTTTCTCTGTTTTGTGTTTTTTATTCCATATTCCTTGAAGATCTCTCCATTGTCACTACTCTTAACCACTTTACCATTCCCCTTTGCATATTTATTATTTATGCCTATTTACTATACTTTAACTTCCTCATTAAAAAGAATAGTATGAAAAAAACTCCATTTATGATTACAATAGTTGCCCCTGTAGGAAGATTAAGTATATAGGATATAAAGGTTCCCAATATAACACTAGATACCGATACTATAGAGGAAATAAGTATGGTACTCTTAAAGCCGTTAGATACTTGCAGTGCTGTGACCGTAGGGAATATTATCATGCTGGAAATGAGCATGGTACCAACTACCCTAATTCCCAAAACCACCGTAATAGAGGTTAGAGTAGATATTAGATAATTGATAAATTTTGAATTTATCCCTAATACCTTGGCAAATTCTTCGTCATAGCTTATAGCAAATAAACTATTGTAGAAAAGTAATATGATTAGTATGACTACTATAGATAGTATCACAGATAGAATCAAATCTACTCTACTTATTACCAAAATACTGCCAAATAAATAGGAAAATAGATCCACATTAAATCCCTTTGCTATGCTGGAAATTAAAACCCCTACTGCTACAGCAAAAGACGAGATAAGGCCTATTGCTGCATCCCCATGTAAATCTGCTTTCTCATTTAGTTTCAATATTAAAAATGACGACAGAATAACCAAAGGTATAGACACCAACAAGGGAGATTTACCCAATAATAGTGCAATAGCTACTGTCGCAAAGCTTACATGGGCTAATCCATCACCAATCATAGAATGTTTTTTAAGTACTAGAAATATTCCTAAAAAAGATGAAGAAATAGCTATTAGAGAACCTACAACAATTCCCCTCAATATAAAATCCTGTTGCAATGCTTCTATTATTAGAACAATAATATCTTTCATCTAATACCACCACCATTGGTTATTTCATGAAAATAGGCCAAAATACCGGACTATTTCTTTTGAATTTTTAAATTCCTCATAAGGACCATAGAAGATTATTTTCCTGTTTAAATAGAGTATTTTATTGATATATTTCTTTATTGAAAGAATATCATGGGACACAAGGATTAAGGTTACCCCTTCTCTATTTATTTCCTTTAATATAGCATAAAAATCCTCCCTTATTTTGGGATCCAGAGCGCTAGTAGGTTCATCTAGGAACAATATTTTTGGTTCAGACACCATAGCCCTGGCTAATAAGACTCTTTGAATTTGACCACCAGATAGATTGCCTATTTTTCTACCCTTTAAATCTTCTATCTCTAGCTTTCTTATGATACTATCAACTTTCCTATAATCTTCCCTTGAGTAAAACTTTAATCCTCCCTTTTGGGATAACAATCCGGTAGCTACTATCTCTCTTACCGTTGCAGGAAATAGCTTATCCCTTTCTATTGCACTTTGAGGTACATATCCAATGGAGTTTCCCCTTGCCACATCGCCATGAAATTTAACCTGTCCTCTATTAGAATCGATTAATCCTAGTAGAATTTTTATCAATGTAGTTTTACCAGAACCATTGGGCCCAACAATACCTACATAATCTCCTTCCTCTATTTTAAAACTAATATCCTTTAATATTTGATTTTTCCCATAGCTAAAACTTAAATTATCCACAGTTAAGATATTATTCATCATAAATTAACCCCTGTTTCAATTTTTCTAGATTGGATTCCATTATTTCTATATAACTTATCCCCGACTCTAACTCTTCCTTTGATATATTGTGAGCTCCATGTAATTGGAGCATCTCCGCTCCCGTTTCATCGGATATGATTTTAGCTACTTTAGGATCTATCAATTCCTCATAGTAGATTACATTGATCCCAGTGGATTTCATCCTTTCAATCAATTCTAATATCCTTCTAGGAGTTGGCTCTGCATTAGGTGTAAATCCTTCATAGGGAGACATATATTCTAATCCATAGCGTTTTGCAAAATAGCCAAAAGCAAAATGCCCTCCATGCATGATAGTTTTATGCTTAGTCTTACTAAAGGTTTCTTCAAACTTTTTGTCCAATTCTGCTAGTTTCTCCTTATAGGCTTTGGCATTTTGTCTGTAGAAATCTTCGTTTTCTCCATCTGCCATTAAAATCCCCTCTAATATATTGTCTACTATTTTCTCTCCATATACAGGGTCTAACCATATATGAGGATCCTTTTCATCATGACCATGATCATGGTCTTCTTCATCTATAAGCTCTATTCCCTGACTTATATCTATAACTACTATAGAATCCTTATCCATATTTTCTATCAATTTTTCCACCCAAGGTTCCATGTATTTTCCCGTATATATAAATACATCTGTTTTTTTTATATCTACTATGTCCTTTGGAGTAGGCTCATAGGAATGGGCTTCTACACCAGGAGGGAGTAGTAGGCTCACTTCACCTTTTTCCTTTACTATTTCCTTAGCAAAATCGTATTGAGGAAATAGAGTAGCAATTATTTTTATTCTATCATTAGAGACACTTTCCTCATCTCCAACGATACTACTACATCCAGAGAGAAAAGTCCATATTAAAACTAATATCATTATATTTAATAAAGCTCTCCTAATTTTCATTTTTTTCCTCCTATATTTTTATGTTTCCCTAGAGATTATACCCTATTTTATATTTTTTAACTGCAGATGCAAATTATTTGCAACTAAAAATAATTATACAGTATTTGTCAAATTTAATCAATATGAAAATAATTTAAAAACACTTGATAAGATTTCTCACAAACAAAATAAAAAGGATATGAATAGAATTAGTTAGTTAAAATAAAAAAAGAGTAAAATGATATATCACTTTACTCTTTTTTATCTATTTTTTTCTTCTCTTTCTTGGTGGTGCTATATGGATTGCCTTATCCTCTAAGCCATGTACCGCTTCCATAAAAGCTTCACTTAGAGTTGGATGAGCATGGATGGTTCTAGTTATACTATCTATATCCATATCATTAGCTATAGCTAAAGCTCCTTCATGAATTAAATCGTTGGCATGAGGCCCTAGTATAGTAACGCCTAAAATCTTCTTATCTTCTTTTGAAGCAAATACTTTTATAAATCCTTCTCCTTCTCCTAAGGATAAAGCTTTTCCATTAGCCGCAAACATAAATTTGCTAGTTATATAGTCTATGCCTTTTTCCTTTAATTCCCCTTCAGTCAATCCTACATAGGCTACCTCCGGTAAAGTAAACACACAGTTAGGATATATATCTAGATTTATATCTGGCGTTAACCCCATTAACTTCTCCATTACGTATATACCTTGACTAGATGCTACATGAGCTAGTTGAATGCCTAAATCATTTACATCGCCTATGGCATATATACCTTCTACTGTAGTTTCAAAGTCTTCATTGACCTTTATACCTCTTTGATCATGTTCTATTCCAATGTGATCTAGGTTTAAACCTTCCACCACAGGACCTCGACCAGAGGCGATCAATACCTTATCTCCAACTACCTCAATTTCTTCATCTTTATTTTTATACCTAGCAATTACCTTTAGCTTATCGCCTTCTTTGGTGATCTCTTTAGCTCTTATATCTACGTAAGTTTCCATGCCTTGTTTCTTAAAAAACATAGGTAGTCTTCTAGTCAATTCCATATCTACATTTTTTAATATCCTAGATGCAAGAAGAATAACCTGGCTGCCTAATTCTTGATATATACTTGCAAACTCAAGACCTATTACTCCACCACCTACTACTATTAAAGTTTCTGGTATCTCTTCCATTTCCAATAGATCATCACTAGTAATTACTCCTTCTAAATCTACTCCTTTAGTTTCCGTCATAGTAGGCTTAGATCCAGTAGCGATAACCATATTGTCTACCGTTATTTCGCGATTGTTTCCATCTTTTAAATCTACTATTATAGTATTCTTATCCTTTATAGAAGCCCTTCCGGGAATGAACTCAATGTTCTTATATGAGGATATCAATTTTTCGATGCCACCTACTAGCTGACCTACTACAGCTTTTTTTCTTTCCTGTAGTGCTTTGCCATCTAGTCTATAATTATCTATCGTAATCCCAAATTCTTCAGAACGCCTTAAGGTACTCATTATCTCTGCGTTTCTAAAATAAGTTTTAGTAGGGATACAGCCCCGATTAAGGCATGTACCCCCTACTTCCCTATCCTCTATCAAATAGATATTGGCACCTAGTTGAGCTCCTCTTATAGCTGCTACATATCCTCCTGGACCTGCTCCTATAACTGCTATATTTTTAGTCAACTAGTCTTACACCTACCCTTCATATTTAAGTATAGGATTCCTTGCTGCTCTCGTTTCATCCACTCTTCTTACAGGAGTGTTATGAGGCGCTTCTTTCAATATTTCTGGATCTTCTTTTGCTTCTTCTGCTATTTTAATTAATGCATCTGCAAATTCGTCTAATGTTTCCTTGGTTTCTGTCTCTGTTGGCTCTGGCATTAATGCTTCATTTACTATTAATGGGAAATATACTGTTGGTGGGTGATACCCATAGTCTAATAGTCTCTTTGCTACGTCTAAAGTACTTACATCTAATAAATCACCCTTTAATCCCGCTAAAACAAATTCATGTTTAAAAATAGCATCTTCTTGTAAATTATAATGGTCTTTTAATCTATGAGCTAAATAGTTAGAATTTAATACTGCCATTTCACTTGCTTTCTTTAAGCCGTCCTTGCCCATAGTCAATATATAGGTATAGGCTCTAACCATGATGTTAAAATGTCCATAGAAGTCTTTCATCTTACCTACTGATTTTGGTATATCATAGTTTAGATAGTATCTATCTCCATCTTTTTCTACAGTTGGTACAGGTAAAAATTCTAATAAACATTCCTTAACTCCTACTGGTCCAGAACCTGGTCCTCCTCCACCATGAGGTGTGGAAAATGTCTTATGGATATTAAAGTGAACCACATCAAACCCCATATCTCCAGGTCTTGCCTTCCCTAAGATAGCATTGGCATTAGCCCCATCATAATATACTAAGCCGCCTGCTTCATGAACTAAAGATGTAATTTCCTTAATATTCTTATCAAATAATCCTAGTGTATTTGGATTTGTTAACATTAATCCTGCTATGCTATCATCTAGTACAGCTTTTAAACTTTCAATATCTACTAAACCCTCTTCTGTAGATTTGATTTCAACAGTATCAAATCCTGCCATTACTGATGACGCTGGATTGGTACCATGAGCTGAATCTGGAACTATTATCTTAGTTCTATTATTATCTCCTCTGTTTTCATGATAGGCTCTAATCAGGGTTAATCCTGTAAGCTCACCATGAGCACCAGCTGCTGGTTGTAAGGTCATTTTATCCATACCAGATATTTCGCACAGTGCCTGGTCTAGTTCATACATTAATCTTAATGTACCTTGTACTGTTTCTTCAGGTTGAAGTGGATGTATATTCACAAATCCATCGAGCTTTGCCATATCTTCATTGACCTTTGGATTATATTTCATAGTACAAGAACCTAATGGATAAAAACCTGTATCTACACCAAAATTCATAGTGGAAAGATTGGTGTAATGTCTAATTATATCAACTTCACTTACTTCTGGAAGGTTTAACTCATCTTTATTCAAGTATTCTTCAGGAATTAACTCTTCAAGGGCTACTTCTTCTACGTCATTTTCAGGTAGCCTATAAGCAGTTCTTCCTGGTTTTGATAATTCAAATATTAATTTATCATACTTTTTCATATTATCCCCTCCAATACTGAACTTAAGATATCAATCTCTTCTTTTGTCCTCTTCTCAGTAACAGCATAGAGTATTCCATTTTTATATTGGGGATATTCTTTTCCTAATGAGTAACCTCCAAGAATTTTTTCTTCTAATAATTTTTGATTTATCTTATCTGCATCTACAGAACTAGTTACCGCAAATTCTTTAAAGAAAGGCTTATCAAACAGTGGTTTGTAATCACCTGATTTAGTTATTTGCTCAAAGGCATAGTGAGCCTTCTGTGTAGTTTGAGTTGCCACTTCTCTTAAACCCTCTTTTCCTAGAGTAACAAGATATACTGCAGCTGCTAATGTATTTATTCCCTGATTTGAACAGATGTTGGAAGTTGCCTTTTCCCTTCTAATATGTTGCTCTCTTGCTTGCAATGTCAATACGAAGGCTCTGTTGTTATCTACATCTACGGTCTCTCCTACAACTCTTCCAGGCAGTTTTCTCATGTGGGCTTTTTTAGTTGCCATAAATCCAAGATATGGTCCACCAAAGTAAAGTGGAATACCCATAGATTGACCTTCTCCTACTACGATATCAGCTCCTAAAGAACCCGGTGATTTCAAAATCCCTAAGGATATTGGATCTACAGATGTAATAAACATAGTCCTCTTTTGGCTATGAGCAATTTCTTCAATAGCCTCTAGATCTTCAATAATGCCGAAGAAGTTTGGACTTTGGACTATAACAGCTGCTGTCTTATCATCCACATGTTTTTTCAATTCTTCTAGATCCGTTACACCTTCCTCATCTTCTATTTCGACTATTTCTATATTTTGAAGATGAGCATAGGTTTTTAGTACTGTCCTGTAATTAGGATTGACAGTTTTTGATATAACCACCTTGTTCCTTCTTGTTATATTGGATGCCATGAATGCTGCTTCTGCAATAGCCGTTCCGCCATCATATAGTGAAGCATTAGATACATCCATGCCCGTTAAATCACATATAAGAGTCTGATATTCAAATATATATTGTAATGTACCTTGACTAATTTCAGCTTGATATGGAGTATAGGAAGTATAAAATTCACTTCTTGAGGTGATATGTCCTACTATTGAAGGTATATAGTGATCATATGCACCAGCTCCTAAAAAACATGTTAAATCGTCTATTGTGGTGTTGGATCGTGATAATTTTGTCAAATAATTAGCTACTTCTAATTCTGACATGGAAGCTTTTAGATCTAACTCTCTATTGAGTTTCATATCTTCTGGTATATCACTAAATAGATCTTCTACTGAGTCAACTCCTATGGTTTCCAACATCCTCTGCTCATCTTCTTTAGTGTTTGGGATGTAAGGATACATAATTAAACCTCCTCGTCTAAGAACTTTTCATATTCCTCACTTGTCATTAAGTCATCTAATTGAGATTTATCTGCTATTTCAATTTTAACTATCCAGTTTTCGTATGGATCCTGGTTTATTAGGGCTGGATCATCTAGCAGTTCTTCGTTTACCTCTGTGATTTTGCCATCTACAGGCATGTAAACATCTGCTGCTGCTTTTACTGATTCTACTGCGGAAAATCCTTCTTCCTTTTCATATTCATCATCAACTTCTGGAAGCTCTACATATACTATATCCCCTAATTGATCTTGTGCAAAGTCTGCAAGACCTATATAAGCCTCCTCTCCATCAACTTTTAACCACTCATGATCTTCTGTGTAATATAAATCCTTTATAACCTTCATTATTTAGCCCTCCTTAATTATCTTTAATTTATTTATTTCTTTAAAAATCTTCTGCTGATTATTTTAGCCTTTACAGGCTTGTTTCTAATCATTATATCTATTTCATTTCCTAGTTCAGTTTCATTAATATCTATTAAGGCATTTCCTATACTTTTCTTAAGGGTTGGTGACATATAACCAGTAGTTACATGACCGATCTTTTTGTCATCTTTGTATACCTCGTAGCCTTCCCTTGGTATACCTCTACCAATCAATTCAAATCCAACTACTTTTCTAGTTAAGCCTTCATCCCATTGTTTATTAAGAGCTTCTTTTCCAATAAAATCTTCTTCCTTGTCTAATTTAACGGCAAACTTCAAGCCACCTTCTAATGGTGTAATTTCTTTTGAAATTTCATTGCCATATAAAGGCATTGTAGCTTCAAATCGTAGGGTATCTCTACATCCTAAGCCTGTAGGTTTGATCCCCTCATCTTTGCCTGCGTCAAGTATATCATTCCAAATCTTAACTATACCGTCTTTTGGTGCATATACTTCAAATCCATCTTCGCCAGTATATCCTGTACGAGATACCATACATTCTATACCTGATATATTTACTTTTCTATCAAAATGAAATGGTTTGATCTTTGATAAGTCTGTGTCTGTTAGCTTTTGTAATATTTTTTCGGACTTAGGTCCTTGAATAGCTACTTCTCCAATTTGATCAGAAATGTTTTCAATGATGATATTAAAGTCCTTTTTATTATCTATCATCCATTTGAAATCCTTGTCTGTATTAGCAGCGTTTACGACAAGTAAATACTCATCGTCAGCATACTTATACACTAAAAAGTCATCTACTACTCCTCCATCAGGATAGCACATCATCGTGTATATTATTTGATCTGTTTCTATAGATGCGATATCATTTGTTGTTAAGTACTGTAAGTACGCTAAAGCATCCTCACCCTTGACTACTACTTCACCCATGTGAGATACGTCAAATAATCCTGCTGCATTTCTTACTGCTTCGTGTTCTTGAATTAGACCTTCGTATTGTACTGGAAGGAACCACCCTGCATAATCAACTACTTTGCCCCCAAGCTTTACATGCTCGTCGTAAAGTGGAGTTTTCTTTGCTACCATTTTACCACTCCTTCCTGAATTTAATCTTTCATATGATACCCTAAAAAACCCTAATTTAAACATAGTATTTTCTGTTTAAAATAGGATTATTAAAAAGTCTCATCGATTTTATTATACAAGAGAAGGGATATTAATGCAATACTGTTATTTTTACAACGAATAACTCTAAGGTGTTTATACTAATATTTAATATGTAAGTTTGTCCAGAGAGTTTTATCCACTTTATCCACATTATCCACATCCACAAGTGGATAACTTATGTAAACTAAGTTTATTGCATGAAAATGTGCTTTTTATACAATTGGTTTTACATAATATTTATATATCCACAGTAAATATACTTATCCACAAGGTTTATCCACAGTTAAAACTATAATCTCTGTTCTTTTCCTCAAAATATCTGATAATTCCTCTATATATGGCCCAAGCTATTTTTTCCTGATATTTATCACTAGCTAGTAACTTTTCTTCCTTAGGATTCGATAAAAAACCACACTCTACTAGAACCGCGGGAGTATTAATTTCGTTTAATAGATATATATCCTCTCTTTCCTGGGGTAATCTATGATTGTCTTTGTCCAATACCTCCTTTAGTTCTTCTTGAATAAAGTTAGCTAATTTCATACTTTCATTACAGTCAGGTTTATAAAAGGTCTGGGCACCATAATATCTAGAATCCTGAAAGCTATTTAAATGTATAGTTAAAAATATATTACAATTTCCTTTTTCTATTATATTTTTCCTATTTTCAAGATCTTCTTTCTTCATCTCCTTAAGGCTTTTAGATCGTTCAGTATATAATCCCTGTTGATCTTTCCTAGTTATAACAGCTATGCCCCCACTTTGTTCTATTAATCTCTTTAGTTTTAATCCAATCATTAAGTTTATTTCATCTTCTTTTATACCAGATATACCTACAGCACCTGGATCTACCCCGCCATGACCTGGATCTATGCCGATAATCTTATCAGTAATAGCTAAACTTAATACGGGCATGGATTTATATTTAAACACCGCCAGTGCCATCATAATGATTAAAATCAGTGCGATCCCAATAATTCTATGTAATACTCTTTTATTTATATATATAATTTTCACACCCCTTCCCTCCTTCTATTGAAATATATGGCTAGTATATTGTCCATATTACAAATAAATAACTATCTTTTTTGGTGCCAGGCACCAAAAAAGATAGTTATTTATCAGATATGATATCTTATAATAAAAAAAACACTGGACAATCCAGTGCTTTCTGTCCAGTTACAAATAAGTTTGCTCACGTAGTTACAAAGTTTGCTCGTGAGCAGTGAAGAATGACAAAGTTTGCTCGTGGAAGGTAATGAGTATTCATACGCAGGGTATAACCTACGGGAGGAAATATCGAAACCA
>NZ_PPXY01000013.1 GCF_021655115.1 Clostridium sp. Cult3
AACTTCTACATTAATGTAGAAGTTTTTTTGAGGGGTGGTAAGGTGATTAGGTTTTTAACTGGTGGAGAATCCCATGGTGATATGTTATTAGGTATAGTAGAAGGGATTCCTGCAAATTTAAATCTAGATTTAAATTATATAAATATGGAGTTAAGAAGAAGACAAAAAGGCTATGGAAGAAGTAATAGAATGGATATAGAAAGGGATGAAGCAGTAATTTTGTCGGGAACAAGCAATGGCTATACTACGGGAAACCCTATATCCTTAATGATAAAGAATAGGGGAAAAAACATAGAATTGGTAGAGATAACAAGACCAAGACCAGGTCATGCAGATCTAGCTGGTGCTTTAAAGTATAATCAAGATGGGGCTAGAAATATTTTAGAAAGAGCCAGTGCCAGAGAGACAGCTATGCGAGTTGCTGTAGGCGGCATTTGTAAACTTTTTTTGACTGAATTCGATATTCGATTATTTAGTCATGTAATTCAGATAGGGCATATTCAATCCGACAAAAATTATTATACAGACTTGGATTTGGGTGAATTAATAGAGGCTGATAAATCCCCAATTAGAGTATTGGACAGAAATTCTGAAAGATTGATGATAGATATTATAGAGAAGGCAAAGAATCAAGGAGATACTATAGGAGGAGTAATAGAAGTAATAGGGACAAACATTCCAGTAGGCTTAGGTAGTCATGCTATTTGGGATAGAAAATTGGATGGAAGGATAGCCCAAAGTATTATGAGTATTCCTGGAATAAAAGGGATAGAGTTTGGATTAGGATTTGATACAGCTGGCAAACTAGGCTCTAAGTTGCATGATGAGATTTGTTATGATACAGGTTATTATAGGAATAGTAACAATGCCGGTGGTATTGAAGGTGGTATTTCTAATGGAGAGGATATAGTGTTTAGATTGGTGATGAAACCAATACCTACATTAAAAAAACCTCTACAGACAGTAGACATGAGAACTAAAGAAGTAAATTTGGCTCAGTTCGAAAGGTCCGATGTTTGTGCTGTGCCGTCAGCTAGCATTGTAGCAGAAGCCATGTTTGCCTATGTATTAGCTAATGAAATTATTATTAAATTTGGTGGAGATAGTATGGAAGAAACAAGAGCTAATTATGATTGTTACATAAATAGTTTACAGAACAGGTGATAATATGAATATATTCATTGGTAAAAACAATCTCTGTAATTTAGGGACATATCTATCCGATAGTTCTATACATAGATTATATATAATTACGGATGAAACAGTAAATGATCTTTATATGGAGTATTTAAAATCGTCTGTAGATGATTTTAATACCTATGTATATATACTTCCACCAGGAGAGGAAAACAAATCCATAGATAATGTATTATCCATCTATGATGATTTAATAGGAAAAGGTATAGATAGGAAAACCCTCATACTAAGTTTTGGTGGTGGAGTAGTCGGAGATATGACTGGATTTGTAGCTTCTACTTATAAAAGGGGATTGAGGTATTTACAAATCCCTACTACCCTTTTAGCACAAGTGGACAGCAGCATTGGAGGTAAAACGGGCTTTGATTATAAGGGCATAAAAAACATCATAGGTTCTTTTTATTTTCCAGAGGCTATATTTACGGATGTTACATTTTTGAAATCCTTGCCAAAAAGAGAGATTACTTGTGGCTTAGGAGAAGTATTTAAATATGGATTAATAGAAGATTATAACCTATTTCAGTTCGCAAAAGACAATTTAGATTATATATACAGTAAGGATTTAGATACCCTAATGTCTATAGTTGACAGATCGGTTGCCATTAAAAAAAACATAGTTTCCAGAGATAGATATGATGTAGGTTTGAGAAATATATTAAATTTTGGTCATACTATTGGTCACAGTATTGAAGCTTTTTATGATTTCAATAAGTTTAATCATGGAGAAGCGGTTATTTTGGGAATGATGTATGAATTCTATATGGCATTAGAACTAGGTTTAATAGAGAAAGAGTATTTTCAAGAGGTATTTCATACCTTAAATTCTATTCTATCACCTATTTTATTTTCTCAAAAAGAAATAGAGGAATTAATCGATATTATGAGAAATGACAAGAAAAATGTAGACAATAATATAGTATTTGTTCTTCCAGTGGATAAGGGAAAAGTACATGTATTTTATAGTATAGAGGAAGATTTGATTGTTAAAGCTTTGAAGGGGGATTGGTTTTGATAATAGATGGAGTGAAGGATAAATTAGTTGGTACAATTAAAGTACCTGGAGATAAATCTATTTCTCATAGAGCTCTTATTCTGGGTTCTATAGCTCAAGGAGAAACTACCATAGACAATCTATTGATAGCTGAGGATACAACAAGAACCATAGATTCCTTTAAGGCTATGGGGGTCAATATCCAATTAGATGGGAGTAGGGCTTTAATAGATGGAGTAGGTATTCATGGCCTTAGAAAGCCTATAGAGCCAATAAACTGTGGAAATTCTGGTACAACTATGAGATTGCTATCTGGCCTATTGGTAGGACAAAAATTTTCTTCCAGTCTAATAGGAGATACTTCCTTAATGAAAAGACCAATGGATAGAATCATCATACCTTTAAATAAGATGGGGGCAAATATTAAGGGCATTGAAAATAGATACCCACCATTAGTAATTATGCCTACCAATAGGCTTATGGGAATACATTATCCTATGCCTATAGCTAGTGCACAGGTTAAATCCTCTATCCTATTGTCTACTTTATATGCAGAAGGTATTACTACAATCATAGAGCACAAAACCACTAGAGATCATACAGAGAGGATGTTGAGGCTTTTCGGTTCAAATATTCGTCATAGGGGCAATGAAATAGCAATTAATGGAGACTCAAAACTATATGGAAAATCGGTATACATCCCTGGAGACATTTCTTCAGCTGCTTATTTTATCGTGGCAGCTCTTTTAATCAAGGGCTCTCATATAATTATTAGAGATGTAGGAATAAATCCTACAAGAACAGGGATACTTTCTGTATTAGAGGACATGGGTGCTAATATAAAGATATTAAACAAGAGAGAAACAAACTATGAACCCATTGGTGATATAGAGGTAAAACATTCTCAACTAAAGGGCGTAACCATAAGTGGAGATATGATGGGCACACTAATCGATGAGATACCTATCATAGCGGTAGCAGCGGCTTTAGCTAAGGGAAAAACTACGATAGAAGGCGCTGAGGAACTGAAACACAAGGAAAGCAATAGGATTAACGCTATAACAGAAGAATTGAATAAGATGGGGGCTCACATAAAAGCTTTACCTGATGGAATGGTATTAGAAGGAGTAGAAGAATTAAAATCAGCTACACTCAATTCCTATAATGATCATAGGATTGCTATGGCATTATCTATTGCTGCTTTAATGGCAAAGGGTAAATCCCATATCGAAGGTTTTGAATGTATAAATATATCATATCCTAATTTTTATACTACATTATTTAGTTTACTACAGTGATGTTTGATTTTTTATATTGTAACTAATATAATTGATTAAGAACACAAAATATTTGTTTAGTTAAGGGAGGAAAATAGATGAGTAACAAACTACCAATTGCCTTGTCCAATAGACATATACATCTAAGTGAAAAGGATTTAGACACACTTTTTGGAGAGGGTTACCAACTAACAAGGACTAAAGATTTATCTCAACCAGGCCAATATGCTTGTGATGAAAAGGTGGATATTATAGGGCCTAAGGGGCCATTGAAAGGTGTTAGGGTATTAGGACCTGTAAGGAGTAGGACTCAGATTGAAATATCCATTTCTGATGCTTTTAAATTGGGAGTTACACCAGTAGTTAGGAATTCAGGCGATGTAGAGGGAACCCCAGGGGCTAAGATAGTCGGGCCTAAAGGGGAGATAGAATTGAAAGATGGTGTTATAGTTGCGGCTAGGCATATACATATGCACACATCTGATGGGGAAAAATTTGGAGTCAAAGATGGAGATGTTGTAAAAGTAAGAACAGAAGGCATGAGAGCTGTCATCTTTGAAAATGTTTTAGTTAGGGTGAAGGATAATTTTGCATTAGAGATGCATGTGGATATAGAAGAAGGGAATGCTGCAGGCGTAAAAAATGGTGATTTAGTAGAATTAGAAAATAGAGGGGTGAAATAATATGAATATAGCTTCCATGATCGATCATACATTGTTAAAACCTGATGCTACAGGAGAGGCGATAGACGGCTTATGTAAAGAAGCAAAGGAGTATGAATTTGCTGCTGTATGTGTAAATCCCTATTATGTTAGAAGAGCAAAAAACCTTTTAGAAGGTACAAAGGTTAGGGTAGCAACGGTTATAGGTTTCCCATTAGGAGCAAATGCCAAGGAAGTTAAAGCTTTTGAAACGGAAAATGCAATAAAAAATGGTGCAGATGAAGTGGATATGGTGATAAATATAGGAGCATTAAAAAATGGAGAACATGATTTGGTAAGAGATGATATTAAAGCTGTAGTAGAGGCAGCTAAGAACAGAGCTGTTGTCAAAGTGATTATAGAAACATGCTTGTTGACTGATGAAGAGAAGGTTGTGGCGTGTAAATTAGCTAAGGAAGCTGGAGCTAATTTTGTAAAAACCTCTACAGGATTTAGTACTGGTGGAGCTACAGTAGAAGATATAAAACTCATGAAAGAAACTATAGGCGATAGCCTTAAAATAAAGGCTTCTGGGGGCATTAGAGATTATAAAACTGCTAAGGCCATGGTAGATGCAGGGGCTTCTAGAATTGGAGCTAGTGCATCGATTAAAATTGTAAAAGGTGAATAGTAAAGATTACTAACTGATGATAAATAAAAACAAGTGGCTTAACAGCCACTTGTTATACATTAAACCTAAATAACACTACATCTCCATCTTGCATTATATAGTCTTTTCCTTCTAATCGTACTAAGCCTTTTTCTTTTGCTTTGGCGCTACCCCCACATTCTAATAGATCTCTATAGTTAATGACTTCAGCTCTTATGAATCCTTTTTCCATATCGGAATGGATTTTTCCTGCTGCCCTAGGGGCTTTAGTTTCCTTTTTAATAGTCCAAGCCCTAACCTCTTTTGGTCCAGCAGTTAAAAAGCTCATTAACCCTAGTAGGTCATAGCTAGCTCTAATGAGCCTATCTAATCCAGACTCTTTTAGACCTAATTCAGATAAAAATACTTCCTTTTCATCTTTATCCAAAAGAGCTATTTCTGATTCAATTTTACCTGAAATAACTATTACTTGTGATCCTTCTTTATTTGCATATTCTTTAACCAGTTGAACGTACTCATTATCTTCTCCATTAATTAGATCATCTTCTGAAATATTGCAAACATATAGTACAGGTTTTAAGGAAAGTAAATTGAAATCTCTAACCAACTCCATTTCTTCAGAAGTATAATCTAAATTTCTTAATGGTATATCCTTGTCAATGGAATCCTTTAGTCGATTTAATAAGTCAAATTCTTTTTTGTAGGTTTTATCCCCTTTGGCCAGTTTTTCAACTCTATGCAATCTATTTTCAATAATTTCTAGATCCGATAGCATTAATTCTAAATTAATTATTTCAATATCATCTAAAGGGCTGATCTTACCTTCTACATGGGTTACATTTGGGTCTTCAAAGCATCTAACTACATGGATTATAGCCTGAACCTCTCTGATATGAGCTAGAAATTTGTTTCCCAAGCCTTCTCCTTTACTAGCTCCTTTCACTAGTCCAGCAATATCAAAGAACTCTATAGTTGCAGGAGTTATCTTTTCCGGATTTACCAACTCAGCTAACATTTCTAGCCTTTTATCAGGTACTGATACGATTCCCACATTAGGCTCTATAGTACAAAAAGGATAGTTTTCTGCTTCAGCTTTAGCCGCTGTCAATGCATTAAAAAGAGTACTCTTTCCTACATTTGGTAGTCCCACTATTCCTAGTTTCATCTAAATCTTCCTTTCAAATTGCATAAATTTTGCACAAGAATAATTATATATCATAGTTAGACCATATTCAACATTAATGCAACTTTATTTTACATGAAATTAACTTAGCCTTAACTTTAACTTAACATAGAAGATTTATTATTTAATTAAGAAGAACATAAATGAAAGGAGAATGCAAATTGAAAAGAATTAGAAAAGTATTAGTATTAGTTAGTTTACTTCTTGTTTTAAGCGTTGTGTTTACTGGTTGTGCCAATAGGGATTCAAGTCCTCAAGGGATAGATGAGCTTACTGGGTCAAAAGATACCAGTAGTCAACTATCAGGAACTATAAATATTGTAGGATCTACTTCTGTAACCCCTGTGGCTGAGAGCTTAGGCCAGGAGTTTTCAAAGTTATATAAAGGTGTAAATATAGATATACAAGGAGTGGGGTCTACTGCTGGTATAAAGGCAGCTATTGATGGTACAGCAGATATTGGAATGTCATCTAGAAACTTAAAGGATGAGGAGAAAGCCACAGGAGTAAAAGAATATACCATAGCCTATGATGGAATTGTAATCGCAGTGCATCCAAATAATCCAGTAGAAGATTTAGATATGGAAACTATACAGAAGATATTTTCAGGTGAGCTCACCAATTGGAAAGAGCTAGGCGGAGATGATCAGGAGATTTTAGTAATATCCAGGGAAGAGGGTTCTGGAACACGAGGGGCTTTTGAGGAGATACTTGAGCTACAGGAGAAAGATGGATCAGGTAATACCTTAAGCATTGTAAAAAAAGATGCTCTAATAGCAGATGGAAATGGAGCTGTTAAGGCAAATATTGTTAGTAAGGAAAACTCTATAGGATATGTGTCTTTATCCTATCTAGATGAAATGGTAAAGGGTATAAAAGTTGAAGGGGTTGAAGCTACAGTTGATACTATTCAAAAAGGTGAATATAAAATATCTAGACCCTTTTATATGTTAACTATGGATGAAGAAACGGATCTAATAAAGGCTTTCATAGATTTTACTTTAAGCGATGAAGGACAAAAAATTGTGGGAGAAAACCAAGTTCCAATAAAACAATAAATTCAAAATTTTTTATGGGCAAAGGAGATATTCTACAATGAAACAAACTAGAAGAATACATGAAAAAATTAATGAAAGAATATTGTTTGTTTGCGGAATGACTTCAATTATAGCTGTATTAGGTATTACTATATTTATATTTTTTAAAGGCATTCCAGCTATTCAAGAAATTGGCTTAAAGCAGTTTTTACTTGGGCAAGAGTGGCAGCCTACAGGAGGAAGTTTCGGTTTGTTGCCTATGATAGTAGGATCGATATATGTTACCTTAGGTTCCCTTGTACTAGGGGCACCTATTGGGGTACTTACAGCTATATTTATTAGTGAAATTGCCTCAAAACGGATATCTAGTCTATATAGGGGTTTGGTAGAATTATTGGCAGGCATACCATCCGTAGTATATGGCTTTTTCGGATTAGCAACTATAGTTCCGACAATCGATAGAATATTAGGAGGTGGTGGCAATAGCCTTTTAGCTGCCTCCATCATATTGGGAATAATGATTTTACCTACTATAATTAGCATATCTGAAACTGCTATCAAAAGCGTACCAACAGAATTAAAAGAAGGCTCTTTAGCTTTAGGTGCTTCAGATATATATACTATATTTAAAGTAACAATTCCTGCAGCTAGATCTGGAATTTTGACTTCCTTAGTATTAGCTATAGGCAGGGCTATTGGAGAGACTATGGCAGTGATACTAGTTGCAGGCAATACTCCTCTAGTTCCTAAAGCCATAGAGGATAGGGTAAGGACTTTAACAGGAAATATTGCTTTAGAAATGGGCTATGCCCATGGATTACACCAACAGGCATTGTTTGCTACTGGGGTTATATTGTTTATGTTTATTATAGCACTAAATTTACTATTGATAATATTTAACAAAAAGGTAGGAGGAGATAGATGAGGCTTACTAGAAAAGGTGAAGATACTATAAGATTGTTTATATATATTTCTGCTATCTTAACATTAAGTATAGTTCTTTGGATATTAGGACATATCCTGGTAAATGGAATCATAAGGTTAAACTGGAACGAGGTTTTAAAGGATACTGGAATATATCCTTCCATCATAAATACTATTTTCATAGTTATTTTATCCATATTTATCTCTGCTCCTCTAGGTATAGGTGCTGCAATTTATTTAAACGAATATGCCCAAGAAGGAAGATTAGTTGATGTTATCAGATATTCTATACAAAGCCTAGCGGGTATACCTTCCATTATATTTGGTTTATTTGGTATGATCGTTTTTGTTGTAGGATTAGGTCTAAAATGGTCCATATTATCAGGGGCGCTGACTTTGGGAATAATGATTTTACCGATAATAATTAAGACTACGGAAGAAGCTCTAAAAACTGTCCCCATATCTTTAAAGGAGGGGAGCTTAAGCTTAGGAGCATCTAGAATACAGACTATATATAAAGTAGTTTTACCAACCGCATTGCCTGGAATAATGGTTTCCATGATATTAAGTGTTGGTCGTGTTATAGGTGAAACAGCTGCAGTATATTTAACAGCAGGTATGGTTCCTAGGATTGCTAGTAGTTTATTGGATTCGGGAAGGACCTTATCTGTGCATCTATATATTTTAGCTAAAGAGGGAATCTCTTTTGAGTTAGCTTATTTTACAGCGGCAATATTGATATTGTTTATATTGATTATTAATGGAGTTTCTAATTATATAGGTAGAGTTATCCAAAAGAAATTAAAGGGAATAGATTAGGAGGGTTAGGCTATGATACCTAAATTAGATGTTACAAATTTAAGCTTATCTTATGATAAAGTAAAGGTGCTAAGTAATATAAATATTATTTTTTCCAAGAAATCAGTTACTGCTCTCATAGGTCCCTCTGGGTGTGGAAAGACAAGTTTTTTAAGATGCTTAAATAGATTGAATGATACTGTACCGGAGGTTAAAATTAACGGCACTATAAAATTAGACGGATTGGACATATATAAGGATATGGATGAAATAAGTTTAAGAAAAAACATAGGTATGGTGTTTCAAAAACCAAATCCTTTCCCTATGAGTATATATAATAATGTAGCCTATGGTCCAAAGGTCCATGGAGTAAAAAATAAAAAAAACTTGGATCACATTGTTGAAAGAAGTTTGAAGAAAGCTTTTTTGTGGGATGAGGTTAAGGATAGATTAAGTAAATCTGCTCTTAGCTTATCAGGAGGTCAACAACAGCGATTATGTATAGCTAGAGCTTTGGCTGTGGAGCCTGAAGTCATCCTTATGGATGAACCTACTTCTGCTTTGGATCCTATTGCAACAGCTAAAATAGAGGAGCTAATAATGGAGCTAAAGGGTGAGTATACGGTTATAATGGTCACCCATTCCATGCAGCAGGCAGCGAGGATATCCGATTTTACTGGATTTTTTCTGTTAGGAAATCTGGTGGAGTATAAGGAGACAAAAGAACTGTTTAACAACCCTGATGATGACAGGACAAAGGGATATATCAATGGGGTATTTGGCTAAAAGGCATATTAAATGCCTTTTTTTAGTTATAAAATTTCTTATTTATGAAAAACTATATTATATAAGAACTTGATTAGCAAATAAATTTAGGCTGGGAGGTATGACTATGAAAAGAAAAGGCATATATATAATAAGGATTGTTTTAATCTTCATGGTGTTTAGTGTATTATTAGTAGGTTGCAAGGTCAATGATGATATTGGAAAGGAAGAGGTAGAAGATGAGATAAGCATAGGAGTAGGGGGAAAAGATTATGATATATTGTCTCGTTCTGAAAACATATCTAATATAGTGGTAGATTTGTATGGCATAGATAATGCATCTTCTATTATATTTAATGATGTAGTTGTAGTAGCCGTTGAAATGGCACAGGATACGACTTTTAATGATGATGTAAAGGAGATGATAATCAATGCAGTATTAGAAAACGATACTATGATAAGGCAAGTGCTTATAACGGATAATAAAAAGGTATTTGATCAAATTGAAAAGATTATAGAATCCTTAATGAATGGAAAAAACTATGATGAACATATAAAGGAGATAAACGGAATAATAGAAAGGTTGAAAAAAGAGTAAATAAAAACCCGTCATATGACCGGGTTTTTATTTATATGAATTATATTAGTATAGAAAATTTAAAAGGGTATCATAAAATATAAACCATAAGGAGGGAAAATAGTTGAATTTAGCATTGAGGAGGATAAACATTGAAAAAGGGATAAACTTAAATTTAGTCCACGAGGATAAATTTGACATCAATCTTCTTAGCATTTATTTTGTATTATCCTTGGATAGAAAAGATGTAACTAAAAACGCTTTGTTGCCATTAGTATTAGAAAGGTGTGCTAGAAGTTCTATAGTACAAAAAAAACTAGAAAAAACCCATAATTCAAATGTAGGTATAAGAATAATAAAAGAGGGGGAGAAACAAATAATCAGTTTTACTGCTAAAGGGCCACGGTTTAACAAACTACAAGATAAAATGGTCATGATGGAATTGATAGATATATTAAAGTCATTAATCTGTACTCCCTATTCTACAGATGATATATTTAGTCAGCAATTTGTATCTAGAGAAAAGGAGAACTTAAAGAAAATCATAGAGGATAGAAGGATAAACAAAGAAATTTATGTTAAGGAACGTTGTATTGAAGAGATGTATAGAAATGAAAAATTTAGTATCCATCCCCTTGGATATATAGAAGATTTAGACAAAATTGATAACGTAACTCTCTATAAACATTATAAAGAAATACTAGATAAAGCAATGATAGAAATATTTTATATTGGTGATTTAGATGATCATCTAGTAGAATATATAATAGATAGTTTTAAATACAAGCGGGATAGTGTTATGGAACTTTCTAGGGAGTCTGTTACTGGGAACGTGCAGATTAAAAACATGGTATATGAGCACTTAGACCTAGATCCAGGATGGCTAGTAATCGGATATAGAAGTGGAATACCTTATGAAGATATTTTATATAATGGGTTGGAGGTAGGCAGTTATATACTAGGTGGTGGTCCAAATTCCAAGCTCTTTAAAATGGTTAGAGAAAAAGATATTGCTCATAATATGAATTGTAAGTTATATAAACATAAATCTCTAATGTTAATCAATGGGAGGGTTAATTCTGAAGATTTTCAGAAGATAATAGCAGGAATTAGAACTGAAATAGATAATTTAAAAAAAGGATCTTTCACCAAGGAGGACATGAATATATCAAAACAATCCATTAAAGCTAGTATTAAATCTATGTACGAGGATAAGCTTTTGTTTTCAGACTTTTTACTCGGCAGAATACTGATTGAAGATGGAAGATCCTTGGATGAAACATTGATGGAAATAGATAGGGTTAGTAAGGATGAGATAGTAGAAGCATCAAAGAGTATCAAAGCAGATACTATATACTTTCATGGGAAACCTATATAAATGGATAGTAAACTATATAGGTAAAATATACAATTTGTGCTATACTTATAAGTACTGATAAGAATAAGGGAAGGTGACGAAGGATGAATCCTGTAGCATTTGAAATTTTTGGCATAAAGGTTATGTGGTATGGTATATTAATATCTATTGGGGTGGTATTGGGAACTGTTTTGGCGTTAAGAGAGGCCGAAAGAATAGGGATTGGAGAAGATAACCTAATAGATTTACTATTGTATGCAATTCCCTTAGCTTTGATTGGTGCTCGAATTTACTATGTGGCTTTTACTTGGGATTATTATAGGGAAAACTTAAAGGAGATATTTCACTTTAGGGGTGGTGGTCTGGCTATTCATGGAGCAATTATAGCTGGTATTATTGTAGCGGTGATGTTTGCTCGGAAGAGGAATTTGGATTTCTGGAAAATTGCCGATGCCTGTGCTCCAAGTTTAGCACTAGGTCAAGCCATAGGCCGCTGGGGAAATTACATAAATCAGGAAGCTTATGGAACTGCCACAGATCTACCCTGGGGTATAATGGTAGATGGAATAAAAGTTCATCCTACATTCCTATATGAGTCCATAGGAGACTTTACAATTTTTGTATTTTTAATATGGTATAGGAGAAATAAGCCAAAAGTTTCTGGTGAAGTATTTCTATTGTATCTAATACTGTATTCCAGCATAAGATTTTTTATAGAAGGTTTGAGAACAGATAGTTTAATGGTGGGACCTTTACGAGTGGCTCAGTTGGTCAGTGTTATAGGGATTGTCATACCGCTGATTTATTTTAACATGAGGAGAAAAGGAAAGGAATAATATTTGAGAGTATGTGAATCTAGATGAGTAGTATCTGTTGATTAACAACATATAGTAGGGTAAAAAGGATTTCCTTGTAAGGAGGGAGTCTTTTTTATTTTTTTGTATATATCTGTATATAAATATGGAAAATAGCATTGAAAAAAGATGAATTTTGTAAAATGAGACTAAAGAACTATAAAAATTTTTTAAAATTATAGAAGGATTTCGTGAAATGGTATAGAATTAATAATATGTGGGGTAAAGTGGTAAGAAGTGGGGTAATTTATACATAAAGGTGGAGTGAGTGGTATGTTCATTGGAGAATACCAACATACAGTTGATGATAAGGGAAGATTAATAGTGCCATCTAAATTCAGGGAAGATCTAGGTTCTGATTTTATCATGACCAAAGGTCTTGATAATTGCCTTTTTGTATATCCCAAAGGTGAGTGGATGGTATTAGAAGGGAAATTAAGGGCTTTACCTCTTACCAATAGGGATGCAAGAGCTTTTGTAAGGTTTTTCTTTGCAGGAGCTTCAGAATGTACTTTAGATAAGCAAGGCCGAGTTCTTATACCTGGCAATTTAAGAGAACACGCAAGGCTGTTGAAGGATGCCGTAATTATTGGCGTTTCTACTAGAATTGAAATCTGGAGTAAGGAAGAGTGGGATAGTTACAACGATGATGATAGTTTGAGCTATGATAAGATTGCTGAAAAAATGGCTGAATTAGGAATTTAAGAGGACAGGAGTGAAGAATTTGAATTTTGAACATACACCAGTATTGTTAAAAGAGGCTATAGATGGATTAAAGATACGGGAAGATGGAATATATGTAGACGGGACTTTAGGTGGTGCTGGTCACTCCCTGGAAATAGCAAATAGATTGACAAAGGGAAAGTTGATAGGAATAGATCAGGATATAAATGCTATTACTAAGGCAAAGGAAGTGCTAAGGGACCATTCAGATAAGGTTATATTTGTACACGATAATTACGTAAACATTGATAGCATATTATCTAATTTAGGAATGGGAAAAGTTGATGGAATATTGCTGGACATAGGAGTATCTTCTCATCAGTTAGATGAAAAGACTAGGGGATTTTCCTATCATAAAGAAGCCCCATTAGATATGAGAATGGATACAACCCAAGAATTTTCTGCATGGGATGTGGTAAATACCTATTCCCAAAGTGAATTGGAAAGGGTAATTTGGGACTATGGCGAGGAGAGATGGGCTAGGAGAATTGCCCAATTCATAGTGGAGGATAGGAAGACAAAAAGCATAGATACTACATTACAATTGGTTGATACTATTAAGAAAGCTATACCCAAAAAGGTAAGAATGGAGGGACATCATCCTGCTAAAAGGACTTTCCAGGCTATAAGAATAGAAGTAAATAGAGAACTAGATGTATTAAAGATGAGCATACCTAAGATGAATGGGGTACTCAAGGAAGGTGGACGTATGTGTATTATTACTTTCCACTCATTGGAAGATCGTATTGTAAAAGAAACTTTTAGGGAATTAAATAAGGATTGTATTTGTCCACCAGAGATACCGATATGCGTTTGTGATAAGAAGAAAGAATTAGAAATAGTAACTAAAAAACCAATTACACCTAGCGATGAAGAAATCGAAAAAAATCCACGTGCAAGAAGCTCAAAGTTAAGGATTGCTGAAAGAGTTTGAGTTCTAAAACAAAGGGGGTAAGAATAAATTGTTAGTAGCTAAAAAGGATTTGGAATATTACCATACAGAAGAGATACAACCTCAGGAAGAACAGAAAAGAAGAACAAAACCTAGAAGAAAGAGAAAATCTAAAGCTGCATCTAAACTGTCTGCTATAGGCATATCCATGGTTGTATTGGCTATTTGTTTGTTTATATTATATGGGTATACCAATATTACAAAGATTAGGTTAGAAATTACGGAACTAGAGAAACATAAGGCAGAACTGATGAAGGAAAAAGAGGATTTAGTAGCAGAATTAGTGGCTGTTAAAAGTTCTACTAGGATTGAGGAGGAGGCAATGGTTAAACTGGGCATGGATTATGCTACAGAAGAGCAAATAGTATATGTAGATGTTAGAGATACGGATTTAGAAGCTGAAGATACAACAGATGAGGCTATGTTATTGTCACATTTTAAAAAAATATTTAGTTTAATGTCAAGTCTGTTTTAGGAGGTTTTGATATTGGTTGCACCTAGTAATGCTTCGAAAAAAAGATTGGTATTTGTGTTTGTAATAGTATTAATAGCAATATTGGCACTGATTATTAGATTAGGGTATATACAAATAGTTACTGGGGAAGAATTGAAAAAGGGTGCTTTGGAACAGTGGACTAGAGGTATTGAAATCAAATCTAAAAGAGGAATCATATACGATAAAAATGGTAAAAAGCTAGCTATTAGCGTTAGTTCCTATACTGTATGGGCCAGTCCAGCAGATGTAGAAGATCCTAAAGATACGGCTAAAAAGGTTGCTGAAGTTTTAGATATGGATGAAAACTTAGTATATGAGAAGATAACCAAAAAGGTAGATGCAGAAAAGATAAAGCAATGGATATCCAAAGAGGAGGCAAAGGAATTAAGAAATTTAAAACTATCGGGAATTAATGTAGTTGATGATAATAAGAGATTTTATCCTTATGAGGATTTTGCATCCTATATATTAGGCTTTACTAATATAGACAATGATGGATTATATGGAATAGAAAAGACTTATGATAAGTATCTGTCTGGTAGCCCGGGAAGATGGATTAAAACTACTGATGCTAGTGGAAAACAGATGCCCTATGATGGAGAAAAGGTATTTGAGGCTCAAGATGGATTAAATGTGGTCTTAACAATTGATGAAACTATCCAACATTTTGCAGAAAAGGCTGCTATGGAATCTATAATTACTACTAAGGCTAAAAATGTTTCTATAATTATCATGGAGCCAAAAACTGGAGACATATTGGCTATGGCAAATTTACCACAGTACAATCCCAATAGTCCTAGGGAACCATTAGATGAGATGAAAAAAGATGAGTGGAGGGATTTGCCTATAGATGAATTAGAAAAAAGATGGTATGATATGTGGAGGAACTTTGCCATTAATGATGCTTATGAACCTGGTTCTACATTTAAGACCATCGTAGCAGCAGCAGCTATTGAAGAAAATATCGCAAGCATTGATTCCAATTTTTATTGTAATGGGTTTATTAGAGATATTCCAGGTGCTTTATTAAAATGTTCTAGATGGTACAACCCCCATGGACCACAAACCCTAAAGGAAGGAATGGAAAATTCCTGTAATGTGGTTTTCGTGGATTTAGGTAGAAAATTGGGAAAAGAGAAGTTTTATAAGTATATAAAGGCTTTTGGATTCGGAGAGCCTACTGGTATTGAATTAACTGGGGAACAAGGTGGAATTATACCCTATAGTACGGATATTATAAAAGAAGTAAACTTAGCAACTATGTCCTATGGACATGGAATAGCTGTGACACCTATACAATTGGTAAATGCAATATCTGCCATAGCTAATGGTGGAAATTTAATGGAACCAAGACTGGTATCCCATCTAGTTGATAATGAAGGTAATGTGGTCATGGTTAATGAACCAAAGATCAAAAGACAGGTAATATCTAAGAGTACATCGGATATTATGTTAGATATGATGGAATCAGTAGTGATGAAAGGTACTGGTACAAATGCTTATGTTCCAGGGTATAGGGTAGCTGGAAAAACTGGGACTGCTCAGAAGATAATAGATGGGAAATATGCACCTGGTAAATATATTGGTTCATTTGTAGCTGTAGCCCCAGCTGATGATCCCCAAATAGCTCTATTGGTTATAGTAGATGAACCCCAAGGAGTATATTATGGGGGAAGTGTAGCTGCACCAGTGGCAGGGAAGATAATAGAAGAAACTTTAAATTATCTGGAGATAAAGCCAGAGTTTACAGAAGAAGAGAAAGAGCAATTTGACTATATAGAGGAAGTTCCTGACGTAAGAAATAAGACTATTGAAGAAGCAGGAAGGATATTGATGGAACATGGATTTAAATATACTACTGACTCCTGTAATATCTCAGAAAAATCCAAGGTAATAGATCAATTTCCATTACCTGGGACAGAAGTGTCCAATGGTTCCATAATAGATCTATATCTAAATGAGGATCAAGAAACTCAAAAAAAGATAATAATGCCAGATTTAATGGGAAAATCTAGGGAAGATGTGATCAAAATATTAGAAGGTTTAAATTTAAAATATCATTTTAAAGGTGAAGGTAATGCAATAGAACAAAATCCAGAGCCAGGAACAGAAGTTGATATAAATTCCAATGTGGAAGTTGAATTTTCTAACCGATAAGAGTAGTATTATTAAGGGGCGACTTTTGGAGTTGCCTTTTAATTAATTTAATTAACTAAAATGAAAGCAGGTGCAGACTTGAAACTTAAAGATTTGATAGAGGGTCATAAACTAGAGATTATAAAGGGTGATACGGATATCAATATTACAGGGATAGAACATGACTCTAGAAAAATACAAAAAGATAATATGTTCATAGCAATTCAGGGCTTTACGGTAGATGGCCATGATTATATTGATGAGGCAGTGGAAAATGGAGCTAGCTCAGTTTTAGTTGAAAAGGCTATAGAAGTTGAAAAAGAGGGTGTTACTGTCATAAGGGTAGATGATACCCTATTATCTTTAGCTAGATTCTCCTCCTTATTCTATGGAGAACCTTCAAAAGAACTAAACCTAGTGGGAATTACAGGAACAAATGGAAAAACCTCAATTACATATCTAATAAGAAATATATTTGAGGTTTGTCATGAGAAGACAGGGATAATTGGTACTATGGGCACACTTATCGATGACAGGATAGTGGATAATATAAATACAACTCCTGAATCATCTTTAATACAAAGATATTTAAGGGAAATGGTGGACAAAAATACTAAATATTGTGTTATGGAGGTTTCCTCCCACTCTTTGGATTTAAAAAGAGTAGAATATATGGCCTTTCAAGTAGGTATATTTTCTAATCTGACGGAAGACCATTTGGATTATCATAAGAATATGGAAAATTATTATAAAAGCAAACTAAGACTATTTAATAAGACCAGTGGATGCAATATCATCAACATAGATGATAAATATGGAAACAGAATTTTGGAGGATTTAGAAAACAATATACCAATAATAACCTATGGAATAGTTAGGGAATGTGATGTATATGCAACTAACATAGTTTGTCATACTAAGGGTGTGAAGTTTGTATTAAATAGCCCTAAAGGTTCCATTCCTATTGAGCTAAATCTACTAGGTAGATTTAATGTATATAATGCTTTAGCAGCAGCAGCTTGTGCCATATTTTATAATGTGGATTTACCTAGTATAAAAAAGGGCCTTGAGTCCATCAATGGTATCAAAGGAAGATTTGAACCGGTACCCATAGATGAAGATTATAATGTTATTATTGACTTTGCTCATACTCCTGATGGGTTAGAAAAGGTATTAACCACTATAGACCAATTTGCAGAAGGAAGAATAATTGTTATCTTTGGTGCCGGAGGCAACCGGGATAAAACTAAAAGACCTATAATGGGAGAAACGGTAGCAAGGCATGCAGATTTGTGTATAGTGACATCAGATAATCCAAGACATGAGGATCCAGATATGATTATAAAGGATATAATAGTAGGGGTGGAAAAGGCAAAGGGTGAATATATTGCAATTACGGACAGGAAAGAAGCTATAAGGTATGCCCTGTCAAATGCTAAACCAAAGGACACCATATTATTAGCTGGAAAAGGTCATGAAACTTATACTATAATTAAAGATGAGATTATTCCCTTTGACGAAAAACAGATAGTATTAGACATACTAGAAGATATGAAAAAATACTAGTAGCAATATATACGAGAGAGGAGAAGACATATGGTTGATTATTTAGATATAATAAGAATTATTCTTATTTCGTTTATTATAACCCTTATTTTAGGCCCTGTAATTATTCCTTTATTGAAAAGACATAAAATAGGTCAAAATGTTAGAGATGATGGTCCAGAAACCCATCTAGTTAAATCGGGTACTCCTACTATGGGTGGAATTATTATGTTGATTGCACTGTTGTTAACTACCATAACTTCAGGCATGCTAAATAAAGATATGTATATACTATTAATATCTACTTTTGGCTTTGGTATGATAGGATTTATTGATGACTATTTAAAAGTGGCTAATGAAAGATCCTTAGGTTTAAAACCTTATCAAAAGCTTATAGGCCAAATAATATTAGCGGTGGTTTTAGCAATTTATCAATCTAATACATCTATGTTAGGCACAAAGGTAATAGTTCCTTTTTTAAGCAATAGATATTTAGACTTAGGGATACTATATGTGCCATTTATTGCTTTTGTAGTAGTAGGTACAGTTAATAGTGTTAATCTAACCGATGGTTTAGACGGTTTAGCATCAGGAGTTACATTGATAGTATTATCCTTCTTTGGGTTAATTGCGCTTAATTGGGGAATGGATAGTATTTCCATTTTTTCTGCAGCATTAACTGGTGCTTGTCTAGGGTTTTTGATATATAATGCCTATCCTGCTAAGGTGTTTATGGGAGATACAGGTTCTATGGCCTTAGGCGGAGCGGTGGCAGCTATAGCTATATTACTAAATTTACCTTTGATGATCCCCATAGCTGGTGGAATATACTTTATAGAAGCCTTGTCAGTAATAATACAAGTAAGTTCCTACAAACTTACGGGGAAAAGAGTGTTTTTGATGAGCCCTCTTCACCATCATTTTGAGCAAAAAGGATGGGAAGAAACAAGGGTAGTAGTAGTTTTTTGGAGTATTACTGTCATACTGTGTTTAATAGGTGTAGCGAGTTTAAACTAAGATGAAAGTCAGGTGTAATTATGAATTTAAAGGATAAAAAAATACTTATACTAGGATTAGGGATTAGCGGAGTATCTACAGTTAAGGCTTTAGATAGATTGGGAGCTAGAATAACAATTAGCGATGTTAAGACTGAAGACGAGTTAAAGGAATATATAGACCAGATTAGGGATATAGATGTGAAATATGTATTAGGAACTAATGATGTTTCCGTTGAAAATATAGATTTAATCGTCAAAAGTCCAGGAGTGCCTTCGGATTTAAAGGTTTTCAAAGATGCTAATCTGAAAGGTATCCAGGTTGTTACGGACTTAGAATTAGCCTATAGGATTAATCCTAATGGTAACATTATTGCAATAACTGGAACAAATGGAAAAACTACTACTACTACTTTAACAGGAGAGTACTTTAAAAAGGCTGGATATAATACCTATGTAATGGGAAACATCGGAGTAGGAGTATTATGGAATATGGTTAATTCTAAAGCCAAGGATATATTTGTAATTGAAGCTAGTAGTTTTCAACTGCATAATACCTTTACTTTTAAACCGAAGATAAGTCTCATATTGAATATTACTCCTGATCACTTGAATTGGCATAAAACTTTGGAAAATTATATAGATTCGAAGAAAAAGATATTCATAAACCAAAGCAGTGAAGATTATACTGTACTAAACTATGATGATTCGCTATTAAGGAGTATGGAAGGAGAAATAAACTCCAACTTGATATGGTTTAGTGTGAATAGTAAGCTTACTAGGGGAATATATATAGAAGATGGATATATTGTGATAGACGATGGAAATGAGATTCAAAGAGTTATTAAAACTGAAGAAGTAAGAATTCTAGGAAAGCACAATTTAGAAAATGCCTTAGCTAGCGTAGCTATTGCTTGGATTATGGGGGTGGATACAGAAATTATACGTGAAGTTCTTAAGACTTTTCCTGGGGTGGAACACAGAATAGAATATGTAGATTCAATTGACAGAGTTCAATTTTTTAACGATTCTAAGGGGACAAATTCAGATGCTAGCATTAAAGCTATCGAAGCCGTAGACAGTCCTATAGTATTGATAGCTGGAGGTATGGATAAGGGGACTGAATTTGATGATTTTATTCTAGCCTTCAAGGAAAAGGTCAAAGCTTTGATACTATTAGGAGAGACAAAGGAGAAGATAAAGAAAACTGCTCTAAAACATGGTTTTGAGAATGTGTTTATGGTAAATGATATGGAAGAGGCAGTTAAGAAAAGCTTTCAATTAGCTCAACAGGGGGATAATATACTACTTTCACCAGCATGTGCCAGCTGGGATATGTATAATAGCTTTGAGGATAGGGGAAATGATTTTAAAAAAGTAGTATATAGATTGAAGGAGGAACAAAATGGCTAAAAAGGTTAAAAAAAGAGCTCCTGATTTCACCTTGCTTTTAGCAACTTTACTCCTTGTGTTTGTTGGTATAATTATGGTATTTAGCTCGTCCTGGCCAGAAGGGATAAAGACCTTTAACGATGGATACCATTTTCTAAAAAAACAGTTGATTGCAGCAGGGTTGGGATTAGTTGCATTGCTTTTTTTCATGAATTTTGATTATAGAAGACTAAAGAGAATGTCTTGGCTAATTTTCATAGTCTCTATACTCAGTGGGATATTAATATTTACACCTTTAGGTGTTACTAGAAAGGGGGCAAGAAGGTGGATAAATCTAGGTTTTACCACATTTATGCCTTCGGATATAATAAAATTAGGATCTATCATCTTTTTAGCCGCCTTTTTAGCAAAGAAAAAGGAGAAAATAAAAGATTTTACAGAAGGATTAATTCCTGCCTTGGCTATTATCGGGGTTTCTTGTGGAATGATATATTTTCAAAAGGATTTGTCTACTACGGTTACATTAGGCGCTACCCTAGTAAGTATGTTGTTTGTCGCAGGTATGAAGATGTCCCATATGTTTCTTTTGATTATTATGGCGGGCTTAGGGTTGTTTAAGGCTATAACAGATGAGGAAAATAGATATAGAATGAAAAGGGTTACTAGCTTTTTAGATCCCTTTGCTGATAAAAGTGATACTGGATGGCAGGCGGTACAATCTCTATATGCCCTTGGTTCAGGAGGACTTTTTGGGTTAGGGCTAGGTAAGAGCAGGCAGAAATTCTTTTATATTCCTGAGCCTCACAATGATTTTATATTTGCAATAATTGGAGAGGAATTAGGTTTTTTAGGGGCTTTAACCGTTATTATGTTGTTTTTTTTACTAATTTGGAGAGGAATTAGAATTGCTTTAAATGTAGAGGACCTTTTTGGATGCTTACTTGCTACAGGTATAGTAGCTCTCATTACTATCCAATCTCTGATTCATATTGCTGTTGTAACATCATCTATACCTCCAACGGGGATACCCTTACCTTTTGTAAGTTATGGAGGAACTTCATTAATATTGTATATGTCAGCTATTGGCATTCTATTAAATATATCACGACATGTAACTACGGATAGGAGTTGAAATTATGCGATATTTAATTACAGGTGGGGGAACTGGAGGACATATATATCCAGCTCTAGCCATAGCAAATGAAATAAAAAAAAGGCATAGAGATGCAAATATTCTATATGTTGGTACGGAAAAGGGCCTAGAGGCTGAGCTGGTACCTAGAGAAGGATATGATTTTAAAACCATAAGAGTTAAGGGCATGCCAAGGAAGATTAACAAGGAAGCTTTTGTAGCTATGAAGGAGTTGCTTTTAGGGCTTAGGGATGCAAATAAAATTATAAAGGACTTCAATCCTGATGTGGTAATTGGTACTGGAGGATATGTGTGTGGGCCAGTAGTCTATAAGGCTAGCAAAAAAAATATTCCCACTTTAATCCATGAACAAAATGCATTTCCAGGGGTTACAAACAAAATTCTTTCAAGATATGTAGATAAAGTTTTGGTAACTTTTGAAGAGTCCATTAAGTATTTTAAATATCCAGACAGGGTAGTTGTTACTGGAAATCCAATACGAAAGAGCATTGTTGAAATTGATTTAGATAAAGCCTTTAAGGATTTAAAAATTGATCCTAATGTTCCCTTCATATTATCTTTTGGGGGAAGCGGTGGACAGAAAAAATTAAATGAAGCAATGTTTTATGTGATAAAGGAGAATATCTCCAATGGGAATTTACAGATACTTCATATTACTGGTAAAAGGTTTTATGAGGATTTCACAAATAAATTAGAAGAGAACAATTTGATCTTAGGCAACAATATAAGGGTCGTGCCCTATTTCTACGATATGCCAAAGGCTATTAATGTTGCTGATTTGGTAGTAACCTCGGCTGGTGCTATAACCTTAGCTGAAATCTCTGCCGTTGGCATTCCTAGTATATTGATACCAAAGGGTTATACAGCAGAAAATCATCAGGAATATAATGCTAGGGCATTTGAGAAAAAAGGTGCATCACTTGTAATATTGGAGAAGGATTTAACCGGAGAAAAGTTAAACGAAATGATTAGTAGTGTTATTAAAGATGAAAAAGCTTTGGTGGATATGTGTAAAAACAGTAAACAAATAGGGAGAATAGATGCAGTAGATAAAATTGTAGATATTATAGATGAACTTATTGTATAGTTAGTTATCACACTTCCAATACATATGCATAATATGGTGATATACTTAAGCTTTGGCATATTGGAGGTGCGATAATGGAAAAAATAATTGTTTATGGCGGCAATAGATTGACAGGTGAGGTAAGCGTATCTGGTGCAAAAAATGCAATTTTACCTATACTAGCTGCTACTGTTATTGGAGGCAATGAAAGCACTATTTTTAATGTTCCAGATCTTCGTGATGTAGAAGTTATGGAAAAGATACTTTTAGCCCTTGGCTGTAATATAAAGCGTATGGACAATATGATGTGGATTGATTCTAAACCATTGGACCAAATAAAGATTCCCGATGAATTGGCAAGGGAAATGCGATCTTCCATAATTCTTATGGGAGCAATGCTATCTCGATGTGGTGAAGTAATTATAAGCTATCCTGGGGGATGCGAAATTGGGCCTAGACCTATCGATCTACATTTAAAGTCATTAAGGGAGTTAGGAGCAGAAATAGAGGAATCCCATGGTTTTATACACTGTAAAACAAAGGGATTGAAGGGAGCAGAAATACAGTTAGATTATCCTAGTGTAGGAGCAACGGAGAATATCATATTAGCTGCTGTAAAAGCTAAAGGTATTACTACAATTAGAAATGCTGCTAGAGAACCAGAGATAGTAGATTTACAAAACTATTTAAATAGAGCTGGTGCTAAGATTAGTGGAGCAGGCACAAGTATTGTTATTATCGAAGGAGTAGATAAACTGAGGGGTGTAACCCACAATACCATGCCAGATAGAATAGTGGCTGGGACCTATATGGTAGCTTCAGCTATAACTCAAGGAGAAGTTATACTAAAAAATGTAATAATAGACCATTTGCAAGCTATAATTGCAAAGTTAAGAGAGGCAGGATGTTTAATATATAATGATGAAAATTCATTGAAGATAATAGGACCAGAAAGGATAAATTCCATAGAGATGATACAAACTTTACCCTATCCAGGTTTTCCAACGGATATGCAGGCTCAAATTATGGCATTGTTAAGCATAGCCAATGGTACTAGTATAATATCGGAGACAGTGTTTGAAAATAGATTCAAACATGCAGAAGAACTTATGAGGATGGGAGCTAATATTAAAACCTTTGGGAAAGTTGCAATTATTAAGGGAGTGAAAGACCTGACAGGGGCGAAGACTGCTGCTAAAGATTTGCGTGGTGGAGCCTGTCTTGTATTAGCAGGACTAGCTGCAAAAGGGAGAACTGAAATAGAAAATGTCTATCATATTGAAAGAGGGTATGAAGATTTTCATAAGATACTTAGAGGATTAGGTGCCAATATTGATATGGTATAGAGGAGCAGCATTCGCTGCTTTTAAAATGTAGGACAAGCAAGTAGGCGGTGTTAACCAGTGAAAAAGAACAGTAAACACAGAAAAAACATAAGAAGAAAAAGGGTTTTAAAATTTCTATTGTTGATTTTAATCCTTACCCTTATATACTTGTTTGCCTTTAAAACTAATTTTTTTCACATAGATAGTATTAAAATAATGGGTAATGATAAGATGAGTTACGATGAAATACTTAAGGCATCAACTTATATAAAGGGAGAAAATATATTCAATATTAGTAAGAAAAAAGGACAAAATAGTTTGGAAAAGTTACCCTATATAAAAAAAGCAGAAGTTAAGAGAAGATTACCAAGAAGTATAATTATTCAGATTGTAGAACGGGAGGAAGTGGCAATCATACCCTATATTGGTGCTTTTGTATATATAGACGAAGAAGGATATATATTATCTATAGATGAGAACAAAGGGGAGGTTGAATTACCCCAGATTTTTGGTATTGAGTTAATAGATGTTATACCTGGAGAAAAGCTTTTTAGTGGGGATGGTAAGGAGGCTTATAGAGAGTTTATCGCATTTAGCAAAGAAAAGGGATTACTACCATTGATGAAATATATCAACTTTTCCGATAATAATAATACAATGATTGAGTTAATAGATGGTATTAAGGTTGCCTTTGGACCCTTAGATAATGTAAAATATAAATTAAGCTTCCTATCTAAGATTCTTGAAGATATGGATAATAAAGAAATCCATGCAAAGCAAATTTTATTAAATAAAGGGGACAATCCAATTGTAGTGACAGACGATTAATAGGGGGAATTATATGAAAAAATCAAATGGTAGATTAGCAATTACTATGGTTTCCTTATTTTTAGGCATTATATTGGCTATACAATTTAAAACTGTAAACAAGACTGTGGGAGAAGGAGTACTTCCTACCCAAAGGGCACAGCAACTAGCTTTAGAACTGAAAAAAGCTCAAGAGGCTAGGGATGCAGCAGTAAAAGCATTAGATGAAGCTGAGGAGAAGATAAAATTATATGAAAAAGGTGAGGCTGACAATAATGTCTATGCTGAAAACTTGTATAAGGATTTGGAAAAGTATAGGATGTTAGCAGGATATGTAGACCTAGAAGGTCCTGGAATAGTCTTGGAGGTTCATGATCCACCTGCTGATGTACAATTTGGTATAGAGTATAGCATTGCAGATGATTTAGATTTGATTCTTCAAGCTATTAGTGTTTTAAATGCAGCTGAAGCAGAGGCTATTTCTATTAACGACCAGAGGTATACTGCTTTTACTGAAATAGAAAAGGCAGGAGACCATATTGAGATAAATGGCGTATCCATAGGAGCACCTATTGTAATAAAGGCTATTGGTAATCCCGAGACATTAGAGTCTGCTTTAGCTATTAAAAGAGGGATTGTATGGACTTTAGAATATTATGATTACAATGTACATTTAACACAAGAAAAAAATGTACAGATACCAAAGTATAGAAAACTAAAAGAGTTTATCTATTCAAAGCCAGTTGAACAGGAGGCAAATTAAATTTGGGGGATAAATATGAACAATACAAAAAAACCTAATATTACCATATTGATTTTCTCTGTTTTACTAGGTGTTTTTATGGCAGGTCAATTTAAACAAAATATACCTACTATTGCTCCTGTTACTTTGAAATCTATTCAGGTCACTAAAAATGATATAAATACAGTTAACAAGGAGATTGAAGATTTGAATAAATTGATTGCAGAGAAGGAGGGGCAGTTAAAGATACTAGAAAGCATTGCTAGTGGGGATGAAAATATTATTGATATTTTAAATGCAGAGCTTGAGAAAAACAAAAACATTGCTGGTTTTCAGGAAGTAGAAGGTCCTGGAATCGTCATTATAATGCAGGATAATATGGCAGAAGGCGCTTTTGGAGAAGAATATGAGTTAGATATTATTCACGATATAGATGTGTTAAGAATTATCAACGACTTAAGAGGCGCTGGGGCTGAAGCAATAAGTGTAAATGGTCAGAGGGTCTTGTCTATATCGGAGATAAAATGTGGCGGTCCTATCATCAGAGTAAACGGGAAAAGTTTGGGAACTCCCTTTGTAATCAAAGCTATAGGGGATCCAAAGCTTTTGATGGCAGCTATAAATGCTCCTAATACCTATGCCTATGCATTGAAACACATAGATCAAATCTTTATAGAATCGACCACAGAAGATAGCATTATAATTCCAGCATATATTGGAAGATTCAATTTCAAATATGCTAAACCATTAAGAGAAGGTGATTAATATGTTTTTTGCTTTAATAGGTATAACCATTGGATTGGTAATTGGTCTTATGTTACCCTACACATATAATACAGCTTATTCTTTATATATTTCAGTAGCTATATTAGCTTGTTTAGACTCGGTTTTCGGTGGGATAAAGGCAAATTTAGAGAAAAAATTTGATACTGGAATATTTATATCCGGATTTTTTGGAAATGCTGTATTAGCTGCCTTTTTAGCATACATCGGCGATAGGCTTGGAGTTCCTTTATATTATGCAGCCATATTTACCTTTGGAGGAAGGCTTTTCGAGAACTTTGCTAGCATTAGAAGAATTCTATTAAATAGACATAAGTCGAAAAATAATGAATAACCATTTAAATTGGCATTCTTTTAGGGTACAATTAATATATTATACCATTATTATCTTTAGTAAAAAATATTTAGGTTCAATAGTAGCTTTTTAACTAATAGAGAAGGGGGTTAAAATTGTGTTTGATTTTGATGTTGAAGTTGAAGAGTTTGCTAGAATAAAAGTTATTGGGGTTGGCGGTGGCGGTAACAATGCAGTTAACAGGATGATTGAATGTGGAGTTAGGGGAATAGACTTTATTGCACTTAACACGGATAGACAAGCTTTATATTCATCAAGAGCAGAACATAAATTGCAGATTGGAGAAAAGCTAACTAAGGGACTAGGCGCTGGTGCAAATCCAGAAATTGGCATGAAGGCAGCTGAGGAAAATAGAAATGAAATCGTTGAAGCATTAAAAGGTGCAGACATGGTGTTTATTACTGCAGGTATGGGGGGAGGAACAGGTACTGGTGCAGCCCCAATAGTTGCTGAAGCTGCTAAGGAACTGGGAATACTAACTGTAGGAGTTGTAACTAAACCTTTTACCTTTGAAGGTAGGAGAAGGGCTATTCATGCAGAAAAGGGCATAGAAGAGCTTAAAGCAAAGGTTGATACATTAGTAACTATACCAAATGATAGATTGTTGCAAGTAGCAGAGAAGAAAACCACCATGGTAGAAGCCTTTGCTATGGCAGATGAAGTACTTAAACAGGGAATACAAGGGATTTCAGATTTAATAGCTGTTCCTAACCTAATCAACTTAGACTTTGCTGATGTTAAAACCATTATGTATAACCAGGGTATTGCCCATATGGGAATAGGTAAAGCTTCTGGTGAAAATAGGGCAGTAGACGCTGCAAAACAGGCAATTAAGAGTCCCCTGCTGGAAACTTCTATCGATGGAGCGAAAGCTGTATTGCTGAATATTACAGGTGGTGGAGATTTAGGATTATTTGAGGTAAATGAAGCAGCAGATTTAATAAGACAATCTGTAGACCAGGATGCAAACATCATATTTGGTGCAGGTATAGATGAATCCTTAAAAGAAGAAATAAAAATAACTGTAATTGCAACAGGTTTCGATTCAGAAAGAGCATTAAGGAAAACTAGGCTAACAGAATCAATAACAGAAGAAGAAAGCGCTGCTACAAGCCAGTTTGACTTAGATAACTTGGATATTCCTACTTTCCTGAGAAAAAAAGATTAATATGAATTATAAAGCTTATTGTCAAAAAACGTTTCTCAAAATTGAGATACGTTTTTTTTATTGCATAAATAGTGACAAATTTTTACTTGTATATTATGTATAATGGACATAAATACTTTAGTTTTTGAATATGTTTATAGTATAGACATTTTTTAAAGGAGGTATTAAATTGTACGTATATGCTGAATACCTGTTGTTAGAAAATATCATAATAAATTACATTATATTATATGTAACAAAGAAGATCACAAGAACTAGAACTAGAAAAATTAGACTATTAATTGGGGCTTTAGTAGGATCTATTTATACTTTAGTGGCCTTTTTTCCTTCGTTACAATTTATGGGTAAGTTTAGCATCAAGCTTTCTATCTCAGTATTGATGGTAATAATAGGTTTTAACCCAGAAAAATTTAATCAATTTATTAAACAGATATCAGCATTTTATATGGTTTCCTTTGCATTTGCAGGTGCAATAATTGGAATCTTTTATATTTTAAACAATAGTTTTCATTTCACTGGAATTTCCTTTAAGGATTCAGACGAATTAGCAAAATTTTTAATTATTGGAATAGTAGTTGCTTTAATACTTATAAGATATATACTTAAGTTTTACCAAATAAGAGTAAATAAAGAAAGTTTTATAACAAATATTATTATAGGTTTAAACGATAGGGAAGCCCAGTTAACTGCTCTAATAGATACAGGTAACTCTCTCAAAGAACCTATATCGCAAAAGCCAGTAATCATTGCAGAGTATAAGGCATTAGAGAATATACTGCCAGATTCAATAAAGGATATGTACCTATCGAACAAAGAATTGGATTTAAATCTTATGGGCAAGGTTATGGAAGAGATTTCCGATGATATTAAACTTCGGTTGATACCTTTCAAATCCCTAGGTAATGATAATGGTATATTAATAGGATTTAAACCAGATATAATAAAGATAAATTTAGAATCAGAGACAAAGAGCTTGACGAATGACATAATAGTGGCTATTTATAATGATAAATTAGCTACAGATGAAATATATAATGGGTTATTGCATCCAGAATTATTAGGATAGGGGGAAATATTTTGAAAAAAATAATTATGAAGATTAATCTATGGTTTAATAAGGTGTTATGTAAACTAAAGTATCTAGATAGTATATACTACATTGGAAGTGGAGAAGTACTTCCACCACCTTTAAAACCAGAAGAGGAAAGCTATTATTTAAAAAGATTAAAATATGACGACAGCATTAGAAGCATTCTGATCGAAAGGAATTTACGATTAGTCGTATATATAGCTAGGAAATTTGAAAATACTGGCATATGCATTGAGGATTTGATATCTATTGGTACTATTGGACTAATAAAAGCGGTTAATACTTTTAATCCAGATAAAAATATTAAATTGGCTACTTACGCTTCAAAGTGTATTGAAAATGAAATACTTATGTATTTAAGACGAAACAGTAAGGTAAAATCAGAAGTATCCTTTGATGAGCCTCTAAATGTGGATTGGGATGGGAACGAATTGTTACTTTCAGATATACTAGGAACTGATGGCGATATAATATTTAAGTTTTTAGAAGAAGAGGTAGATAAAGAGTTACTAAACCAAGCTATAGATAAACTATCCGGACGGGAAAAGACTATAGTTGAATTAAGATTTGGTCTAAAAAATGGAAAAGAAAAAACACAAAAGGAAGTAGCAGATATGTTAGGTATATCCCAGTCATATATTTCAAGATTAGAAAAGAGAATTATCAAACGATTAAGAAAAGAAATGGTTAGATTGATGTAAAAAAAGAGTAAAAATATAGATAGATATGCTCCCTAGGGTAGGCAGATTATATTAAATGATCTGTTTACAAGAGGGGGCATATTATTTTTCATTGTTTTAATGATAGAATACTTAAATATGGTGGGTAATTATGTTAATTATTAATTGAATAAAAAAAAGAATAGGGGCAATAATTTTAATTGTAAAGGGGCAAAACACGGAGAAAGGAATGAAATAGTTGCATACAAGCAAAGTTGAAATTTGCGGTGTTAACACATCTAAATTGCCGGTATTGACAAATGAACAGATGCAAGAACTGTTTATAAAAATCAAAGCAGGAGATATGAAAGCAAGGGAAGAGTTTATACAAGGAAATTTGAGATTGGTGCTTAGTATAATTCAAAGATTTAATAGGAGAGGAGAAAATGTCGACGATTTGTTTCAGGTAGGATGTATAGGATTGATAAAGGCTATAGATAACTTTGATTTAAGCCAAAATGTAAGGTTTTCTACCTATGCAGTGCCTATGATCATAGGGGAGATTAGAAGATACTTAAGGGATAACAACCCTATTAGGGTAAGCAGATCTTTAAGGGATATTGCTTATAGGGCTCTTCAGGCTAGGGATCATTTGATCAATAAAAATCTCAAAGAGCCAACTATTAACGAGATTGCTGAAGAATTAAATTTACCCAAGGAGGAGGTAGTTTTTGCTCTAGATGCAATCCAAGAACCTATCTCCTTATTTGAGCCCATATATCATGATAGTGGGGATGCTATATTTATAATGGATCAAGTAAAAGACAAAAAGGCAGAAGATGAAGTGTGGCTACAAGAGATAGCATTGAGGGAAGCTATAAGCAAGTTAAATGAAAGGGAGAAGCTTATATTGAATTTGCGATTTTATGAAGGGAAAACTCAAATGGAGGTAGCTGAAGAAATAGGCATTTCTCAGGCCCAGGTATCAAGATTGGAAAAAAATGCTTTAAAACAGATGAGAAAACTAATTTGATATAGACCATTACCCCATTAAAATCTAAGGTATATTTATACTTGTACATTAAATATATATATATATAAAGGGAATAGAAAGAGGTGGGGTAATGGTTAAATTATCAGAAATGAGAGAGAAGGAAGTCATAAATATAAGAGATGGGGCCAAGATTGGTCTAATATATGATTTTGAAATGGACTTAGAAAATGGAAAGGTAATAGCAGTAGTAATTCCAGGTCCAGGTAAGATATTGGGGTTATTTGGAAAAGATAATGATTTAGTGATCCATTGGAAGAACATAGTTCGGATTGGTACCGATGCTATACTGGTAGATATAAATATAGAGGACTATTAGACATTAGACAATTGAAATACTATATATTATAATCAAGATAAATAGTAGAATGTGAGGTGTATATATGAAGTGTCCATTTTGTGATTATTATGAGACAAAAGTGGTAGATTCACGACCAACAGATGAAGGACAAGCCATTAGACGTAGAAGAGAATGTATTAAATGTGCTAGAAGGTTTACAACTTATGAAAAAGTAGAAGCCATGCCATTAATTATTGTAAAAAAGGATGGCACTAGAGAAGCCTATGATAGGAATAAGGTATTGAATGGGATATTAAAAGCCTGTGAAAAAAGGCCAGTACCATTAAGCACTATAGAAGAAACTGTAGATGAAATCGAAAGGGAATTGTATAATTCTATGGAAAAGGAAGTAACTAGTCAACATATTGGAGAAATGATAATGAGCAAGTTGAAAAATATAGATGAAGTATCCTATGTTAGATTTGCATCAGTATATAGACAATTTAAAGATATCAATACATTTATGGAAGAATTGAAAAAACTACTCAATGAGGAATAAATGCGTGAGGTGATTAGGTGAAAATTATTGAAAATCGTCATGAAGAGATTATATATTATGAAATAGGATTGTTTAATGAAGCAAAAGTGAATCATCTGTTTACCTCGAGGATAGGGTGGGGGGAAAATGAGCTTGAAAAATTATCAAAAATATTCAATGTTCCAAAAACCAATATAGTAGGTTTAACCCAAGTCCATGGTACGGATATAATATCCATAGACAAGGGTATTAGTGGGGAAGAAAATGTTCACAATCTAATAGGGGATGGTTTGGTGACGAATATGCCCAATTTAGTTCTTATCACCTATCATGCCGACTGTGTCCCAATATATTTTTATGACCGAAGGAATAAAGTCGTCGGATTAGCACATGGCGGTTGGAAGGGAACATACGGAAATATCAGCGGGAAGATGATTGATTTAATGGTAAATAAATATGATTCTAAATTAGAAGATATACTTGTAGGTATAGGACCTTCTATAGGACCTTGTTGTTATGAAATTGGTAGGGATCTAGCCTGTAATTTTGCAAACAGGTTTAATGATTTCGATGGAATAGTAGAGGAAAGGGGCAATAAAATATATTTAGATTTATGGAAGATTAATTATCTCCAAATAAAGGATAAGGGTGTATTAGATGACAACATTGCAATAACTGAAGCATGTACTGCTTGCCATAGTGATAAATTTTATTCCTATAGAAAGGAAAGAGGTACCAAAAATAGAATGATGGCTGCTATCGGATTGACTTCTGATTTTGGAGGGTTAATATGAGTATTAAAATTTTAGTTGTAGATGATGAACCTAGTATTGTTGAGTTATTAAAGTATAATTTAGAGAATAGTGGTTATGAAATTAAAGAAGCCTATGATGGAGTAGAAGCCTTAAATATGGTTTCCGAGGAAAGGTTTGACTTGATAATACTGGATTTGATGTTACCTAAAATTGATGGCATAGAAGTATGTAAACGGCTAAAACGAGAAGATTCACATATTCCTATTATCATGTTAACAGCTAAAAGTAGCGAGGCTGATAAAGTTTTAGGATTAAATATTGGTGCAGATGATTATATTACCAAACCTTTTAGCATTAAGGAATTAATAGCTAGGGTTAATGCACTATTAAGACGGATAGGGGAGACGGAAAAACAAAATGGTGGAGTAATAATCAATCTTGGAAATTTAAGGGTAGACCTGGAAAGACATGAGGTAGAAAAAAACGGAGAACTATTGGATTTAACTCTAAAGGAATTTGAATTATTGAGGATTTTGCTGGAAAACAAGGGAAAGGTTTTATCTAGAAATATATTGTTGGATAAGGTATGGGGTTACGATTTTTATGGTGAGACTAGGACAGTAGATGTGCATGTAAGAAATTTGAGAAAGAAGATAGAAGATGATGATAGAAACCCCCAATATATAGAGACGGTACGAGGAGTAGGATATAGGATAGGGTTGAGGTAATTTATGAAAAGAAAAATTTGGATAACACTTCTTTTACTAGTAGTGTCTACTAGTATAGTTACAAGTATTATATCTATGGGGTTTGAAAAGTCCCAATATTTTAAAGATATTGAAGGGAAAATCGGTTCTACCAAAACCATATTAAGGAATACACTTAGCTCTAAAGAAAAGTGGGATGAATATCAGTTAAAGGAGATAGTTAATAGCTACTCGGAATTATTAGGGGGACAAGTAAGTATAAGCTTGTATGATGGGCGTATAATCAGCTCTCATGAGTATAATCCATCCCATCAAAGGAAGGAAGAATTATTATACAGTGATGGTATATCTTTTGAAGATGGCTACATTAAGGAATTAAATATATCTATATATAATGAGGATATATCCAGGATCAATAGACAATTTGGTAGAAGGGTTTTCGTATCTTTATTAGTATCCATGGTAATAGGACTATTAATAGGTATGAGACATATGGAGTATGCTATTGAGCCTTATAGGGCATTGACTAAAGCCACTCAAAACATAATTGATGGAATTTATGAAGAAGAAATAGTATTTCATGATGATAAGGAACTAGAATACCTAGCTGAAAACTTCAATTTTATGAGTAGAAAGCTACAAAATACCATTGGGCAGCTGCAAGAAGCTAACACAAAGTTAAAGGCTACTTTGATAAGTATAGGGGATGGGGTAATAGCCTTTGACAATAGGCTCAATATCATACTAATTAACCCCTATGCTGAAAAGATATTGGAACTAGATGAAGCTGATGCCATGGGTAAAGGATTAGAGGAGGTAATTCGGGACGAAAAGTTAAAAAAAGTTTTTTTAGAATTAATAGAACTGGGGCTCCCAAAGGAAATAGAGATAGAAAGGAAACAACCTAATGATAGAATATTAACTATATATGCAAATCCTATTATGTTCCGTAAATATTCTACTGGTAGATTAGGAACTGTATTTGTCATTCAAGATATAACCAAGATGAAAAGATTGGAAAGGGTTAGAGAGGATTTTGTTGCTAATGTTTCCCATGAATTGAAAACCCCACTAACTTCTATAAAAGGTTTTATTGAGACCTTAAAGGATGGTGCAATTAAAAATAGAGATCTAGCGCTAAAATTTTTAAATATTATGGATGGGGAAGTCAATAGACTAAACAGACTTGTAGAAGATTTGCTTTTGTTATCAGAAGTGGAAAATAGGAAACTAGATATAATTCCTGAACTCATATATGTGGAAGAGGTTTTAGATGAAGTGTTTCAAATGTTAGGTAGGGAAGCGGCAGAGAAGAATATTATGTTGGAAAAAGAAATCCTCGGAAACGCACCACCTATACAAGGAAATTATAATTATTTCAAACAGATGTTGATAAACCTTATAGATAATGGAATAAAATATACTCCTGAAGGAGGCTATGTGAAGACATCTATTGAAGTTGAAAAAGGACATCTAATGTTAAAGATCATGGATAATGGAGTGGGAATTGCAAAAGAAGAACAAGATAGGATATTTGAAAGATTTTATAGGGTAGACAAATCTCGTTCTAGAGATGTAGGAGGCACTGGATTAGGTCTAGCTATAGTAAAGCATGTGGTTTCGGTATTTAATGGCAATATTGAAATTGAGTCTCATCTCAACGAGGGTACTACCTTCCAAATTAGAATACCAATAGAAGGGGCGTAGCTTAAAAAAGGATGATTTTATGGAAAAGGTAGATTTTAACAAGATCATACTGCAGAATATCTTGCATCATACGGATATTGGCATCCATGTAATAGACAGAAATAGAAATACTATATTGTATAATAAGGTAATGGCAATATTAGAAGGATTGGAGATAGAACAGGTTATAGATAAGGATTTACTAGAGATATTTCCAAGTTTAGACGAGGATACTTCAACTTTGATTAAGGTGTTAAATACTGGGAAGCCTATTTTAGATAAAACCCAAAATTATCTAAATTACAAGGGACAAAAAATTACCACTATAAATTCTACCATACCATTAATCTGGGAGAATGAGATCTTAGGAGCTTTGGAGATTTCAAAAGATATAACCTATCTAAACGACCTATCTAACCAACTCATGGAATTACAGCATGAATTAAAGAAGAGCAATTATAATGGTGTAAAAAAGAAGACGAGAAAAAAGAACTATACATTTGGGGATATTATTGGATTAGACCAATGTATATTGCAGGCTATAGAAATAGGTAAAAGGGCTAGCAATTCACCATCTTCTGTATTGTTGTATGGAGAAACAGGTACTGGTAAGGAACTTTTTGCCCAGAGTATCCACTATGAAGGGGTTAGGAAAAACAAACCTTTTATAGCACAAAATTGTGCTGCTATACCAGAGACATTACTGGAAGGCATACTATTTGGTACTGAAAAAGGTGGGTTTACTGGAGCCGTTGAAAGGGAAGGTATATTTGAGCAGGCAGATGGAGGAACTCTATTACTAGATGAGATAAACTCTATGTCCCTTGGATTACAAGCTAAATTATTAAGGGTACTACAAGAAGGATATATTCGCCGGATAGGAGGAGTTAAGGATATTCCCATTGATGTTAAGGTTATTGCAACAACTAATGAAAAGCCTATAGAAAGTGTAGAAAAGGGTACTCTAAGAAAGGACCTATACTATCGGTTAAATGTGATATTTATTAGTATCCCGCCTTTAAGAGAGAGAAAAGAAGATATCCCTATTTTATGTAGTTATTTTATTGAAAAATATAATCTATTGTTAGGTAAAAATATAACTGGTATTGACCAGAAGGTTCTTAAATCTTTTGCTAAATATTCTTGGCCAGGGAATGTTAGGGAACTGGAAAATTCTATAGAAGGAGCAATGAATTATGTTAATCATGATAGGACTATTTTAAAAATAGAAGATTTTGTTGTATCTCCCAATATATTCAGTCATGATAGGGGAGGAGAAAAAACAACCCTGGAAATGAGTAAATCCTTACCAGAATATTTAGATGATATAGAAAGGGAAGTAATCCATAAAACCTTAGAGAACAATAGTTATAATATATCCCAAACGGCAAAAGTATTGGGAATAAAGCGGCAAGCGTTACAATATAAGATGAAAAAGTATTCTCTATATGCAAAATAGTTTGCGTAAAGGCGCAAACTATTTTGCATATAGAGTCTATTTTAGCTCTTTTTCTAAATATACAATTATTATCAATTAAACTACATAAACAGTTGATATCAGTATGTATTTTCTTGTAAGATATTATTAGAATATCATTACATCCTAAATTGGCAAGAGGATTGCATGTATATTAAGTAATAAGTTATGGAGGTGTCAAAATGACAAAAGAAAATATTAAGGTAATCATTTGGGGATTAGGAGCCATGGGTGAGGGGATGGCAGAAATGCTACTTAGTAAAAAAGGTGTAGAAATTGTAGGGGTAATAGATATAGGTGAAAAACTTGGAAAGAGTATGTATGACTTTTTAGATGTGGAAAGAGGGGATAGAGAGGATATCATCATTAAATCCTATGAGGAAACAATAAAGGAAGGTGTGGCGGATATAGCCCTAATAGCTACCAATTCCTTCACAAAGGATGTGTTTCCAAAGATAAAATATTGTCTTGAAAATAAAATAAATGTAATATCTACTGCAGAGGAAATGGCATATCCACAAGCCCAAGAACCAGAATTAGCTAAGGAGATGGATAGAATAGCTAAGGAAAATGGTGTGACAGTTTTGGGAACGGGAATAAATCCAGGCCTAATAATGGATTTGTTAGTCATCACTTTGACAGGAGCTTGTATTGATGTAGATAATATCAAAGCTGAAAGGATCAACAACTTATCACCTTTTGGTCCTGCAGTAATGGAGGAACAGGGTGTAGGTATAACTGCTGATGAATTTAATAGGAGAGTGGCAATGGATGATCTAGCTGGCCATGTGGGATTTCAAGAATCTGTATCCATGATTGCCGATGCATTAGGGTGGAAATTAGATGGCAAAATAGAGCAAACTATGGAACCAATAGTGTCTAATGTATATAGAAAAGCTCCCTATGCCGAAGTAGAACCAGGAAATGTGGCGGGATGTAATATGAAAGGTTATGGTAATGTTAACGGAGAATTAAAGATCGAAATGATACATCCTCAACAAGTAGAACCTCAATTAGAAGGTATAGATACTGGAGATTATATTGCTATTGAAGGTACTCCCAATATCAATATGGCAATAAAACCTGAAATTCCAGGAGGTATAGGCACCATAGCAATGTGTGTAAATATGATACCCCATGTAATTAATTCTAGACCAGGACTTAAGACCATGATTGATCTCCCAGTACCAAGGGCAATTATGGGAGATATGAGGAATTTAATAGATAGGGATTAGTCGAATTTAGTTATCAATAATGTTTCGTTAGTTGAGATGGATATAGGAGGGATAGGAATGGATGCAAAGCATGGTGATTGGGTAAAGATTCACAATATCGTATTAGAGGCTAAAGATAGAGCACCTAATCTCCCAGAGGATACACAAAAAGTGCCATTGGAATTTTGGAACAAGGGATTTTTATTAGAGGATGAAGCAAATATTGGGGATAGGGTGAAAGTTGAAACTTATATAGGTAGAAAAGTAGAAGGTACATTAATGGAGGTAAATCCTTATTATAAACATGATTTTGGCAAATGTGTTCCTGAAATACTGTATATTGGTAGACAGTTGAGGAGTTTAGTAGAAGAGGACGGTGAATAGTGTGGCTAAGGATATGAGTTTTCAAGCTGTAATGGATAGGAAAGGGGAAATAATGAAAGCTGCCATTGGTATTGACTATGATCTATTCGAGTCAGGTAGTATTGCTTTTGACTATGAAAGGATGATGCGAGAAACTGGCTATACTCTTCAAGAAATAGAAACTATCCAGCGGGAAACCGGGGTAGGAAATACACCATTGCTTGAGCTAAAAAACCTGACAAAACTGGCTAGAAAGTATGCACCATTTGGGAAAGGGGCTAGGATATTTATTAAGGATGAAGCAGCTAATCCTTCTGGAAGTTTTAAGGCTAGAAGAGCAGCTACTAGCTGCTATCATGCAGAAAAATTAGGGTATAAGGGTGTTATAGCAGCAACTAGCGGTAATTATGGAGCTGCAGTAGCATCCCAGGCTGCCATGAGAGGTTTAAAATGCATAATAGTACAGGAGTGTTATGATTCTAAAGGCGCTGGGCAACCGGAGATAATAGAGAAAGCGAGAAAATGTGAAGCCTATGGAGCAGAGGTAGTACAGCTTACAGTGGGACCAGAATTGTTCTATACATTTTTAGTTTTATTGGAGGAAACCGGATTCTTTAACGCGTCCCTATACACCCCATTTGGTATAGCGGGAGTGGAGACCTTGGGTTATGAAATATCTATGCAGTTTAGAGAAAGGGAAGGAAGGGATCCAGATGTAGTAGTGGTAACCAATGCAGGAGGAGGTAATCTAACGGGAACTGCTAGAGGGTTGATTAAAGCTGGAGCTTATGATACTCAAGTAGTAGGAGCTAGTGTTAGTTTAGAGGGCCTTCATATGGCAAGTGATACCCAATTTAACAAAAAATCTTTTACTACAGGGCATACGGGATTTGGTATTCCTTTTGCTACTTGGCCAGATAGATCTGATGTCCCTAGATCTGCCGCTAGACCTTTAAGATATATGGATAGATATGTTACTGTAAATCAAGGTTCGGTATTTTATATGACAGAAGCATTAGCCCAATTAGAAGGTCTAGAAAGAGGACCGGCAGGTAATACATCCTTAGCTGCTGCTTTTATAATAGCCCAAGAGTTGGACGAAGATCAGATTATAGTAGTTCAAGAAACTGAATATACTGGTGCAGGTAAACATATACAGCCTCAATTAACCTTTGCTAAAGAAAATGGAATAGAAATATTGATTGGTGATCCATCTGAAGAAGTACCAGGAAAGAATATTATACTCCCAAAGGATCCAAGCTATATAAAAATTGATGAAGTAGATTTAAATAGAATCAGGAGATCCTACATTAGAAATTGCATTAAACACAATTCTACAAAAGAAATAGACAAAGAAGATCTAAAATTTCTTATAAAAGATACTAGATCTAATGAGAAGTTTGTCAAATCAATACTAGAGGAGTTTGGAGTAGAATATTAGGAGGGAAAAGTATGAAGAGAGAAGATGATTTTCAGGAAAGAAGGAAGCATCTAGCAAATCTAACGGAGGAGGAATTGGAATTAAGATTTTGGGAATTGGCGGAGCAGATAGTCGATCCTTTAGTGGAATTGGCTGAAAAAAACACCACTCCTTCGATTGAAAGATCTGTACTACTTAGAATGGGTTTTTCAAGCCTGGAAGCTAAGACCATTGTAGATGGGGCCATTGATAGAGGATTGTTGGGAAAAGGGGCTGGGCATATCGTCTATAGATTGGCTACAGAAAAGGGAGTTGAAATAAGAGAAGCTGGATTAAAACTAGTCCAAGGGGAGATGTGGGATGATGTAATGGAAATATTTAAGGTAGGTGAAAATTAATGGAGTTGAAACCCAATGAAAAGTTAGATATAGAATATATATTAAAAGATTTAGATAAGTATAGACCAAGAAGAAGAGGGTGGACCTGGAGAGAAGGAATTGGTGAAAAAAGAAACTTAGGTAAATTTGAATACTATGATACATCGGAATCCTTAAAAAACAGTCAACCTCTACCAGCAGCAAAATACTTTGATAATATAGATCCTCAACCAAAATCTATTATTACTACGGAGATTGCTTCAGGTAGGTTTGAGGATGATATTAGACGTATGAGAATGGCCGCCTGGCACGGTGCCGACCATCTAATGGTAATTAGAACTGCTGGGCAAAGTCATTATGATGGATTAATAGAAGGAACACCTCAAGGAATAGGAGGTATTCCTATAACCAGAAAACAGGTTAGAGCTCAGAGGAAAGCCTTGGATATAATCGAAGATGAAGTAGGTAGACCTATTAATTATCATTCCTATGTTAGTGGAGTGGCAGGCCCGGAGATTGCGGTCATGTTTGCTGAAGAAGGTGTCAATGGAGCCCATCAGGATCCTCAATATAATGTACTGTATAGAAATATAAATATGGTTAGATCCTTTGTAGATGCTGCCTGTGCGAAAAGGATTATGGCTTGGGCAGATATTGCTCAAATAGATGGGGCTCACAATGCTAATGCAACAGCTAGGGAAGCTTGGAAGGTGATGCCAGAGCTAATGGTTCAACATGGAATCAATTCCATGTTTTCAATAAAAGTAGGTATGAAGAAAGAGAACATATGCCTGTCTACGGTACCCCCGACAGCACCACCAGCACCTTGTATGAGATTAGATTTACCTTATGCTGTAGCTTTAAGGGAGCTTTTTGATGAATATAAGATGAGAGCTCAGATGAATACTAAATATATGGAATCTTCTACAAGGGAGGCTACTGTTACTCATACTTTAAACTTACTAATATCTCAATTGACAAGAGCGGAAATCCAATCTACTATCACTCCTGATGAAGGTAGAAATGTACCTTGGCATATTTATAATATAGAAGCGGTAGATACAGCAAAACAGGCATTTGCTGGGATGGACGGATTAACGGATATGATTGAGATAAAAAGGAATAAAGGTGAATTAGCTGATAAAGTTAGGGAATTGAAGGAAAGGGCAGTATTATTTATGGAAGAAATAATAGAAGTAGGTGGATATTTTAATGCAGTAGAACAAGGTTTCTTTGTAGATTCTGGCTATTATCCAGAAAGAAATGGTGATGGGATTGCAAGGAAGATAGATGGAGGTATTGGATTAGGTACCATATATGAAAGAGAAGAAGATTATATGGCGCCAGTAACAGCCCATTTTGGATATAACAATATAGCCCAATATGATGAATCTGCTGTAGACAATCCTTCAAAACTAATAGGCGGTAGCACCTTTGAGTATCCTGATAAGATCATATATATCGATGAATTAGATGAAAACGACAATGTGTATTTAAGATTAGAGGAGACTAAAGAGCTTAGAAACACTTCCAAGATAAAGCCGGAAATGGAATGGCTTGGAGATGGCATAGTGTTGATGACAATGTTTTTACCTGCAGAGGAAAGAGTGGCAGAATTTGCAGCATTAGAAATAGGAAGAAGACTGGGATTAGAGGATGTAGAGGTTATTCATAAAGAGATAATGCAGGAAGCGGAAGGGACTAGAATCGAATTAAAGGGAATAGTTGGATTTACAATAGATATAGATGAGCTCATCATTCCACCAAAACCAGAAATCTTGACAGAAGATGAAATAAGGGAAGATATCGAACAAAATCCAATGAAGGTAGTAGCTGCTACAGTAGGGGAAGATGAGCATTCTGTAGGATTAAGGGAGATAATAGATATAAAGCATGGTGGCGTAGAGAAGTATGGAATAGAATGTCATTATTTAGGTACCTCTGTTCCAGTGGAAAAGCTAGTAGATGCTGCTATAGAAATTGATGCAGATGCAATTTTAGCCTCGACTATCATTAGTCACGATGATATCCACTATAAGAACATGAAAAAGCTCCATGAACTATGTATAGAAAAGGGGATAAGGGACGATATAATATTGGCTTCCGGTGGTACTCAAGTATCCAATGAATTGGCTATAGAAAATGGTATGGATGCCGGATTTGGTAGGGGTTCTAATGGGGATCAGGTGGCAACTTTCCTAGTGAAGAAGAGAAGAGAGATGAAAAATGAAGATTGATCTACTAGTTGCGGAGATAGGAAGTACTACTACGGTGGTAAATGCATTTAACTTAAGCCCTTGTCCATCTTTCTTAGGACAAGGGCAAGCTCCTACTTCGGTGGAAGAAGGAGATGTAAATATTGGTCTTAAATCTGCTATTTTAGATTTAGCCCATAATTTGAATACGAAGGATATAAAATGGAAAGAGATCATAGCCACTAGTAGCGCCGCAGGGGGCTTGAGAATGACGGTTCATGGTCTTGTATACGATATGACGGTAAAAGCTGCTAAGGAAGCTGCATTAGGGGCAGGGGCCAATATAAAGTATATAACTGCCGGTAAGTTAAGAAATTCAGATTTAGAAAGGCTTAAGAAGATAAATCCAAATATAATCTTGATTGCTGGAGGGGTAGATTATGGGGAAAGGAATACAGCTTTATACAATTCAGAACTTATAGCTAATTTAGACTTAGATATACCAGTAATATATGCAGGAAATATTGAAAACCAGCAGGAAATCAGGGAGATATTTCATGATAGAAGGTCTGAACTATATATTGTGGAGAATGTTTATCCAAAGATAGATGAACTAAATATTGAACCTGCTAGAAAGATTATTCAGCAAGTATTTGAAGATCATATAATTCATGGTCCTGGAATGAAGAAAGTTAAAGATATGATAACAGGGCCAATAATGCCTACTCCAGGGGCAGTTATGGAAGCATCCCAATTGCTTTATCAGCATATTGGTGATCTACTGACGATAGATGTAGGAGGGGCTACCACCGATATCCATTCTGTTACGGAGGGTAGTGATGAAATAAATAGGATATTAGTAAATCCAGAGCCTTTAGCTAAGAGGACTGTAGAAGGAGATCTAGGTGTATACGTGAATATGTATAATATAGTGGATATGGTAGGAAAAGAAGAATTGAGGAAGGAGTTAAATATATCCTTAGAAGAATTAAATAGGATAATAGAAGCTTATAAGCCGATCCCAGAGATGGAATTAGAAAAGCTCTTTGTGGAAAAAATCACCTTGCATGGAGCCATAGTAGCTACTAAAAGACATGCAGGGCGTTTGAGACATCTCTATGGACCTAGTGGTAAGAAGACCATAGCTGAGGGTAAGGACCTAACTCAAATAAAAACTATTATAGGCACTGGTGGGCCCTTGACCCGATTGCCAAATAGAACTAAGATTTTAGAGCAAATACCTTTAAGCAACAAAGGCCATGAATTGCTTCCCAATAAGGAAGTTGATATATTAATAGATAATCATTATATAATGGCTTCACTAGGAGTAATGAGTAAAAAATACCCTGAAGAAGCTCTAAAATTATTGAAAGATAGCCTAGGCTAGATAAGGGTATAAGGATTGGAGGATGATTATGGAGTACCCCAAGGTTGAAATAGATTTAAACAAATTGAAATTCAATGTAAAAACCATAGTAGATATATGTAATCAATGTGGAATCCAAGTGGCTGGTGTAACTAAGGTGTTCTGCGGTCATTCAGAAATAGCAAAGGCTTATATTGATGGTGGTGTATCCTATATTGCAGATTCAAGGGTGGAAAACTTAAAAAAATTAAAGGATTTCCATATTCCAAAGATATTAGTAAGATTACCCATGATTTCTGAAGCAGAAGATGTAGTAGAATATGCGGATATATCTCTTAATTCTGAAATAAAAACTATTAAGGCATTGTCCGACAAGGCTTTAGAAAGGGGAAAAGTCCATCAGATAATATTGATGGTGGATTTAGGTGATTTGAGGGAAGGATATTATTATGACGAGGATGTTTATGAAGCTGTTAAGAATACTCTTAAATTAGATGGTGTAAAGTTAATGGGCATAGGAACAAATCTAACATGCTATGGAGGAATAATACCTAATGAGGATAATTTGGGTAGGTTGGTTAAGCTTTCAAAGAATATCGAAAATAGATTTGATATAGATTTAAATATCATATCTGGTGGCAATTCAAGCAGCCTACATCTATTGATGAATGGGCAATCCATAGAAGGTATAAATAATTTAAGACTAGGAGAATCCTTAGTCTTAGGGGGAGAAACTGCCTATGGAAATAGGATAAACAATACCTATGATGATGTTTTTCAATTGGTAGCGGAGATAATAGAGATTAAGGAAAAACCCTCTGTACCTTATGGGGAAATAGGTAGGGATGCTTTTGGGAAAGTGCCTACCTTTGTAGATAAAGGGATTAGAAAGAGGATAATCTGTGGTATTGGAAAACAGGATGTGGATTTTGATACTATTTTTCCTATAGATAAAGGAATTAACATATTAGGTGGTAGTAGTGATCATCTTCTTTTAGATGGTACTGACAGCCAGGTAGATTATGAAATTGGTGATAAGATCCATTTTAGGCTAAGCTATGGTGGAATATTAAGACTAATGACATCAGAATACGTAAAAAAAGAAATAGTTAACTAGTGTACAATTTCAAAAGGAATATGGGGAGACCTTGAATCCTATGTTATTTGATTGACTAGACAGCTTATCTGTTATATTATGAAAGATAATAACAATTATTTCGATAAATAGGTGATAATGATGGATTTATTTACTTTAAATATGGAAAGTCAATTGAAAAAGAATGCCCCTTTAGCGGATAGAATGCGACCAGAATCCATAGACGAATTTGTTGGTCAGAAGCACATATTAGGAGATGGAAAGTTTTTAAACAGAGCTATAAAGGCTGATAGGATAACATCTATGATTTTTTATGGGCCGCCTGGTACTGGGAAAACGACTTTGGCCATGATTATAGCCAATTCCACCAATATGAATTTTGAAAAACTATCTGCAGTTACATCAGGAGTAAAGGATATAAGGGAAGTAATCCACAAAGCTGAGGAAGGATTAAAACTTTATAATAAAAGGACTATTTTATTTATAGATGAAATTCATAGATTTAATAAAGCACAACAAGATGCTTTGCTTCCTTTTGTAGAAAGAGGGATAATTATTTTAATTGGGGCGACTACTGAAAACCCATATTTTGAAGTAAATAAGGCACTTCTTTCAAGGATGATGGTTATCCCTTTGAAACCTCTGGAGAAAAAGGATATCCATAATATCATATTGAACGGATTAAAGGATAAGGTTAGAGGGCTAGGTAACTATGAAGTGAATATTAGTGACGAGGCCATCGACTATCTAATAACAATATCCGATGGAGATGGAAGACTGGCATTAAATTCACTAGAAATAGCTGTACTTTCTACAGAAGAGGATGACAGAGGAATAATAGATATAGACTTGGATACCATAAAAGAGTGTATATTGGTAAAGTCAGCTAAATACGATAAAGGTGGCGATGAGCATTATGATACAATCTCTGCTTTTATAAAGAGCATGAGGGGTTCGGACCCTGATGCCACATTGTATTGGCTAGCAAAGATGATAAATGCAGGAGAGGATCCTAAGTTTATAGCCAGAAGGATAATCATATGTGCTTCTGAAGATGTAGGAAATGCAGATCCTCAAGCTTTAATTGTAGCAGTATCCGCATTTAATGCAGTAAATGTAATTGGTATGCCTGAGGGTAGAATTATATTGGCTCAGGCAGCAGTTTACGTAGCTTGTGCACCGAAGAGCAATGCGTCCTATGTAGGTATTGACAAGGCTTTGGGAGATATTAGAAATAAACCAGTAGGGAAAGTGCCAGGACATTTGAAGGATGCATCCTATAGAGGGGCAGCTAATCTTGGTCATGGCAAGGGTTATAGGTATCCTCATGATTATGATAATGCTCATATAAAACAGCAATACTTACCTGATGAGCTTATAGGAACTAAATATTACGAACCTACAGAGCATGGATATGAGCAAGTAATCAAAGAACATCTATCAAAATTATTTGACAAAGAGTATTAATCAAATTATAATATTATAAAGTTCATATGGACTGTGATAGGAAGAGTAGATATAGGAGGTAGTCCTAGGGAGTCGGGGATAGTGGGAGCCTGATACGAAACCTATATCGAAGAACATCCTTGAGTTTCTAACCGAAATCTTAAAAGAGAGTAGGCTTAGACGGATTCACGCCGTTATTCGTGTATTAGAGTGGCTATTTAGCAATTAGGGTGGTACCGCGAACCTTTCGTCCCTTTCAGGATGGAAGGTTTTTTTATTGATTATATTAATAGAAAGGAGAATATATATGAGAGTAGATATAAAAGAGATTTTCAAAGACCCAGAAAAATTCCTGAATAAAGAAATAGAGATAGAAGGTTGGATTAGAACCTTAAGGTCATCAAAAAAATTTGGATTTATTGAAGTAAATGATGGAACCTTTTTTACCAATTTACAAGTAGTATTTGATGAAAAATTAGAAAATTTCAAAGAGGTAGAAAAGTTACCTATAAGCAGTGCTATAGTAGTTAAAGGTTCATTAGTGAAAACTCCAGGAGCAAAACAGCCTTTTGAAATTCAGGCTAAGGAAATAATACTAGAGGGCGATTCTCATAAGGATTATCCTCTACAGAAGAAAAGGCATTCCTTTGAATATTTAAGAACTATTGCTCATTTAAGGCCAAGAAGCAACACCTTTAATGCCGTGTTTAGGGTAAGATCCTTAACGGCCTACGCTATTCATAAATTTTTTCAGGATAGAGGGTTTGTGTATGTTCATACTCCTATCATAACGGGTAGCGATGCAGAAGGTGCGGGAGAGATGTTTACCGTTACTAACTTAGATTTAACTAATGTGCCCTTAGACGATGATAACCAGGTGGATTATTCCAAGGACTTTTTTGGTAAGGAAACCAATTTAACTGTAAGTGGTCAGCTTGAAGCTGAAGCCTATGCCTTGGCTTTTAAAAATGTATACACATTTGGACCTACATTTAGGGCTGAAAATTCCAACACTCCAAGACATGCAGCAGAGTTTTGGATGGTAGAACCGGAGATTGCTTTTGCAGATTTAAAGGATGATATGAATTTGGCAGAAGATATGATGAAATACATTATCCATTACGTAATGGATAATGCTAAGGAGGAGATGGAGTTTTTCAACTCCTTTATCGACAAGGGTTTGATGAATAGATTGGATAATATCGTAGGTTCAGATTTTGGGCATATTACCTATACAGAAGCCATAGATATATTGGAAAAATCACAAGAAAAATTTGAATATCCAGTAAAATGGGGAATAGATCTTCAAACGGAGCACGAAAGGTATATTTCAGAGAAAGTATTTAAAGGTCCAGTATTTGTTACTGACTATCCAAAGGATATAAAGGCTTTTTATATGAGGCTAAACGATGATGAAAAGACTGTGGCAGCTATGGATTTATTGGTACCAGGAGTAGGAGAGATAATAGGTGGTAGTCAAAGGGAAGAAAGACTGGATATACTGGAGAGAAGAATAGAAGAAATGGGTATGGATAAAGAAGACTACTGGTGGTATTTGGAGTTAAGAAAATATGGTGGAACTAAACATGCAGGCTTTGGATTAGGCTTTGAAAGAGCAATTATGTATTTGACTGGAATGGCCAACATAAGAGATGTTATACCATTTCCAAGAACGGTTAAATCAGCAGAATTTTAAATATATTTGGAATAAAGAATCGTATACCTTGATTTTTATAAATATATCTGTTATAATACTTGATAAAATTGTATACTATCAATGATAGGAAGTAGTAAGCTTTCAGGTCAATTCTAGAGAGCTGTTGGTTGGTGTAAAACAGCATTGGTCCTAGCTGAACTCGTCCTTGAGTTGTTAAGGTGAAACTTAGTAGCTTTAGCCGGTAACCGCCGTTATGGTTTCAAGTGGATAGTAATACTATCAACTAGAGTGGTACCACGGAAATCTGCCTTTCGTCTCTATTTTGACGAAGGGTTTTTTATTTCTAATATTTAATAAACGAGGGGGTAATATCATGAGAGAATATAGACCGTATGAAATTGAAAAGAAATGGCAAAACATATGGGATGAAAAAAAAGTATTTGAAACTAGTGAAGATACGACTAAACCAAAATTTTATGCCTTGATAGAGTTTCCCTATCCTTCAGGACAGGGTTTACATGTAGGGCATCCAAGACCTTATACTGCATTAGATATTCTTTCTAGGAAGAGGAGATTTCAAGGTTACAATGTATTGTTTCCCATGGGATGGGATGCTTTTGGATTACCTACGGAGAACTTTGCAATACAACATAAGATTCATCCAAAGGAAGTTACGGAAAAAAACGTAGCAATGTTCAAAAGACAATTAAAATCCATAGGCTTTTCCTTCGATTGGTCAAAAGAAATAGATACCACCGACCCTAACTACTATAAATGGACCCAATGGATATTTATTAAGATGTTTGAAAAAGGGTTAGCTTATAAACATGAAATGCCTATTAACTGGTGTCCTTCCTGTAAAGTAGGTTTGGCAAATGAAGAGGTAGTAGCAGGCGGTTGTGAAAGATGTGGAGGAGAAGTAATAAGAAAGACTAAAAATCAATGGATGCTGAAGATTACCGAATATGCTGACAGATTGATAGATGATTTAGACACTGTAGATTATATAGATAGCATAAAAATCCAACAGACCAACTGGATAGGCCGTTCAGAAGGTATGGAGGTAGATTTTAGAATATCAGGAAAAGAGGATGTACTAAAGGTATTTACTACTAGACCAGATACTTTATATGGGGCAACTTATATGGTTATTGCAGCAGAACATCCTCTTATTGAAAAATATGCTAATGAAATAGGAAATATGGATGAGATAAAAGAGTATCAAGAATATGCAAGTAAAAAATCAGATTTTGAAAGAACTGAACTGTCAAAAGAAAAAACGGGGGTGGAGATAAAAGGTATTAAGGCTATTAATCCAGTCAATCAAAAGGAAATACCTATATGGATATCCGATTATGTACTGATGAGCTATGGAACTGGTGCTATTATGGCAGTACCTGCCCATGATAGTAGAGATTGGGAATTTGCTAATAAGTTCAATCTTCCTATAGTAGAAGTTGTAAAAGGTGGAGATATTGAAAAAGAAGCCTATACGGATACAGAATCAGGAATTTTAATTAATTCAGACCTTATTAATGGGTTAGAAGTTAAAGAAGCTATAGAAAAGATTAGCAATTGGCTTGAAGAACAAGGCCTTGGTGTAAGAAAAACTAATTATAAGTTAAGGGATTGGGTATTTTCCCGTCAAAGATATTGGGGAGAACCTATACCACTAGTTCACTGTGATAAATGTGGCTGGGTGCCTGTCCCAGAAGATGAATTACCAGTAATGTTACCTGAGGTAAAGAACTATGAACCAACAGATACCGGAGAATCCCCTCTAGCTAATATGACGGATTGGGTAAATACCACTTGTCCGAAATGCGGTGGGGAAGCTAAAAGGGAAACGGATACTATGCCTCAATGGGCTGGATCATCCTGGTATTTTCTAAGGTATATAGATCCTCACAATGATAATGAAATTGCAAGTAAAGAAAAATTAGAGTATTGGATGCCTGTAGATTGGTACAATGGCGGAATGGAACATACTACTCTACACCTATTGTACTCAAGATTTTGGCACAAATTCTTATATGATATAGGCGTGGTGTCTTGTAAAGAGCCTTATAGTAAAAGGACGGCTCACGGTATGATCCTTGGAGAAAACCACGAGAAGATGTCGAAATCTAGAGGAAATGTAATTAATCCTGATGATATAGTAAATGAATATGGCGCCGATACCCTAAGGGCCTATGAAATGTTTATTGGAGATTTTGAAAAGAGTGTACCGTGGTCAGAAGATGGAGTTAAAGGCTGCAGAAGATTCCTGGAAAGGGTATGGAGATTACAGGATATTGTAGTTGATGGAGATATGTACTCTAGGGAATTGGAAACCAGTATTCATAAGACTATTAAGAAAGTATCAGATGATTATGAAAGCTTGAAGTTTAATACGGCTATAGCTGCATTAATGGCTTTGTCGAATGAGTTTAGCGATGTTGGTAGAATAACTAAGGAGGATTTTAGGACCTATCTAATCCTATTGAATCCAGTAGCCCCTCATATTACAGAAGAGCTGTGGGAAATTGTTGGCCTAGGAGGTATGCTACATGATCAGATTTGGCCAGAATATGATGAGGATAAAATTCAAGATGAAGTAATAGAGATGCCAGTTCAAGTTAATGGAAAGGTAAGGGGCAAAGTAATAGTAAATATAGATGATACCCAAGATATAGTTAGAGAGAAAGCTAAGAAAAATGAAAGCATAATAAAACATTTAGAAGGAAAAGAGGTAATAAAAGAGATATTTGTAATGGGGAAGATATACAATATAGTTGTAAAATAATATAAAATATGTAACAATAGTCCTACTATACTAATAGAGTATAGTGGGATTATTTTGTTTAGAGGAGGTCATATAATGAACAAGATCAAAATAATAACTGATAGTACCAGCTATATTTCAAAGGAATATGCAGAGGCAAACCATATATCCATTGTGCCCCTAAATTATACCTTTGATGGGGAAACAGAGAAGGAAGGATTTCCCGGGGAATTCCATGAATTTTTCGATAAGCTGAGTAGTACGAATTTGTTTCCTACAACTTCACAACCAGCCACGGGAGATTTTTTATTAGAGTTTGAAAAGGCATTTTCCCAGGGTTATGATGAAATAATAGCAATTCTTTTATCTTCTAAACTGAGCGGTACCTATAATAGCGCTATGTTAGCTAGGGATATATTAGGAGATGAAAGGATTACTATTGTAGATTCAAATCAAGCTGCTTCAAATTTACGATTTCTGGTGGAAGATGCTGTAGAAATGGTTAAGGATGGTAAGACCAGTCAATATGTAGTATCTCATATGGAAAGCAAGAAACATAGTATGGCCATATATTTTACAGTAGATTCATTGGAGTTTTTAAGAAGAGGTGGCAGGCTTACCAGTTTTCAATCAGCTGTTGGTTCTGTATTAAATATAAAACCAATTATAGAGCTTAAATATGGAGAATTAATATTATTGGAAAAAGTGCGGGGGAAAACCAAAGCTTTAAAGGGGATTATTGGAAAAATACCTGCGGATGTTGAAGCTATAAGTGTGAGTCATATATTAAGTGAGAGAGAGGCTCAAAAAATAAAGGCAGAATTAGAATATAGGCATCCAAAAGCTAGTATTAGCATAGATGTTCTTGGGCCAGTTATTGGTTGCCATTTAGGGGCTGGTGGTATAGGTATATGTTTTTATTAATAGTGGTCTATGGTAATAGTACAAGAATATGATATAATTATTACGACAGTATTTTTCTAAAATTTAGCGGAGGTGTATTTGATGAGAAAGATTTTAGTTACTGGTGCCCTAGGGCAGATTGGCTCTGAACTCACTATGGGGCTAAGAAAAATATATGGCAATGACAATGTAGTTGCCAGTAGTAGAAGGATAAAAGAAGGTCATGAAGATGTAATGGAATCAGGTGCTTTTGAGGTACTTGACATTACCGATGGTGCAAAGGTAGCAGAGATAGTTAAAAAACACAAGGTGAATACCATAATAAACCTTGCTGCTGTCCTATCTGCTGTTGGAGAAAAAAATCCACAACAGGCATGGAATGTCAATATGAATGGATTATATAATGTATTGGAAGTAGCAAGAGAAGAAAATTGTGCTGTATTTACTCCTAGTTCTATAGCAGCTTTTGGTCCTTCCACTCCTAAAGATAATACACCACAAGACACTATACAAAGGCCAAATACCATGTATGGAGTTACAAAAGTGGCTGGAGAGTTACTATGCGACTACTATTATCATAAGTTTGGAGTAGATACAAGAGGAGTACGTTTTCCAGGGTTGATATCCTATGAAACGTTGCCTGGTGGTGGAACTACTGATTATGCAGTACATATCTACTATGAGGCTTTAAAAAATAAAAAATATACCAGCTTTATAGCTGAAGGAACCAAAATGGATATGATGTATATGCCTGACGCATTGAACGCCATTACCCAGTTATTAGAAGCAGATCCAAATAAACTAATTCATAGAAATGCCTTTAATGTTACTGCCATGAGTTTTGAACCTGAAGAGATTGCAGCATCAATTAAAAAGATTATTCCTGAGTTTGAAATGGACTATGATGTAGATCCAGAAAGACAAGCAATAGCTGATTCATGGCCAAACTCTTTGGATGATTCAGCAGCTAGGGAAGAATGGGGCTGGGATCCAAAGTATGATTTAGATGCTATGACAGAGGACATGCTAGAAAAGCTTAAAGTTAAATTAGGTCTTTAATATATAATGGACAAGGAATTTTCCTTGTCCGTTTATTTTTGTGCATTAAATAGCATATAAACTCCATCTTTATTATAGATATAGAATTAGAATACTACATTTAAAAGGGGGAGTTTAGTTGAAATGTGTGATATTATGTGCAGGAGTCGGAAGAAGGTTACAACCTATTACCCATACTATTCCCAAACAATTAATACCCATAGCCAATACGCCATTACTCGTGCATAGCATAAGAAAGTTGTTAAGTATAGGTATAGAAGACATAGGAATAGTAGTAAATAGACAAAATAAAAGCATATTTGAAAGTATATTAACTTGTTATTTCAGTAGGGGGTTTCACTATATAATTCAAGATAGCCCGAAAGGAATTGCCCATGGACTTTTATCTACTGAAGATTTTGTTGGAAAAGAGAAGTTCATATTACTATTGGGGGATAATTCCTATGATATTGGAGTAGAAAGATTTGTGGAGGATTTTATGCAGGGTAAAGATAACTGCAAGATTCTATTAAAAAAGGTTGATAATCCAGAGGAGTATGGAGTAGCTTACATTGAAGAAGGAAATATTATTTTTATAGAGGAGAAACCTAAAACTGCCTTTAGTAATTGGGCTATTACAGGTATATATGGTTTTGATCACAATGTTTTTAAAGCATGTAAAGGGATTCAGCCTTCAAAACGGGGAGAATATGAAATCACCGATGCTATAACCTGGTTATTGAATAATGATTATAGGGTTGGATACAATATTTTGGAGGGCCATTGGCAGGATGTGGGAAGTCCAATAGATGCAATAGTAGAAAATGCTTATAGATTAAGCTTAATAGATAACGAATTATCAGGAGAAATAATTGACTCTCAAATAGTAGGAAAAGTAATATTAGGGAAAGGGTCTACTATCTATAATAGCTTAATAAGAGGTCCAGTAATAATTGGAGATAACTCAATAATAAAATATTCCTATGTGGGTCCCTACACATCAATAGGAGAAAAGGTAAATATTGATAGATCATGCGTTGAAAATTCCATAATTTTAGATTATAGCATAATTTCAGGAGTAGATGATATGATAGACTATTCAATTGCTGGAAAGGGATCTATAATTACTAAGGAGAAGGGATTAAAAGCTGTTAATAGATTTATTTTGGGCGAAAACGCAAAGATATATCTAAAATAGCAAAGGCAATAGATTGTTATTGCCTTTGCTACAAAGTTTGAAGCTTAAATTTGTTTATTGTTGGTTTGAGTTAATAATAAAAGTTTATTTACCCTTGAATGCCAATTATGTTTTTTTAACCAATGCTCAACATTGACTGTTTTTAAATCATTGTCTAAGATAGACTTTACTAAATGTAAAAATTGCTTATCGTTTTTTGCTAAAAAAACATTTGGCATTTCCTTTAACTCAGGCATATTAGTAGAAACTACTGGTAATCCCATAGCCAAGTATTCATATACCTTTAAGGGATTGACTCCAAAGGTCAGATCATTCACTTTAAAAGGGATAAGTCCTAGCTGAAAATGGAACAAATAAGCTGGTAGTTCATATTGGGGTTTTAACCCAACAAAGTGAACATTTGAGGGAACTAAACCATCGAATTGGTCATTGTATTCACCTATCAACACTATATTATAATTAGAATACTTATTTGCTAGTTTGATAATAAGGTGTATATCAAACCAAGAACCCCACAGGGCGCCTACATATCCTATTATAGGATTATCAGGTAGATCGATGGGTCTATTATAATGAATATGTGGATTGAACAATATATCATCATAGGCATTAGGAATTAAATGAACCAATCTATTAGTTTTTTGTTCTAATCTTTTCTTCAAAGAAAGAGCTGTTGCGGTTAATATATTGGCCAGGTCTATAATTTTCCATTCTATTTTTATATCATACCAACCTTTTCCTAGCTCCGTATCCCAAGGATCGATAAGCTCATAGATGATATTTGATGCTAAGTTTTTAAAACTATTAATAATTGGTAGAAAGCTTGGGTGAGGAACCTCAATGAGGATTATCAGCTTAATATCCTTTTTTAAGTTTTTAATAAATTTCGAAATGGAAAATCTATTAACGTGCATGGTTTTGAAGTTTTCATTTTCTATTAGTGTTTGAGAATTGCCTTTTTCTATATAATCTATAGCGTAGACATAGGTAATATGATGGCCATAACCTAACAGTGTTTTTGCTATTTGAGCTGCTCTTTGCCCACCCCCACTATTTTGGAAGGGAACTCCTGTAAGGATTAGCCATTGGGTGGAGACCTTTGACATATTATGTTTCCTCCTTTAACTGTGAAAATAACATAGTTGCATTTTTCCAAAGTATTTTTTCTTTATCTTCCAAACATAATTCTCCATTAATGACTCTAGATAATTGAGACTGAGGAAGATGAAGGGGCATATCAGTGCCAAAGACAATCCTACTGCTACCAATTCTTTTTACCGACTCTTCCAACAATCCGCTTAGATGAATGGCCAAAGATGACGTATCTATAAATGTATTTTCATTTTTAGTTTTAGCCAGAAATTCAATCTGTGTCAATACATCATAATATCCTTTAAAACCATTACCTAAGTGAGCAAATATCACTGGTACTTAAGGATACTTGTCAGCTATACTTATAGATTTTTCTATATCTACAAAAGGTTCTTTTACCCCTGAATGGGTAATTACCGACCATTTATAATATTTAGCTACTTCTAATATTTTATTAAAATAGTTAACTAGTTCATAATTTTGCCAAGTAGGATGAACTTTTATACCAAGGATCTTTTTATCCTTAGGCAGCCTGTGCCACCAGTAAGGTATCCTTGGATCTACTGTATACCATTGCCAAAGCTTGGGATTGTTCATACAAACTTGAGTTAAGCAATTGTTTTCTGCCATACCATTATCCAGCACATCTAAGGAGGACACTATTAAACCTGTTATATCAGGATTTTGAAGCCATGATTTCAAAGGTTCTACACCATAGGGCACCCAATCTGGATATAGACCTTTATTATAATAATGTCCATGGATATCAATTATCATGAAATCACCTCAATATACAATATGCAATAATTTATTGGAGGTTATATATCTACGTAAGGAATAAAATCGTCAACCTGTCCCAGGTTATGGCAATATAACTTCATTAGATCATTATTACTAATTTGCCAGGTGTGTTTATCTAAGGTTGAATGTCTAATATATACAAGATGATATGGATTACCAGAGTAAATTTTTAGCCCTCTGTCGATGCAATCTATACAGAATAGTAGATCTTCTGATATAGATACATCGCGAAACTGTACGAAATTAAATAAATCTTTCTTAAATATAAAGCTAGAACCATTTATGAAATTTACATACCGATTTTCTAGACCAGGATCTTTAACAGCTAAAGTTTTGTTTTCTATAAAATAAACAAAAATAGTTGCTTTACCAATTAAACTTGCATTTGTATAGTCAAAGTGTCTTATAGAATCCGATAGATATTTAGGACCATAATAATCATCATCATCAAATTTTGCAATAATATCATGCTTAGCTTTGTGGACTCCAAAATTTAAACATCTACCTAAAGATGTACTTTCATCTATTTTAAATATCCTTATATTTTGATATTCAAGTATTTTGTTTCTCCATTTATATTCATCTATTTTATTGTTGTTAATAATTATCAGCAATTCCTTTAAATCTATATTCTGTCTATTAAAGTTATCTAGTATATTATTAATGCTGCCTTCTTTGTTGGTGCAGGTTATAACCGATACAGGCCTATCTACTGAAAGAGTTTTATTGCATTTTTTAATTAAAAACTGATGGATAGATTTATTAACTGGGTTTTTCATCGACGGATTCCTCATGATTAGATATCTACATATTTAATAATATCATCGATACTTTCAACGGGCTCATTAAATAAATCTTGACGACAGCATAGATTTAAAAACTCATCATCTTCTATTTTCCATGTATGATTATTTAAAGAAGGGCTTCTAAAATATACATGGTGAAATTTGCTGCAAGAGTATATTTTAATGCCATTTCTGATACAATCCCGACAGAAGTGCACATCCTCAGCAATATTCTTATCCTGAAATCGAACCATATTAAATACACCTTTTTTAAAGGTCAGGGTCGAACCATTGACAAAATTGGTATATTTATTTTCTTCATGAGGATTTCTTATGGTAAGGATATTTTTGTCTACTACATATACGAAAGTTGCTCCTTTTCCAATTAGCTTTGCCTCTGTACAATCGAAATATTTAATAGTATCGGAAAGATATTTTGGACCATAATAGTCGTCATCGTCGAACTTCGAAATAATATCATATTTAGCTTTTTCTACTCCAAAGTTTAGGCATCGGCCTAAGGATATATTTTCATTTAATTTGAACACTCTAATACTATCGTACTTTGATGTTTTATTTTTCCATTTAACTTCATCTATTTTGTTGTTATTTATAATGATCAATAGCTCCTTTGTGTCTACATCCTGTCTGATAAAATTATCTAGAATATTATCAAGACTATGGGGCAAATTGGTACATGTAATGATGGATACACCTTTATTATTTAGAATAGAGCTTGTTATCTTTTTTCGTTTTAAAAATTTATCAATAGATTTATTAATTGGATTCATCATGAAACCTTCCTCCTTCTTATGATTGTCATTCTTAGTACATTCTATGGTATAAAATTAAATATGTAACTTTTATTAATTATGAAAAGAATAACTATTATAAGTAGCTATCTATTTAGATGAACCAAATAGTTTGTGTAAGAAGGAAGGTTTATATTCTCCTAATAGTTTTATTATTCTTTGTATATCTTTTTCCATAGTTTTTTGAGAATTAGATATTTCTAGTAACAAGGCTTTTATTTCTTCTTGAGACTCTGAATAATCATCATCTTTTAATTGAATTTCTTTATTGTGATCATTGGATAAAAACTGTTTAGAAAGTATATTGGTATTGAGAGGTTTTGTAGGACTGGATTCATTATCTAATGGATTAAAGGCATCTATAAAATAAAACTGTAAGGCATTTTTGGTAGTACAATAAGCATAGTTTATTTTAGTATTTCTGATATTTAATAGATTTCCTGTAATTTTCACTAGTTTTATTTCTGCATTATTGACATCTAGTGTATCGCCCTTGAACCAAGATTTACCATAGTCTGAAGAATATAAAAAACTTATACAATTCGTATGGGAATAGATAATTTTTAGTATACCATTTTCCTCAATCATAATAGGTCTATGGTTGCAGTTAGATACATAAGGTATATTTATTTGCCTCCATTGATAACCTTCTTTAGATGAAGATGAAAATTGAAAATATTTTAATGTATTCTCGTCTATTTTTCCTTCTAACCATAACCCATGAAGATTGTCTTTAGAATCAACAAATAGATAAGGAAATATATTATTAGTACTGAAATTGGATACATGGTAAGGCGGTTGATTCCATTTTTCAGCTAAGGAACTATAGAAAGTATGATAGATTTGATAGCCATCTTTGTTATTACTACTATAGAGGAGATGAATTGTACCAAATGAATCTTTATCTAGATGAAAAGAATAAGTGTTTTTATCAGCTATAAAATTTATTACGTTAGACTTTTTCCAGGTATTAGAGTCCCCCACAACATGTTGGATAGTCCAAAGCTTTGAATTTATTAAATTAGCATAGTCGTAAAATAGGTTTATATTATTACCTTCTAGAAAGAATAGCATGTTATTATATATGTTAGATTTAAAGTTGAATTTTGATATTACAGCTTTTGACCAATTGTCATCTTTAAATATGAAATAATTCAATTGGCCTGACTCCATTAAAGAGATTAAGTGTATTACATTTTTATCATCTATAGTTGCATAAAAATTCAAAACCCGATCTCCACATAGTTTTTTAGTTATCAAAGGGTTATGATGAGGGTCGTATATAGTATAATCGATATTATTAAGGGGGGTTAGGTTAAACAGAATTAGTTCACCTCTTGAACTGATAATTAAATGATCATTCATATTATTTACCTCCTATTATAATAATAGTGGCACAAAAGTATTCTTATAACATAATATGAAAACAAAAGCCAATTTATTTAAATAAATTCAAAGGAGTGAGAATAGATGAATGATTTTGATTTAGATAATACTATGGAAAAAATAATGAATAGTTTCGATAGGGATTGTGTAATATTAGACAAGGTATTTGCATCATGTCAACAGAGAAAATGTTTCCCAAAGGTCGAGGTGGATTTAGATGGGAAGACTTTTCAAAGTATACGATTTAAACCAGGCTTTATTGTGCCAAATACATTAGTGATTACGGACATTGAGAATCAGCCAAATTTTAGAAGAGTAAGATTTACTTTGAGAATTCCATTTGAAATAACGACTACACAAGGTAATGTTATTCATAGATTTTTGCCAGATATATTTAAAGATATCATCTTATTTATGCCAGATGCAAGGGATGAGTTTGAATTTAGGATAGTAATTGAAACGAGTACCGATGTATTAGGTCAGCCTATTCAAACTGGAGAAAAGTTGACTTTTGCCGCAGGAGTTTTCATCATAACTAAAGTAGTAGGTACAGTGCAATTGTTGATACCAACTTTTGGGTATTGCCCTGCACCTGATTTTTGCATTGAATTTAGTCCTGAAGATATTTGTGATGAATTTGATTACAAACCATTCCCTGACTTTTTCCCACCACAATTTGATGACATAGTATCAGATCTCTAAAGGAGCTTATGCTCCTTTTTTATTTTTTGCAAATAATTCTTTTGAATGTTGACAAAAATAGTAGGGTATAATATACTTATAAAAGAATACCAAGGAAATTGGTTGGGATTAAAAGAGGTGGTTATATGAAATTATCTACAAGAGGTAGATATGGATTAAAGGCAATGTACCAATTGGCTCTTCACTATGGAGAGGGTCCAATACCTTTAAAGAGTATTGCTGATGCACAAAATTTATCAGAAAACTATCTAGAACAATTGGTTTCTTCTCTAAGGAAGGAAGGGTTTTTAAATAGTGTAAGAGGTGCTCAGGGTGGATATATGCTAGCTAGACCGCCAAGTGATATTACTGTGGGAAGCATTCTTAGAACTTTAGAGGGCAATCTAGCTCCTGCTGACTGTGTAACAGGTGATGAATATGATTGTGAAAATGAAGAAAATTGTGTTACTAAGTTGGTATGGATGAGGATTCGGGACAGTATAGATCAGGTTGTAGATTCTATTACTTTACAGGATATGCTAGATGAACGAGAAGAGATGCAAAAAGAAAAATTTAATGCTTAGGAGGAATACTAATGGATAAGTTTATATATATGGATAATTCTGCTACGACTCCAGTAAAAAAAGAGGTTTTAGAGGCCATGTTACCTTATTTTACTGAAAAGTATGGTAATCCGTCCAGTGTATATTCCCTTGGGAGTCAATCTAAGGTTGCAGTAGAAGAAGCAAGGGAGAAAATAGCTAAGGCTATTGGTGCTAGCCCTAGAGAGGTTTTTTTTACAGCGGGAGGATCTGAAGCCGATAACTGGGCTATAAAAGGGGTAGCTTATGCCAATAGGAAAAAAGGCAATCATATAATTACATCAAAGATCGAACATCATGGGGTACTTCATACCTGTGAGTACTTAGAGAAACAAGGTTTTAAAGTAACTTATTTAGATGTAGATGAGTATGGAGTAATAGACTTAGAACAGCTAAAAAAATCCATAACAGACAAAACCATACTTATTTCCATTATGTTTGCTAATAATGAAATAGGTACTATCCAACCTATTGAGGAGATAGGAAAGATAGCCAAGGAGAGGGGAGTTTACTTTCATACCGATGCTGTTCAAGCAGTAGGACATGTAAAAATAGATGTAGATGGATCGAATATAGATATGCTATCTATGGCAGCGCACAAGTTTTATGGTCCTAAGGGCATAGGGGCACTATATATAAGGCAAGGTGTAAAAATTGATTCCCTTATAACTGGTGGAGGACAGGAGAGAAATCGAAGGGCTGGTACGGAAAATGTTCCAGGGATTGTAGGTATGGGAAAGGCAATAGAATTAGCTTATGAAAATATGGATGAAAATAATGAAAAATTAATTTCCTTGAGGGAACGATTGATTAAAGGAATATTTGACAATATAGATTATGTACAGCTTAATGGCCATCCAACTGAAAGGTTGCCAGGAAATGTCAATATATGTTTTCATTTTATCGAAGGAGAGTCTTTGTTACTCAGTTTGGATATGGAAGGCATTGCAGGATCTAGTGGTTCTGCATGTACTTCTGGCACATTAGACCCATCCCATGTATTGCTAGCCATAGGTTTACCACATGAGATAGCACACGGGTCTTTAAGGCTTTCATTGGGAGATTTTAACACAGAAGAAGAAGTGGACTATGTAGTAAAAAAATTGGTAGAAATAGTAACAAGATTAAGAGCTATGTCACCGTTATATGAAGAAGTTAAGGAGGGGAAATAGATGTATTCAGAAAAGGTAATGGAACATTTTAGAAATCCTAGAAATGTAGGAGAAATAGAAAATGCCGATGGTATCGGAGAAGTAGGTAATCCAAAATGTGGAGACATAATGAAAATGTATCTAAAGATTGAGGATGGAGTTATTACAGATGTGAAATTTAAGACTTTTGGCTGTGGCTCTGCTATAGCATCTTCAAGCATGGCAACGGAAATGGTTAAAGGTAAAACCATAGAAGAGGCTATGGAGATTACAAATAAGGCTGTAGCTAACGCTTTAGATGGACTACCACCTATTAAGATGCACTGTTCTGTTCTAGCAGAACAAGCTATAAAGGCTGCTCTCCTTGACTATTCAAATAAGAACAATGTAAGAATAGAAGGATTAGAAGATTTTGATCCAACGGAAGATCCTCATGATCACGAAATAGAATAGCGTTGTACCCTTCTTCTAGCTCTATATTTAGCACAATTAAATGGTTAAATTTGACTTAATAAATTCATATTGTTTAAGAAATAATAATAAAGGAATAGAGTAGAAGAGGGGTATATTTGTGATAAAATATAAACAACTATTAACATCGAAACTTATTGATAGAAAGAATAAAGAGCCTATAGGAAAAATACTGGATGTAATCTATTCAGACGATTATAGGAGGGTAACTCACCTATTGGTAAAAAACGACAATCTAATCAAAAACAAAGCCCCAATACCCTTTGGGGATGTTGTTTTTTTGGAGGATAATCAAATATTGTATTTAAAAGATGAAAGGGACTTGGATAAAGATTTAGAGGATGTATTAGTAGAGGAATTTAAATATATAGAAAAAGAAATAAAAACAGAGGATGGAGAATGTATTGGATATGTTAAGGACATTGTTATAGATAAACTAAAAGGCTCCATTGAAGGCTTTATAATTACCGAGGGAGTTTTTGAAGATATATTAAAAGGTAGAAACTATATGCCTCTCTTTGAAAATACAAAGATAACAGAGGATTCAATTTGTATATTTAAGAGTATGCTTAATTCCATTGACAAAAATAACAATTAATACTAAAAAATGATTGAATTTATTACTGGAATGGTGGGAAAATAGTAGATACAAATACAAAGGAGAGGATATAAGTGAATAATAATGGTTTTAAAAATGGTGCTTTGTTAGGAAGCATCATAGGAGCTTCTTTAGGTATGTTTTTTGGGGCCAGAATGGGTCCCATGCAAAAACGAAAAATTGTTAGAAGCGCTAGAAGAGCAACATCTACATTAATGAATGGTATAAATTCTCTATGGGGATAGGCAGCAATTGCTGCCTATTGAGTTGAACATAATGGATATATATTCGCCAGTTTTAATAAAAAACCTGATCTTTTTAATCTCTATTCTCATAATACTAATAATTTATTATTTAATCCATATTGGAAACAGATATGTTGATCAGGAAAAAAGAATTTACTTTAATAGAAAAAAGGCATTTCCTTTATTAATAGGGATTTTATTTATATATATTTCATATTTTTTGATAAGAAAGTATGGAATTCTATCGGATATCATATATACAATAATAATTTCTGGGGTATTAGCTTATTTAATAAACCCTATAATAAAATATTTTGAAAAGTATAATATAAAAAGGGGCTTAGGAGTATTTATTATATACGCAATTACCCTTGGAATAATTTTTATATTCTCATTCTTAGTAATACCTAAAACGGGCAAAGAAATGAAAAGATTAATATCTGTATTGCCTGTGTATTTACAACGTGTTTCTCAATTTATAGATAGATTATATATGAAATACTATGTAAATATAGACAATATGCCACCTTTGTTTAAAGGAATAGAGGAAGTAATTATTAATAGCATAGATAATGTTCAAAATGTAATAATAACTAGTATCAGTAAGTTTGTTGAGGGAATAATATCTACTTTTTCAAAGGTTATCAGCTTAATATTGATTCCGATATTAACATTTTATTTTATAAAGGATAAGGAGCACTTCAGAAATAAATTTTATTTAACTATTCCTAAGAAATATAGAAAAAAGGTAGAGGTTTTATTCTTAGAAATAGACAGAGCCCTTAGCCAATTTATAAGGGGTAGATTATTACTAGCACTATATGTAGCGGTAGCAACAACTATTCTATTACTTGTATTAAAGGTTGACTTTGCTATAGTGATAGGCATGATCACAGGAATTGCAGATATTATACCTTATTTTGGACCTTTCCTAGGATTTTTGCCAGCAGTGTTTTTTGCCCTACTAAATAGCCCTATCAAAGCTTTTTGGGTAGCTGTGTTATTCATTGGAATTCAGTGGATAGAGAACAATGTACTTGCTCCTAAAATAATTGGAGAAAGCACAGGTATACATCCTATAACTATATTATTAGCATTGATAATAGGGGGCGGAATGTTTGGAGTTATGGGAATGATATTTTCCATTCCATTGGTAGCAGTAGCAAAGATATTGTTTAATTTTATCATGGAAAACATAAAAAAGCCAAATAATATAGATTAATACTGTATTATCTAGACTATTTGTTGACAAATCAATTAGTTTAAATTATAATCCAAATATAGACAGTATCGTAAATTCTCGTCCCTTGAGGAGGGACGAATTTTTTATAGGATTTAGATTATTTTTAGAGAGGTGTACAATAGATGAGGAATATTGGTTTACATGAAATAAGACGGGAATTTTTAGATTTTTTTCAGGAAAAGGGTCATTTAGCCATGGAAAGTTTTTCTCTAGTGCCCCAAAATGACAGAAGTTTATTATTGATAAATGCTGGTATGGCTCCATTGAAACCTTACTTTACTGGAGAAAAAACTCCACCTAACAAAAGAATTGTTACCTGTCAAAAATGTATTAGGACTGGAGATATTGAAAATGTAGGTAAAACCGATAGACATGCTACTTTTTTTGAAATGCTTGGTAATTTTTCTTTTGGTGATTATTTCAAGGAAGAGGCTATAAAATGGGCTTGGGAGTTCTTAACGGAATGTATGGAAATACCAGAAAAGGACTTATGGGCTTCTATTTATGAGGAGGATGAAGAAGCTTTTGACATTTGGAATAAGGTCATAGGTTTAGAAGAGGATAGAATAGTTCCCTTAGGAAAGGAAGATAATTTCTGGGAATTAGAGGTTGGCCCTTGCGGACCTTGTTCTGAAATCTATATAGATAGAGGGGAAGAATATGGTTGTGGGGAAGCAACCTGTAGGCCGGGTTGTGAGTGCGATAGATTCATTGAAGTATGGAACCTTGTTTTTACCCAGTATAATAAAGATGAGGCAGGAAATTACTATCCATTAGAACACCCAAATATAGATACGGGAATGGGACTTGAGAGAATTGCTGCTGTTATGGAAGGGGCTAAAAACATATTTGAAGTAAATGAAATTCAAGACATACTTCATTCTGTAGAGAAGATATCTGGAAAGCTCTATGGAAAGGATCATAAAATAGATACTTCCATCAGGGTGATTACCGATCACAGTAGGGCCATGACTTTTTTAGTTTCTGACGGGGTTTTACCAAGTAATGAAGGAAGAGGTTATGTTTTAAGGCGATTAATAAGAAGAGCTTCAAGACATGGTAAATTGCTAGGTATTGAAGGACCTTTTTTAACTAGCATTGTAGATGTGGTTATCTCCTCTTGGAAAGTAGAATATCCAGAGTTAGAGGAAAGAAAAGAACAGATAAAGAAAGTCATAAAGGCAGAAGAGGACAAGTTCCAAGAAACTATACATCAGGGAATCAATATATTAGAAGAGTATATTGAGGAATTGATTGATAAAGGCAAGAATTGTTTAAGTGGAGAAAAGGCCTTTAAATTGTATGATACCTATGGCTTTCCTTTAGATTTGACAAAGGAGATCTTAGAGGAAAGGGATTTAACCGTTGATGAAGTTGAATTTAATAAGCAGATGGAAAAACAAAGGGATAGAGCAAGAAAGGCTAGGGAAGAGTTTACGGATGCAGGATGGAAAAATGGTCAGTCCCTAGAATTATCTGGTAAATATGAGAGCTATTTTAAAGGTTATGAAGCTTTAAAATGGGAAACAGAAGTAGTAGGGTTATTTCATGATGGAAGGATAGTAGAAAAATTAGAAGAAGGGAACGAAGGAGTCCTTATATTAAAAAAGACACCTTTTTATGCTGAAAGTGGAGGACAAGTAGGAGATACTGGATATATAAAGGGTGAAAAGTTTTTAGTTAAAGTATTGGATACTAAGCATTCCGAGGATGAAACGACACTACACTTTGTTAAGGTGGAAAAAGGTAGAGTAGATATGGGAAGCAAAGCAGTTGCTGTTGTGGATGAAATACGTAGAAGGAATATCATGAGGAATCACTCTGCAACTCATCTATTGCATAGAGCCTTAAAGGATGTATTAGGTGAACATGTGAATCAAGCTGGGTCTATTGTACTTCCTAATCGATTAAGGTTTGATTTTACTCATTATGAAGCCGTAGAGGAAGAACAATTAAGGGAAATAGAGAGAATAGTTAATGAAAAAATCCTTGAATCCTTAGAAGTGAAAACTATGAACACCACACTTGAAAGATCCCAGGAAATGGGAGTGGTAGGATTGTTTGAAGACAAATATAAGGATGAGGTTAGGGTTGTTCAAATGGGCGATTATTCCAAAGAATTGTGTGGTGGTACACATGTGGATAATACTAGCAATATAGGATTGTTTAAGATAATTTCCGAATCCAGTATTGCATCTGGTATTAGAAGGATTGAGGCCATTACTGGTCAAGAGGTTTATCACTATATGAACCAATTGGAGAAGGAAATTGAAGATATAAGCAGTATCCTAAAGAGCAGTAGAAAGGATGTTGTTGATAGGGTTTATAGTATCACCGAAGAACTTAGAGAGAAAGAAAAAGAGATTAATTCCTTGAAATCTAAGATGGCTTCTTCTATTGCAGAGGATATTCTAGATAGAAAGATAGATGTTGAAGGAATAAAACTGATAAGCTATAGGGTAGAAAATATGGACATGAATAGTTTAAGAAATTTGGGTGATGAACTTAGAAATGGCATAGGTTCTGGAGTAATAGTTTTGGCAAGTGTTTTTAAGGATAAAGTATCTTTCGTTTCAATGGTTACTAAAGATTTAATTGAAAAGGGTATTCATGCTGGTAACATTATCAGAGAGGTTGCTAAGGTTACTGGTGGCGGTGGTGGCGGCCGTCCTGATATGGCCCAGGCTGGTGGGAAAGATATTAATAAGGTAACAGATGCTTTAAACATAGTCCCTGCTATAATAAAAGAACAATTAAAATAAATATTAGCCATTTTAATGGCTAATATTTATTTTAATACTGTATATTATATTAACGATATGGTATAAATACTATAGGGGGTGTTTTTGTGAATAATAAATTTAATGAAACTATGAAGTTTGAACCGCCAAAAGATAATGCTAATGAAGTAAGAGAGATTATTTTGACTGTATTTAATGCATTAGAGGAAAAAGGCTACGATCCCATAAATCAAATAATTGGATATATTCTATCAGGGGATCCAACCTATATTACAAGTCACAATGACGCCAGAAGTTTAATTAGAAAAATTGAACGGGATGAGCTTTTAGAAGAAATATTAGGTTGTTATTTGAAAAGTGAGAGAAAAAAACAGGTTTAGAGGAGAAACATAAGTGAAAAGAAGCAGATTGTATTTGACAGTATTAATAATTACAATTGCATTATTTTTGTTTGGACAAATAAGTTATGGGATAGGCTATGGAGAAGGAGATTCTAAGGCTTATATAATAGTTATAAATAGGCTTACTCTTTCAGATATTGAAAAGATGCCAAATGTAAATAGGTTAATAGATGAAGGTAGTATTGGATTGATGAACACTCGTGGTATTAGCGGTTACAAAGGTGCTGAGAGTTTTATTACTATAAATGCATCAACTAAGGCCTATGCAAATAATGAAAGTAGTCAATTGCACAATTTAAACGATGAATATAAAGGAATATATGAAAATCGAGTAAGTTTGTTGGATAAGGACTATGCTATTGGTAATGTTCAATTAGGAAAACTATATAATCAAAATGAAACAAATAATTATTCACCTCATATAGGAGCTTTAGGAGATAGTATCCACAGTATTGGATTAAAAACAGCTTCTTACGGTAATAGTGATACGGATGAGGAAGTAATCAGATCTGCCCCATTAATTGTAATGGACTCAAAAGGACTTATCGATTATGGTAATGTGGAAGACATACTGTTAGAGGATATTGATTACCCTTATGGTATAAGAACTGATTATGATAAAATATTATCGGAATTAGTAACAGTTAAAGAAGAAACTTCTTTAGTATTGGTAGATACAGGTGATTTAAACAGACTTAATAGCTATAGTGATTTTTTATCTACTGATGTTTTTTACCAAAAGAGGAATTTAATACTAAGGGATATTGACATATTTATTGGAGATATGGTAGCAAATTTAGATAAAGAAAAATCAATGCTCATGATCCTTAGTCCTAATGCTGGAGAAGAAAGAATAGATGGAAATAGATTATCTCCCCTAATACTTTGGGGAAAAGGAGTAGATAAGGGCATACTTACTTCATCTACTACTAATAGAGAAGGGGTTATATCCAATTTAGACATTAGCCCTACAGTGGCTAAATTCCTTAAGGCTCCAATAGAAAATATGGCAGGTAATCCTATTCAAAGCTTGAGTAGAAGTGGAGCGGTGGAGCATATTAACTCCATTAATAATCGCATTAGTATTGCATCTAAGATTAGGTCCAAAACATTGCTAGTATACGGTATCGTAATTATACTTACTATGTTAATGGGGGTAGCTTTGTTTATTTTAAATATCAATATGGACAATAGATTAGGGACTACATTTAAGAGATTGTGCTTGTTATTGTATGCTATTCCTATGATACTTATATTGAGTTCTTTATTTAATATAGATAGCATTTCTAAATATTTAATTAGCCTAATAGTACTTATATTGTTATTTAGTTTTATAGCAAACAAACATGATAGGAAATGGGACATATATCTTATTACTATAGCCTATTTCATCATATTCCTATTGGATCTATTGTTAAATGGAAGTATTACTAGGTATTCAGTACTTAGTCATGATCCAATTATAGGAGCTAGATACTTTGGTATGGGGAATGAGATGGTAGGGGTATTTTTAGCTATTGCTACCTTAATTGCTGGAATATTGATGGACAGATTTAAAAATAAACTTATACCCGTTATTGTACTATTACTATCGGTTATTATGGTAGGTCACCCAAGATTAGGAGCCAATGTAGGGGGTACACTGGCTATATTATCTGCTACTCTTTATTTCATTTTGGCCACTATGGGCAAACAATTAGATTTTAAAAACTTATTTTTATTTGCAATTCTTATTGGAATAGTAATAGGGATCTTAGGCTATATTGACATAGCTTTAAATCCAAATCCGACTCATCTAGGCAAGACAATAGAGCTAATAAGAGAAAAAGGAATTGGAATTACACAAAATATCATAAATAGAAAACTGTTGATGAATATAAAATTAATTGGTGCCTCCATTTGGACAAAAGTCTTGTTATTTAATATGATTGTTCAAGTAGTAATATCTTATATATTAGAAGATAAAATTCAACTACTTATGGAAAAGGGTTTAGGAAAGGGGATTCTAAGTGGCATAGTAGGTAGTCTAGTAGGATTGTTATTAAATGATTCAGGTATAATATTATCTGCTTTAGCCATGAGCATAATTACCCTATTCATATTATTTATGGTTATAGATGATGAGGAAATATTTGTAAACGGGAAGTGGAACAATTGAAAAGAAAAAAGTTAGGTAATACGGATATCGAGGTGTCAAGTCTTTGTTTTGGGTCATTGACCATGACGCCTTTCCAAGCCAATCTACCGGTAGATGAAGGTGGAAGACTTATACAGTATGCCTATGATAAAGGGATTAATTTTATTGATACTGCTGAGATATACGATAATTATAGCTACATTAGGGAAGCTTTAAAGGGAATTAAACGCGAAGATTTTGTTATTTCTACAAAATGCTATGCTTATACTAAGGCGATGGCTAAGGATAGTTTGGAATTAGCTTTAAGGGAATTGAACACTGATTATATTGATATATTTTTACTCCATGAACAGGAAAGTGTTCATACCGTTAGAGGACATTATGAGGCTATTGAATACTTTTTAAAAGCTAAAGATATGGGTAAAATAAGAGCAATCGGAATTTCAACTCATAGGGTAGAAGGTGTATATGCAGTAACCCAGTATGATGAATTAGAAGTGGTTCATCCTATCATTAACAAAGAAGGTATTGGTATACAAGACGGTAATGTGGACGATATGTTGAATATAATTAAGAAAGCTTACAACATGGGAAAAGGCATTTATGGAATGAAACCTTTAGGTGGAGGACATTTAATTGGTCAAGTAGAAGAAGCATTTAATTTTGTCAAGAACATACCATTTATTCATTCTTTTGCCATTGGTATGCAATCCCAGGAAGAAATAGATTGCAATATTAACTTAATGGAAACGGGAAGAATCCCTAAGGATTTAGAAGAAAAGCTAAAAAGAAAAAAGAGGAGATTAATCGTTGCTGATTATTGTATAGCTTGCGGTAACTGTGTTAAGACTTGCAAACAAAAGGGCATAGAAATAGTTGATGGCAAAGCTACACCTAATGAAAATTGTATACTTTGCGGTTATTGTGCTAGAAATTGTCCAGAGTTTTGCATTAAGGTAATATAAAAGGAGAAGGATATGGAAAGAGTAATGGGGTTAGATGTAGGAGATAAGACCATAGGAGTTGCGCTAAGCGATCCTTTAATGTTTACCGCCCAAGGACTTAAAACCATCAAACGAAAGAGTAATAAAGAAGATATAGATGAGATAAGGGCGATTATTGATAAATACAATGTTAATAAAATAGTAATTGGATTTCCCAAAAATATGAATAATACTATAGGTCCCCAAGGTGAAAAGGTATTAAGCTTTGTGGAAATATTAAAGAATAGGATAGATATAGATGTAATACTGGAAGATGAAAGATTGACTACTGTGGCGGCAGAAAGGACGTTAATTGAAGGAGATGTAAGTAGGGCAAATAGGAAAAAAGTCATAGATATGGTGGCTGCAACCTATATTTTGCAAACATATCTAGATAGAAATTAAAGAGGTGAGAATATGGATGATATAATAGTGCTATTAGATGAGATGGGTAATGAAATAGAATTTCAGGTGTTATCAACCTTTGGAATAGATGATGTGGATTATGCGGCGTTGTTACCATTAGACGATATAGAAGCTTTGACATATCTGCTTCGTATAGAATATGATAATGATGGAGATGTGTTATTAGTAGGAATTGATGACGAGGAAGAGTTTAAAGAAGTAATTGAAATCTATGAGGAAATACAAAAAGAGAAGCTTCAATAAATACCAGTGGTTGACAAATAAGACATCAACTAGTATTCTATAATATAGGATAATAAGCGGGTGAAAATATGGATATTAATATGGAGGAGATTAAGGAAATTTTTAAGGAGGAGGGGTATAAGCTTACTACTCAAAGGAGAGCTATTCTAGATGTTATCATAGAAAATCACGATAAACATTTAAATCCCGAGGAGATCTATGATATAGTAAAGGAAAAATATCCAGAGATCGGTATAGCTACGGTTTATAGAACATTACAGTTGTTAGAAAAGCTGAATATAATTTATAGATTAAATTTTGATGATGGTTATAATAGATATGAGTTAAATTATAAATCGGAAAACCACCATCATCATCATTTGATTTGTTTAAAATGTGGGAAGGTGATGGAAGTAAAATTAGATCTATTAGAAAACTTAGAGAATGAAATTGAAAATGAAAACGGTTTTAAAATAGTAGATCATAATGTAAAGTTTTTTGGATACTGTACCAATTGCCAAAAATAAATCCCATTTTGGGATTTATTTTTTTAGAACAGGTTAAATAGTATTCCAATAATTATACATCCTAATAATAAATGAGGAAATTAATGATTAAGGAGATGATGAAGTGGCAAGAAAACCAAATAAGTTAAAAATTATTCCATTAGGTGGATTAGGAGAAGTCGGGAAGAATATTACCGTGTTTGAGTATAGAGATGATATAGTTATCGTAGATTGCGGTATGAGCTTTCCAGAAGATGAAATGCTCGGAATTGATGTGGTTATACCGGATATTAGCTACTTATTTAAAAACAGAGAAAAGATAAGGGGCATAGTTTTAACTCATGGACATGAAGATCATATAGGTGCTTTGCCCTATACTTTAAAGAAGATGAACCTTCCTATTTATGGAACCAAATTAACCTTAGGTCTTGTGGAGAATAAGTTAAAGGAACACAGGCTAAACAATGTAGAATTAAATGAGATTAAGGCTGGCGATATAATCAAATTAGGTTGTTTCAAGATAGAATTTATTAAAACTAGTCATAGTATACCTGATAGTGTAGCTTTGGCTATAGATACACCCGTTGGTATGGTAGTTCACACTGGAGACTTTAAAATTGATTATACGCCTATTAATGATAATCTAATCGATTTGCATAAATTTGCAGAGATTGGAAGTAAAGGGGTATTGGTTTTATTAGCTGATAGTACAAATGTAGAAAGACCAGGATATACTATGTCTGAGAGAACTGTAGGTGCTACTTTTAATGATATATTTTTAAAGGCACCTCAGAGAATAATTGTTGCAACTTTTGCCTCTAATGTACACAGGATTCAGCAGGTTATCGATGCTGCGGAGATGTTCAATAGAAAGGTTGTTTTATCTGGGAGAAGCATGATAAATACTACTAATGTAGCTAGGGATCTAGGATATTTAAGAATGAAAGAGGATACCATAATAGATATCAATGATATGGATAAATATCCAAGCAATGAGATTGTAATCCTTACAACCGGTAGTCAGGGAGAACCTATGTCAGCTTTGACTAGAATGGCGTTTTCAGAACACAGAAAAATAGAATTGGTTCCAGAAGACTTAGTTGTAATATCTGCTAGTCCAATTCCAGGAAACGAAAAAACCGTCTCTGGGATAATCAATAGATTAATGGAGATTGGAACAAAAGTAATTTATGAATCCTTAGCAGATGTTCACGTATCTGGTCATGCTTGTGCAGAAGAGTTAAAGCTGATGCATACATTATTACAACCAAAGTATTTTATTCCGATTCATGGGGAATTTAGACATCTTAAAAGACATGGCGAATTAGCCCATGAGCTGGGAATGCCAAGGGACAATATTTTTCTTGCGCGAAATGGTTCTGTAATTGAATTTACTAAAAATTCAGCAAGTATAGGGCAGTCAGTTCAGGCTGGTAATATACTTGTGGATGGTCTTGGAGTAGGGGATGTTGGAAATATTGTATTAAGAGATAGAAAGCACCTTTCTGAAGATGGATTAATAGTTGTTGTAGTTACCATGAGTAAACAGGATGGAAAGGTGATTGCAGGACCAGATATTATATCTAGAGGCTTTGTATATGTAAGGGAGTCAGAAGATTTAATGGAGGAATCAAGGAAAGTGGTAAGGGATGTATTAACTGAATGTGAAAAGCGTCATATAACCGATTGGGCTACCTTAAAATCCAATATACGAGATGCCTTAAGAGGATTTTTATATGAAAAGATAAAGAGAAACCCAATGATACTGCCTATAATAATGGAGGTATAAAATATAGTCCTGGCTTATTTCAACAAGCTAGGACTATAATATTTTTCTATTAACTGTTCAATGGCCATTATTAATGATATAATAATTAATTAAATGATGGGATTATGTGCTAGGATATCCATAATGTTTAGAATAGGAGGGTATTATATGACTAATGTTTATGATCAGGCTCATAAATTGGCAAGAGCAATAAGGGATTCAGAAGAATACAGGACCTATCTTGAGAAAAGAAAAGTACTTAGTTCTGATGAAAAGAATAAAGATATGGTGGAAGACTTTGAAGCAAAAGTATTTGAACTTCAAATGAAGCATATTTCTGGAGAAGAAGTAGATGAGACTGAACTGGAAAAACTAGGTAAATTAGAAGATGTATTGATGCTTAATCCAGTTATTAAAGATTATTTTATGGCGGAGTTGAGGTTTACCCAATTAGTTAAAGATATAAATAATATTATCGGAGAGGCTATCGAATTCAATAATGAGTAGTTTTTATAACAAGGTCATCTATCTCATAAAAAAGGATTATGGATAATTATACTATTTCTTGTAATCTTAAGACAAAAACTGTATAATAATATAGATAAATATCTTTTTAAAGGTGGGATATTGTGACAGAGACTACTAATGCAAAAAACAAAAAGAATAACAAGCCTGTGAAAAAAATATTTCTGTTAATATTATTAATAGTAGTATTATTCTTTGGGAAAAACTATTATGATAAAGGATTTACTGCAATAGATAGTGAAAATTTAAAGGAAATTGATGTTGAAATTCCTTTAGGTAGCAATCCAAGTAATATAGCTAGTATATTGAAGGAAAAGGGATTGATTAGGAATGAAATTCCATTTAAAATAGCTATAAGGAATAGAGCAGCTGGTGAGAAGTTAAAGGCAGGAAAGTATATACTAAATACGGGTATGGATATTTACGATATAATCGATGAGCTAACGAAGGGTGGAGTAAATGAAAAAGTAATAAGTTTTACCATTCCTGAAGGCTATGAAATACGACAGATGGCAGAGAAATTGGCTAAAGAAGGTATTGTTGAAAAAGAGCGCTTTTTAGAATTAACTTCAGATAAAAAGTATTTTGAAGATAAGCACCCTATATTAAAGGAATTAGAGGAAGGTCAGGGATTAGAAGGGGTTTTATTTCCATCAACCTATGAAATATACATAGGTGCTTCAGAAGAGGATATTATAGATAAAATGATATCTAAATTTGAAGAGGTGTTTGAAGGGGATGTAAAACCAAATATGGATAAGTATGATTTAAATTTCAATGAAGCAATCACCTTAGCTTCTATAATAGAGAGAGAGGCTAAGCGTGATGATGAAAGAGAGCTTATATCTGCAGTATTTCATAACAGATTAAAAGAAGGGATGTATTTGCAATCCTGTGCTACAGTTCAATATGCTTTAGGAGAACGAAAAGAAGCGTTGTCTGAACAGGATACACGGATACAATCGGATTACAATACCTATATACATGGGGGCTTGCCTCCCGCACCTATTGCATCGCCTGGTAAAAAATCTTTGATTGCAGCTGTAAGTCCAGCTAGTGTAGATTATCTGTATTTTCGAACAAAAGAGGATGGAACTGGAGCCCATACCTTTTCTAGGACTTATGATGAACACCTAAAGGCTAATCCTAATAAATAGAATTTTTTAATGTATAATAGAAATAATACGTGGTCTTACCACGTATTATTTATGCCAAGGAGGAAAGGAAAAAAATTGAATCATATAAATGAAGAATATATAGAAGACTATATATTGAGTATACTTCCGGAGAATGAAGATTATTTGAAGGAATTAGAGTTATTTGCATATGAAAATCATATTCCCATAGTAGAAAGGGAAGTGGCTCAATTACTCAAGGTATTGTTAAAAATCCACAGACCAAAAAAAATACTAGAAATTGGTACAGCAATAGGTTATTCTTCCCTTGTAATGGCATCATCTACAGATATCGATTGTTCTATTACTACAATTGAACGGCGTAGAGATATGGTGGAATTAGCTGAGAAGAATATCAATGATACAGTATACAAGGATAGAATAAAAGTGCTATACGGTGAAGCGGAAGATATATTACCTAATCTTGATGATATATATGATTTTATATTTCTAGATGCTGCGAAAGGACAATATATGGAATTTTTCAACCATTGCAGCAATTTAATTCAGGAGAATGGATTGATAGTATCTGATAATGTTTTGTTTAAAGGCATGGTGGCTTCTGATGACTTGGTCATAAGGAGAAAAAAGACTATAGTAAAGAGACTAAGAGCATATCTTAAACATATAAATTATTTGGAAGGGTACACCTCCTGTGTTATACCTATAGGAGATGGTGTAGCATTAACATATAGAGAGGAGTGAAATACTGTGCAAAAACCAGAATTATTAGCACCAGCTGGAGATTTGGAAAAACTAAAAATGGCCATCATTTATGGGGCCGATGCTGTATATTTAGGAGGAGAACAGTTTGGGCTTAGAAAAGCTTCTAAAAATTTTACTAAGGAAGAAATTAGAGAAGGAGTAGAATTTGCCCATGATAAGGGTAGAAAAGTATATGTAACTATGAATATAGTTCCACATAATGAAGATCTGATAGGATTGGAACAATATGTAGAAGAATTATATCAAGTGGGAGTAGATGGGGTAATAGTATCAGATCCAGGAATATTTTCTATAATTAATAAAACTGTTCCTAATCTACCCATACACTTAAGTACTCAAGCTAGTGTTACAAACTATGAAACTATAATGTTTTGGTATAATTTAGGCATTAGGAGGATTGTATTAGCTAGAGAATTGTCCTTAAAGGAAATAGAAGAAATAATAGATAATATTCCTAATGATATGGAAATTGAAACCTTTGTTCATGGAGCTATGTGTATATCCTATTCGGGAAGATGTTTATTGAGCAATTACATGGTTGGTAGAGATGCTAATAGGGGGGACTGTGCCCATCCTTGTAGGTGGAAATACTATTTGATGGAGGAAAAAAGACCTGGGGAATATTTTCCTGTAGTAGAAGAGGAGAAGGGAACCTTTATATTTAACTCTAAGGATCTTTGTATGATTGAACACATACCGGAATTGGTAAAGGCAGGAATAAGGTCCTTTAAAATTGAAGGGAGAGTAAAAAGCTCTTATTATGTAGCCACTGTAGTTCGTTCTTATAGGATGGCTATAGATGAATACTTCAAAGATCCTGATAACTATGCTTTTGACGATGATTGGATTAATGAGATTAAAAAGGCAAGTCATAGGGACTTTACTACTGGATTTTATTTTGGAAAACCTACAGAGAAAGATCAGGTTTATACATCTAGTTCTTATATTAGAGGCTATGATTTTGTAGGCCTTGTATTAGACTATGATGAAGATACTAAATTGGCAACAGTAGAACAGAGGAATAGGATGTTTGTTGGTGATGAAATAGAGGTATTTGGACCTGATAGAAAACATTTTACCCAAATTATCGATAAAATGTGGGATGAGGAGGGCAACGAAATAGATGTAGCACCTCATCCACAGCAGATTGTAAAGATGAAAATAAATGAAAAAGTTGGGAAGTGGGACATTATTAGAAAGAGCAGAGAGGACTGATATACTTGGAAAAGCCATTGCTAATTGGGATTACAGGTGGTACTGGTTCAGGTAAATCCACTGTGTCCAAAGAAATACTAAAGTCTATTCATGAAAAAAATGTAGCTATTATAGAACAGGATTCCTATTATAAAAAGCAAAGTCATTTATCCTTTGAAGAAAGGGTTAAGACCAATTACGATCATCCTTTTGCTTTTGATAATGATCTGTTGATTCAGCATCTTAAGGATCTGATGAGTAATAAACCCATCGAAAAGCCAATATACGATTTTGAGCGCCATACTAGAAAGGATGAGACAATAACCGTTTATCCAAGGAAAATAATCATATTAGAAGGAATATTGATATTAGCTGATGAGCAAATTCGTGATCTATGTGATATTAAGATATTTGTTGATACGGATTCTGATGTAAGAGTTATAAGGAGAATCGAAAGGGATATTAAGGAAAGAGGACGAACTTTAGATTCCGTTATTGATCAATATATGGCTACTGTTAGACCAGCTCATCTTCAATTTGTTGAGCCTAGTAAGAAATATGCTGATATAATCATACCAGAAGGTGGATATAACAAAGTAGCTATAGACATAATTGTAACAAAAATCAATTCTATATTAGATAAATAGAATTATACCTTCCCTGTAAATAGGCAATAATATAATTATTAGACAGGGAGGTATTTTTTATGAAAAGATTCAGGAAAAATATAATACATATAAGGATACTAAAAATGCTATTTCTATCTTCAGCACTATTATTGTTACTGATTCTAAGATTAGGGCATATTCAAATAACTGAACATGATTCACTAAAAGTTCAAGCTTTAAAACAACGGGCAAAGGAGATAAACCTATATCCAAATAGAGGAATAATATATGATAGAAATTTAATTCCCCTTACCAATAGAGATAGGATTCCCACAGCTTTTATATATAAAGATAATGTATTGGATGATGAGGAATTGCGAGCTTTTATTTTAGAAAATTCGTATTTAGATGAGGAAAATTTAGAAGATTATATTAAAAGTAAGGACAACATAGTAGATATACCCCTTAGATATAGTATAGAAGTGGTAGACGACAATAGAATATTAATAGCTGATAGAACTACAAGGTATGGAGAAGATAACCTATTATCCCATGTGATTGGATATATTAATAAATCAGAAAACAGGGGAGAGGCAGGAATTGAAAAGGCCTATGATGAAATTCTCAAAGATGGCGATAATTATTCCCTTTATATTGAGTTTGACAAGAAAAACAGAACTTTCTTAGGAGGAGAGTATGCAGTAGACCAAAAGAGTAACCTTGAGGACCCAAAAGCCGTAAAGTTAACTATCGATTATCATATACAAAAAATTGTTGAAGATATACTAGATAAGAATAAAACCAAGGGTGCAATAATTGTCGCTGATGTAGAATCTGGAGATATTATGGCTATGGCTAGTAGGCCCAATTTCAATCAATATGAAATAGATGAATATCTAGAGAGAGAAGATATGGTTTTATACAATAAGGCTATACAGGTAGCAAATCCGCCAGGATCCTTGTTTAAAACAGTAGTATTAGCAGCTGCATTGGAAGAAGATATTTCATATATGGATAAGATTTTTTATTGTAGGGGTTATGAACAACTCAACAGTGTAACTATAAAATGTAACAATATTAATGGTCATGGCTATATAGGGTTAAAGGATGCTTTTTCTAAATCCTGTAATTCTGCTTTTATTCAATTAGGGCAAGAAATTGGAAGTACTAAGATAATCCATATGGCAAATAAGCTAGGGTTTGGGGAAAAGATAAACATAGGACTTTTAGAGGAAGTAGGAGGGAACCTCCCTTCAGGAAAGGATCTGAAGGGTCCAGCTATAGGCAATATTTCTATAGGTCAAGGTAGTATTGAAGCAACTCCTCTACAAGTAACAAATATGATGATGATAATAGTCAATAATGGGGTAAAGAAGGGTTTAACGGTAGTGGATAGTATAACTACAAAAGATGGATACATGATAAAGAAATTTAACAAAGGTTCAGATGAAAGGGTTATGTCCAAGGAAGTTGCTGAAATAATACAGGAATATTTATTAGACGTAGTATTAAATGGTACAGCCAAAAAAATGGATTTACATGATATTGGAGGGGCGGGAGGGAAAACTGGTTCTGCTCAGGCGATATTAAACAAAAAAGAAACTATTCACGGTTGGTTTTCTGGTTTTTACCCAGCTACAAATCCCAAATATGTAGTGACAGTATTTGTGGAAAAGGGTTTTTCTGGTTCTAGTTCAGCTGTGCCTATTTTCGAGGAAGTAGTAAAACAAATTAACAAGATTAGCAGATAGGACTGGCACCTTCACTATCCTATATTCATATACTTTAGTATGGGGAAAGTGGAGGTGCCTTATGTCTGTTGGTCTATTATTTTCATTGTTAGGGTTTGTAGAACCCTTTTTGGTGTTTTCAGGTTATGTAGCAAATACTAGTTCATTTCCAAAGCCACTTACTAGAGAAGAGGAGGAATACTATTTAAAATTATTTTCAAAAGGGGATGAAAAGGCCCGAAATGTTCTCATTGAAAGAAACTTAAGATTAGTGGCCCATATAGTAAAAAAGTACAATAATACGGGTAAAGATGTAGATGATTTGATATCTATAGGTACCATAGGTTTAATAAAAGCTATATCGACTTTTGACATGAGCAAAGGTACAAGATTGGCTACCTATGCAGCTCGTTGTATAGAGAATGAGATCTTAATGACAATAAGATCAAATAAAAAATCTAAAATAGAAGTGTCTCTTCAAGAACCTATTGGTATTGACAAAGAAGGAAATGAAATATCGCTGCTAGATATTTTGGGGACAGATATGGATGATATCTTAGATGAAGTTCATTTGAAACTTCAAATAAAAAAACTATATCAAGCTATAAACCGCGTCCTCAAAGATAGAGAAAAGATCATTATTGAATTGAGGTATGGTTTGATTGATGGTGTCTGTAAAACTCAAAGGGAAATAGCAAATATGCTAGGTATATCTAGATCCTATGTATCTAGAATTGAAAAGCGGGCAATTGATAAACTATATAAAGCTTTGAATAACTAGAATCTGGAGGAATCCGGATTCTAGCGTCTACCCAAAACATCACAACTGCAGAACAATACTAATAACAATAAAAGAAAAATAGTAAGGAGCTATCATAATCACAATCTCTATCTCTATCAAATAGGTTTTAAATATTAGATATGGAATTGTACTTAAATACATGGTATGTATTGATAATAAAGTTACTACTATAAAAAACAAAAGATCCGGATAAAATCGGATCTTTTGCATGGAAAACTAATTTCTAGACAGCTTCAATAATTCTGATAGAGTTACAAATTCATAGCCTCTACTCTTCAGCTCGGGTATTATTTGTTTCAAAGCTTCTACAGTATGACTTTCATCATAATATACATAATCATGGAACAAGATGATATCACCATTTTCAACATTAGAGAGAGTATTATTGATGATTTTTTCTATTTCTGGGTTTTTCCAATCCTTTGAATCTTGGTTAGCAGACCAGAGAACTACCATAGAACTATTTTCTTCAACCATATCAATGACTTTTTTATCAAAGGAACCATAAGGAGGTCTAAATACCTTTGGCTCATATTTGGTTATAGAATATATTATATCCTGGGTTTTTTTATATTCTTCTAATAGCTTCTCTTTTGATGCATTTTTTGCATCAATATGAGAGTAAGTGTGATTGCCAATTTCGTGGCCTTCTTCCCATTGCCTTTTTATTATATCTGGATAAGTTTCTGCTAATTTACCTAATACAAAAAAGGTAGCTTTTATATCGTATTCATCCAGTATATTGAGTATATCTTCTGTATACCTAGGATGAGGGCCATCGTCAAAAGTTAAAGCAACAACTTTTTTGTTTTTAGTTCCGCTTTTAACTACCATACCATATTCATTTTCTGCTATAACTTGTTTCTTTGAGCCTTGCCCACTGTTTATAAAAAACAAATTTGCAAGTACAAGCAAAACGCAGAGGATTTTATTTGTTTTTAAATTATTCATAGTATTCTCCTTTGCATATTAGCTTTATGCAACTGGTAAATAAATCCGGGAATATCCCGGATTTATTTTACAGGAGTAATCCTTCTGAGAATCTCCTCAAATTCCTTTGCAAAGCCTGTTATTGGCCTTCCATTACCTATATTTGTTGCCATATTGCTTATTCTAGTATAAAGATCTGGGTCTGCTGTAATGCTAACGTTCTTAATACTACTATCGGTATTCCGAACGGTCCTCTCTATTTTTTGTTTTAAATCAGTAGTCATTTTTCCTTGGATATTATTTTTCATATCCACACCTACGATACAGCTATTACCACTTATTAAAACAGATGCGCTATTTACTTCATTTAGATTAGCTACTCTTTGAGCTATGCCATTAGCCCTTGTTGCCATATTATCAGGAACGACTAAGTTATTTCTCCTAGTTATATCCGTTGTAGTATTGGGACCAGGACCGACTTGGTTTCGTCGAACAACGTTGTTAGTTGTATTTGGGGTCATGTCGGTTATATTATCCATATTTCTTCTGTCGATTCCCATCATATTGGTATTTTGGCGCCTAGCTCTTTCATTGACACTGTTATCCCCTATTCTGGTTTCAGTCCCCATTGGCCTTTGAGGTTTTGTTGGGGTACAGCCAATTGTGAAAATTAGTAAAGCTATAGCAAAAACTAAAATAAATATTTTATTTTTTTTCAAAAGCTTCACCTCCTATATATATTTTGAGTTTTTACTCATTTTTTATTTAGACTAATTTTTAAATTATATGTATAAACAAGGAATAAGGATATCATAACAAATGTTATCATAAATGATAAACATATTATATAAATAATCTGATATAATATTTAAAGAACATTAAATCGACAATAGGAGGTAAATATGATGAATATAACGTGGGATACTGATGTTTATTGTCTAATAGGACATCCAGTATCAAAATCCTTGTCTCCCGTGATCCACAATAGCTTTTTTGAATTAATAGACAAAAATTGCTTGTATTTAGTTTTCGATGTAGAAGAAGGAAATTTAAAGACTATAATCGATGGGATTAAAGTTTTAAACATAAAAGGTTTTAATGTAACCTTACCTTATAAAATAAATATTATTGATTATTTAGATGAGATTTCAGATGAAGCTAAATTAATAGGAGCTGTTAATACTGTTAAAAATGAAAGGGGAAAACTTATCGGATACAACACAGATGGTATGGGTTTTATAAGATCGTTGCATATGATGGATTTAGATATCAAAAACAAAAACATGCTGATATTAGGGGCTGGCGGCGCAGCAAATGCTATCGCTACAACTTTGGCTTTAAATGGTGCAAAAAAAATATATATTAATAATAGAAGCATAGAAAGTGCTAAAAGGTTAGCGGAAAAAATTAAATATCAATTTCCTAATACGCTAGTAGAATATGGGGGAGTAGATTTAATAGGTGTAAAAAAAGAAAAGATATATATGATAATTAATTGTACTTCAGCAGGCATGTATCCAAATGTAGACGACATTCCCATTATATTAGATGGATTTTCTGATGACTTGATAGTTTATGATCTTATATATAAGCCTAGGAATACAAAGTTGTTAAAAGTAGCTCAGGATAAAGGTTATAGGACAATAAATGGACTTTATATGTTAATCAACCAAGGATTATACAGTCAAAAGATATGGATTGATGATGAAAAATGTAATGTTTACAATTATTTTGATGAAATAAGAAGGGTTTTAGAAAATGATATCGAATGATAATATATATATTATTTTGTTACATAAAATTGGCAGGTGGTAAAATGAGAACTTCTAATCTTAAGCTAGGTGAATTATTGTTATATTCAGGTAAAATTACCAAAGAACAATTAGATAAGGCATTAATTGAGCAAAAAACTACAGAACAAAAAATTGGAGAAATATTAGTAAAGGCTGGATATATTACTGATAATGATATAATAGAGGTTTTGGAGTTTCAATTAGGTATTCCTCATGTAGATTTAAATCAATACATCATTAGACCAGATGTGGTTTCGCAAATACCCGAGAGCATTGCAAGGCGATATGATCTAATAGCCATAGATAAAATAGGAGATTACCTTGTAGTAGCTATGGCTGATCCGCTGAACATATTTGCTATAGATGATGTTAGAATGTATACCCAGTTAGAAATACAGCAGGTAATATCTACTAGAGAAAGTATTTTGAAGAGTATAGATAGATACTATAGGAAGGAATCTGCGGAAAAGGTATTGAGGGAGTTTACAGAAGCCTATCAATATAGTGATTTGGATGAATTAGAAGAGGATGAGCTGCTTGAAGTAACTACAGCACCTATTGTTAAGCTAGTAAATTCAATTATTAGTCAAGCAGTAGATATGCGAGCTAGTGATATTCATATAGAACCTTATGCTGACGATATACGAGTTAGGTATAGGATAGATGGAGATTTACAGGAGATCATGAAGTTGACGAAAAATACTCTTTCAGCTATAGTGACCAGAATAAAGATTATAGGCAAGATGGATATTGCTGAAAAGAGGATTCCTCAAGATGGTAGGGTTGAAACGAAGATAAATGAAAAAGAAATAGATATCCGTATTTCAACAATCCCCACTGTTTATGGGGAAAAAATAGTATTAAGACTATTGGATAGAAGTAACTTTATGTTTTCAAAGGATGAGCTAGGATTTGCAGAGAGCAATTTAAAATTCTTCGATAAAATACTAGCACAACCCTATGGGATGATTTTGGTTACCGGGCCTACTGGAAGTGGAAAGACTACCACATTGTATGCTGTACTTAAAGAATTAAATAAAATTGAAAAAAACATTATAACTATAGAGGACCCGGTTGAATACAAGTTAGATGGAATAAACCAAGTTCAAATTAATCCCAAGGCAGGGTTAACTTTTGCATCAGGTTTAAGATCTATTTTAAGACAGGATCCAGATATAATTATGGTAGGAGAGATCAGGGATTCAGAAACAGCTGAAATAGCTATTAGAGCAGCTATTACAGGGCACTTGGTTATGTCCACACTTCACACAAATGACAGTGCATCTTCTGTAGCTAGACTGGTGGATATGGGAATAGAGCCTTATATGGTATCTTCAGCAGTTATAGGAGTAATATCTCAAAGACTTGTAAAAGAACTGTGTCACAATTGTAAAATCCCTTATGAAGCTAGTTATTATGATAAAAAGTTACTTGGATTGAATAGGGATGAGAGCGTAAGTCTATATAAGCCAAAAGGTTGTAATAAATGTAATAATGGGTTTAAAGGTCGTAAAGCAGTTCATGAAGTGATGGTGATAAATGAGGAAATTAGAAAGTTGATCGATATGGAAGCTAGTATCGATGAACTTAGGGCATGTGCACAAAAAAATGGCATGGAAACTTTACTAGAAAATGCTGTTCAGATGGCTTTAAAGGGCTTTACCACAATTGAAGAGGTGTTAAGAGTTGGATATACATTAGGTTAGGAGGGTAGGAATGGAATTATTTGAGATAGTAAGATATGCCTCCAATAACGGAGCATCGGATATTCACATAACCGTAGGAATGCCACCAATATTAAGAATTGATGGTGCTTTGACTAAATATGGGAAAGAAAGATTGACGCCAGAAGATACAGAGGATCTAGTTAAACAAATACTAGATGGAGAACAGTTAAAGGATTTAGATAATAAAGGGGAACTCGACACTTCCTATTCTAGCCCTGGTATAGGCCGTTTTCGTGTCAATGCTTATAAACAAAGAGGGAGTTATGCTTTAGCTATGAGGATCATTCCTCTTAAAGTTCCAAAAATTAATGAACTAGGTTTGCCTCCAATTGTAAAGGATTTAGCCAGATTACCTAGAGGGTTAATTCTGGTTACTGGTCCTACAGGCAGTGGAAAATCTACAACCTTAGCTTCTATGGTGGACCTTATCAATGAGGAAAAGAACTACCATATATTGACTTTAGAGGATCCTATTGAATATTTACATAAGCATAATAAGAGTATGGTAAATCAAAGGGAAGTTGGCTCTGATTCCAATAGCTTTGCCAATGGATTAAGGGCGGCCTTAAGACAGGATCCAGATGTTATACTGGTGGGGGAGATGAGAGATTTAGAGACCATAAGTATTGCCCTTACGGCAGCTGAAACTGGCCACCTAGTCCTTTCTACACTTCATACTGTTGGTGCAGCTAAGACCATAGATAGGGTAATAGATGTTTTTCCAGCTCATCAGCAGCAGCAGGTAAGAGTGCAGTTTTCTTCGGTAGTAGAGGCAATTATCACTCAGCAATTATTACCTAAGGCTAATGGTGAAGGAAGGGTAGCTGCTTTTGAAATAATGATTGCTAATCAGGCTATAAGGAATTTAATAAGGGAAGAAAAAACTCATCAGATAGATACGATAATCCAGACTAGTGGAAAGCAAGGCATGCAAACTATGGATAATGCTTTATTGGGATTATATAGAAGTGGAATTATATCTAAGGAGACCTTATTAAATCGAGCTGTAAACCAAGACCTGGTAATGAGGTATATCCTTTAGGAAGGTGAGCATATGTCAGTGTACAAGTATAAGGCTGTATCAAAAAATGGACAAGCATTAGAAGGTTATTACGAAGCCAAATCCGAATCAGATGTATTAAATATGTTAAAGAGTAATAATTACTTTCCCATATCCATTGAAATAGATGAAGGTAGTGAAGTTAAAGAGGATATATTTGCAAAAAAAGTTACTAAAAAGGATATAGCTATATTTTGTAGGCAATTTTATACTATGCTTGATGCAGGAATAAGCATTATTAATTGTTTAGATATACTTGAAAAACAAACAGAAAACAAAACCTTGAAAAATACTATATTTACAGTTCATGAGGATGTACAGAAAGGGATGACCTTATCGGAAGGTATGGGAAAACATGAGGGGATATTTCCTCTCCTATTGATTAATATGGTAGAAGCAGGGGAAGTTAGTGGTAATTTAGATAGAATCATGGAAAGAATGGCAATCCATTATGAAAAGGAAAACAAGATTGAGAACAAGGTAAAAAATGCTTTTGTATACCCAGTAGTGTTGAGCATAGTAGCAATAGCTGTTGTAATATTCCTATTGACTGTTGTAATGCCTAGCTTCATAGGTATGTTTGAAACCAGTGGTACTATGCTACCAGGGCCAACTAGGACTCTTTTAGCCATAAGCGATTGGCTAACTAAATATTGGTATATTTTTATTGCTATAGTAGTTTTACTTCTATTTGGAATTATATCTTTAGGTAAAACGGAAGAGGGAAAGAGTTTTTTTGATAATATAAAACTAAAAACACCTGGCATAAAAAAGATAAATATAAAAATAATAACCTCTAGATTTACCAGAACTCTATCTACACTGTTATCCAGTGGTGTGCCTTTACTACAAGCTTTAGATGTAGTAGGTAGAGTTGTAGGAAATAAAATAGTAGCTGAAAAGTTAAAGATAGCTGAGGAGGATATACGAAAGGGTATACCCTTATCAAGGACTATCAAGGATATGGGCCTATTCCCTCCAATGGTAGACTCAATGATAAAAATAGGAGAAGAATCAGGAGCATTAGACGAAATACTATATAAAACTGCAGATTTCTACGATGAAGAGGTGGAAACCTCCTTAGAAAGAATGACTACAATGCTTGAGCCAATATTGATAATATTTATGGCAGTAGTTATAGGTTTTATAGTAATAGCCATGGCTATGCCAATGTTTGAAATGGTAAATACTATAGAAATATAGTACTTGAGCAAGGATATAGTTAAGCCGTTTTAGCAGTATATTGATGTTATATATAGATTTATCAGTAAATTTGTGCTAAGATATTATCAAATACTACAATTTCTGCTTATATTGGGCAAAACCGCCGAAAGACGGTGACGCAAAGCCAGAGTCTGAAATTACTATAGGTAGCAATTATGATCGTTCGGCTGCATAAATTATATACTTTTTATATATTTATGCAGCCTTTTTTAACAAAAAATACGATATTTTATGTAAAAATATAAAGAATAAATGGTGTACTGCCTATTGGATAAAGGTGGTGATATTTAGGATAGGTTACATAGATTTTACATTATGCAATAAAGATAAAAACAAGGGGGAAGGTTTTATGTTTGAATGGATTTTAAAGAAGATAGGAAAGGACAATAAGGGATTCACACTAGTCGAACTGATAGTTGTCATTGCTATATTAGGTATTTTAGCAGGAATAGCTGTACCTAGATTAATCAGGTCAAGATTATCATCTGAAATTGCGACTCACAATGCCAATGTGAGAATATTAAAATCAGCTGCAACTATGTATTTAGCAGATTATCCAGATACTGGAGAAAATGAGGTTTTAACAAGCAAAACAAATAAAGACAAATTTAAAGAATATTTTGATGGGCAAGAAATTCCTAAAACACCTGTAAAGGTAGGTAGTTTTAAAAAAGGAATAGAATATACTGTGAAATTTGAAAATGGAAACATAGTAGTGGAGCCAGGTGAGGCGGAAATTAATGATGGAGAAGCTACACTAAAATCTAGAGACGATGAAACGAATTAGGAAAATAAGTAATGGGACAATAGTGACGGTTCTCCCTATCTCATATTACCTACAGAATAAATAAAAAAAGGAGGGCTACAGATGTATGTACTAATATTTCTATTTGGGACTATCATAGGTTCATTTTTAAACGTATGCATATATAGAATACCAAAGGGGCAGTCCATCATATATCCACCATCTCATTGCCCTAATTGTAGCACTCCTTTAAAAAGGTATAATTTAATTCCCATATTTAGTTTCATTTTACAAAGAGGGAGATGTACATATTGTGGTGAAAAAATTAGTCTTCAATACCCAATAGTAGAATCCATAAATGGATTATTATATATAGCTTTATATTATAAATTAGGATTAACTATGGATATTATATTTTATGGCATTATATTTAGTATATTGATCGTAATCACATTTATAGACTTAAAACATATGATAATTCCAGATTCATTAAACATTGGGTTACTTATTCTAGGACTTATATATAGGATATTTAGATACAACATATATAATATACCTATAAATATCATAAATAGTATATTGGCTCTAATAGTCCCTAGTGGAGTTTTTATGTTGATAATATTGATATCTAAAGGTGGCATGGGTGGAGGGGATATGAAGTTAATTGGAGTATTAGGATTTATATTAGGTTTAAAGGAAATTACCTTAACCATGTTTCTATCTTTTTTACTAGGTGCAATTATATCAATATTTTTATTATTATTTAATATAAAAGGCAAAAAAGATCCTATTCCCTTTGGACCTTTCATCTGCTTGGCTTTTATGATAACTGTGTTCTGGGGAGATAAGTTGATACTTTGGTATATGAAAAAATTTTGAGGTGAGTCTATGAATAATCAAAAGGGGAATATATTGATCACCTTACTTATTGGCCTCATAATATTGTCCATATTATCCATTGCTGCATATAGAATAAGCTATTCAGCTAGTAGGGAATCTCTATTTACTCACTACAATGCTCAAGCTCAATATATTGCAAAAGCTGGTGCAGATATTGTAATAGATAATATAGGGATTATAAAAGAAGAAATGGAAAACCAGAATCAGACAGAAGAAAGCTTCAATGTACAGTTTTCTGATAGAGATAGGGCTACCATAGATATTAAATTGGATGATGATAATAATATAATCATAAATTCCATAGGGATAGTAAATGAACAAAAATATAATAAAAGCAAGAGCAGAATCCAAGCAAGGTTAAAATTTAAAGCTTGCTCCAATGACAGGATAATATTTGGTATAGATAGAAATGGAAATATATATGAGTTTGATAAGGATCTTGAGGGTTATAATAAGTTAGATATAAGGGATAAAACTAATAGGACAATAAATATAGAAAATCCAAGTGGTTTTGCTTGGAATGGAAAGGATACTTTAATTTTAGTAGGTGGAGAAAGTGGAAACAAGGTAGATACTCTAATTTATAATATTCCTGAAGGTTGTTGGAGAAAACCAAAAGGCAAGGCTAATGGAAATGGATTTAAACATATAGTATATTCAGAAGAAAAAGATTTGTTTTATGCTCTTAATACAAATAATGATAAAATAAATTACTTTAACAAGGATGAAGAATGGGAAGATATCCATAAACCAACCTCAGGATTTAAGGCAGAAAAACTAGCTCAAGGGAATAATACTTTAATAGGTATTTCAACACAATATGATGATTATGTAGCTTACAAGCTAAAGGATAACGGTTGGAAAAAAAACTATACAGGTATAAATGGTACTTATAATGGAATAACATACGGTAATGGAAAGTTTGTAATTGTAGGTAGTGATAGCGCTGACAACATAAATGGTCATCCTATAATTATTTATTCAGATGATGGTACAAGGTGGCAAAGGGGCAATGTAAAGTCAATGGGAACAGGGTATCCATTATATGAAATAACCTGGACGGGAGAAAAATTTATAGCTGTTGGAGGCGCAAACACCATATATTCATCCCAGGATGGTGTAAATTGGTATAGGTTTCTACGAGAGAATATAATCCCTGTTAAAGGGTCTAAATACTACTATGATTATAAATATATATCATCTAGTGGGAACTATATAATAGCTTACAGCGAAAATGGCAATGGGTTTTTGCTTTCTAAAGACGGCGGTAATAGTTGGGAACAAAGAATAGATAGCAATTATCCTAAATTAATAGACATTGAAGTAATAAACAAAGTAAAGAGGGACTTTGATTATAAAAATTATGATATCTATTGGTCAAAAGGATAGGGGTATAAGCATGAACAATAAGGGATTGACCTTATTAGAAGTTTTAATTACTTTGGCTATATTGGGAATTGTTTCAATTTCCTTCATAGGCCTTTTCACACAAACCAATATAGGAATTACTTACTCCGGTAATAGATTAAATGCTATAATGGAGGCGAGTAGTATTTTAAATAAAATAGGTTCAAAAATTGATTCCAGTGATCAAATTTATGATATTGAAAATGTAAAAGAAATAGTTGACGAGATATTGGAAAAGGATTATCCCCAATATGAAGATAAAAACATAAAATATTTTATTGAAGAGCAGCCCTTGGATTTACGTCAAAGTAATGGAAATTTAATAACAGTTAGTATAGCAAAGATAAAGGTTTTAATTTTTTATGATGATAACAACAAGAAAGTGGAACTTTCAACCTACGTCCCTATTGAGGAAGATAAAAATGAATAATTTACCTAAAAATCAAGGTTTAACTCTTTTGGAGTTGATTTTAACTATAGCGTTGTTGGGAATAGTCAGTTTGTTAGTGTTTAGTTTCTTTCAATTTAACTATAACACTTTTAATAAAAGTGTTGATAAATATGATGTACAAAGTAATTTAAATAGTTGCCGCAGGAAAATTGAAGGAGAATTAAAATTTGCAACAGAAATAAATATCTATGAAGAAAGGAACAGCTTTAAACTAGATAAAAACTATATATTTTTAGATGAAAATACTATTAAATTACAAACAAGCGATGGAAAACTAGTAAATTTATTAGAAGGGAATATATTAGCCAATAGTTTGCAGTTTAAACAAAAGGGCAATTTGTTAAATCTAAAGCTTGAAGCTAAGATAAATAATGAAATATTTATTACAGATTTATCTATTGAATTATTAAATATTCTAGATTCTAATACTGATGAAAAAGAAGGCGCCGTTATTGAATATACGAGTACAAAAGGAGATGATACCTATTGAATTTAAAGTCCTTTCTTCCTAAAAGAAAAATTCTTTCTCTAGATATAGGCTCTTATGAAATAAAGGCTGTAGAAGGTAAGGTAACTAAAAGCCAGATAAGAATCGATAATTTTTTTACCATTCCTATGCCAAAGGGAGCCTATGTCAATGGCCAAATAATGGACAGGGATCTAATATTCTATGTAATGAATGAAGAAATAAATAATAGAAAACTAAAAACTAAAGATGTATATTTAAATATTAATAGCCCTTCTATTATCACCAGGGAGATAATAATTCCTAAGGTGGAACCGGAGGAAATTGAGAGCGTATTAAGCTATCAACTAGAAGATTACATACCTATGAACCTGGATGATTACATAGTTCAATTTAAGACTATAGGTGGATTCTACGAAGATGAAGTAGAAAAGTTAAATATACTAATAATAGCCATACCAAAGGAAATGGTAAAAAACCATTACGATCTGTTGGTAGATCTAGGTTTAAGCCCTTTAGTCCTAGATTATCAACCTAATTCCATAGCTAAACTGATAAAATATACAGATTACATAAACTATAGATATCCAACGGAAAATATTACTTTTGCTACTATCGACATAGGTTATGATAGCACCAAAGTTTCAATAATTAAAAATGGTATACTTCAATTAAGCCGTGTAGTTGAAATAGGTGGGAAATACATAGATCAGAGTGTTTTAAATTTTTACGAATATACCTGCGAAGAGCTTCAACAGGCAAAAGAAGGAATTAATGACATTAGTCATATTGATGGAGAAGATCTGGATTATAGTCGCTTAGTTAGTATTGTAAAAAATGCTTTTGATACTTTAAACGAGAAAATTGAAATAATATTTAGATATTATTTCACAAGAGAAATGGATAACAAAATTCACACTATCTTATTATATGGAGGAAGTTCAAATATCGGTGGTTTACCTAATTTATTTTCAAATTATTTTGATATTCCTTCTATAAAAGTAGAATCCTTAGATAATATAAGTTTCCAGGGGGATATGACTAAGTATATTAATCCAATAGGCTCTATGATTAGGTCAGAGGTGTAGATATGAAGGATTTAAATTTTTTTGAACCATATATAGAGAAGAAAGAGATAAATATAGATAAAAGATTGGTATTTTCTTTATTAGGTCTATTGTTAACCATTTGTATATTATCCTATACCATACTTAACCAGATTAGGATTAGACGGATTGAAAGGGATGTTGGAAAATTAAAAGCTACTGTTGAAGATGAACGAATAAACAAAAGGGTCAAAGGAATCGAAAATAAGAAGAAGGAAGTAGCAGAGTTTAAACAGTCCTTAGATAAAATAAAACTAATAGATGATTTAGTTAAGGAAGAGAGCTTTATAGATGTATACTTATTGGAGAGCATTACATCAAGCATGCCAGAGGATGTTTTCTTTACCTCTATCAGTATATATGATGATAGTATTCAAATAGTTGGAGTATCTAAGAATAAATATTCCATTGCAGAATTAGGGAAAAGCTTAGAAGTAATAGAAGAGTTTAAGGAGATATTTGTAGAAAACATATCCTCCGAAGTTGGCTATTATAACTTCAATCTGAATATTGATCTAAAGGATGTGAATATAGATGAAGATGAGCCCGCTATTGAACAAGATGAAGATGAAGAGACCTCTGACGAAGAATGAGAAATTACTGTTTGTTATATTGATGGTATTGATTATTTTTATTGTAACTTTTAGATTTGTTATCACCCCTCAAGCTAGCAAATTGCAAGAGTTGACCGAACAAAAATGGGCTTATGAGGATAAAATATCCCGAATGAATACCCTGTTAAAAGGTGAAAAAAGCATTGATAAGGAATGGATAGGGTTACATAATGAAGAAGCTATGATACTCAACAAGTATTTTGCAACTATAGACCAACCAGAAATAATATATATATTAAACAACTTATTAAATAATGAGGAAATAGATATACTGGATATTAATTTTGATAGGCCTACGAAAGAACAGATAGGGGATTTAACGGTAGATTCTATGAATATAGTTCTTCCCTATAAGGGGAGTTATGATGGTCTTGTTTCCATTATAGAAGCTATTAATTCAAGCCCTAAAAAGATGCTAATATCTAATTTGATAATGGATAAAAATGTGGATGGAAAATTAGTTGGGAATATATCGTTAAAAGTTTATAGTTTAGAGGGATTAGCAGATAAGAAAGAGGATACTAGCTATATTGGTAGGATTATTAAAACTGATAAATCCGATCCTTTTATGGCCTACGAAGAATATGATGAAGTGGATAATATGGATCTAGAGAATTCAATTGAAGACTCCAGTGGTTTTTCCGGTACTAATCTCAGTGAAGGCATTCCTAGTTCTGTAGATGAAGGTGCTTCTAAGGATGATTATAATAGAGAAGTACTAGAAGATTTTGAAGAAGAGGATATATATTTTATTCCTTCTAATAAGGAGATAAAAGGCAGTATATCTAAATCCAACAACTCCAAATTAAATAAGTATTCCCTTCGTTTGGAATATAATATACTTGCATTAGAAGATGAAAACAGGGCATATGTGGATTTGACGGATAAAGATATAATCCTCAAATACCCGCCCGCATCTATTGGGATATGGGCATACTCATATTCCTATTCTCCGCTTACATTAGGCTATAGACTGAAGGGACAAGCTGGTGAAAAGATAGATGTAGAGTTATCTAAAGGGATTAACTGGCTAGGATGGCAATACATAGAAGCTACCCCACCTCAGGATTTATCTCTATATCCATTACAATTAGATCGGTTTTACTTGGAACTAGGTTATAATAGGGACGATTATGGAGTGCTTTTGATAGATAAACTAGAAGCAAAGTATCGTAAATCCAATAATAACAATATAGAGAGATTTACCTTTTATATGGTGGAATCAGGAGATACGCTGAATAAGATCAGTGTTAAAAATTATGGGACATCCAATAAGACCAATATAATTAAGAAATACAATGAAATAAAATCCGATAAGGATATATGGGAAGGCAAAATACTGGTAATACCAAGATAGGAAAAGGTGATATAGATGAAAAAGTTTAGAGAAGCTATATCTATTATTATATTGATATTTTTGATTATGAGCCATATTCCTACTGTATATGGTAATAGTTTAGATATAAAGAGGGATATAGATAAAAAGGCATATAATTTAGGTTATGAGGATGGCAAAATAGAGGGAGCAAAAAATGACATAGATATTCCCTACTATAGGGCATTGCCAAGGGATGAAGAAATAATTTATAGACTTGAGATGGAATATAGATGGGATTATGATGAAAAGCATAGAGAGGATATTCTTGACAACTATATTGATGGATTTATGTATGGATATAATTCTGCAAAGAAATCTAAAGAAGATGGGAATCAAGACGATAAACATAAAGAAGAAAGGATAGATTATGCTGCTACATTGGGGAAAACCTTAGGAGAGGTATATGGCTATAGGGATTTTTATCAGGGAAATAAAAATAACTGGTCTAAGGCTATTCCTTCTAATAAGCAATTAATAGATATGTACAATTTAGATAAAGAGATCTATGAATATAGACATGTTTTCTTAGATGCTTTTAGGGGAAACTTTAAAGTTGGTTATAATGAAGGATATAGAGTGGCAAACCTAGAGCCTATTAAAACATCCTATGAAATAGGAATAGAGGATGGAGAAAAGATTGGGACAATATTGGGAGCTGCAGATGGTTCAAAAGACTATTTTAGCAATGAATCAATAGATTACAAACGGAATATTCCTTCAGATTCGACAATCATACGAAAGTATTCCCTAAATAAAGATTCGAATAAATATAAAGAAGGTTTTTTAACCGGTTTCAAAAGAGCTTATGAAGAAAGCTATAACGAAAAGTTTAGAACTATGAATTTAGACTTACATAGTAGCTCCTACGTAGAAACAGTAGTACCAAGTGCTGGGGGAGAGATTTCTAGCTTAGATAACTATTTGTTTCTGAATATTCATAAGGGAACATATTATAACCCTATTACAGTAGCCATAGAAAAAATGTATTATAATCCTTCTAAATTGGAGAGTAGATATATAAAAGCGTCGGAAGTTTATAAAGTGAGTATTTATAACGATTCCTATGTAGTTGACAACGACAATATTGTGGAGCTAAAATTTGAGTACTATGGCAAGGACAATGGAGGTATATATAAACTTGTTGATGATAAGTGGATCTATATGCCTTCAATCATAGATGAAAACTTCATAAAAACCAATATTAATCCTAACTCCCTATCCAAGGGAGAAAATATATATGTTGTTTTGGTCGATCGGGAGGCTAGGTCATTACCGGATATTAGAGGTAATTGGGCTAAAGGCGAAATAAACACTTTTATTAGAAGAAATATTGTATCAGGCTATTCAGATAATACCTTTAAACCAGATAAAAATATATCCAGAGGAGAATTTTTAACTGTGTTAGGTAGGGTATATGGTTGGCAAATCCAATCCATACCCGATATATCTGAAAGTTTTAAGGATAACAAAACATTTGGTTCCTATAAAGATGTGATTAGTTATGCTATAAACCAAGACTATGTCCAAGGCTATCCAGATGGAACCTTTAAGCCTAATAATCCTATTACCTACAAGGAAGTGGAAATAATAATGCAAAGAATAACTAACAATAAAAATTTCCGCTGGTATAATACTGCTGCTAAAGCACTTTATCATAAAGATTATAGAAGCAAATCCTATAATAATATGAAAAATAATATTACTAGGGCTGAAGTTGTATATATGCTCTATCTATTAAATGAATGGAAATATTGATTGAGGTATGAGACAATGGATAGAAAGGGCTTTACCTTAATAGAAGTAATGTTGGTTATTAGTATATTGGGAATATTTTTGCTCATACCAGCATTAAAAGGGACTATAGCCTCAAACTTTAAGGAAAGAAAAGAACTGAGGACCTTCAAGAAGGATATAGAATATGCACGAAATAGAGCCATAGTTGAATCAACTATGTATAGTGTCTATATGAATTTTGAAGACAATTTCTACTGTATAAATAAATATGAGGACAAAGAAGTAGTATTAAAAAAGTATGAGTTCAAAAATGGAATTAAATTAAAAGGAACAAAAAATATGGGAAATCAGTTAGCCTTTAGCTATCTAGGCATTCCATCTAAAGCAGGAACTATATATCTTGAAGATAAAAATGGAGATAAAATCGAAATTACTATTACACCTGTTACTGGGAAAGTAAATATATATCAAAAATAGTATTACAGTATGTAATAGCATAAATTCAAATTATGTGAGAGTTGAAGGATTATGAATAAAAAGGGATTTTTATTAATGGAGATATTAATGGGGCTGTTTTTGTTAGGACTAATCACAGTCAGCTGTTTGCCTATTTTAAATACTGCTCTAAGAAATTTGCAATTATCAAAAGATAAGATGGAGATGATATATATTGCAGAGTCTGCTATTGAACAATTGAAGTCCTTTGATTATAATAGTACTCAAAAAGATGAATATTTATTTGATATTCAGTTAATAGAATTAGCGGATAGTCTGATGGATGAAGAGCAAGTCACTATTGTATTGCCGCTAAATACTGATAATAGTCAGTGGAAATACCTGTGTACTATACATAAAGAGAAAGATTTTTCCGAACTGTGGAAGATTAGTGTGGAGGTATCACCTATTGATAAGGAGCAAAGGCTTAAGGATGTTACAATTGTGGCTTTTATGCCTATTCCGCAAAAATAATAAATCATTAAAAGTTAAAAAAAACAATTATGGGTTTACATTAATTGAATTAGTTCTATCAATAGCAATTGTTGCAACAATAGTTATTCCCTTGTATTCTATACTTAATTTTACAATAGATGCTTGTAAAGTAGGAGATATTGAAGATGAGGTACTGTTAAATGGGAAACATGCTATAGAATACATAAAAAAAGAGATACAATATGCAGATAAAATCATTCACATAAGCAAATTTGAAGGGGTAGATGAGAAGTATAAGGATAACTTTGGATTTGTAATTTTAAACTATATGCCTAATAAGGAATTGAAATATAATTACTCAACTTACTACCTTAGGGATAATTCTATCTATAGAATAGCTGTTAATTCTAAAACAGACACATATCCCAAGGTAAGATCTTTTGATGTTGGTGGACATAATAAAATTGCAGATTATGTTATATCCATAGATGGGACTGAGGTAGATTTTGAAACTAATATTATTGATATATGCTTTATACTAAAGGGAGAATATAGAAGAGAAACTAAATTCAGCACTAAATTGATTATTAGATGTCCCGTAATATATTGAATTACGAGGTGTAATAAGTGTGTAAGACAATAAACAAAGGTTTTATATCAATACTGGCCTTATTAGTAATGGCCACTATATTGGTGTCTAGCTTATTCTTATCCTATAGTTCCAACTTAGAGTATATGATTCTCAATTCAAGCAAAAACAATACCCAGGCTTTTTATCTAGCTGAAGGTAAGATATTGATGGTATTAAATAAAGATAAATATTACAAAGATATGCTTCTACCAAGGTTAGAGGAGTATTTAAAAAAGGGTAGAATTGCCGATCCAGATAAGAAAATTATTATACTAGATGATGAGGATATGATAGAAGGGGATAATTACAATAGGATAAACCTATCTTTTTCTAAAGAAGACAATAGAAGATTAATAGAATTGCAAACTCAGGCTATTTACAATAATATAAAAAGGAAGGCTATTGCCAAATTAACCATAATTAACGAAATATTTGAAATGGGATTACCAGTAGTATCTACCAGTATACTAAAAAACGAGAAAACTGAAATATATATGGGGTATATGGATTATTTACAACAGGAAATCCAAATACCCCCCCTTAACAGTGATATGATGGGGATAGAAGCCATGGATTATGACCGCATAAATATTATCAAGAGGATAGACAACCAAACTAATGTAGAATTATATAGAAATAGTATTGAAATGCCTATTAAGGGATATACATTAAACAGAGAAAAAGTTTTTTTACTAGCCCAAAATACCGGTAATGGGATTACGATAGTATCTATTCTTTCTGAAGTTCCTTCAGATCTAATAGTTTTAAAAGGGATCATGTATGTTGAAGGGGATCTGAAAGTATATAATGATATGGAGTTTAATGGCATACTAATTGTTAATGGAGGCAAAATCTTTGTGGAACCTAATATTAAAGCAAAATTTAACGGTATAGTATTGGGAGAGAATGCAGAAGAACTATTAGATTATGAAGATGTAGAGGTTAATTATAGTATTCATGAAATAAAAAATAATGGGATTTACTTGCCTGGCTTTATTGACCCAAAAGTAGAAGTAATTAAGATCAATTAGCTTTAGTTTATTATAGGGAGCGTGATATTATGGAGTTACGAAACTTAATGGAAGATGAAGTAATGAACACTATTGATAGAGTACTAAAAGATAGAGACGAGGTTTGTGGTTGTGATAAATGTAGATTAGATATTGCTGCAATTGCATTAAATAATTTAAAACCCAAATATGTTGTTACAGAAAAAGGTGGACTATATGCCAAAGTTGATACTTTAGACTATCAGTATGATGTGGATCTGGTAAAAGAAATTACTAAAGCTATTGAAATCGTGGACAAGGAACCTCATCATGAATAAGGTGATATTTTGAAAAACATTGTATTAATAGGGATGAGTGGAGTAGGCAAGACATCAGTTGGAAAATACATTTCTAATAGACTAAATATTGAATTTCAAGATACTGATGATATAATACTTAAGTATACTGGAGAAACTATAGACTACATATTTAAAAAATATGGGGAGGATTATTTTCGGCATTTGGAAAAGCAAGCTATAATAGAAACATCCTCTAAAGATGGTGTAATTATCTCTACTGGTGGAGGAGCAATACTGAAGACTCGCAATAGGAAGGTGTTAAAAGATAATGGAGTTGTATTTTTTTTAAATGCCGATGTTAGTACTCTGGTATCCAATATACTATCGTCCACGTCATCAAAGGGCCATAGACCACTATTAGATATGGACAATTTATATAATAGTATAAGTAAACTATATGCAGAAAGATATGAATTATATTCAATTACTGCAGACCATATTATAAACGTGGACAATAAATCTATTGAGGAGATAGGAAATGAAATAATTTTTATTTTTAATCAGTATATCTATTGTAGTTAGACCTAATGACTGATATAATTATATAAGCAAATTAAGGGGAAGATAGAATGAAAATATTAGTTATCCATGGGCCCAATATAAATTTATTGGGAAGGAGAGATGAATCTATATATGGAAACTACTCTTTAAAAGATATAGATTCTTTGCTCTTTGATAAGGCTACTAAATGCCATATGGAATTAGATATATTCCAATCAAATAATGAAGGCGATATTATAGATAAGCTACATCAAAGTATAGAAAAAAATGTTAAAGGCATTATAATCAATCCTGGGGCTTTTACCCACTATAGCATTGCCATAAGGGATGCTATAGAAATATTAGATATTCCGATAATAGAAGTTCATCTATCCAATATATATGCTAGAGAAGGTTTTAGAAGGAAGTCCGTTACTGCTCCAGTATGTACTGGACAAATATCAGGATTGGGTATATATAGCTATATATTGGCTTTGGAAGCATTAATCAATATGATATAGAGTTAAGATTAAGGAGGAATTGATATGATATCTGCAGGCGACTTTAGAAAAGGCATTACTTTTGAAATGGATGGAGATGTGTATCAAATTATCGACTTTCAACATGTAAAACCTGGAAAAGGTGCAGCTTTTGTTAGAACCAAGATTAAAAGCGTGATGACAGGAGCAACTAAAGAGGTAACATTTAACCCAAGTGATAGATATCCCTTAGCACGTATTGAAACTAAGGAGATGCAATATTTATATAATGACGGTGTACTGTACTACTTCATGGACAACGAAACTTATGAACAATTGCCATTGGAGGAGGGGCAAGTAGAGGAAGCTATTATGTACATTAAAGAAAATGACAATGCTATAATTAGATTTTACGAAGGAAAGCCCTTTGAGGTAGTAGCACCTAATTTTGTAGAGTTGGAAGTTAGTCATACAGAGCCTGGAGTGAAAGGTGATACGGCAACTGGAGCCACAAAACCTGCTACATTGGAAACAGGAGCAACGGTAAATGTTCCCTTATTCGTTAATATAGGAGATAAGATAAAAATAGACACTCGAACAGGTGAGTATTTGTCAAGAGTCTAGGGAATAATATAAATATATAATTATGAGGAGGGATTAATATGGATTACCTTTATCAAAAAGTCTCTTACCTGAAGGGATTGGCAGAGGGAATGGAGATTGGAGAGGAATCAAAAGAAGGCAAACTATTGATACATATTATTGATACTTTAGAAGAGTTTGCCGATGTTATGTCTGATATGATAGAAAATTATGAAGAATTAGAAGAGTATGTAGACTATATCGATGAAGATCTATCAGATGTGGAAGATGAATTATATGGATTTGATGAATATGACGATGAATATGATTATTATCCTTTTGACAATTTTGATGAAGACGATATGGATTGTATAGAATTTGATTGTAACTGCTGTGATGATGAAATGATAGACGAGTTTGAAGAAGGAGAATAATAACTATATTAGTTAATAAAGACTTAAACCAATTTGGTTTAAGTCTTTATTTTTTTGCATATTATTTTAGCTTGTTCATATTTATATATAAAGGAGGGACATGTTATGGATGATAAAGAAGTGAGGATATTTGATGATGTATTAGAATATACATGCTTAGAGTTAAACAAAGCACTAATAAACATACCCTCGAAATATAAGAAAAAAACAGAAGAGATTAGGTTAAGAAATGGGAAACCCTTAATTGTTAGTTTTCAAGGAAATGATTATTTTGTGACTGAAATAGGCACCCTTACCAAAAGAAGTACTGAAGGCATGCTTATAAAAAGAGAATATATCCAGAAGACCTTTAAATTGATTAGTAATTATTCAATATATGCTTTCGAAGAGGAGATTAAGAATGGGTTTATTACATTGAAAGGTGGCCATAGAGTAGGAATAGCAGGAAAGGTACTATACGGAGCTAAGGATATTGATACTATTAGAGATATTTCTTCTCTAAATATAAGGATAGCAAGGGAGAAAAAGGGGATAGCTGAAGGAATATTAAAGCATATTATTGCCTTTCCTTATAGTGTATGTAATACATTGATTATATCGCCACCTCAATGCGGTAAGACTACTCTTTTAAGGGATATTATAAGGAGTTTAAGCGATGGGTCACCCTTGTTAAGTAAAGGACTTAAAATAGGAGTAATCGATGAGAGGTCAGAATTAGCTGGAGTATATAATGGGATTCCACAGCATGATATTGGAATCAGAACGGATGTCCTGGATGGTTGCAATAAAAAAGATGGGACTACCATGCTATTACGGGCTATGTCCCCGGATATTATCGCAATGGATGAGATTGGAAGCGTATCAGATGTGGAAGCAATTCATGAAAGCCTTAAAGCTGGAGTAAAAGTTATCGCTACTGTTCATGGAAATAATATTGAAGATTTGGTTTCAAGGAGGAGTCTTAAGGTTTTAATAGAGGATAGAATATTTGAGAGATATATTTTTTTAGATAATTCTAAAGGAATAGGTACTATTAAGGATATAGTTGAAGGTAAAAAATTTAAATCCCTATTAAAATAGAAAGAAGGTGTTTTATGGTTTTTCTAAAATTTGCAGGTGGAACATTGGTCCTACTTTCATCTAGTTTAATGGGGTTTAGCTATGGAAAAAAGTATTCGAATAGACTAAATAACTTAATTTATATGGAACAGTGTATTAAAATTCTTGAAACAGAGATTGTATATGGTGCAGTGCCTTTACCAGAAGCCTTATTAAATGTGTACAACAAAGGCAATAAGAAGGTGTCTTTTATATTTAAAGAGATTAGGGATCATATTTTGAACAACAGAGTAGAGGATGTTTATTATAGCTTTTTCCATGTGAGGCATATTCTAAAGGAAAGTCTTTACTTTAAACAACAGGAGATAGAAATATTCTTGTCCTTAGGAAGAATATTAGGGGCTTCTGATAGGGAAGATCAAGAAAAGAACTTTAAACTAATATTAAATCAGATAATTTTATTGGAAAAGGAGGCAAAATTGGAAAGGGATAAAAATGAAAAGATGTTTAAAAATTTAGGGGTACTGATTGGTCTTGCCATAGTAATAATACTTATATAGGGGAGAGAAAAATATGAATGTTGATTTAATTTTTAAAATAGCAAGCATAGGAATATTGTTATCCGTACTCCATACGCTATTAGACCAGGCGGGTAAAAAGGAGTTTGGATATATCACTACTCTAGTAGGGGTGGTTATAGTATTTGGTGCGGTTATTGGCTTGATAAGCAAACTATTTGATAGTATTAAGACCCTTTTTCAACTGTATTGATAGGAAGTGATCATATGGAAATATTGCAAATCGTATCTATAGGTATTGTCTCTACTATATTGGTGGTACTACTACGACAGTCCAATAAGTCAGAGTTTGCCATAATGGTCAGTATAGTTACGGGGATTCTCATACTCTCCATGTTATTAGGCAAGTTAAAATATGTAGTTGATACATTAAGTCAGTTAACGCGGTATACGAATTTGGAATTTGCATACTTTACTACGGTGCTTAAAATTATAGGCATTGCATATATAGTGGAATTTGGGGCTGAAATATCTAGAGATGCAGGGGAGGAAGCTATAGCCTCAAAGGTTGAACTAGGTGGAAAGATAATAATAATGGTACTTGCAATGCCCATACTATTAGCTTTGATGGATTTGATAATAAAAATACTTCCATAAAGGTGAAAAAATGATAAAAAACATTGGGATTTTATTAAAGGTAATATTATTTATTTCCATATTATCTATATGTTCTTTTGGAGAATCTATGGAGGAAGAAGGTATAGCTGATAGGTTTATTAGAGAGCAACTAAATAACTTAAATATTAGTGAACTAGAGCTGGTATTGGAAGATATAGTTAAGTCTACTGGAGAATATTATCCTAGAATAGATGTAAGGGATAATGTCTTATCAATAATAAAAGGTAAAAATCCATTAGATATTAAAGTCATAATAACATCTATTTCTAAGATATTTTTTTCTGAAATAGTTGATAATATAGTATTGGTCTCACAAATATTAATAATCATTATAGCTTGTTCAATACTAACCAATTTACAGAGTAGTTTTGAGCAGGATACCGTAGGGCAATTAGCCCATTATGCATGTTATATTATTTTAGCTATGTTAATGATAAACAGTTTTATATTGTCCTTAGATCTAGGAAAAAAGACGGTAGCTCAAATGGTAAACTTTATGCAAATAATTTTACCTATATTGTTAACGTTGTTAACGGCTGCTAGTGGAGTTAATACGAAGTTGTTATTTCATCCTATGATAATTGGAACTATAAACATAATAGGATCTATGATTAAGGAATTGATTTTTCCACTTATATTATTTTCCTTTATCATAGGGATAATAAGTAATATATCACAGAAAATTCAATTTTCTAAACTATCGGAGTTGATTAGACAGGTTATCATCGTATTGGTAAGTCTATCTTTGACTATATTCATTGGAATAATAACTATATATGGAATAGGTACAAAAGTTGATGGGATCACCATAAGAACTGCAAAATATGCCGTAGATAATTTCATACCTATAATAGGCAAGTTTTTGTCCGATGCAGTGGAAACTGTTATCGGATGCTCGGTTATATTAAAAAATGGAATTGGCACTATTGGACTAATAGCTTTGTTTCTAGTATGCATAATTCCTGCGATAAAAATTATGGTGCTTATGTTTATATATAAATTAGTGGCGGCCCTTATACAACCAATTGCCAGCGAAAACATTATAAACTTATTTACTGAAGTGGGAAAAGCTTTATTATTAGTTCTAATTGGTATATTATCCGTTGCTATTATGTTTTTTATAACTATTACAATTATTGTGGAAGCAGGAAACACAGCCTTGATGTTTAGATAGGGGTGAATAAAAATGAAGGCGGTGAGTTTTTTAAGATATTGGATACAAGATATAGTTATGATTTTTCTCATAGTATCTATAGTTGAAATACTTCTTCCTAATAGTAATATGAGGAAATATATAAATATGGTAATAGGTTTTTTAATAATAATAGTGATAGTTTCACCTTTTATTAAACTATTATCTAGGGATTATAGTATCGATGAAAGAGTGCTAAAAGAGCATTTAAAAATGAACGAATTAGTATATAAAGACAAATCAAACTTATCATCGGTGTATGATAAACAGGTTAAAGAAATGTACACTAATAAAATGGAGTTAGAGGTTACAGAATTTGTTCACGAAACTAGCAATTACAAGGTGGAAAGCGTAAATCTATCTATTGATGAAACTAATGAGAATTTTGGCAAACTGAAGGAAATAGAAATATTGTTAAAAGTGGACGGAGAAGAAAAGATAGACAAAAATGTAAATAAAAATTCAATTGCTATTATCAAGATAGATGATGTGTCTATAGATAATAACGACGAAGCATTTAATGCTTATAAGACCCTGGAAGATGGGGAGGACCTTAAGAAATCTCTATCAAAAAAATTTAATATTTCTAAAGAAAATATTAGAGTATTTTTGAATACTTTGGAGGCAGGTGAACTAGATGGAGAAGTTTATAGATAAAATCAAAAAATATATGGAAACTATGGATAATAAGAAATTTATGAATAATTTATTTATAATACTCATCATAGGAATCATACTTTTAATAATAGCTAATATATTTATAGAGGAAAGAAAAACTGATAATACAAATTTAGAATCCGCTAATACTGTTGGCAAATTGTCAAGTTCTGAACAAGATTATGGCTCTCTGCTGGAAGTAAAACTAGAGGACGCCTTAAGCCAGCTAAAAGGTGTGAATAAGGTAAAAGTTATGATCACATTGGAAGATACGGTAGAAAAAATTCCTGCTTTTAATACTACTAAAAATAATGAAACTACTAACGAGATCGATTCACAAGGAGGTACCCGTGAGATCATTAGAGATGATATGACCATTCAAGTTGTTACTAGTAATGAAGGAGGATTGGTAGTTTTGAAAGAGATTAAACCAACAGTAAAAGGTGTAATAGTAATAGCAGATGGGGCAGAGGATATAGAGATAAAAGAGATGTTATATGAAGCAGTTAAAACTGTACTGGGTATACCAGGAAACAAGGTTGAAGTGTATTCTAGTAAATAGGAGGGATATAGATGTTTACAATGAAAAAACCAGCAATAATTATGGTGTTGATAGTATTATTGGTAGTTACTGGTTATATTAATCATAGCCTTACTTTGAGGGCTTCGTCTAAAGTTTCTAGCGATTATCAAAAACATGAGGAGATGGAGATGGCTAAGAGTTGGGATATGGATGATAAAGAGCTGGTGGAGGCTATATCGGAAGGCGAAGGTAGTGAAGAGCTAGAGGATATTGAAATACTTGATACAAAAGACGAGAATATAAATGAAATATCAAAAGAAGCTAACTCTAATATCAACCAGGCCATTAGCAAAGAAGAAAGTTTGCGCTCTAAGAACTATTTTATTGAGCAAAGATTAGCTAGAGATAAATTGAGAGCGGGCTTAGTAGATAGATTAAACACAATAGTGGATAATGAGAATACAGGCGAAGATGTAAGATCTGAAGCCCAAAAAAGAATAATGAATATTGGTGATTTAGCAGAAAAAGAGTTGGCTATAGAAGGTTTAATTAAGGCAAAAGGATTTGAGGAAGCTTTAGTTTTTATGACAGAAGAAAGTGCTAAAATAGTAGTATCTAGAGAAGAACTTACTGAACAGGATGTAGTAAAAATTTTAGATATCGTAATGGGAGAAACAAATTTAGATGCCTCTAATATTAAAATCATGAAAAAGAATTAGAAATGTTTGTAAAAATCACAGGGCTTTGATATAATAATTCTAAAGAGTTTCAGAGTATAGGAGGTGTCCAATGTGGCAGAGTTTGTGAATGATGAAAAAGTCAAATATGGAACAGTTAAAATTGCTAATGAAGTTGTTGCTATAATAGCTGGCCTAGCAGCTACTGAAGTAGACGGCGTTGCTGGAATGAGTGGTGGTATGACAGCAGATTTTACAGAGATGTTAGGTATGAAAAACCTATCAAAGGGTGTTAAGGTGGAGGTTGGTGAAAAAGAAACTGCTATTGACATATTTATTATAGTGGAATATGGTTCTAAGATTTCTGAGGTTGCAAATACAGTACAAAATCATGTTAAGGAGACAGTTGAAACTATGACTGGTCTTAGTGTAGTAGAAGTTAATGTAAACATACAAGGGGTTAATATACCTAAAGAAGAGCCTAAAGTAGAAGTAGAACCACGAGTAAAATAGTATATTTACCCTCTGGAATCCAGGGGGTAAATTTAAATATTATTTGGGAGGATGAAGCTAAATATGAATATTTTCGATAAGATAGTACTAGTTGTTTTTTCACTTTGTATAGCTATACTATCATTAGCTTTGGTACTGTTTCCTTTTCAACAATTTGATTTTTTGTCTAAAAACAATGTTGAATTACTGTTAGATAATATTATAGGTAACTATGTTTATTCTGTAGTAGGACTGATTTTTCTGTTAGCTAGTATTAGATTAATAGTTGTGGCATTTAAGGGTAACAAAGATAAAAACAAAACAACCTATTTAATTCAGAGAACAGACCATGGTGAAATTAATATATCATCTAATACTATAGTTGGTCTGGTTGAATCCGTTGCTGAACACTTTACAGGTGTTAGAGATATTAAGACCAAAGTAGAGATATTAGAGGGACAAATATTTATAGATTTAAAGGGGCAAGTGTCTCCAGAGATAAACATACCTGAAACTACTGAAGAGTTACAGTTAAAGGTAAAGGAACATGTAGAAAATTGTACAGGAGTTAATGTTAGTGAAATTAAAGTATTGATTACTAATGTGACTGCACCTATAAGAAATGTAAAATAATTGTAGAGGTGTTGGCAAATTGGCGAGAGAAATGTTTAGTAAATTTATAGATTGGGTTAGAAACCACAAGGGGAAATTTTTTGGAGGAATTTTAGGTTTTTTAATAGCTATATTGGTTTTAAATATAGGTTTTTTTAAGACCTTGTTTATCGTCCTATGTACGTGGGCTGGATATTATTTAGGAAGCAAATCGGACAGTAAGGAGAATTTTAAAGATCTAATAGATAAAATCATCCCTCATAATAGGGAACAATAAATAATAGATATTACCAGGGAGGCAAAGGATGGGTAGAAAATACGCAAGAGAATCTACAATGAAATTATTATATCAAATGGAAATAAACTCAGATTTTTCTGAAACAGTAGTCAATATATTTTTCGAGAACAATGTATTTGATGAAGGGGAAAAAGCATATATAGAAGGTGCCATTAATACCATAGTGAATAATTTAGAGTTAATTGATTCACATATAAAACAAAATATAGAAGGTTGGGAGATACATAGACTAGCAAGGGTAGATCTATCTATTCTAAGAATTGCAATTTACGAGATAATGTATAGGGAAGATATACCAATAGAAGTTTCAATCAATGAAGCTATAGAGATCTCCAAAAAGTATAGTACTGTAGAATCCTCTAAGTTTATCAATGGTGTTTTAGGTGGCTTTGTAAAATCGAGGGATAGAATATGACCAAATATTTTGTCGGGATAGACACCTCTTCATATACTACATCTTTAGCTGTATTAGATGAAAAGGATAATATCGTATTAAATATAAGAGATATACTAAAGGTAAAAAAAGGTAAAAGGGGATTGAGACAACAGGAAGCTGTATTTCAACATATCCAAAATCTACCTTTCTTAATAGAAAAGATGGCTCAAGAAATAGATACTACTAAAATAGTGAATATATCATGTAGCAATAGACCTAGAAATAGGGAAGAATCATATATGCCTGTTTTTGTTGTTGGTAAAGGACAGGCTTTTATTCTGTCTAAAGTTCTAAATACGGGATATAAGGAGTTTAGTCATCAAGAAGGTCATATAGGGGCTGGAATGATAAATAGTAATATGGAGGAAAAAGAAAGATTCATTAGCCTTCATATTTCTGGAGGAACTACAGAAATGTTGCTAGTAAAGAATAAAAAGAATGGTTTTGATATTGAAATAATAGGAGGTACTCTGGATTTAAGTTTAGGGCAGCTTATAGATAGGGTAGGAGTGGAGCTTGGATTAATATTCCCCTGTGGCGAAGAGATGGATAAGGTGTCCCAAATAGGGAATAATTTAAAATTGGATATACATATTAATATTAAAGATAGTTGTTGGTTTAATCTATCGGGTATGGAAAACTATTTTAAGGCACTAATACAAAAAAGTGAACACGATCTAGAAGATATAATAGCAACCTTGTTTTATACCATATCCCAATTTTTAAAGGATATTATTCTCAACGGTTGCAATATGTATAATATTCACAGTGTGTTAATTACAGGAGGTGTAGCTGCTAATAGTACTATAAGAAACTATTTAAGTAAAGAACTATGTAGAGAGGGAATAGACGTATTTTTTCCTAAGAAAAACTTGTGTACGGACAATGCAGTTGGCATAGCTTACTTGGGGAAAACAAAAAGTAATTTAGTAGGTGATAAATTTGGTAGAAAAGCCTTTAAAGGTGAGTGAAGTGAATCAATATATCAAAAAAACTTTTGCAAGAGATTTAATACTCTCAAATATTAAGGTCGAAGGGGAAATTTCAAATTTTAAGCATCATTATAGTGGGCATATGTATTTTTCATTAAAGGATGAAAGAGGAAAATTAAAATGTGTGATGTTTAAATCTGATAATCGATTAGTCAATTTTCAGTTGAAAGATGGATTAAAGGTTGTGATTACAGGATATATATCTATTTACGAAAAAGAAGGTGACTATCAGCTATATGCGAAAAAAATAGAAGAAAGTGGCGTCGGGGATCTGTTTGCAGCTTTTGAAGAGATGAAGCAAAAATTAGAAAAGGAAGGACTGTTTGATCCATTAAATAAAAAGGAATTGCCTTATATGCCGAAGAAAATTGGTGTTGTTACCTCTTCTACTGGAGCTGCAATTAGAGATATAATTACTGTAATAAAAAGAAGATATCCTATTGCTGATATATTGATATATCCGGTATTAGTGCAAGGCATACAAGCACCAAGGGAAATATGTCAAGGCTTATTATATTTAGATAATAGAGATGATATAGATGTAATTATTACAGGACGTGGTGGAGGATCTATAGAGGAGCTGTTTGCATTTAATGATGAATCCGTAGCTAGAACTATTTATGCTATGGAAAAACCGGTAGTGTCGGCAGTAGGCCATGAGACGGATTTTACTATAGCAGATTTTGTGGCAGATTTAAGGGCTCCTACTCCTTCTGCAGCGGCAGAACTAGTCACACCAGAACTAGATAAGTTAAAGGAAAATCTTGATGCTAAAATGGCTCAGTTGAATAGAAATTATAACTATATTTTGAATGAGCATTGTGTTAGGCTGAAATATATAAGGAGAAGTCTAGACTATTACAACCCTATTGACCAAATTAAGGAAAAAGCCCAGGAGTTGGACAATCTATTTAGGAATCTGACTATGATGATGGATACTAAAATAAATAAGAACAGGGTTCTTATAGATAATCTACATAACAAAATAAATTATTTAAATCCTATATCTGCTTTAGATAGGGGATATGGTTTAGTGTTAGATAAACAAGGTAATATGATTTCCAGCATAGAAGACGTACAGGCTGAAGAAAATTTAAACTTAATTATCAAAGATGGTATGTTAACGATTAAAGTGGTTAAAATTAACAAAGGAGAGTTTTATCATGAATGATATGGATTTGACTTATGAGGAAGCAGTAAAAGAATTGGAAGAAATATTAGAAGCATTCGAGGAGGATGACATTGCTTTAAAGGACTCCCTAGAAAAGTTTAAAAAAGGGGTAGCCTTATATAATTATTGTAATGAAATATTAAAAAGTGTGGAAGGTGAGGTTAAGATATTACTTCAAGACGATGAAGGAGCCATTGAGGAAGAGGAATTTCAAATGGAGGTATAATTAAATGACGTTAGCTGAAATAATAGGCCAAGTAAAGGGTAAAATAGATGATGACTTAAAAAAAATTTTTGTAAAAAAAATAGGATATCAAGATGTAATATTTGATTCGATAAACTATAGCCTATTTACTGGAGGCAAAAGAATTAGACCTATATTATTATTGAAAAGCTGTGAAATGTTTAGTGGAAAATATGACAAAGCAATTCCATTTTCATTAGCTATAGAAATGATACATACTTATTCTCTAATCCATGATGATCTACCTTCTATGGACGATGATGATTTTAGAAGAGACAAACCTACTAATCACAAGGTATATGGTGAGGCTATTGCAATCCTAGCAGGAGATGGATTATTGAACTTGGCATTTGAAACTATGATTGATCATACCTTAAAACATTCAGAGGATATTAATGATTATGAAAAATATACAAAGGCAATGAATGAAATTGCGAAATATTCAGGTGTATATGGTATGATAGGCGGTCAAGTAGTGGATTTACTATCTAATGATATATCCATGGATGAGGATAAACTAATATTTATGTACAGTTGTAAAACTGCTGCTTTAATTCAGGCTTCTGTTGTTGCTGGAACTATATTAGGTGGAGGCACTGATGAGGATGTAGAAAACATGAGAAAGTTTGGTTTATATCTTGGGTTAGCCTATCAAATTAAGGATGATATTCTAGATGTGAAAGAGGATAATGAAATAGATAAAATTACCTATTTAAAGTTCCATAATATTGACGATGCAGAAAAAAAGGTAGAGGATTTAAGCAAAAAGGCAATAGGCATTTTAAATCAATTTATAAACAAAGATACCCAATTTCTCACTTTATTTACAAAGGATCTAATAGATAGAAAGCATTGAACTTATATTGAATAATTATAAAAATTATGCTATAATTAGTAGAGCAAAGAGTGGCACAGTATTCTAGTCAACACAGCTAATCTGGAGGGCGGGGCTAAAAATCCGTCGAAGGGCATATCGATGAAGTTCCTTGTTTCGGCTCGCGACGCCCAGTCGAGGGTCGGTGCTGGGAGTAAGAAAGATGGGGCGATCTGCAATGGCATGCAGGCGTTGACCCTACTTTCGTGGAGACTTACCATTTGGGACATGGTAAGATAGACCTAGGTGTAGAAATAGAAACACTTAGAGTAGCCTGCCTTGAGTGATTTAGGGAGATGATAAGTTCGACTATTTTCATGAGGGGCCCAAGTGATAATAGTTTTGTTATCGAAACCTAGATTGCAAAAGAGGCTAAGGGTTAGACTGGTTGTAGAGGAAAACTCCTAGACTGTTCACGGTAGAAGTATATTGGGGATTACAGTGCGGACTAAGTGGTAATCCAGCCCTGCTATTGGTGACAAAGTAGTGGTAAAATTGAAGGGAAACCGCTGGTTATGGCGACATACAGTTTTTATCAGGGAAATCCTGCTGGACCTTAAGCCGTAAGATTTACCCAATATGCTGCCACTCATGAGCTGATAGCATAATGCTATCAGCTTTTTATATTATATTGTGGAGGTACCAATATTAAATGGATAAAAAAGAAGATAACAATTTTGCGGAAAAGCATAATATGAGATGGGTTATTATGATAACTATATGGACATTTATTATGGCTATAGTTTTTAGTATAATTACTGAAGGTTTAGTGAAAAACCTCAATATTTTTCTTGCATTTGTGATACTTATAATAATAATATTTATAGGAATTTTTTTTGATATTATAGGTATTGCAGTTACTACTTCAGAAGAAAAACCCTTTCATGCTATGGCAGCTAATAGAGTAGAAGAAGCTAAATATGCTATAAAACTGGTTAAGAATGCGGGACAAGTATCCAACTTTTGCAATGATGTTATTGGTGATATAAGTGGTATCGTCAGTGGTGCAGTAGGCACTAGCATAATCTATAAATTGATTAATATTTATGATATAAAAAATGGCAGTATATTGAGTATTATTATTACTTCACTAGTAGCTTCTGTGACTGTAGGAGGTAAAGCTTTAGGTAAATCTATAGCTATATCTCATTCAGAGAAAATAATATTTGAAACTGCTAGGATATTCAATTTTTTAGAGAAAAAATTTGGAATAGATATATTACCCGATAAAAAAAAGAACAAGAATAATAAATCAAACAATGAAAGGGATAGATAATTAGGAGAGATTATATGGAAAAAAAAAGAGCTGATATAATACTATTTGAAAAGGGATTGGTAGAATCAAGGGAAAAGGCCAAGAGAGTTATCATGGAAGGGACGGTATTTATTGGAGATATGAGGATAGATAAACCTGGTGAAAAGGTTAGTATTGATGATCCTATAGAAATTAAAAAAAATCCCCTTACTTATGTAAGCAGAGGTGGATTAAAGCTAGAAAAAGCTATAAAATATTTTAATTTGAATTTAGAAGATAAAATAACCATGGATATAGGTGCTTCTACTGGAGGATTTACCGATTGTATGCTTCAATATGGAGCTAGAAAAGTATATGCTATAGATGTTGGTTATGGACAGTTAGATTGGAAATTGAGAAAGGATCCTAGGGTTGTAGTCAAGGAGCGGACCAACATTAGACATGTGACAAAGGAAGACATAGATGAAATATTTGACTTAATATCCATAGATGTATCCTTTATATCCTTAAGACTAGTATTACCTGTTGCAAAGGAGTTATTAGCTGATGATGGCCATATAGTAGCTTTGATAAAACCCCAATTTGAAGCTGGAAGGGACAAGGTTGGCAAAAAGGGGATAGTTAGAGACAGAAATATCCACATAGAGGTTATAAAAGCTATAGCTGATTTTAGCAATAGCATTCAATTAAATATAGTGGATTTAGACTACTCTCCCATTGCGGGTGCTACAGGCAATATTGAGTTTTTGGCCTATATATCTAAAAATATGGATGAAAGTTCTATTGACGATGAATATATATTAAAAGTTGTAAGTGAAGCTCATGAGTCTTTATAGTAGTTATATATTTCCTAAGGATAATGTTTAGGAGGGAAAAATGAATAAATATACAAGACAGAGGATTATTTTAAATTTGATTAATAAATATGAGATAGAAACTCAGGAGGAGCTAGCTGACTATCTGTTAAATCAGGGAATAGATATCACTCAAGCTACTATTTCTAGAGATATAAAGGAATTAAGACTTGTAAAAGTATTAACAACAACGGGAAAATATAAGTATGCGGCTATGGACAGCAGTTATGAAGGGGTCCATCAAAGATTGAGCAATATATTTAGATCTTCAGTTTTAAGTGTAGAACCAGCAGAAAATATCATAGTGATAAAAACTTTACCAGGCGCAGCTCAGGTCTGTGCATCAGCAGTTGATAATTTTAAGATTCAAGGTATCATAGGAACTATTGCAGGAGATGATACTATTTTTATAGCTGTAAAAAACATAAATATAATGGATTCTGTGTTAACTAGTATCCATAATTTTCTCAAATAATTTGGGGGTATAAATTATGATAGTTGAGTTAAATATAAGTAACTTTGCTATTATAGATAGTTTAAATATTAACTTTACTAATGGATTTAATGTACTTACTGGCGAAACAGGGGCAGGAAAATCCATAATTGTAGAAGGAATTAGTATGATTTTAGGTGGACGTGCTAACAAGAATTTGGTGAAAACGGGAAAGGAGAAGGCGATATTAGAGGGATTATTTTATCTAGAGGATCCAAATAGAGTAAATAATACTTTGAATGACTATGGTATCGATGTAGATGAAAGTAATTATCTATTAATATCTAGGGAAATATATGCCAATGGTGGAAGTGTGTCTAGAGTAAATGGTAGAACTGTAACTTTAACGATGTTAAATAGTATAACTTCGACTTTGGTAGATGTTCATGGGCAACATGAACACCAATCTCTATTAAATATAAATAATCATATTAAATTAATAGATACATTTGGCGATATGAAATTAAAGGATTTGCTAAATAATGTAGAAAGTAAGTACGAAGATCTAACTAAAGAAATTAGAAGATTAGAGGAACTATCTTTAGACAGCATAGAAAGAGATAGGGAAATAGATTTATTAAAATATCAATTAGATGAAATCGATAATGCCAATTTATTGAATTTTGATGAAGAGGTTATAATTAGGGAACATTTGAAGATGACCAATATAAAAGAAATTATTTATAAGTTGGGAGAAGTATCTGATATCTTAGATAATGAAATATATGGGAGTCTATCCCTATTAGATGGTATTAATAAATGCGTAGTAAATTTGAAGGATATTGAGAAGTTTGACAGTAGATTACAACAATACAATGCTACTATGGAAAACATAGGATTTGAATTACAGGACTTATCTAGAGATATAAAAAATTACTTGGAAAGCATAGAAATTGATGAAGAAAGACTAGAGTTTTTAGAAGAAAGAATAGATACAATAAATGTCTTGAAGAAAAAATACGGTAATACTATTGATAATATATTGGAGTATAGGGAATCTATAAATAATAGACTTGAGGTTCTGTTAAACAATGAAAAGGAAATTGAAAAATCTAACCACAAAATTCGTGATATTGAAAATCAATTAGTGAAGTATTGTACTTGCCTAACCGATATAAGAAAGACCATAAGTAAGGATATAGAAATATCAATTATGAGAGAACTAAGAGAGTTAAATATGTCAGATGTTGTATTTCAGATAAATTTTAATAAACTAAATCATTTTACGCCTAATGGATGGGATAGGGTAGAATTTCTAATATCTACAAACAGAGGCGAGGATTTGAAGCCATTGTCTAAAATTGTATCTGGAGGGGAAATGTCTAGAATAATGTTAGCTTTTAAAACTATATTAGCAGATTATGATAATATACCTTGTTTAATATTTGATGAAATCGATACTGGAATTAGTGGTAGAACAGCCCAGGTAGTAGGAGAGAAGATAAAAATGGTATCTAATAGTCATCAAGTTATTTGTATATCTCACTTGCCTCAAATAGCTGCTCTAGCGGATACCCACTTTGTTATTGAAAAAGATGTTATTGATAATAATACTATAACAAAAGTACGTAAACTTAATGAAGAAGAAAGAATAGAGGAGTTATCTAGACTTTTAGGCGGTGTTGATCTAACCGATACGACGAAACTTCATGCAAAAGAGATGTTAGAGATGTCAAAAATGTTAAAAAATTAAAAGTCAGGGTAATTAAATAAAAAAACGCTTTATATTCAGTAAAGCGTTTTTTTATTTTCCAACATTTGTAAAAATATATTTTACTTAGCATTACAATTAAATTTTTAAAGAATAAATATGATGAAAAAAGGCTAAATTATATTTACGCAAATAATATTTTATGGAGGTGAATTAGCTTAAGGGAAAATTAGAGGAGTGATTGTACTTGGATAGATATAAAGAAAACCGAAAGGTATTTTCTTTATCCGTTATAGTATTGGCTTTTTTTTATATAATTCAGATGTTGACCGTATTTTACTATCCTGCAGAAATTAAAATTGCAAAAGGTGAGAATAAGAGTATAGAAGTACTATTTCCATTTTCTTTAAGTGCACTACACGATGAGGATACTATAGTACAATCAACTTATAATGAGGATTCCACTATCGGTTTTAAGAAAACCTATAAAATAGATGCAATGAATGCAGGAGAAGCAAGATTTCAATTAAAGTTATTAGGCTTAATTCCAGTAAAAAGATATGATGTAAGTGTAGTTAATAGGGATACATTAATTCCTGGAGGAAATGCAATAGGCGTTAGGTTAAATACAAGAGGTGTATTAGTAGTAGCAGTTACAGATGTAATTGGTATTGATGGGAAACGATATAATCCTGCTAGAGATGCAGGCATAAAAAATGGAGATAGCATATTAGAATTAAATCAAGTAAAAGTAAAAGATGCAGAACACCTAGTAGAGTTATTAAATCAGGTACAGGAAGATAAGGTTAAGTTAATGATAGAACGAAATAAAATAAAATATGAAACAGAGGTTAGGCCCATTAAGAGTATACAGGATAATTGCCTTAGATTGGGTATTTGGGTACGAGATAAAACTGCTGGTATTGGAACACTTACTTTTTATGATGAAGACAGTAAAATATTTGGAGCTTTAGGCCATGGGATTGCAGATATGGATACAGGAAATCTATTAAATGTAGAGTATGGTAAGATAATGAATGCAAAAATAGCCAATATTGAACAAGGTAAAAAAGGAAGTCCAGGGGAAATTAAAGGTGTATTTTACGAGACAGAAAATGTATTAGGCGAAATAACTAAGAATTCCCCTTTTGGTATATATGGAGTGATAACTGATAAGTTTATCAAAACTAATAAGATGAAACCTATGCCTATTGGATTTAAAGAAGAGGTTAAAGAGGGAAGAGCTCATATACTAACTACTATTGATGACAATAGGGTTGAAAAATTTGAGGTGGAAATAGTAAAAACTCAAAACCAACAGTATCCTAGTCAAAAGAGTATGACTATAAAAGTGACAGATAAAAAATTATTACAAAAAACTGGTGGAATAGTTCAGGGTATGAGTGGTAGCCCAATAATACAAGATGGGAAACTGATTGGGGCTATAACCCATGTTTTTGTCAACGATCCTACAAAAGGATATGGGATTTATATTGAATGGATGTTAGATCAAATTAAATCTGAATATCTGTTAAATAGAAAATACGCAGATAAGATTAATTGATAGGCTTTTAGCCTATCTTTTTTTAAAAATAAAAAGAATTTATTTGAAATAGAAGGAAACTACGATTCTTTGTCGAATAGTTAATTATACAAATAAATTGCAAAACAGGGGGGTATTTCAATTGGAGAAAACCAAAATTTTAATTGCAGATGATAATCGTGATTTTTGTGATATTTTAAGTAAGTTTTTATCTGCAGATGAAAATTTTGAAATTGTTGGGATAGCAAAGGATGGTCTTGAAGCATTAGATTTGCTTACTGAGGTGGAACCGGATGTATTAATATTAGACATAATAATGCCGCATTTAGATGGATTAGGGGTATTAGAAGGTATACATAGTTTAAATTTAGACAAGATACCTAAAATCGTTATCCTTTCTGCAGTAGGACAGGATCAGATCACTCAAAAGGCTATTGAATTAGGGGCTGACTACTATGTAGTTAAACCTTTTGATTTCAAGGTGTTTATTAAAAGATTAAAGCAAATTGTGAATTTAGAAAAGAATTCCCAACTTACAGAGAAAAGTAAATATATTCAGATTCCGGCTACTAGTTCTCAAAATGTTACTACGACAAAAAATTTGGAAGCCAGAATTACAAATATTATCCATGAAATAGGGGTTCCGGCCCATATTAAAGGATATCTCTATTTGAGGGAAGCTATTGCTATGGTAGTTGAAGATATAGAATTATTAGGAGCGGTTACTAAGGAATTATATCCTAATATAGCTGAAAAATACAATACGACTCCCAGTAGGGTGGAAAGAGCTATAAGGCATGCTATAGAGGTAGCTTGGACTAGAGGTAAAATTGATACTATTGATAATATTTTCGGCTATACCGTAAATACCAATAAAGGCAAACCTACCAATTCAGAGTTTATAGCTATGGTGGCTGATAAATTGAGGCTGGAGATGGAGTTGATGGAAGGAAATGTTTAGTAACAACCCCACAAGAAATTATCTTGTGGGGTAAAATATTGTTTATTTATCTATCTATCCTATTATTATGCTATAATAAGTTTGATGGGTTGTTATTATATATAATATTGGAAATAATATGGGATAGTTAAAAATGGAGGATAAGTATGCATATAAAAGGTAGATTAAAAAAGGATAGAAAAACGAAAAATTTAACCAAAAGATTGAAACCAGGAGATATAGCTTTGATAGCTCATAAGGATTTAGATGAAATAGCTGCCTTGTCGTTGGTAGAAAAAAAAATAAAATGCGTGATAAATATTGATGATACGATTAGTGGCAGATATCCTAATCAAGGTCCATCTATACTACTTGACGCGAATATACCCATCTTTGAAGTAGATAATAAGGATATTTTTGATATAGTACAGGAAGGCGATACTATAGAGATTCTAGATGATATTATTCTGTACAAAGAGAATGAAATAGGTAATTGTATACTATTAGACGAGGAAAAAGTTGAAGAATTGTTGAGTGTTGGATATGCAAATATTGAAGGGGAGTTGGAACGTTTTATAGAGAACACTTTAGAATACGCAAAGAAAGAAAAGGGTCTTGTAACAGGGAAAATACCAATTCCTAAAACAAAAACTAGGATTAAAGGTAAACATGTTCTAGTAGTAGTAAGGGGCAAAGATTACAAAATGGATTTAGAAGCTATAAGATCCTATATAGATGAGGTTAAACCAATATTAATTGGTGTAGATGGTGGAGGAGATGCACTACTTGAATTTGGATATACTCCCCACATAGTTGTAGGGGATATGGATAGTATATCTGATAAATGCCTAGGAAAAGCCAAGGAAATCGTAGTACATGCATATTCAGATGGTAGGGCTCCTGGATTGAAGAGGGTAGAAGACTTAGGATTGGAAGCGACCATATTTCCAGCTCCAGGTACCAGTGAAGATATTGCTTTTTTATTAGCATATGCAAATGGTGCAGATTTAATAGTTGCAGTAGGGACTCATACTAATATGATAGATTTTTTGGAGAAGGGTAGGTCTGGAATGTCTAGTACCTTTTTAGTTAGACTTAAAGTAGGTTCTAAATTAGTAGATGCTAAAGGTGTAAATAAACTTTACCATAGTAGTTTTAAGCTGAAGTATGTCATAGGAATTGCCATTGCTGCTCTAATACCTATAATGATAATAACATCTATGCATCCGTTGATGAAAGAATTGATGTTATTGTTTAAAATTAGATTAAGGATGATGTTAGGATTGTAAAGGAGGAATAATTTTGATACCAAATATGAAATTCTATGTAATATCTATTGTTGCAATATTTGCAGCTTTGGGCATAGGAATATATATAGGTTTTGCTCTTGATGCTCAAAGTTTTGTAGTGGATCAAAGAGAAGATATAGCGGCTAAACTAGAAGAACGATTTGATTTTTTGAAAGGGGAAAATCAAGAGTTAAAATTAGAATTAAAAGAAATAGAAGCTGAAAATGACAGTTATAAATATTTTATAGAATCTACCTATGGGGAAATAGTAAAAGGGAAACTTACTGGTCAAAAAGTTGCTATTATTGAAACTAAGGATGATTATATGTACTCAGGGGTAGGACAAATATTAGAAAATGCTGGTGCTCATGTGAGCAGTGTAACTACCATAACCGACAGGATTATGAATGAAGAAATGTTAAAAAATATATATGATGAATTAGAAATAGAAAACAATAATACTAATTTAATAACCAATACTGTAAATGAGATTGCAAAGTCTATTGCTTCCGGAGAACAATCTGAACTTACAACAGCAATTATGGAAAGAGAGATAATAGATGTAGTAGGAAACATCAACCAACCAGTTGATTATATAATTATAGCCGGAGGTAGTGTACGTGAAGATAGAGATAGATTAAACCTAGTTGATAAAACTATCGTTGATGTATCAAAAGCTATGGATAAACCTATTATCGGAATTGAAAAATTGGTTGTAAATTATTCCTATATAGATATGTATAAAAGCTTTAGAATAAGCACAGTAGATAATGTCGATACTACAATGGGTAAAGTTTCTCTTATATTAGCAATGGAAGGTAGACCAGGCCATTATGGGACAAAACAGACAGCAGAACAATTGGTTCCAACACTAAAATTAACTATACCAGAATATTCTAAGGAGAGATAGCATGAAGGATGGGAAATTATTAGTAGTAGTGCCAGTGTATAATGAAGGAGATAGGATTACCGATACCCTAATGGGGTTAAAAGAAATTGAGTTGATTGATGAAATATTGATAGTTAATGATGGTTCAACAGATAATACTCAGGATGTAATAGAAAAACTAGGAGTATCTATCATCTCTTTTGAGAAAAATATGGGTAAAGGTTATGCGATGAAAAGGGCTATAGATGACATGGAATATGATTATATAGCTTTTGTAGATGGAGACCTGGGATATTCTAGTAGGGAATTGGAAAAGTTGATATATCCAGTTATCTCAGGAGAAGTAGACTTTACCATAGCTAAGTTTCCGGAAAGATCTACTGTGACCCATACTAAGGGTGGTTTTGGATTTGTAAAGGGATTGGCTAAGAAGGGTGTTTATTTTCATACTAAAAAGGAAATAGATACTTCTCTATCTGGCCAAAGAGTATATAGGAAAGAAGTAATAGCTGTAATGGATTATATTCCTAATAGATATGGAATAGAGGTCGCCATGACTATACAGGCTTTAAATGGTAGTTTTACATTTAAGGAAGTACCAGTTGAGATGACTCATAGATATACTGATAGAAACCTTAAGGGATTTAAGCATAGAGGGAAACAATTTTTTGATATATTAAAAACTTTAATTATTATGTATTTTAGAAGGTGACTTTATGAACTATACTAATATTCTAAGTTTTATAATCAGTATAATATTATCGTATATTGCAACACCTATGATTCTTGATATGTTGTTTAGAAGCAAAACTATTCGCCTGAACTACAGGAATGAAGAAATCCCCATAGGTATGGGAATATTATTCATATTTGTTCAGATGATTAGTATGAGTATAGTTATTTTGTTAGGATGGGCTAATATGAAGTATGTTATGTCTTATTTATTGGCTTTTACTTTAATGGGTATGGTAGGGCTATTGGATGATTTAATTGGAGAGGAAGATGTTAAAGGATTTAAAGGGCATGTGAAAGCATTCTTTAGAGGCTTTTTAACTACTGGCTTTATCAAAGCAGGGATGGGTTTTTTTGTTGCACTATTATTTTCTATAACTATTTCTAAAGATATAATTAATATAATTATA
>NZ_PPXY01000014.1 GCF_021655115.1 Clostridium sp. Cult3
GAATAAATGCGGTTATATATTTTTTTTATCATTAAAAGTGACATTTTCACTGAATAAATTTCTATGTTCTTATGTGACATTTTCATTGACTATTGACAGTAAGATTTTGTGTTAAAATAAATATGGATGTAATTTTTTAATTAGAAAGGAGAATACCAATGGAGGCTTGGGAAAGAAGGGACGAAATTTTAAAGACTTTAAAAAAATCAAATAAGCCAATTAAGGGTACTGAACTATCTGAAAGGTTTGGAGTAAGTAGGCAAATAATAGTTCAAGATATTGCATTATTAAGAGCAAGAGGGGAGGATATATTAGCAACTCCGCAAGGATACATTATTCCTCAATTATATGGAGATAATAAATTAGTCAAGAAAATAGTATGTAAGCATCAAGGTTATGACGAAATAGAAGAGGAGCTGAAGACCATAGTAGATATGGGCGGTAAAGTTTTGGATGTAATAGTAGACCACCCTCTATATGGGGAAATAAAAAGTCCCCTTGAAATTAGTTCTAGATTGGATTTAGAAGAATTCCTTGATAGTCTCATAGAGACCAATGCGGAACCCCTATCATCCTTAACAGAAGGAATACATATTCATACCATAGAAGTAGATGATGAGAAAAGCTTTCAAAAAATAAAGAAGGCTTTAACAAAAAAAGGGTACTTGATAAATGAAGAATAAAATGATATATTTGTGCTAATAGGTGACAAGACAGATGACAATACACTACGGAGAGGTGGTTTTATGGCAAGGAATGGATCAAACAAAGTAAGTAGGATTAAGGACTATTTAGTCAAGATATTTAATGGGATGGCATTAGGACTTTTTTCTTCTTTATTAATTGGTTTAATAATCAAGCAATTGGGAACTCTATTCAAAATCCCACTGATGGTAGAGTTTGGTATTGTAGCTCAGATGTTAATGGGGCCAGCTATTGGAGCAGGGGTTGCCTATAGCGTAGGTGCTCCTCCCCTGGGAATATTTGCGTCTGTGATAACAGGTGCCATAGGAGCAGGAACCATATCCTTAGAAGGGGGAACTACGATAATAAAAGTGGGAGAGCCTGTAGGCGCTTTTGTAGCTGGACTACTAGGCGCAGAGTTTTCTAAATTAATAAAGGGTAAAACCGATGTGGACATAGTATTGGTTCCCTTAAGTACTATTTTGGTAGGAGGCTTAGCGGGACATTATATAGGCCCGGCAGTTTCTTCCTTTATGAATCTAATTGGGAATATAATAAACCTAGCTACGGAATTACAACCTATACCTATGGGTATAATTGTATCCGTATTAATGGGTATAGCTTTAACTCTTCCCATTAGTTCTGCTGCCTTGGCCATATCCTTAGGTTTGAGTGGTTTGGCGGCAGGAGCTAGTACAGTAGGCTGTGCTGCTCAGATGATTGGATTTGCAGTATCCTCCTATAAGGAAAATGGCTTTGGTGGGTTTATTGCCCAAGGTATAGGTACTTCCATGTTACAGATACCAAATATAATAAAGAATCCAAGGATATGGCTTCCTCCTATAATTACCTCCGCTATTCTAGGGCCTATATCTACTACCCTGTTTAAGATGGAAAGCAATATGATGGGTGCAGGAATGGGAACCAGTGGATTAGTTGGACAATTTGCAACAATCGATGTAATGGGTACTTCACCTAAAGTATTCATAAGCATATTGATCATGCATTTTATATTACCTGGAATCCTATCTTTTTTCATATCTGAGTGGATGAGGAAAAAGGGATATATAAAACTAGGGGATATGAAATTATAAATTTATAAAAAAGATGTTAGAAAGATATTTCGCTGGGTATATTAATATTAGCCTAAAATAGAAAACCAATATTTTGGGCATCTCCCACAAAAGATAAATCGACAAACAACAAAAGACAAAATCACAAGAGGAAACACTGATTTTAGAATTATCTAAGATCAGTGTTTTTGTTTTTAATAAGGATTGATATAAAATCAAAAATATGGTATACTATAGTATAAATTTTATATGTAGCTGTGAAGGGAAATAGTAGATAGCTAAGTCTTTTGTAGAGAGCCAATGGTTGGTGGAAATTGGCAGGACTTGTTATTGAATCCATCCCAGAGCTATTATATCCACAAGAGAACCGAAAGGTTAAATAGGGTGGCAACGCGGGAGCAACTCTCGTCCCTAATATTTTAGGGATTGGGAGTTTTTTTATATAAAAATATAGGGATAGGAGTGAAAAAGATGCTTGACATTAGGCGTATAAGAAAAAACCCGGAAGAAGTGAAAATAGCCTTAGAAAAAAGACATGGAGATTTTCCCATCGATGAAGTATTAAAGCTAGATGAAAAGAGAAGAAATCTATTGACTAAAGTAGAAGATATGAAGGCCAGACAAAATTCTGTATCTAAAGATATTCCCAAGTTTAAGAAAGAGGGCAAGGATGTATCCTCACTGATAACTGAGATGAAGGAACTATCTGATGAAATAAAACAATTAGATGGAAAGGTAAAGGGAATAGATACAGAACTAAAGGATTTACTTCTACACATTCCAAACACTCCTCATGAATCGGTAGTAGAAGGTAAAACCGATGAGGACAATGTGGAGATAAGGAAATGGGGAGAACCTACGAAATTTGAATTTGAACCTAAAGCCCACTGGGATCTAGGAGCTGAGCTAGATATATTGGACTTCGAAAGGGCTTCCAAGCTTACGGGAGCAAGATTTTCTCTATTTAAGGGTTTAGGAGCAAAGCTCGAAAGGGCTTTAATTAACTTCATGTTAGATCTACACACTACAGAACATGGATATACTGAAATGGCTACACCCTTTATGGTAAATAGGGACAGTATGATAGGTACTGGTCAGCTACCTAAGTTCGAATACGATATGTTCCATATTCCAAGTAAGGATTACTTTTTAGTTCCTACAGCGGAAGTTCCCCTTACCAATTTGTATAGGGATGAAATATTAGACGAGGATATGTTGCCTATGTATTACGCAGCATATACACCTTGTTTTAGGCAGGAGGCAGGTTCTGCTGGAAGGGATACCAGAGGCTTAATAAGGAATCATCAGTTTGATAAGGTAGAACTAGTTAAATTCTCATTGCCAGAAGATTCCTATGAAGAACTGGAAAAGCTTACAAATAGTGCTGAGGACGTATTAAAGCGATTAGGGTTGCCCTATAGAGTAGTAATGTTAAGTACTGGAGATCTAGGCTTTTCATCAGCAAAGACCTTCGATATAGAAGTATGGATGCCAAGCTATGGCAGATATGTGGAGATATCCTCCTGCAGCAACTTCGAAGACTTCCAAGCTAGAAGAGCCAATATAAGGTTTAGAAGAAAGGACAACAAAAAAGTAGAATTTGCCCATACTTTAAATGGATCAGGCTTAGCAGTAGGAAGAACCTTAGCTGCAATCATAGAAAACTATCAGCAAGAAGATGGATCCATAGTAATTCCAGAAGCCTTAAGATCTTATATTGGGGGATTGGATGAAGTAAGGAAATAGGATATTTATCCTAGATAAGAAAGACCAACTTTTATAGTTTGGTCTTTTTTTATTTATTAAAGGAATTATAATATTTTAGTAGAAATATAGATATAAATAGATATGAATACAATTAAGGAGGTAAAATTTTGAGAACAAATAGATTCAAACCCATTATCTTTATTTTCGTATTAACCCTTGCGCTAGCAGGTTGCAATAAAGGTATGAAAAGTTCCCCTACCTTAATAGTAGAGGACTATAACGGTATAGACATAGACAAAATTCACCACTATAATATAGAAGTAGATCTAGATCCTAACAGCAAATCCTATTGGGCTAAGCAGAAGATAGATTATATAAACCATTCAAAGGATGAATTGGAAGCTATATACTTTCATCTATATCCTAATGCATATAAATCACTAAAGACAGCCCCAATACTGTTTGACAACGCCATGTTTACTGAAGAGGATTTTAGACCAGGATATATGGAGATTGAAAATATTCTAGTAGGCAAAAAACAAGTGGATTTTCAGATAGGCGGTGTTGGGGATACCATCCTAAAAGTAAAGTTACCAGTTCCCCTAAGACCTGGTGAAAAGCTGGAGATCTATATGGAATACAAGGTGAATTTACCTCTAAATGTAGATAGATTTGGATATGGAAAAGAGGTATTTAACTTCGGAAATTGGTATCCTATAGCCTGTGTATACGATGATAAAGGTTGGAATCTAGACCCTTACTACAATATTGGAGATCCCTTCTATAGCGATATAAGTAACTATGATATAATCATCACTATACCAAAGGATTTTACCATAGCAGCAAGTGGCAATATAGTGTCGGAAAAGATAAAGAAGGATAAAAAAACCTATATCATAGAGGGAAGATTGATCAGAGATTTTGCCTGGGTAGCTAGCACTAAATTTACAATGAAAGAAGTGGAAGTTGAAGATACGGTGGTTAGGCTATACTCCTTAGAAGATAAAAAGGAAATGGAGGACTTTGCCTCTCAGGTAGGAGTGGATTCAATAAGTATATTTAACAGGATATTTGGCAAATACCCCTATGGTCAGTATTCCATAGTTATGACGGAGTTCCCTACAGGGATGGAGTATCCAACCATAGTATTTATAGGTAAAAATTACTTTAATTCCAGTTCTAAAGATATTTTAGAAACCATAATAGTTCATGAAACAGCTCATCAATGGTGGTATGGAGTGGTAGGGAACGATCAGATAGACGAAGCTTGGTTAGATGAATCCTTTGCTACTTATTCGGAAGTAATCTATATTGCTGAAAAATATGGTGAAAAAGCTGGAGAAGAATATTATAATTATTATTGTAAGAATAATTATGAATATGGAAAATTCCTTATAACTAAGGACGAAATAATTAACAAGCCTTTAGACCAATTTAGCAATTGGGACGATTATGGATTGCTAGTATATTCTAAGGGGGCTATGTTTTTAAATGAGATAGGAAAGGATTTTGGAGTGGAAGTACTATACGATATATTGAATAGATACTATAGCTCATATAAATTTTATAATGGAACCACAGAAGATTTTATAAATATATGTGAGGAAGTGACTAATGTACCCTTTGGGAAGAGAGTGGATAAATGGCTCTATGGCAAATATGAAAATGGAGGGTCATGACCCTCCATTTCTATTAAAATCGCCTACAGTTACATCCCATACCGCCAAATAGTACTACTAGCAGTAGAAAGAAGAACAGCAGACTAGAGTCCTCACCATCAAAGAAGCCGCCTCTTCTTCTTTGCAGATCTGTCATATTAAAACCTCCTTTTGTAATATTATATTTTGCCTAATATAGTATATAGATATGGAGGCAAATTGGTTACATCAATATAAAAACTAAAAAAATGGGGGAAATTTACATGATAAAAAGATTCACTAGGATTATCATATTATCTTTACTATTTATATTAATTATTAATTCTGCTACTTTTGCCATAATAGGTATTGAAAATCAAGTTTCTGCCTATCTTTTAGGGGATTTTGAAACAGGAGAAATATTAGAAGAATACAATATTTATAAACCCATGGAAATAGCCAGTATAACTAAACTAATGAGTTATTTAGTCATCATGGAGGAGATTGAAAAGGGCACCATATCAATGGATGATATGGTCTATATAGATGAGGATGTTACTAGAATTAAGGGCTCTAGTTTGAACTTGGAGAAAGGGGAGATATTTACTGTAGAAGATTTGCTAAAAGCTTTAATTGTAGTATCTGCTAATGATGCAACCTATGCTTTGGCAAAATATACAGCGGGTATAGAAGAAGTTTTCGTAAGAAAGATGAATGATAAAGCTAAAAGCCTTGGATTGGATTCTGCAATATTTTTTAATTGTACTGGGCTACCAGAAGGGGAACTTCAAAATATGATGAGTCCCATGGATATATTTACTCTTTCAAGATACATAATTGATAAATTTCCAGAAGTATTATCCTTAACGACTATTCCTGAGATAGAAATTCCTAGAAGGAATTACAAGAAAGAAAACACTAACCCCTTATTGAAAGAGATAGAGGGAATAGATGGGCTCAAGACTGGCTTTACTAATAAGGCGGGCTATTGTTTGGTATCTACCCTGGAAGTTTACGGAATGGATGGGGAACATGAAGACTTTAGATTGATAGGTATAGTTATGGGAACGGAAAGCGAACAGAAGCGAAAGGAAATGGCAAAAGAATTGATACAATATGGACTAGATAATTATTCTAAAAAAACACTGACAGATGTAGATACGCCTTTAGACATAATCCATTTACCTAATAGCAGAGATAAGGATATAGAAATCTATCCTTCCAATAATTACAGTACTATAGTTAAAACTGGAGATAGTTTGGACATAGACATAAAAATAGATGAAAATATTAAGCTGCCATTAAAGGAGTTGGACAAGGTGGGAAAAGTAATTCTATCCCAAAATGGCGAAAAGTTAGATGAAATAGATCTAATAGTTCATGATGAAGTTAAAAAGGAAAGGCTATTTACAGCTATATTTAGGCATATGAAGGATTTCCTATCCCTTGTGTTTTCAAAATTAATAAGTGGATAGTAGAAAATTCAAATTGACAAAAGTGAAAAACTAATGTAAAATATATTAATGTGAATATAAGTTGTGCACCCGTAGCTCAGTAGGATAGAGCAGCGCCCTCCTAAGGCGTGTGTCGGGGGTTCGACTCCTCTCGGGTGCACCAGATATTTGGGTGATATACTTATGGATGAAATATATATGAGATTAGCCCTTGAAGAAGCATATAAAGCCCTTAGCACCTATGAAGTACCTATAGGTGCTGTTATTGTACATGGGGATAAAGTGATTGGAAGGGGATACAATAGAAGAGAAAGTACTAAAGATCCAACAGCTCATGCAGAGATTATGGCTATAAAAGAGGCCAGCCAGTATTTAAAGGGATGGAGGCTTATGGACACTACTATGTATGTAACCCTAGAGCCTTGTGCCATGTGCGCAGGAGCTATAATCAACGCAAGAATAGATAGAGTAGTAATAGGTGCTAAAGACCCTAAGGGAGGCTGCTGTGGCTCTATAGTCAATCTATTGGATAATCCAAGATTTAATCACAAGGCAGAAGTAAAATTTGGGATACTACAAGATGAATGCAGCAGCATAATCAGCAACTTTTTCAAACAGATTAGAAAAGAAAAATAATACAATTAATTCAATCAGGAGAGATGTCCGAGAGGTTGAAGGTGGTGGTCTCGAAAACCACTGTACAGGCTATCCTGTACCGAGGGTTCGAATCCCTCTCTCTCCGCCAAAGCTACTAAAAATCTAGCATTTGCTAGGTTTTTTTGTTTTATCTAAATGTTGACTTTTCCATGCCAATGCTTTAAAGTAATAAAAAAAGAAATAATATAGTTTAAAGGCTATATAGTGAGAATAATCTATGATAGGTGATTAATAAACAAAGGGAGGAATTGCATGGAAAAAAGGGAAAGCTTTAAAAGTAGTTTTGGTTTGTTTGCAGCAGCAGTTGGTTCGGCAGTAGGTCTAGGAAACATATGGCGTTTCCCATATATTGCAGGTATGAATGGTGGTGCAGCATTTATTCTAATCTATCTAATTTGCGTTGCCATCATTGGCTTACCAGTACTATTATCCGAATTTATCGTTGGAAGAAAGGGAAAATCAAACCCAATACACTCATTTAAAAATCTGGCTCCTGGAGAAAGGTGGTATATATCTGGCATATTAGGGGTTATGGCTGCATTTTTAATTTTATCTTTTTATAGTGTAATTGCTGGATGGACTTTGGAATACTTAGTAAAGGCTATAGGTAACCAATTTGTTGGAAAGGATGTTTCAGAAATAGGGGCTATGTTTGAAAGCTTTATTAGCGATCCTGCAAGGCCTATATTTATGCAATTTATAATTCTATGCATAACCTATTATATAGTGGCCAATGGGATAGAAAAGGGTATTGAAAAGTACTCTTCTCTTTTAGTACCAGCACTAATAGTTATTATTATTATACTGGATATTAGGGCCATTACTTTACCAGGAGCAGTAGAAGGGATCAAATTTCTTTTCAAACCAGATTTTTCGAAGCTAAATGGTAAGACTATACTAGATGCCTTAGGCCATTCCTTTTTCTCATTAAGCTTAGGAGCAGGCACTATGATAGCCTACGGTTCCTATATAGGCAAGGAACAAAAATTAGGCATTTCAGCCCTTAATATTGCCTTAGCAGATACTCTAATTGCCATATTAGCAGGTTTAGCCATATTCCCTGTAGTATTTGCCTTTGGTATAGCACCAGACAGTGGACCTGGATTGGTATTTGTCACATTGCCCAATGTATTTCCTCAAATTCCAGGAGGATATGTATTTCAGGTATTGTTCTTTTTACTATTGGCATTAGCAGCCATAACCAGTACCATATCCATGTTGGAATCCGTAGTATGTTTTGGAATGGATAAATTTAATATGGGTAGAAAGAAGACAGCTTTAATTGCTGCTTTATTGGTATTTATAGTGAGTATATTTGCATCCCTATCCAATGGACCTTTAAACTATCCAATACTATTTGGGAGCAATTTTTTGGATTTCTTGGATAAGCTTACAGCTAACTATTTTATGACTACTGGTTCTTTAATAACCGTATTGTTTGTAGGATGGAGACTGGATAGAAAGATAATAGAAGAACAATTGACTAATCGGGGAATAGTCAAAGCAGGTTATATGGGAACATACCAATTTGTAGCTCGATATATTTCTCCACTAGCTATCATAATCGTATTTTTAGCCAGTGTAGGATTAATAGGCAAATAGTATAATAGTAGGGTTTATCCCTACTTATTTTTTACATAATCCAACTATTTCTGATAGAATATATATGTATTAAAAATAAAATTAAGGAAGGGATAATATATGGAGTTATTCAATACAACATTAGAAGCCATATCTTCCCCAGAGGAAGGAGCTAAGGAGGAAGCAAAAAAAAGATTAGACCATCTAGCCAAACCTATAGGAAGTTTAGGCAAATTGGAAGAGATAGTCATTAAAATGGCAGGAATTACGGGAAAACCCCATAATAAAATAGAAAAGAGAAATATAGTCGTCATGTGTGCCGACAATGGAGTAGTAGCAGAAGGGGTAAGCGCTTGTCCACAGGAATTTACCATGATATTGACTGAGAATATGACAAAGGGTTTTACAGGGGTATCCGTATTATCCCAAATGACCAATACGGATTTGACTATTGTAGATATTGGGTTAAACGGGGATATGAACAATTCTAAAGTGTTAAACAAAAAGATAAACTATGGAACTAAAAACTTTACTAAAGGGCCAAGTATGACCTACGATGAGGCAATTAAGGCTATTGAAGTGGGTATAGAAATCGGAGATAGTTTATATAATGAAGGATATGATATATTAGGCACTGGAGAGTTAGGCATAGGTAATACCACTACTTCAGCGGCAGTTCTTAGTGTTTTTAGTGAATTTGGTCCAGAGATTACTAGTGGCAAAGGTGCAGGGCTTACAGAAGAACAGTACAATTTTAAGAAAAACGCTATTAATAAAGCTCTAGAAGTAAACAAACCCAACAAGGAGGATCCAGTAGATGTAATCTCTAAGGTTGGTGGATTTGATATAGCTGGCATGTGTGGACTATTCTTATCGGCAGCTAAAAACAAAAAGCCTATAGTTATAGATGGTTTTATATCATCATCAGCTGCCTTATGTGCCGTAAGACTTAATCCTCTAGTGAAAGAATACATATTTCCCTCTCATCTATCAAAGGAACCTGGAGCTAGGTATATGATGGAAGAATTAGGCCTTGAGCCTATGTTAAATTTAGAGATGAGGTTGGGAGAAGGTTCAGGCTGTCCATTGGCTTTTCAAATAATAGATGCAGCCCTATGTATAATGGACAATATGGCTACCTTTGAAGAAGCATCGATTAATAGTAAAGTATTGGTAGATATTAGAGAAGAAAAAGAATAATCTAGGTGATATTATGATAATTTTAGTTACTGGTGGAGCACGAAGTGGCAAAAGCACCTTTGCAGAAAGTATATATGAGGATAAAAGAGATGTAGTATATATTGCTACCTCTAAGATATGGGATAAGGAGATGGAAGAGAGGGTTAAATTACACCAAAGTAGCCGTCCTTCCTATTGGAGAACTTTTGAGGGAAATTATTCATTAGTTGATGCCTTAGGAGAAGAGAAAAACTATCTATTGGATTGCATAACGGTACTTACATCAAATATAATGTTCGATATGACTAAGGAAAAGGAATATATAGATTATCATCTACAAAGTCAGGTGGAAGATAAAATATATGAAGAGCTAGACTCCTTGATAAAAGTTATTGAAGATAAGGGATATAATCTAGTTCTAGTAACCAATGAAGTAGGCTACTCTTTAGTTCCAGACAATCATATAGGTAGGGTATTTAGAGATATTCAAGGAAGGATAAACCAAAGGATGGCAGCTCTGTCCCATCAGGTTTATTTGGTATGCTGTGGCCTGCCGGTGAAGATAAAATGATAGATGGATTCATATTAGCCATCCAATTTTTAACTCGTTTGCCTATAAGAAAACCTGTAGATTTTAATGATGAAAATCTTTCAAAGAGTATTTTTTTCTTCCCCTTAGTAGGCATGATAATTGGTAGTGTTGGTGGGTTGTTTTATCATATATTTAGCTACCTAAACGAATATATAGGAGCATTTTTTGCTCTGGTATCCATGATAGTAGTAACTGGAGGTCTTCATCTAGATGGATTGTCCGATACCTGTGATGGGTTTTTATCCTATAGGGACAAGGATAGGGTTCTTGAAATAATGAAGGATAGTCGTATAGGAGCCTTTGGAGTTATAGCCATAATATTAGATATACTTCTAAAATATATTTTAATATTCAGTATAAAAGAGAATATACCCTTAATATTGGCCCTATCCCATGGAAATAGTCGTTTGGTAATATCCTATATAATGGCCACTAAAAAGGTTGGGAGAAAAGGTGGTTTAGGGGATATGTTTCATAATAGTAATCCCAAAAGATATGCCTTATTTGGAGGAATCATATATATTGTTATAGTCCTATTGATCAACCCAATATATATAATACCGCTTATGCTTTCCTTTTTAGCAGCTGAGATAATGACCAGAATAAGCTATAGGAAAATAGATGGCTTTACGGGAGATGTATATGGGGCTACCATAGAGATTGGGGAGATAATATCTTTAATAACATTTGTGGAGGTGGTTAAGTGGATATAATATTGATTCGTCATGGACAAACAGAAGACAATGTAGAAAGAATATTTAGTACTAAGGACACTAAGCTGACGGAAAAAGGCCAGGAACAGATTAAAAAGACCAAAACCTTTGTAGACACCTTATCCTTTGACAAGGTATATGTAAGCCCCCTATATAGGGCTATTCAAACCATGGAGATCCTAGGATTGGAAGGGGAAAAAGAAGAGAGGATAAAGGAGGTGGACTTTGGACTATTCGAAGGGAATACCTATGAGGAAATTAAAGCGAAGTTCCCAGAGGAAGCTAAGGAATGGGATGCAGATTATATAAATTATGTAACTCCTAAAGGGGAGAGTATAAAGCTAGCCTACGATAGAGTTACCTCCTTCTTAGAGGAGATATCTAAAGGAGACGAAGATGTAGTTTTGGTATGTCATGATGGGGTTACTAGAATTGCTTTAAGTTGGGTATTTGATAATCTAGATTATTTTTTCAAATTTAAAATACAAAATGGTAGCGTCAATATAATCTCCATAGATGAATATGGATTTAAATATATTGAAAAAACTAATTACACTGTAAAATAGCATATAAATTTTACAAAAGAGTAAGAAGAGGTATGTATATTAAATTGTTTTTAGAAAATGATAGCTACAATAAGAAAATCAAAGGAAGGTCAAAGAAAGTCAAAAAAACTCCAAAATTTAAAAGGTTAACATAATATTTGCTCCTTGAATAATGATGTAGTAGATGATATATTATATATGAAGGTCAAAGAAAGTCAAAGTAAAACATTTATACATGGAGGTTGATATAATGTTTGGAATCACACCTTTTAGAGGATGGAGAAGAGAAATGCCCAGAGAGTTTAGATGGGACTTTGACAGGATGTTTGATTCTATGCTTCAAGAATTCGATGATATGGGATCCTACTATCCATTGAGGGTAGATGTAAAAGAAAAGGATAAGGAATACTTACTTGAAGCAGAAATTCCAGGAGTAGATAAGGAAGACATATACCTAGAGATAAGGGACGATATATTGACTATAGCCGTAGAAAGAAAAGAAGAAGTAAACGAAGATAAGGAAAACTATATTAGACGAGAAAGAAGATATGGATCCTTTAAGAGAGCATTCTATGTAGATGATGTAGAGCAAGATAAGATCAAAGCCAAATTTAAAAATGGAATATTGAAAGTAAAACTACCCAAGAAGGAATCAACTCCTCCAAGAGAAAACAGAATTCCTATAGAATAATGTACAACAAAGAGGTCCGGCTCTTATTTCAAAGGAGCCGGATTTTTTTGTTTTTCTACTACATCCATTTAAAGCTTTTAATTAATAAAGTTAATATATTTATTTATATTTTTAAAAAGTATATGTATTTTTGTAAAAATATTTCATTTTATTATAAATTGGCTAATATATTTGATATAATAGTACATATAGTAAAAGTTTAAAGATAGGGGGAAAGGTGATGAAGAAGCTTTTAACAGGCAATGAGGCTATTGCAAGAGGAGCCTATGAAGCAGGTTGCTTAATAGCCTGTGCTTATCCAGGAACACCAAGTACTGAAATTCTTGAAAACGTTTCTCAGTATGAGGAAATACGCTCAGAATGGTCTACCAACGAAAAGGTAGCATTAGAAGTAGCCAGTGGAGCGTCTATCGCTGGTGCTAGATCCTTGGTAGCTATGAAACATGTAGGATTAAATGTGGCAGCAGACCCTATGTTTACCATGGCTTATGAAGGGGTAAATGGTGGACTAGTCATAATAACTGCAGATGAACCGGGAATGCATAGTTCCCAAAATGAGCAAGATAATAGGCTATATGCTCCTCATGCTAAAGTGGCTATGATAGAACCATCTGATAGCCAGGAATGTAAAGACTTTATGAAACATGCTTTCGAGGTAAGCGAAACCTACGATACACCTGTGTTATTTAGAATAACCACAAGGGTTTGCCATAGCAAGGGTGTAGTCCAACTGAAAGAAAGGGAAGAAGTAGGTATTAAGGAATACGCTAAGGATATCAGAAAATATATAATGGTCCCAGCTAATTCAAAGGTAAAGCATATAGAAATAGAAGAGGAAAGATTACCTCGTTTAAGGGAATATTCAAATAATACTTCACTAAATAGGATCGAGTGGGGAGATAAAAAGATAGGCATCATTACCAGTGGTATATCCTACCTTCATGCAAAGGAAGTATTTGGAGAGGATGTATCTTATCTTAAAATAGGATTTACCTATCCTCTACCTGACAAGATGATAAGAGAATTTTCTCAAGAAGTAGAAACCCTATACGTAATTGAAGAAAACGAACCCTATATTGAAAACTTTGTAAAAGCTATGGGTATTGATTGCAAGGGTAAGGAACTAATACCCATATGTGGAGAATTAAGCCCTGAAATCTTAAGGGAAGCCCTATTAGGTGAAGGAAAGAAGGAAAGTTATGAATTAGATATAGATATTCCAGCTAGACCACCAGCCCTATGTGCAGGATGCCCCCACAGGGGAATATTCTATGCTGTAAGCAAATATAAGGATAAGATAATCTCTACCAGTGATATAGGTTGCTATACATTGGGTATGGCTCCACCTCTAGGAGTAGGGGATACAGTTATATGTATGGGTGCAGGCATTACCGCTGGAATAGGTTTCGATAGGGTCAATCAAATGGCGGAAAGAGGTAAGAAGGTATTTGGTTTTATAGGAGACTCCACCTTTTTCCACTCAGGTATTACTGGGCTAATCGATGCTGTTTACAATGGCACCGATATGGCAATTGTAATATTGGATAATAGGATTACCGCTATGACTGGTCATCAGGAAAACCCAGGTACAGGCAAGAACATTTTGGGTGAACCTGCTCATATGGTAGATATTGAAGCTATAGTTAAAGCAGTAGGTATTAAAGAGAAAAACATCAGGGTAATAGACCCTTATAATCTAGAAGAAACCAACAAAGCAGTGAAAGAAGCCTATGAAGCTAAAGAACCTTTTGTAATTATTGCTAAACAACCTTGTGCATTGATAAAAGAGGTTCAAAGGGAAAGAAAAGAACTTTATTGTGAAGTAGATCAGGAAAAGTGTAGAAAGTGTAAAACTTGTCTAAGGATAGGCTGTCCAGCTATTTCCTTTAAGGACAATACCATAAGTATAGATAAAGTTCAATGTAATGGCTGTACCGTGTGCTTGCAAGTTTGTCCATTTGATGCTATAGAATTTATGGGAGAAAGTAGGTGATTCTGTGGTTAAATCCTTATTGTTAGTAGGAGTAGGAGGTCAAGGAACTATCCTGGTTTCGAGAATCCTCTCTCAAGGTTTTGTAAATGAAGGATACGATGTGAAAATGTCGGAAATTCATGGAATGTCACAAAGAGGGGGAAGCGTTACTACCCAAATAAGGTTTGGCGAAAAGGTATACTCACCTTCAATAAATACAGGAGAGGCAGATGTAATTGTAGCCTTTGAAAAATTAGAAGCAGCTAGATATTTGAATCATCTTAAAAAAGATGGTATATTAATAGTAAACGATGAAGAAATGTATCCTCTACCAGTACTATCTGGATTAGCAGAATATCCAGACGGAGTTATTGAAGCTCTTAAAGATAGTGTAGATAATATTAAAGTAATAGAGGCAAGAAGATTAGCAGAAGAATTAGGCGAAGTACGAGCCCAAAATATACTTATGTTAGGATGCCTGGTAAAGGCATTGGGCCTTGAAAATATAGATTGGATACAATTGATAAAAGAGAATTTACCGGAAAGAGTACATGAAGTTAACATAAAGGCATTTGAAAAAGGTCTGAGCCTATAAGACTTCCTTTAAAATAAGACAAGGGATTACCCTTGTCTTATTTATTGTACAATATTTATTTATTCATGTTCTTTTAACAATTGATCCTTAATATCCCATAGAGGTTTGGATAGGTCTACAAAGAATTCATGAGGATTTTCAAATCTACGTACTTCCTCCCAAAGGGTGTTAATCTCTTCTGCACAGTAATTCCTTATTTCATCAATAGGAGGACTTTCATAGATACATCTACCCTTATCAAAAATCTTAGTGAGTAATTTTCTTGCATAGAAATTTGTTAAGGTTTTCCTCTTCCAAGTAAACAAGGGGTGGAATATTTCATAGGGTTTAGTTTCATCAATTTTCTCATCGTGTAGAGTTACTACATCAGCAATAGCCTTATGAGTACCCTTATCATATAATCTGTATACCTGTTTAAATCCAGGAGTAGTGATCTTTCCTACATTTTCGCTAACCTTGATCTTTGGTACTATTCTTCCATCTTCTTCTACAGCAGTTAGCTTGTATACCCCACCAAAAACTGGTTCTGAACGAGCAGTAATCAATCTTTCCCCTACCCCAAAGGAATCTATTTTGGCCCCTTGATTTAGAAGATCTCTTATCACATACTCATCTAGGCTACTAGATGCTACAATAGGACAATCGGAAAATCCAGCTTCATCTAACATCCTGCGTGCTTCCTTTGAAAGATATGCAATATCCCCACTATCTATCCTGATACCTTTTGGTCTAAAGCCTCTTGGTACCACTTCTTCTTTAAATACTTTGATAGCATTAGGCACCCCAGATTTTAAGACATTGTAGGTATCTACTAATAGCACACAGTTATCTGGATAAAGTCTTGCATAAGCTCTAAAGGAATCTAACTCTGTAGGGAAAAGTTGTACCCAACTGTGGGCCATAGTACCCAGTGCTGGAATATTGAAATCTCTATCTACGATGGTACAGGCAGTACCTACAGCTCCTCCGATATATGCAGCTCTAGCTCCTAAAATAGCTCCTTCATACCCTTGAGCTCTCCTGGAACCAAACTCCATGATAGGTCTTCCGTCAGCAGCCCTAACTATTCTGTTGGCCTTTGTGGCGATAAGGCTTTGGTGATTGATAGTCAATAGTACCATAGTTTCAATTATTTGGGCTTGAATAATAGGTCCTCGTACTATGACTATAGGCTCTCCAGGGAATATAGGAGTGCCTTCAGGGATTGCCCATACATCACATTGAAATTCAAAATTCCTAAGATATTCTAAGAATTCCTCGCTGAACATACCCTTGGATCTAAGGTATTCTATATCTTCATCATAGAATTTTAAATTTTGAAGATAGCCAATAAGCTGCTCTACTCCAGCCATAATGGCAAAACCACCATCATCAGGTATGGAACGGAAAAACATATCAAAATAGGCGATTTTGTTTTCCATACCATTTTCAAAGTATCCGTTAGCCATGGTAAACTCATAAAAATCAGCTAACATGGTCAGATTCTTTTTCTCTTTCCAATCAATATTGGTCATTTTAAAAATCTCCTTTTTCTTATCGTTAATATAACCTCATATCAATTATATTCTCTAAATCTAGAAAATTCAACATTGTATAAAAAAAGACAAAACTGTTAGCAGATTTTGGCAAAATAATAGACGGAGGGCATATGCTCATTATAACCCTCCGTCATTCAAAATAGAACCTTCTATAGTTACTCCAACCTCTAACCCTTGAACTAACCATTAACTGCAATTTCCTATCAACTCTCCCAATAGTTTAACGCCTACTACTTGAAATAGACACTATTAAATTTTTTTAGAACTTTTAAGCTACTAAAAATCTAAACATTTTTTACTTCTAAACCTAAAACTCATCCTATCGACTCATCTAATAACTTACACTACTCATTTAACATTAGGCTGGATATAACTATAAGTTCTATTTGCTTTAATTATATACCATATTGAAGTATTTGTAAAGTAAATTTTCAGAATAGATAGAAAAAGTGGAATGGAAGGTTTATATATTTAATAGCCTTTTTCCCTTTTCCGTAATTATGATAGTGTTTACAGGGACTTTATTACAGTGATTGGCGTAAGGGCAGTTGCCACAGCCAACACTACAATCCATTGCCCCATCATCTTCCTCAATATAGCCCATGCGAATCAGTTGAGTAAAAGCATCTTCTATTAATTCTTCTGGCATGTCTAAGCTTCGTGCTATATTAGCCTTAGATATATAATTAGAATCATGGATTTCTTTCAATATTTCTTTTAGCAAAACATCATCTCCTTAAGGCTAACTAAATCCTAGCAGTCTACCAATTTGATATACCAATACAGCAGCTATCCAACCTACTGCAAAGGTATAGAGGGCGGTGAATAGGGCCCACTTACTAGAATTGGTTTCCTTTTTTATAGTAGCTATAGTTGCAGCACAAGGTGTATATAATAAGGTCATAACCATGAAGGAAGCAGCTGTCAACGGGGTGAATACACTTTGCATAGCTGCTACTAGTTCAGCACCTTCTCCTACACCAGCATATACCATGCCTAGAGTGGCCACTACAGCCTCTTTAGCAGCTATTCCAGCAAACAATCCAACAGCAGCTTGCCAGGTTCCAAATCCTGCTGGTTTAAAAATAGGAGCAATAAACAAGCCTATTTTGCCTAATATGCTACTTTCGCTATAGGGCTCTACGCCTACAGGCAACATAGCTAGAATCCATAGTATAGTAACTACTGCAAATATAGTGGTTCCTGCTCTCTTAAGAAAACCAGAAACATTATCCCACATATTTCTCATTACATTTCTTAAAGTTGGCAATCTGTAAGGTGGAAGTTCCATGATAAAATAGGAGGATTCTCCTTTAAATAGGGTATTACTAAATATCTTTGCCATCAACAACGCTACCAATATCCCTAAGAAATATAGTAGGAACAATACTAGACCACCATTATTGGGGAAGAAAGCAGCTATAAACACCAAATAAATAGGTAGTTTAGCACCACAGGACATAAATGGGTTGATTAAAGTAGCAATCATCCTGTCTTTTTTACTATCTAAGGTTCTGGTAGCCATTACTCCTGGAACATTACATCCAAATCCAACTATCATGGATATAAAAGTCTTACCTTGAAGGCCTAGGGCTCTCATTATATTGTCCATTACATAGGCAGCCCTGGCCATATAACCGCTATCCTCTAATATTCCCATTAACATATATAATACCACTATCAACGGAATAAACTCTAATACAGCCCCAAGGCCTCCAATAATACCTTCTGCTACAAAAGATATTAGCCAATGAGGAGAGTTAACATTAATTAGAAAAGCCTCCACAGCCTCACCTAAAGTTTCAATACCCCCTGCAACTAATTCTCCCAACAAATCCTCACCAATGGCAAAGGTCAACTGAAACACCGCTAGCATTATTAGTGCAAAAATAGGTAGACCTAAATACTTATGAGTAAGGATCTTGTCAATCCTATCAGTTCTGGTTTCTACTACTACATCAGGCCTCTTTACGGTTTTATCGGCCACATTGTTTACAAACTCATATCTCTTATCTATAATTTCTAACTCATAATCCTCAGCACTTTCTCGCAACTGCTCCATCATACATTTGAATTCCTCGGAGGAATTTAAATATTCATCTTTATTTACTAATTCGAGTATATATTGATCTCCTTCTAAAAGTTTAATAGCAATCCATTGAGAAGGGTATTCTAATTCTCCATTCTTTAAAAATCCCTTCAACCTTTTTACTTCTTTATCTATGTTTTCACCATAGGATATATGGGGCTTATGGTCCATATCCTTTTCCATTAATTCTATAGACTTTTTAATCAACTCATCCATGCCTTTTCTCTTAGAAGCAATAGTAGGAACTACGGGTGCCCCTAATTTTTTTGATAGAGCATCCATATCAAATTTTATATTTCGTTCTTCAGCTTCATCTATCATGTTTAAGGCAACTACCACCTTGGCTCCCATTTCCAACAATTGGGTAGTCAAATATAGATTTCGTTCAATATTAGTGGCATCTACTACATTGATAACCACATCTGGATTGCCCTTAAGGATAAAATCCTTTGCAACTATTTCATCCTCAGAAAAGGCACCTAGACTATAGGTCCCAGGTAGATCCACTACATTATAAGTTTTTTCATCAAATTTAAATTTTCCTTCTTTTTTCTCTACGGTGACTCCTGGCCAGTTACCTACGTGTTGGTTAGACCCGGTAAGGGCGTTAAATACTGTAGTTTTACCGCTATTAGGATTTCCCACCAAAGCTATTGTATTCACTTCAATCCCCCTTCTATCATATGATAATCATTATCAACAAAAGACAAAAAATAAAGACTCAATCTCCTATCATTATTTTTTGAGCTAAACCACGACCTACTGCAATCTTATTTCCCGATAGGGATACTATTAAAGGACCCCTGTCATTTTTTATAACTTTTACATTAGATCCCGTGTTGAAGCCCATTTCATAGAGCCTTCTAGTGGCATAGCCTCCTGCTTCTATTCTTTGAACCCTACCTTTATCTCCAGGATTTAATTGACTTAGAGATGTTTTCGCCATAGCAATTCTCCTTTCTATATAAATATATTAAGGACTATGTAAATATCATCCATATATTTATTCAATGATACGAAATTGATAATCACTATCAATATGATAATATATTTTTGTTATAAATGCAATAGTTTAGGGTAAAATAATATCTTATTATTTGATTTCAAAAATACATCATCATTTAAAACCGGTAATTTAGCGCTTTTGTGTGATACCCTAGCTAAAATAAAAGTCATGTTTACAAAACTCTACTATTAGGGTATAATATAAACACACCCCCAGGGGGTGGGGATGAAGATGAGGAGTGATACTATGTCAAATAAAATCATTACCATAGATGTAGTAGGCATGACCTGTGCTGCTTGTTCTGCTAGAGTGGAAAAGGCATTGAATAAGCAAGATGGAATAATAAATGCAACTGTTAACCTACTACAACAAAAAGCTACTATAGAATACGATAAGGAGAAGATAGATCCAGATCAAATCGTTCAAACTATTGAGAAGACTGGATATCAAGTACCTTTAACCAAAAGGACCTTGTTGGTAGAAGGTATGACCTGTGCTGCTTGTTCAACTAGGGTAGAGAAGGTATTAAATAAAATTGAGGGAGTAACTAAAGCAAATGTAAATCTATCCACCAATAAAGCTATAGTTGAGTTTTCATCAGGGGCAGTAGAGGATGAAACGTTAATAAATGCAGTGGAAAAGGCTGGGTATAAGGCGGAAATGGAGATGGAAAGGGATATAGATAGGGAGAAAGAACTTAGGGAAAAGGAGATAAAATCCCTTAAGAGCTCCTTTATAATCTCAGCCATACTGAGTATCCCATTATTTTCCGCTATGTTTTTCCATATGGCGGGAGTAGACAATATACTTACCAATGGATATTTTCAGCTATTATTAGCAACTCCCGTACAGTTCATCATTGGCTATAGATTTTACAAAGGGGCTTTTAACTCCTTAAGAGGTGGAGGAGCTAATATGGATGTACTGGTATCCATGGGCACGTCAGCAGCCTACTTTTATAGTCTCTATAATCTATTAACAGGAGTTCATGAATACTACTTTGAAGCATCAGCAGTTATCATTACATTGATACTTTTAGGTAAAACTTTTGAGGCAGTAGCAAAAGGAAAAACCTCAGAGGCTATTAAGGAACTAATGGGACTCCAGCCAAAGGCTGCTCGGGTAATAAGAGAAGGCGTAGAAATGAGCATCCCTATAGAAAAGGTGGAAATAGGAGATACAATAGTAGTTAGACCTGGGGAGAGGATTCCTGTAGATGGAATCATCTTAGAAGGCAACTCATCCATAGATGAATCCATGATAACAGGGGAAAGTATCCCTATAGACAAATCCCAAGGGGATGAGGTAATAGGAGCTACCATTAACAAATTTGGTTCATTTAAATTTGAAGCCACAAAGATAGGAAAGGATACGGTACTATCTCAAATAATAAAGTTAGTAGAAGATGCTCAAGGCTCAAAAGCTCCAGTACAGAGGTTAGCCGATAGGATATCCGGTATATTTGTCCCTGTAGTGGTAGTTATAGCCTTGGTTACCTTCTTAGGATTTTATCTGGTGGGAGGTAGTTTCAATACAGGACTAATAAATGCAGTAGCAGTGTTGGTAATAGCTTGTCCCTGTGCCCTAGGCTTAGCAACACCAACGGCTATTATGGTAGGCACAGGAAAAGGAGCAGAAAATGGCATATTAATCAAATCGGGAGAACATCTAGAAAGGGCCCACAAGATGGAAACTATTGTACTAGACAAGACCGGCACCATCACTAAAGGAGAACCAGAAGTAACAGATATAATAAGCTTTAAGTCCTTGGATAAAGATGAATTGCTAAGGATAGCAGCAACAGTAGAAAAATCTTCTGAACATCCTCTAGGCCAAGCTATTGTAAGAAAAGGAGAAGAAGAACTACTCATGATAACTGAAGCAGAAGATTTTGCTGCTATACCAGGGAAGGGATTAAAGGCCATATTTGAAGGAAAGACTATTTATATAGGTAATAGAAAATTGATGAAGGAAGGCGGTATATCCATAGAAATAGGAGAAGAGGAATTACTCCGATTGGAATCAGAAGGGAAAACCGCTATGCTAGTAGCTATAGATGGAAATTTAGCTGGTATAATTGCGGTAGCAGATCAGATTAAGGAAAATTCTAAAAAAGCCATAGCAGGCCTAAAAGATATGGGCCTTGAAGTATATATGATAACAGGAGACAACGAAAGGACAGCTAAAGCCATTGCTAAACAAGTGGGAATATATAATGTATTAGCAGAAGTCCTACCTGAGAATAAGGCAGAAGTTGTCGAAAAAATAAAAAAAGAAGGAAAGCTTGTAGGAATGGTAGGGGATGGAATTAACGATGCCCCAGCCTTAGCAGCCTCTGATATTGGGTTTGCCATAGGCACGGGGACAGATGTAGCTATGGAAGCTGCAGATATAACCCTTATGAGAGGGGATTTAACTGGAATAGTTACAGCTATTAGGCTTAGCCACAGAACCATGAAGACTATCAAACAAAATCTATTCTGGGCCTTCTTCTACAATTCCATAGGTATACCCTTTGCAGCTTTAGGATTTTTGAATCCTATGATAGCAGGAGCGGCTATGGCCTTTAGCTCCGTATCAGTAGTTACCAACTCTTTAAGACTAAAAAAATTTAAATAATTGTGGGACAGGAGGTTAATAAAATGAAAAAGATCATAACTATTGAAGGCATGTCTTGCAATCACTGTGTAATGGCAGTAAAAAATGCATTGTCAGAGATAGAAGGAATTTCCCATGTAGATGTAGAATTAAACAACAACAGGGCAATAGTAGAAGGAGACAATTTGTCCGATGAAGTTTTAAAGGGGCAAATAGAAGAGGCTGGCTATGATGTAGTAGAAATAAAATAGAAATTTGGTGATATGATGAATCAAGGCAAGGAGAAAGCTGCCCAGAAGCTAAAGACCGTAAGGGGGCAGATAGACGGCATTATTAAGATGATAGAGGAGGATAGATATTGTGTAGATATATCTACACAAATACTATCTGCCATAGGTTTACTTAAGAAGGCCAATATAGACGTATTAAATGCCCATATAAGGTCTTGTGTAAAAGATGCAATTTTAGAAGGAGAAGAAGAGGGAGAAGAAAAAATAGATGAGATAATAACCATTATAGACAAATATATAAAATGACAATATTTTAACGAATAACTATCAATTTTGGTGCCAGGCACCAAAATTGATAGTTATTTTTTTATGTTAATTTTTTTACTAAAAGGGTATTACTAATTTAACTAATAGCATAAAAAACAGGTTGTCAACTGGTATAAAATACATTATCCTATTGATAGGCATCAATAACCTAAAGGAATAAGGAGGAGAAAGTTGAAAAACAAAATAGACGCTTTAAGAGAAGAATTATACAAAGAAATAAGCGCTAACAAAGTAGATTACCAGGAAATTTTGAGAATAAGCAAAGAGTTGGATGATCTTATAGTGGAGTATCATAAGGAAAATAAAATAGATGATGAAGAGCCTACCGATAAAAGCTAGCTGATACCTACTAGCTTTTTCTTTTTAATAATTATATATAAAGAAGTCATAATAATAAATACCATGTTGATTTTTAGAAATAAAAGGATTATAATAATAATGAAGGTCAGAGAAGGTCAAACTATTTAACCCTTCTATTTTTCAAAAAAAGGGGTGAAGTATATGGAATATAAAGACTATTACAAGATATTAGGGGTAAAGAAGAATGCAAGTAATGACGAAATCAAAAAAGCTTATAGAAAATTGGCTAAAAAGTACCATCCAGATTTAAATCCAGATGATAAAGAAGCCCAGGAAAAGTTTAAAGATATAAACGAAGCCTATGAAGTTTTAGGAGATGAGAATAAACGGAAGAAATATGATACATTTGGCAGCGGATATAATTTTACCAATGGGCAAAACTTTGATCCTTCCCAATTTGGATTTGAAAATTTTGGGGATGGATATAGATATACCTATACCACTGGGGGAGAAGGATTTAGTGATTTTTTCAACATGTTTTTTGGTGGGGAAGACTTTGGGATAAGCGATTTGTTTGGTGGTAGGTCTAGGGGTAGAACATCTTACTATGATCCTAAGCCCCAATCCTACGAATCAGAAATCAATATTAATTTAGAAGAAGGCTATAATGGTACTACTAAGACTATATCCTTTAGGGTAGGAAATCAGACAAAATCGTTATCGGTAAAGGTACCTAAGGGAATATTGCCCGGGAAAAAAATAAAGATTAAAGGCGAAAAAGCTGGAATCAGTGGAGATATTTATCTTAAGGTAAATTTTCTATCCCATGGGAAATATAGACTTGAGGGATTGGACATTTATCAAAAAGTAGATTTGCTTCCTTGGGAAGCTGCCTTAGGGGCCAAGGTGTTGATAAATACTTTATCAGGAGACAAGATCAAGATAACCATACCTTCTAATATGGAAGGGGGTAAAAAGATAAGGATTCCTAGGAAGGGATATAGAGATATGAAAGGAAATATAGGGGATTTATACATTGAAGCCAATATAGTAAACCCTCCTCATCTAACAGAAGAGCAAAAAAAGTTGTATGAAGAATTACGAGCTATAAACACATATAATCCGAGAGATTAAGAGGTGATATAGATGGATTTAAATAGGTTTACTCAAAAAAGTATAGAAGCTATACAGAATTCCCAAGAGATAGCAATTAAACATGGCAATCCTCAACTAGAGGAAATGCATATTCACTATGCCTTGGTATATCAAAACGAGGGTTTAATACCTAAGGTGTTATCCTATATGGGTGAAAATGTAGAGCTTATTAAAAATGATGTAGCTAAGGAATTGGAAAGCTTTCCTAAACAATCTGGTGGAGGAGGTACCCTCTATCCTAGTAGAATCTATACCAAAGTACTATTAAATGCTGAGGAGGAAGCTAAAAAATTTGGTGATGAATTTGTTGGGGTAGAGCATATCTATATATCCTTATTGAAGGAAAGGGGAATTAAATCTGAGAAAATATTTCATAGGTATAATATCAATCTACAGAGATTTTTGGAAGCCCTCAAAAAGATAAGAGGTAGTCAAATTATAACATCTGACAATCCAGAAGCTACCTATGATGCCCTAGAGAGATTTGGAAGAGATCTAACAGAAGAAGCAAGAAAAGGGAAAATAGATCCGGTAATAGGTAGAGATGATGAAATAAGAAACACCATTCGAATCTTATCTAGAAGGACTAAAAACAATCCAGTTTTAATAGGGGAGCCAGGAGTAGGTAAGACTGCTATTATAGAAGGATTAGCCCAAAGGATAGTAAATGGAGACGTGCCGGAAGGGTTAAAGGATAAAACCATATTTGCCCTAGACATGGGAGCTTTAATTGCAGGAGCCAAGTATAGAGGGGAGTTTGAAGAAAGGCTAAAGGCAGTATTAAAGGAAATAGAGGATTCCGATGGAAGGATCATAATGTTTATAGATGAAATTCACAATATAGTTGGAGCAGGAAGGACAGAAGGATCTATGGATGCTTCCAATCTATTAAAGCCCATGTTAGCTCGTGGAGAAATCTTATGTATTGGTGCTACAACTTTAGATGAATATAGACAATATATAGAAAAGGATGCTGCATTAGAGAGAAGATTCCAAAAGGTGTTGATAGACGAGCCTTCCTTAGAGGACACCATATCCATCCTTCGAGGGATCAAGGAAAAATATGAAATACACCATGGTATTAGGATTTCAGACAATGCAGTTATTGCATGTGCCACCTTATCTGATAGATATATTAGCGACAGATACCTACCAGATAAGGCTATAGACCTAATGGATGAAGCTTCCGCCATGATAAGAACGGAAATAGACAGTATGCCTGTAGAGTTAGATGAAACTCGAAGGAGAATACTCCAGTTAGAAATTGAAAGGGAAGCTTTGAAAAAGGAAACTGATGAAGGCTCTAAGATGCGCCTTGAGAATATAGAGAAGGAGATTTCAAACTTAAAAGAGGAATATGACATTAAAAAAGCCCAATGGGAAGAAGAAAAGAAGAATATATCCACCATTAAAGATATAAAGGAACAAATAGATAAGGCAAGGATAGAGATAGAAGATGCAGAGAGGAAATACGATCTAGAAAGATTGTCTCAGCTAAAATATGGTAAACTACCTCAATTGGAAAGACAATTAGAGGAAGCTAATTTAAAATACCAAGGCCAGGATAGGATGCTTAAGGAAGAAGTAACGGAAGAAGAAATAGCAGAAGTAGTATCCAAATGGACAGGGATTCCTGTATCTAAATTGGTGGAAACGGAAAGGGAGAAGCTATTAAATCTTGATGATATCCTTCACAGGCGAGTTGTAGGGCAGGATGAAGCTGTCGAATCCGTTGTAGATGCAGTTATTAGAGCTAGAGCTGGTATTAAGCCTGTAAATAGACCTGTAGGTTCCTTTATATTCTTAGGACCAACAGGAGTAGGTAAAACTGAATTGGCTAAGGCCTTGACAGAAACCCTTTTTGATGATGAAAGAAATATGGTAAGGATTGACATGAGTGAATATATGGAGAAACACTCAGTATCAAGGCTTATAGGAGCCCCACCTGGATACGTAGGATATGATGAAGGAGGTCAGCTAACGGAAGCTGTTAGGAGAAAGCCCTATTCCGTAATACTATTTGATGAAATAGAAAAGGCCCATTCTGATGTATTCAATATATTGTTGCAAGTATTAGACGATGGTAGACTGACGGATAACCAAGGAAGGACTGTAGACTTTAAAAATACCGTCATCATAATGACCTCCAATATAGGTTCATCTTATCTAATAGAGGGTCTGAAAGCTGATGGGAAAATTGATGAAAACACCAAAGAAATAGTAATGGACGAGATGAAGAGAACCTTTAGACCAGAATTTTTAAATCGACTAGATGAAATAGTAATGTTTAAACCCTTACGAAAAGAGGAGATATATAAGATAATCGATTTACAGATATGGGAAATAGAGAATAGGCTAAGGGATAGACAGATAACCATAGAATTTACCAATGAAGCCAAGGAATTTGTTTTAAATAGGGCTTATTCTATCCAATATGGAGCTAGACCAGTAAAAAGATTTCTACAAAAACATCTAGAAACAGAGATGGGAAGGATGATAATAAAAGGGGATCTAAAGGATAAAGACAGATTGGCCGTCAGTGTAGATAGAGATAGTTTAAAGATGAAAGTCGATAATTAACAAAACCCTAGCAACAAGTCAATGACTTGTTGCTAGGATTTTATATTTTCAACCATTACAATTTTCCTGACTGGAATATAGAAATCAACAACAACAGCCCAGCTATACCAGCACCTAAATACCCTACTATACCTATGGCTGATACACCATAGATTTTCAATCCTACATTTGCATTGATTACTAGGGAAGAGCTCACCAATAGGCCTGCTACTATTATGGCAAATATAAGTCGATTGACCATTCGGTTTATTTCGTTTAAACCATCGTCTATGTTTTGAAGCTTTAAGTTTAGCTTTAGTCTTCCGGCTAATCCAGTATTTATAAACTCCAAAGCCTTAGAGGATAATTCTAGACTAGATTTAATAGACGTATACAAAAATAGAGCCAATTCCTTTGGATCCATATTATTAAATTTATTTTTTACCATCTGTTCCTCGAAGTAAGGAAGAGCAATATCTATTATGGTCAATTGTTTATCTATCTTGGCCAGTACTCCCTGGAGGGTCATCATTCCCTTTACTAATAGAGTTATATCCTTAGGCATATTGATATTGTTTTCTTTACATATTATCATGATCTCTTCCAATATCTGAGGGAGGTCATAGTTGTGGATGGATTCATCTATATAGGTATCATACATAGTTTCTATATCCTTGTGAAGCCTATTTACATCTATAGGGCCTTTTTTTATGCCTATTTTTAAAACGGATTTGGTCATTAATTGAATATCCCCTGTAGCAGCCCCTTCTAATATTTGGTTTAATTTTTTCCTTAAATTCAGATCCAAACTTCCCATAAGACCAAAATCTATATATCCTATGGCATTTTCATGGATTAATATATTTCCTGGGTGAGGGTCTGCATGGAAAAAACCATCCTCAAATATCTGTTTAAAATAATTATAAGTAAGTTTGGTGGCTATATCGTGGATATCATAACCTTCTTCTGACAACTGACTTGTATTATCTATTTTTATTCCAGATATATAATCCATCACCAAAATCTTGTCCGTACAATATTCTTCATAGACTTTGGGGCAGGTTATGAACTTTACATCTTTGTTGTTCTCAGTAAACTTGATAATATTGTTCATCTCTTCTACGAAGTTTAATTCCTTTTGGGCAGCGGTGCTTAGTTCTTCTACTATCTCCTTCATATCTACAACTTCCCCTGTAGCAGTAAAATTGACAAAGGGGGCAAGTTTTTTTAGTATTTGAATATCTGATAACATCCGTTCTCTAACTAAGGGTCTCTGAACTTTTATTACCACTTTTTCTCCAGTTTTAAGCTTGGCAGAATATACCTCAGCCAGGGAAGCAGAAGCTATTGGGATTGTCTTAAATTCCATGAATATATCGTCAATAGAGCCTTTTAACTCTCCCTCTATGACCCTTTTCATTGTGTCAAAATCTTCAGGCTTAACTTCATCCTGCAATTTTTGGAATTCATCTATGTATTCCATAGGCAATATATCTGGGCGAGTAGATAGTATTTGTCCAATCTTAACAAAGGTTGGACCCAGCTCTTCTAACACCAACCTTAATTCCTTTGGATCTCCTATTCCATTCTTAAACCCATGTTTTACAGACACGGATACGATCTCTTTAAGCCTTTTTTTTGTATAATTATTATCCATAGCAAACAAAACACCTTGAAGAATCAAGGTGTTTTATCCCTCCATATTAGTTATTTTTTTCTAGCTTATCGATTCTATTACTTAAGGTTTCTAAATCTTCTTTTGTTGCAAGATTTAAGCTATCTAGATAGTTTTTAATATTATTTTCTACATCGACAATATTCTGGGCATTGGACTTGTTGTCTTCCACTACCCTTTTTAGCTCCTCGTTTAACTTCTTACCTTGTTCTACTGTTATCTTACCTCTTTCTACCAAATCCTGTACTAGATCATTAGCTTTTTCATAAGTTAGAGCAAGACTACCAATACCTGCAAAAAACACCTTTTTTAATAGATCTTCCATAGTGATCCCTCCCAAAATTATTAACACCTATGTAAGAATATCTAGAAGTATACCCTTAATATCATCAAGTTTTTTAAGTATCTTTATCCTATTGCCTTCTAGGTCTAAAAAATCTTTAGTTAATTCATCTAATTCATTATCAACCTTCTTTACTAATGAATATACCCTATGTCTACCCCTTCTATCCAAGGAATTTTCCTTATAAAATATGTGGGAATTATTTATGGTAATATCTAGAAAATCCTTTACTAGTTTTTTATACTGAATTAAATCCTCAATAAACAGTTTGTCCTGAAGTTTACTGGACTGTACTTCTATCTTATCATATAATATCTTAAGTTGCTCTTTTATATGCTCTTGTTCTATTTCATTTAATTTATTTTTAAAGGTTTCATGAACTTCATTTTTTCGAGTTCTATTTACATTGTCAATTCTTGTTATATTGCTTATACTTGCTCTTTCGATCCTAGACATAGTTCCACCTTCCCTTACTATTCTATTATATACTATCGGCAACATAAATAAAAAATATAATAATAACTTAAGGAAAAATGATAAAATGTCGATATAATTATTGAAGTCAATAGATAAGGATGATCTTATGGAAGCAATAAGCTTAAACAAAAAGGAAAATATAATAGAAGCCTATTCTCTAAAACCTACTCTTCCCTATGATATAGAAGGAATACTTGTAGAAAAGGAAGGCAAGAACATCAAGGTGGAAAAAACCTTTGAAGACAGAAACCTTCAGTATGCCTTGAGGCTAAAGGAAGAAACTAGCTTCCAAGTAGGGGAAAAGATAAAAATAGATAAAGAGGATATATTGTCCATGAAGGTGAACGAATCTCAGGAAGAATGGTTAGAAAAGTCTATAGATTCGGAAGAGATCATAAATGAATTAGGTTTTCAAGATACAGAAGAGACTAGAAGAGCAATAGAATATCTATTAAATCATAATATTCCTATAAACAAGGAGAATTTAGAATCCTTTTTTATGTCTAAAAGATATTTAGAAGAAATAGTTGAAAATATAGATTTTGACTCCTGTATTAAGTTGTTGCACAAGGATATAGATATAGGAGAAGACTCCCTTCAAAAAATTGCTGAAGGGTTAAAGGAGATAAATAGAGAAGAACAGGATATATCTTTAATAGAACTTTTTAAATCAAATAAAAAGTTAGGCTACAAGGAAGCAGAAAAAATTGCAAAAGATATATATGGAACTAGGATGGGAAAAGATGTTTATGACAGTATCATAGCACTAGATAGACAAAAGATGCCCATAAATAGGCAAAATATAGAAAAGGTTATGGAAGTAATAGACAAACTTCAGGACTTGAGGGAATACGATGATGAGATATTGGTAAAGGCATTAAAAGAAGAAGCTACCGTAAACATTGAAAACCTATATAAACTTAAACACTCTTATAATACTAGTGGTATAGATACGAATATTACTTCTACCATATACGATAATTTCACCATAGAAGAAGAACTGTCTCTAGAGGATATATTGGCAATACTAAGAGAATTGAATTTAGATGAGAGGGAAGAAAACATCAATCTAATAAGGGAGCTTGTTTTAAATGAGGTAGATATTACAAGGGATAATGTAGAAAAGATTATGGATTTGAAGGGAGACTTAGAGGAACTGATAACCCTTTTAGATGAAGTTCATGTGGTTAGATTAATAGATGATAGGATAGACCCACTAAAAGAAGATATATCCAAATTAGTAAAGATAGTTAAGGACCTACCTCCTTTAGAAGAGGATATCCAATTAGATCAGGCAAAAGATATATTGAAGGAAGTAGCAAATTTGAAATCCATTACCTACAGGGATTTGATAAACTTGATCAAATCTGGAAAGGACTTTAGGGTAGAAAATTTGAAGGAAGTAATCTCCACAGATAAAAACTTAGATAAGGGGTTAAATGGGAAAACTGCTGAAAAAGCTATAACCATTTCCAATATATTTAACACCCTAGGAGAAGTAGATTCAAATACTATAGCCTTTGCAGTAAAGAGGTACAATACCATAAGCTTACACAATCTATATGAATCTCAAAGGGAGTTAAACCATGGCGAAGATATAGCCTTAGAACCTATAAGCCAGCTAGAGGAAAGCCTTATTAGACAGGAATACTTAAATGCTAGAAGCAATACCACATTAAATATAATTAGGATGAGCATAGAAGATGGCTTAGATATAGAGCATATGGCTATAGAGGAGCTAAATGAATATATAGATGACAAGATGAAGGCTAGGGATTTTAGTAAGCTATCCAAGAGGATAGCCCATATGAAAGGAAAAGAGGATATATTAGTATCTATGGCAATAAAAAATCATCTCAATATGTCTATTAATCAATTAAACTTTTTAAACGATCTTTTACACAGTAGCAATGGTTTAGGTTCTATAATAGATTTAATATTAAAGAAACAGAAGCATTCCATGGATAAGGAGTTAAAAGAAGGAACCCAAATATTGGAGAATAGAATCAAGGAATTTTCTACTTCCCTAAAGGAAGGGAAAGATAGGGTCAAAGAGGATTATAAAGATGTGCTAGAGAGTTTAGAAGATCTAAGCCAGTCATCAGACTCTAATGGTAGAGAAAAAGATGAATCCATGAAACAGATGGAAAAGTATTTAGAGCTACAGGATATGCTTTCTAAAGATGATCTAATCTTACAGCTGCCGATGGTGGCAGGAGAAGGATACAAAAATGTTAATTTAATAATTCCCAACGTTAAAAAGGGTATAGATAAGAACAATATGCTATTTTACTTCAATATTCATACAGAACATCTAGGGGAGCTAAGCTTTAACTTAAGGGTAAAAGGAAGGGATGTGTCTGTAGATTTTGAAGGAAATAAAGAAGATATGATATTAGAAAACAAAAATATATTGGAAAGCGGATTAAATAGGATTGGCTATAATTTAAAAGAAATGAAAGTAAATACTCTATATTAGGTGAGAATATGAAAATACGTTTAGTCCCACAAAAATATATTAAAGAGGCCTATGAAAAGAAGAAACAGGAAGGCAATTCTCAACTAAAAAAGGAACTGGGAATAGAAAATGTGGAAAAGGTCCCAAAGGAATTATTTCAAATTCTAGGAGAGACCTTATCCTTTATCGAAAATGTAAACAATATGGAGGGAGAGAAAGATGAGGATAAATAACAATATACCGGCCTTAAATACCCACAGGATGTTGAATATCAATACCAATGGACTGGAAAAGGCTTTAGAAAAACTATCATCAGGAAAGAGGATTAATAAGGCTGCCGACGATGCAGCAGGACTAGCTATATCCCAAAAGATGGAAGCACAGATAAGAGGCTTAAGACAAGCTTCAAGAAACGGCCTAGACGGCATATCCTTAATCCAGACTGCGGAAGGAGCATTAAACGAAGTTCATGCTATGCTGCAGAGGATGAGAGAACTGTCTGTACAAGGGGCCAACGGAATATATGCAGATGAGGATTTAGAAGCCATAGCCAATGAACTAAAAGAATTAACAGAGCAGATAGATAAAATTGCAAAAGATACGGAATTCAACGGAATACCATTATTGAAAGGGGATCTAAGTAGTGATAATACTTCTACCCACCTTAGACTTCATATAGGAGCAAATAAAGACCAATATATTAAGATAGATATGTCAGAGATAAATATTACTGTTAGTGATGATGATAATGATGGATTAAAGCTTATTAATGATATTATAATAAAAGATGATGATAATGATGGATTTAAAGTTGACGATAGTGTACTAGTCCCTGAAAATTTTGAATCAGCCATAGAAATCTATGATGCTGCAGTAACTAAGGTAGCCTCCCATCGTTCCAAACTAGGGGCTTATCAAAATAGATTAGAGCATACCATAAAGAATCTAGATAATACGGCAGAAAATCTAACATCAGCTAAATCTAGAATAGAGGATGCTGACATGGCTATAGAGATGAGTGAATTTGTGAAATTAAGCATATTACAACAAGCAGGAACGGCTATGCTTTCTCAAGCTAATCAACTACCTCAGTCGGTACTTCAATTATTACAATAGGAGATGATTTGAACTATGGATGCCATGGGATTAGAAAAGAGAATTTCTACTACCAATGAAGCAGGACTAATAGCCATACTATATGAAGCATTAATTCACAACTTCACCAGTGGTATAGCAGCTATCCATGAAGAGGACTATGAAACGTTAAACAGGATAACCAATCATTCCCGGGACATATTAGCAGAGTTATTGGTTCAATTCAGTGGAGATGATGAAATTTCTTCAAATTTACGTGAAATCAACTTTTACATAAACAGATTGATAACTGAAGGGGAGTATGAAAGGGATCCATCCCTATTCGAAACTTCTATAGAGGTGCTTACCCCTATATGTGAAGGATTTCAACAACTAGAAATAAAAGAAGAACCAAAATCGGTAACAGGCCTTACCTATGGGAAGAATCACTTGGATGAGCATACATTAAAAGGCAATAGAAGTTTTGAAGGATAACTAAAAAAGCTGTGGAATATTCCACAGCTTTTTCTATGTACCCGTGCACCCAGCTTTGTCGCTATACCCCAAGCGTTACCTAAACAGTTAACTCGGAACAGGCACCCCTACGGCACACGAAAGTGTCTACTTACCGCTGCTTCCTCCCGGATCTGACGGGATTCATAGATTTTCGTTGCGCAGGACCCATTCGTCAACGCCACTTATTTAGGGCAGACCTTGAAATATAAAACGCCTAGACTGGGAATTCAACCCTGCTATAGCGGATTGCAGGTTACAGGGCACCGCTACCTCCCCATCTAGCACGGAAAAATTTAAAATGGCGGAGAGAGAGGGATTCGAACCCTCGAAACGCTCATCACGTTTACACGATTTCCAGTCGTGCGCCTTCGTCCAACTCGACCATCTCTCCAAAATTATTATTAAATTATAAACATAGGCTTTACAGAATTATATTATACTTAAATTATCTCCATATGTCAACTATAACTTTTTGACGGATGTAAATTTGTGCATTTAAATCCTACACCCTAGTAGCTATTTCAGTGGAGATTTTATCCCAAAACGTCAAAATCAAAACCTTTTATATATACATCCAATCCATTATAATATAGTTAAGGTTAAAATATAAGGGGGTATCCTTAGTGGATGTAAGGGAAAAAACCTATTATAGGAAAATTCATGAACCCATTGACAGCGTAGTAGATGATGATGGAATGTTTACTTTTGGAACATACAGAAAGGCCATTCCCAATATAAATATGCTAGAAGCCAAGGGGCCTTTTAATTTCCCAGCTACAAGATCCTTTAAGAAATTTCGTCTAAAGGAATGGGAGGCTTTTCAGGCAGGTAATGAAAGGATATTCATATTTGGAGCCATATACAATGCTAAAGTAGCTGGAATTGCTCTTCTACATATATATGATAGACAAATTAAAAAACTGTACAGGTATGAAAAAATCACCTCATCTTTTAATCTTCCTACCATAGCATCAGGCCTTGTAGATACATGTACGGAATATGAGGCAAAAAAGTTTAAAATGTCAATCCATAATAATCTAGAAAGAAACGAAATAAAGGTCGCAGCAGATATAGATCCAATGGAGGATTTACCCAATGTGAAGTTAGTCATTAAATGCCACCATACCCCAGAGCCCATAGTCATATGTCAGCCCTTCGGTGAGAATAGAGGCTTGTATTCCCACAAAAATTTCATGCCTATGGAAGGCTATATGGTATTAGGGAAAGAAACCCTTCTATTTGATATAGATAATTCCTATATGATAATAGACGATCACAAAGGCTATTATCCTTATAATATGAAATATGATTGGACAACAGGATGGGGAAAGGATACTAATGGTCATATATTTGGATTCAATCTAACGGACAATCAGATAATTAACAAAGAAGTTTACAACGAAAACTGCCTATGGATGGACAGTAGCATGTATCCCTTACCACCAATTAAATTCTACACTTATAAGCAAGGTGAAGAAGAAAAATGGCATATTAAAGATGATTATGGGATGGTAGATCTATACTTCTATCCAGAAATCAAAACCGAGATAAAGGTAAATCTATTGATATTATCCATTGATTATGAAGCTCCTATGGGAAGGATAGAGGGACAATTTAAATCAATAGATACAAAGGTTGATATTTCCAATTGCTTTGGTATGGGAGAAAAGAAAAGATTTAGAATATAGGGGGGACACCCAATATGAATATTGGTGTAATTATTCCTCTCATCTGGTATAATATATGTATTAAATAATATAAGGGTGGATAAGATGTATCAAGCACTGTATAGACAATATAGACCTAAGACTTTTGATGAAGTATTGGGGCAAGAACATATAACTACAACATTAAAAAATCAAATTGCAAATGGCAATATTGGTCATGCCTATCTGTTCTCTGGTACAAAGGGGACAGGAAAGACCTCTACTGCAAAGATATTTGCAAGAGCGGTAAACTGCCTAAGCCCAATTAATGGTAACCCCTGTAATGAGTGTGAAATATGCAAGGGCATACTGGATGAATCCATTATGGATGTAATAGAGATGGATGCTGCAAGCAATAATAGTGTAGACGATATAAGGGAGCTAAGGGATAAGGTAGTCTATCCTCCTTCAAGAGCAAGGTATAAGATCTATATAATAGACGAGGTTCATATGCTATCAAAGGGAGCTTTTAACGCTCTATTGAAAACTTTAGAAGAACCGCCAAAGCATTTAATATTTATATTAGCTACTACAGAATCTGAAAGATTACCTCAAACAATCCTATCTAGATGCCAAAGATTTGACTTTAAAAGGATAATAAACAAAGATATAGTGGCTAATATGGAAAAGATATGTGATGAGCTGAGTATACCAGTAGAAGGAAGGGCACTTAGTTTAATAGCTCGGAATTCCGATGGCGCTATGAGAGATGCCTTAAGTCTTTTAGATCAGTGCATATCCTACAAAGATGGAGATCTAACCTATGAAGATGCTCTAGACATACTGGGCATAGCCAATACAGAGCTTTTGTTTTCTATGGTAAGGGATATAAGGGAAAAAGAACTAGAAAAAGCACTATTGAAAATAGATGAAATAGTTCAGAATGGGAAGGACATTCATCAATTTATAAAAGATCTAATATATCACTTTAGAAACCTATTGATTACAAAGACTACTAATAATTCTAGGGACATAATGGATATGGATGAAGAAACCATCCAAATGTACTTAGAACAGAGCAATGATATGTCTTTAGATTATATTTTAAAAGCATTAGACATACTAACTAAAAGTGAAAGTCAAGCTAAATGGGCAACTCAACCAAGAATAATACTTGAAATGGCCACTATAAAACTGGTAAACTTAGAAGAACAGGTAAGTTTAGAAGATAGGGTAAAGAAATTAGAGATGATGATAGCTACTGGTGACATAGGTCTGTCAAAGACAACAGATATGAAAACTCAGAAGAAAACAAAAGTATCCAATAAGAAAATAGAAGCACCTAAGGAAAAAGTTGAGAAAGAAATGGATTCGGCTCCAATATTTGACGATGGAAAGGAGCTAGCCTTTGAAACCATTATCAACCAATGGCCAAAAGTGTTGAAGACAGTACGAGATAGTAGACCTAGCACCCATGCCCTACTAATGGAAGGTAGACCAGTCTCTTTTGTAAACAACAAACTTCAAATTGGATACAAGGATGGATATGGTATTCACAAGGAGCTCATAAGTAGCACGGAGAACAAGGAACTGGTACAAAAAATAGTGTCATCCTATTTTAGCAAAAATATTAACATAGACTTTATCATGGATGTTCAACAGATATCCGATGATACAGAGGATGAAGAAGACAAAATCCAAGAAGTAAAGGACTTCTTTGGAGAAGATATTGTAGAAATAAAATGATTTATAGGAAGGAGATTTAATATGGCAAGAGGTGGATTCCCAGGAATGGGTAATATGGGAAACATGATGAAACAGATGAAAAAGGTACAAAAACAGATGGAAGAAATGCAAAAACAATTAGAACAATCTGAGGTAGAAGCCAGTGCAGGAGGGGGAGCAGTTACAGCTAAGGCTAATGGTAAAAAGGAGATAATAGCTATTACTATAGACGAATCAGTAGTAGATCCTGAAGATGTAGAAATGCTACAGGATTTAGTATTAGCGGCAGTAAACGAGGCTTTAAGAAATGCAGAAGAATTGGCAACACAGGAGATGAACAAACTAACTGGAGGTATGAATATACCAGGATTGTTCTAAGGGAAAGGTTGATGTAGATGGATTACTATGCACTACCCATTGCGAATTTAATCGAACAGTTTTCTAAACTGCCAGGCATAGGAAGAAAGACTGCTCAACGTCTTGCTTTTTATATATTGGAAATGGATACTATAGAAGCTGAAAAGCTGGCTAAAGCCATTACAAATGCAAAAGAGAAGGTTCATTACTGTAGCATATGCTGTAATTTGACTGATGAGGACCCTTGTCATATATGTAGTGACGATAGAAGGGATAAATCTATTATATGTGTAGTAGAAGGAGCAAAAGACATAATAGCTATGGAAAGAACCAGGGAATATAAGGGATTATATCATGTACTTCATGGTGCCATATCCCCAATGGACAATATAGGTCCAGACGAAATAAAAGTAAAGGAATTACTAAATAGAACCTATGAAGGTGAGATTGAAGAAGTAATATTAGCTACCAACCCTACAGTAGAAGGAGAAGCTACAGCACTATATATAGCAAAACTTCTAAAACCTCTAGGTATTAAAACTACCAGAATAGCCCACGGAATTCCAGTAGGTGGAGACTTGGAGTACTTCGACGAAGTAACTCTTTCAAAGGCTATGGAAAACAGGAGGGAATTATAAAACCAGGGGCTAGTTTGTCCCCATAAAATTCTTTGAAAGTCAGGAGAAATCATGTAATAAATTCATGACATCTCCTGACTTTTTGATATATAGTTGTAGATTTATGTGTTGTAATTATGTGCCTAGTCCCGACATATTTGGGGAAGAACGCCACCTCCAATGCAAGATTCGTGAAGTATCACGACACGGAGAAAAAATGGCTGCGAAGATCGCTATCGCTAAA
>NZ_PPXY01000015.1 GCF_021655115.1 Clostridium sp. Cult3
AATGTATAATATAATTAAAATATCTTTTAAGGAGGCTTTTTTATGTCCAAAGTGCTAAATAGGTTTTTAAAATATGTTAAATATGAAACAACATCAGATGAATATTCTACAACTACTCCTAGTACCAAAAATCAATTAAAATTTGCAAAAGTACTAGGTAAGGAGTTAGAAGAACTAGGGCTTAAAGATGTATCGGTAAACGATAAGGGATATATTATGGCCACTCTTCCTTCGAATATAGAGAAGAAGATCCCCACCATTGGTTTTATCGCCCATATGGATACAAGTCCAGATATGTCTGGCAAAGATATAAGCCCAAATATAATAGAAGATTATGACGGTAAGGATATTGTCTTAAATGAAGAAAAGGATATCATATTATCAGTTGATGATTTTCCTGAAATAAAAAATTACGTTGGTAAAACCATAATTACTACAGATGGTACCACCCTATTAGGTGCCGATGATAAGGCAGGTATTGCAGAGATAATTACTGCTATAGAGTATTTAATTGAAAATCCAAATATTCCCCATGGTACTATCAAAATTGCTTTTACTCCAGATGAGGAGATCGGCAGAGGTGCTGATCATTTTGATGTAGATAAGTTCGATGCAGACTTTGCCTATACTGTAGATGGTGGTCCCATTGGAGAATTAGAATATGAAAACTTTAATGCTGCTACTGCAAATATATCCATACAAGGTTCCAATATACATCCTGGAACCGCCAAAGGCAAAATGGTCAACTCCATATTAATTGGGATGGAACTACACTCTATGCTACCAATTAATGAACGACCAGAGTACACAGAAGGCTATGAAGGTTTTTATCTATTGGATGATTTTGTTGGCAATGTAGAAGAAACTAAAATGTCTTATATAATAAGGGACCATGATATGGGAAAATTTAACAAGAAGAAAAAAGCTTTAGAGAAAATTGTTGAATTTTTAAATTACAAATATACTAATAAAATTGAACTCAAGATAGAAGATTCCTATTATAATATGAAAGAAAAGATAGTTCCCGTTATGGAAATTGTAGATATTGCTAAAAGGGCTATGGAAGCAGTGAATATAGAACCAATCATCAGTCCTATAAGGGGAGGTACCGATGGTGCAAGACTATCCTATATGGGCCTACCCTGTCCAAATATATTTACTGGTGGTCATAACTATCACGGTAAATACGAATATATTCCAGTTCCCTCCATGGAAAAAGCTGTAGAGGTAATATTAAAAATAATAGAACTTTATGCAAAAGAATATTAATATAAAAGGAATCAGTCGAAACTGATTCCTTTTATTATGTATCACGGCTATTATAAATCCTGAATATCCAATACCAATATATCATCACTGTATTCAATGTCCAAAGTCTTCAATAATTCTTCCCTTGTATTTCCATAGGATTTGTGAACCTCTACTATATCCAATATATAACCTTCATCAACCTTTTGATCGATCTGCTCTTTAAACCATCCCAAATAAATGCTAATCCTGTCATTTAAATTGAAATCCCTTCCTGAACCTTGGTAATTAGTTTGATCTTTAAATAGATTATCAAATGTGTTCCTATCCTTTATATTGCATACGGAGTATCTTGTAATTATTTTTTCAATCTTTGGGTCTACATCTTTATAGGCAATTAATATCACCTTATATTTTGTTGCTCCACTACTCTTCACAGAGCATCCCCCTTTTCATATTAAAATCTTATGTAAAATATACCCTTAATATTATATAATAAACTAATTTTAGTTAGAATTTACCAGCACAATACTAGAACTATAACGAATTTCAAATCAACACCTTTCTCCTAATACATATTAGTTATTTTTAAAATTAATTAGTATTTGGCATAGCTGCATTAGCTCTTCGTAAAACTATAGGCAATACATACTCTCAAAAAATAACCGATGGCAGGGCTTCCATTACCTGCCATCCTCTATTTTGCCATAATAAACGGCATACTTCTTCAATTTTTTCATATTCAATATATTGCTTAATTCCCCACTTTTCCAAAACTTCTTCAGAACCAATCCAAACCTCTGTCTTTATTGGTATATATTCAAATAATTCCTCTACATCTTCATTGATCATTCTAATACAACCTGCCGATATATATTTGCCTATAGAAGAAGGCTGAGAATTGCCATGGATTCCATAACCTTTATATTTTTCAGTAGAAAGACCTAACCATCTTTTTCCCAGTGGATTATTAGGTGCTCCACCTTTTACCGGTTTAAACTTGCCACCCATCCCTCCCCAATAGGGATTTGTGATCTTATTAATAATGGTAAACTTATAATCTGGAGTAGGAGTAGAGTCCTTTCCTAAAGCTACCGGATATTTCTTGTATACTTCCCCTTTATGATATACGGTTAATATTTTTTTTGTCTTATTTATGACTATAAACCATTCTTTATCTTTAGCCTCCTGGGGAATAATATCTATAATATGTTTGTTTTCTTCAATTAATGCTTCTTCCGTCACCCCCCCAATAATCCCATCAACAAGTAGATTGTTTTCTGCTTGGAAACGTAATAAGGTATTTCTCTGTTCTAAATCGTTTCCATTAAATCCTTTGCTCATATAATTCTTTAAATCTATCTCCTTTCCCTGGGATTCAGTAAAACCTGTAGGTGTAATGATTAAAAAAAGGATCGTTACTAGTAATCCTATTCTTTTAAATGTTCTTCCATTTACCATAGTCCATACCTCCTCCCTATACTATATTCACCTGGTGATAAATAGTTTAATGTTTTTTTGACTATATGATCGGAATATGTACAGGTTAAAGGTATTAAATTTATCTAATATTTTTGAATTTCAAATAGATCTTCAACTTTTTCGCTAATATATCTATAGGAATCTTGGACAGCTTGATTATATATTTCAGGTGCTAATTTTTCCATGAAAAAATCCAATATTAAGATAGCTGCTAAATCCCCTAGATCCTCCTCCCTTTCCTCTAAAAAATATTCCTTAATAGCAGCAATCATATATTCTTTTTTTTCTTGACTTAATTCTATATTATTATTCATTACCTTAGCTCCTTAAATATTATATTTCTCAATTTGTTCTTATCATTTTCTGATAGAAAAGCAGCCTTTATAGAATTATCTATTAAACCATATATTTCATCCAAAGAAAAACCTAATTTATCCATCAACAATTCATACTCCCTCTGTAAAGAAGTGTTGGAGACCGTTATATTGTCTGTATTTACCGTTATATTTAATTCCCTATGTAAAAAATTTCTTATAGGGTAATCCTCTATGGATTTTATAGCCTTTGTTTGTAGATTACTTATAGGACACATTTCGAGAGAAATACCTTTATCCTTTATTATTTCCATTACCTTAGGGTCTTTTATAGCTGCTATTCCATGCCCTATTCTATTAGCATGAAGTAATTCTATGGATTTGGTTATATTGTCCTCTATGCCAGTCTCACCTGCATGAACAGTAATCCTATAACCTTTTTCATAGGCCAATTGAAAAGCCTTCTGATGGATTTCTGGTGGAAAATCTGCTTCATTTCCTGCTAGATCCACTGCCACAACTCCTTTATCAAGGTATTTTTCTCCGTATTCGACCACCCTAATGCTCTCCTCTACATCTTCATGTCTCATACATATGAGAATTGCATTAGATAAAATACTAAGATCCTTTTTTGCCCTTTCCATCCCATTCAATACACTTTCCACTACTTCATCAAAGGTAAGGCCCTCCTCCATATGAAGAAAAGGAGCAAATCTTATTTCTACATATTTTACATTTTGTAAACTCAAGTCTTCCAGTAGTTCATAGGTAATCCGCTCTAAATTTTCTTTCCTCTGCATAGTCTTTAAGGGATATTTAAACTTTTCTAAGTACTCATTTAAAGATTTACATTCATCCTTAACCCTAACCATTTCTTCAAATTGCTTAATATCCATAGGGGTTATTTCCCCCTGTTCTAATAATAGTTCATACATGGTTTCTGTCCTTACACTACCGTCTAAGTGACAATGTAATTCTATTTTTGGTATATCTTTTAATTTATTTTTCATATATCTCTTCCTTCCTTTTTCACCTTTTATATTGCTTATACCCATATGTACCTTTACTATTTATATTCTATCTTAATAGTATATTTCCTTTATTATATAAAAAATAGGGATGGATTAAAATCCTTATCCCTATCTTAAAAATTATACTATCCGTTTATTTTCTCTTTTGTGCCATAGGATCTGATACCATTTCATAGCCTCCCATGGCAGCCATAGTGATCAATATGGAATTAATAAGGGTGATTATAAATCCTTGTATACCTTCTCCAATTTTACTAAATATAAATGTTAAGATAAGAGCTATTATAAAAGTATACAGTCTTACGTAGCTATCACCCAATTGCTTTTTAATGATGGATTTTGTAAACTGAACTATTATGTTGGTTGCTAAAACCAATCCTACAAAAGTAGTCAATACCTCAGGTGTCATAAAATCATCATACATTATTTCTCCCCCTTTGACCTAAATATCATCGTTATTATCTCTTCTCTTGTTGCTGTATCTTTTGGCCTTTTACCATCGATAATTCCGTTTTCTATTCCCCACTTCCATGCTTCCTTAGCCCATGGACTTGGATCTTGGTAGGTAAGTTCTATAGATACATCTCTTTTGAATTTGGTCCAACCTTCCCAATTATTATAGTTTAATATCCTTGGGCAATCTTTTTCCGACCAATCGAAATGTCTCCTGAGCCTATCTAGCCCCCAACCTCTTTCCTGTAACATCTTGGCTACTAACTTTACTGCGTTTTGTAGAGTCTTTTGTCTATCTCCTGATTCACATATCTCTATACCTATAGATGTACTGTTACCTTGAGTACTACCTGCGTGGTAGGCAATTTCATCTAGTGGTATGGCTTCAATTGCTTCTATTTCATCTACAACTATATGCCAACTAGCTGTTCTATTATTAGAAGGGTTTACTAGCCAATCTCTTTCGTTTTGAGCTGACGATTTTTCATTAGCTGTTGAATGAATGGTTATATATTCTGCTTTAATTTTTTTACCTGATCTTTTCGCCTTACTAATAGGTATATGCTGCATTTTATAATTCATGATATTGCACCCCCTACTAAATTATATATTTTATTATTTAGATAGTTACTAAAGTCAAAATATGCAACACCTTCATGATAGCCATTTATAGCCAATTGTAGCGATTTTATAATGCTACTATACCAATTAATTAACACTGCTATAAAAGTTAATCCTAAGCTAAATATGAAGACCGTTTTTCATTGTTTTTAATTTTTCATATGCGTAGTGCTATTACTCGTAACTAAATGTATTATAATATTTATTATTCTTATTCTGAACTAAGAAAATGCAATATCTGGAGTGTATTTGTAGATGTATAAGTAAATTAAAAATAGATCTAGTTCAAATAAATGTTTATAAAAAATTAATTTTTACATTTATGTTCGCATAAATGTTACTGGGATTAATGGTCATGTATATATTGATTTTGATATATTTGTTGACATAAATGTTTTCATTTATGTTTGTATTAATGTTCAAATAATAAAAAAAGACCAGGCATTACACCTGATCAATTTTAGATAATATTACATAAAGGTACTCTAACTAACACTAGACGATCGGTTGCATTTTCAATATCAAATACTAAAAATACATTTTGACCTACTACAAATGCACATATAAGATTTACATCTCTTCCTTTAGGAATTGTATTAACTATTTGACAACGCATAACTCCCGCTGCTATTAATTCTGCTGCTTGTGCTGAAGTTACTTCTATTATGATTACTTCTTCAACTTCTCTTCCTGCAACATCTATTTCTATTTCTATTAGAAGAAAAAACCTCCCACTTATCTGAGCTACACATGTTGCTCCTATACTTATTATATTATTAATCTGGCTAAGCTCCATAATCCTATCCCCTTTTTTTATATTGAAAAAGTTTTTCAAGGCCTTGTTCCTTTCTCAATACAAGTATATTATGGACTAGCAAATGTGTTACTATATTATTCTCTAACAAGCTTTAATATAGTTTCCTTTATTAAGTAGATTCTTTTGACAATATCTCATTTAATGCTCTAATTATATTTTCCTTCCTTACAATTAAATAACATAGCAACCTATCTTCTTCACTATAAGTATTTTCTGTCATTATATCGACACCTATCCATTCTTGCAAACTTCAAGAGTCTGGTACCAGATGAAACCTCAGATATCTGCCAGAGACTTTGCAAAGAACATACCCTTTACCTTTTTCATTCTTTTTTTCGTTGTTCATAAGTATCCGGTATTTTGATTGTTTTTCTATCCATTCCGATGACACCTCCACTATATTTTACCATAGTAGGACCTAGGAGGGCATAAAAAATACACCCTCCTAGGTGTGCTATTGTCTGCCTTGGTGTCGCTAATATCATATTCTATTCCTCTTCTGTCAATCTACCTTTGTTGTATTGCATTTCTACAAAATCTTCATCTACTTTACCTAATATCTACATAAGAGTATATCCAATCAGGTTAGGAGGTTTTATATGTACTTCCTAGCTTAAAACTCCGTATAAAAAAAGAGCCTCATCGGCTCTATTAGCTTATCTATAATAATTTCTTCAATTTCTCAATAGACTTTCTATCCTTCTCCAATATCTCACCCGCAATATCTCTAGACCTATCATCTAAATCTCCTCTTAAGACTTTTTCAGCCATATTAACTCCTTTAGTTTCCCCTTCGATGGCTTTCTTAATAATTTCATTCGTGTCTGCTTCAGGACCTAAATCCATGTTGAGCATCATTTCTCCCATTGTACCCTTCATACCAAGGTTTTCATCTGGCTGTCCTCCTATGCTTTGTATATAGCTTGCTAATTTATCAATGTTTTCTCTATGTTGCTTCTGAACTTCTTGAAGGGTCTTTTTTGCATTCTCATCTTCTAGTCTAGATATAAAGTTGTTAAAGCTATCTACTGCCATGTATTCCCCTTGTAACAATTCATTAAGTGCCTTTATGGTTTCTTGACTACTTGACATCTACTTTCCTCCTTAGTTATATGTTTATTATATGGTTATCTTTATTTTTCCACTAAGTATAAAATTAATACATTATCCCCACTTTACTTGCCTGATCCTTCTTCCCTGCCTCTTATATCAATCATGCCGCATCAATCTCCCAGGCCTATCCCCTAGTTTAATTTTCTTCTGCCGCCTTCTGCCTATAGCTTTCAATTTTCTATATGTATCTATATCATTTCTTCTCAAATATTCTTGCCTACATGGCCGCCTTGCTTTCTAATATTACTGATAATGTATTCCCATCTATTTTTTTCTAATTTATAGTTACAATATTTGCATTTAATTTTAATCATTTTCTCACATGCTCTTTAGCGCATTTATTTATCACCTATAATTTTTCAAAGAATATACTATATTAAAATCATTAATACGAGGTGATAAATATGAATTACTTTTACAATAGCCCTTATGACTATCAATATTGTGATTATTATTATAATCAATTAATTAAAGATCTAGCTGAATATATCCAGGATGAAATGCAAGATGCAGCATACTACCAAGAATTAGCCAAATTTGCTCCTACTGACAGAGCAAAATCTCTTATTCTTCAATTCAGCCAAGATGAGAGTACCCATGCTAAAAACTTTCAAGAAGCTTATAAAATACTAACTGGTGATTATTATACACCTCAACCTCTGCAACCTATAGTCATTACAGATTATGATGATGCTCTAAAAGAAAGAGTAATAGCAGAAACTAATGATTATAAAAAATATGGTGATCAGTACCTAAGAGCACCCAATAAATACTTTCAAGATTTATTCTTTACAACAAGAACAGTAGAAGCTCAACATGCTATAAGAATTAGTATACTTTTTGAAGAAGAAGCAGAGGAATAATTAAAAATAGTAATGCTTCTAGTAGATAAAAAGTTATATCATTTAATTTTACTAGGAGCATTTTATTAAATTTATATATATTGTCAATTATGAATAAATCTATTGTGCTAGATTTTATATTTACAATAAAAAATCTCACCTATGGGTAAGTGAGATTCCAACAACAAACTTCGATACATCCTTTATATAATTGTCCCTAATATCATGTTACCATATCTAAAACGAACATACCGAACAACTTTAGTATTTCTTTAAAAATCTATCATGAATCATTCTCAGACTATCAGCTGTATTATTTCCCCCCTATACTTGCTGCTACCTGTTCCCAGGTTAGCCCACTAACATATCTAAGGGTTATTATCTGCCTTATAAGGCTATCGTCTATATTATCTATATACTCATAAATTTCTTCTACCATATCTAATAATTCATCTATTCTTCTCTCCAATTGTCTTTGAAGCCTTTTAGTTCTGTATAAGGAAAGTATAGATCAGTTATTTGTTTTTTAGCATTTCTATTTCATTTTTAGTTATCTTAATTGTTTTAATTGCTCCTTATTTATTTGTTATTCCTCCCTATAAATAACCCCATACACATGATATTTCTTCTCAAAACTATCTCTGCCTATAGTTTCTATTTTAGTATGATGTATCCTACTTAATTGCATTTTTCTTAGATCTTTATCGTCTATCTTACTCCTATTTCTACCCATCCCTATAGCGTTATAATGGTGCATTTCTCCCTTTCTGCCACAAATACAACATATTTTATACTTAATATATCCCCCTTTTGATTTTAGTTGTTTACAATTACACTCAAGCTCATTAATTGGTATGCTTCCAAAACCTTTTTTGCTTTTGTTCTCTTGATGTCTACTCCAGTACCAGTTTAGAGTAGTCCAGTCTAGCTTATATACTGAATTTAGTTTTGTAAAATATATGAGTAAGAAAGCTATTCCTCCATATATTCCTATGTAGTCTAGTGTGCTTTTTTCTTCGTAATATGCTGATACTATCTTTTTCCCTCTTCTAAAATGGCCCATTAATTAGTCTTTTCCATAGTTTCTTCTTCACCTAATACCATCCCCTTATTTTTTTATTTCCTCTCCCTCCATAATCTATTGGAGATATAGTCTTTATATTCAAATTCTTCATTTCTTTCCCTTCTAGCCTTTTCTGATATCTTTTTATACTCCAGATAATCTTCACAGTTGTCATGGCACCCCACAAGTCTTTTATTACAATCAATACACTCTTTTGACACCTTTATGCTCCCTCTTTCTAATTTCCTTAAAATAATTTAACTTTAATCACAATTTTCCCTATAAAACATAAACTGTTATTGAGTTATAAAAATATTTCTTTAAATAGGAGGCTTATATTATGACTGATACTCAATGTCGCCGTGGATTATTTGGTGGTGGAGATTGTGGTATGGACGATTCCTTACTATTTTTCTTCTTGCTTTTAGTAGTTCTTTTCTGTAACTGCGATATGTTTGGTGGAAGATGCTAATTATCGCATTAATTCGGGGCGATTGCCCCGTTTTTTATTCCCTTCTAAATATTTTACTATTTTATCCCGCCTTCCACACTCTCTTGAAAGGCCTATCTTGATTATAAATATGTCCACAGTACGTACAGACTAGTGATGGTCTGATATAAATACCTGTTTAGAAAAAATACTTGCCTTCTAATATAAACTGATAGTATCTATTCCACCTCAATCTTAAACTACTATGTCTACGTCTACTCATTTTCATTCTCCTTCCAATATGGTATATTTAATTAAATAGTATTTTTATCTTACTGACCTTTTTGGCCTGCCAGACAAACTGGTCTTTTTTCTATACTTGTAAACCCTGTTCTTAATTCCACTTCCTGTATAGCCATAGATCCTTCCTATCGCTTCGTAAGACATCCCTTGTTCCTTGAGTCTAATCATGTTATTACGTCACATCATAAACGTTGACTATTGCTCCCTCTATAACTACAAAAGCCTGCTCTGGTGTTGCGACATTCTCTTGGAGTATTGCTATATACATTGCAGCTACGTTGTACCTTAAGTTAAAGGCTATTTCAGCTTGCATACTTGTCCACCTCCTCATCCAAAATATCCTTAGCCATGTCCACAGGTTCCCCTAGAGGGCAGACTTGTGGATAAAAGTATTGAAGCTTTTATATTAGGAATAGAAATGTATAACAAGCCTACAATAAGGTATCGTGTAGAGGGATTTAGCTTTTTTATATGCAATGCCTGAGAATTACTGCTAAAGGCACATATAGTAAAATGCAAAGGAGATGACTCTATATATTATTCTGATAATCCAGATCGTACCTTTTCATTAAATAGATGTATCAAAGAAGTTTTTACAAACCACAAGGATCCATTAAGAATAAATTTAGAAAAAATAAATGATTTAAGAAACATAAGTACGCATTTTATAACCGAGGAATACGAACAAATCTATGTCTCTTTATTTCAATCTTGTGTAATAAATTATTCAAATAAACTAATAGATTTCTTCGATATAAATATCTCTAATTATGTTCCTTAAAGCTTTTTGACTTTATCTATTAACATAGATGGAATTACAGAAAACAGTATAAAAGCCAAATACCCAAAACAAATAGCTAGTAAAATATTAATAGCTACCAAGGACATTAATCAACTATCCACTAAGCAAGGAAAAGAAGAAAAAGAAAAAAGGTTAAATTGCGGAAAAGAATGGGAAGGTAGCGATAACTTTGAAAAGAACTTTGTATTCACTCAATGGAATGGAAAGGTTATGCATCCCTCTAAGCCTTCAAAATGGTTCAATGACTTTTTAAAAAGAAAAGGATTACATTTCATCAGTTACAACATACATCAGCTACCATGCTAATCAATACAGGATTAAATATAAGAGCATTATCCGCAAGACTGGGACATTCTAATACATCTACCACATTGAATATATATTCTCATGCATTGAAATCTGCTGACAAGGTTACAGCCAAAAAATGGAAGAGATAATGTTCGGAAAAGTGACAGAAAAGGATGCAAAATAGATGCATTTTATTGTTTTTCCTTAAATTCGTCCTCAATTTCGCATTATGTAAACCATGCTGGAAAAATAAAAACCCTGTAACCATTATGATTACAAGGTTTGATTGGCGCACCCTGAGGGACTCGAACCCCCGACCAACTGATTCGAAGTCAGCGACTCTATCCAACTGAGCTAAGGGTGCATATATACTTACATAACTATTATAAGGATAAAAAGCTCTAAGGTCAATGATTAATTCTCTTTATTGTAATATTACTTATCTGTACCCTATTAAAAAACCTAATAGGAAATACGCTGTTACCAAGACCACTATCTATATGCAACAGGGTATCTCCTATTTTAAATACACCCTTGTCATACTTGGGAAAATAACCTTGACCAGGAGCTATTATCGCTCCTAAAAAAGGCAATCTTACCTGTCCTCCATGGGTATGTCCTGAAATGATTAAGTCCTCCCTTCCCGTCATATAATACAGAGGTCTGTTAGGGGAATGGGATAGTAGAATTGTAAAATTTTTGTCGTCTATTCCTTCTAATGAATTTTTGTAATCCTTTTGGGATATATAAAAACCAACGCCACATATATTAATCCTTTCCCCATCTATATTTATAATCTCTCCAGTATTCTCCAGCAAGTTTACCCCCATAGCTTTTAAGCTGGACATGAATTCATCACCAAGAATGCAGCCTAATTCATGATTCCCATTAACATAGAATACATTATTATTGATTGAAAACACATCCTTAATTAATTCTAATGTTGGCTCTATATCCTTTGTTCTACTATCTATAAGATCCCCGGTTAATACAATAATATGCGGGTCAAACTCCCTTATGTCCCTTAATAGCCTATCCTTATTAATCCTATAATTAGCATGATAGTCCGATATCTGAGTTATCCTAAGTTCTTTTGATAATTTAGGACTATATAAAACCGGTTTGTTTACATAAAATTTGCTTATCTGAATATGATTATATATTAATACACATACTAGCAATGTGCCTATTATTAATACCCATTTCATCTTCATAAATACCTCCATAAGGCAATAAAAAAAATTGGCTGACGCCAATTTCATTTTGGTGCGGGAGAGAGGACTTGAACCCCCACGTCAAAGACACTAGATCCTAAGTCTAGCGCGTCTGCCAATTCCGCCACTCCCGCATAGATTGTTGGTGACCCATCGGCGACTCGAACGCCGGACGCCCTGATTAAAAGTCAGGTGCTCTACCGCCTGAGCTAATGGGTCACAATGGGGTGGATGATGGGATTCGAACCCACGACCTCCAGAGCCACAATCTGGCGCCCTAACCAACTAGGCCACATCCACCATATAATATTTTAACACTGGCGCACCTAGGAGGATTCGAACCCCCGGCACACGGATTAGAAGTCCGTTGCTCTATCCAACTGAGCTATAGGTGCCTATCTTGGAGCGGGTGAAGGGGATCGAACCCTCGCTACTGGCTTGGGAAGCCAGTGCTCTACCACTGAGCTACACCCGCATTTATCCTCCCAAGTTTTATCGCTGACAATATAGAATTATAGCAGGTTAATCCATTAATGTCAATAGCTTTTTTAAATTTTTATTATTATTCTATGATAATGTCATATTAAATTCATTCTGATAAAATGTCATATATGAGAGAGGAGATATTTAATATGACTCAAAAAGAAATAACT
>NZ_PPXY01000016.1 GCF_021655115.1 Clostridium sp. Cult3
CCTCTGTAGTTGTATAGTAATCTTGTTTTAGTATATCCTTCAAAGAAGTTTTATCTTTTGCTGCCTTTATGCAATCATCTATAGTAACTATTCCTTGTACTAGATCTTTAGTAGCCTAATGATTTGTATTTAATATTTAGTTTTCAATGATCACTTTTTAATATCTAAATTCATTTTTGAAAACCAATTCTCGTTGGTTTATGTAAGTGTGCATTTTTTATCTTAAATATTGATAAATAATTTTTAACTTTTTTGATAAAATCTATCGACTTTAATTAGCTTATCTTTTTGTATTAATAAACATTGGGCTTAGAGTTTAAGCCCAATTATATCATTTCAGTACCTTATAAAATTAAATTAAATCTATTATGTTTTCTAACAGCTTTCTAAACTTTACTCCTGCATTTGTTGCTGTTTCAAATACCTCTTCTACCGATAAAGGATTATCTAAAATACCTGTTCCTAAATTAGTTATACAAGAAATTGCTAACACTTTTAATCCTCCATGATTTGCAACTATTACCTCTGGTACGGTAGACATACCTACTGCACTACCTCCGAAAGAATTAAATAATTTAATTTCTGCTGCCGTTTCAAAACTTGGCCCAGTATAACCAACATAAACACCTTGCCTTAATGAAATACCAACATTTTCTGCAGCTTTGTAAGCAATTTTTATTAACTCAGGATCATATGATTTACTCATATCCACAAATCTTGGCCCGAAGGCATCTTGATTTTGTCCTATTAAAGGATTATTACCCATAAAATTTATATGATCATCGATAATCATTAAATCTCCAGGTCTTAATTTCGAATTCAAACCACCAGCGGCATTAGTAATTATTAGATTTTCTAATCCTAGTTTTTGCATAACTCTAATTGGGTAGGTTACTTCCTCCATTGAATATCCTTCATAATAATGAAATCTTCCTTGCATACATAATACTGCTTTATTCATACATTCACCAATAATTAAACGTCCCTCATGACCAGGTGCTGTTGAAGCAGGAAAATTTGGTATCTCTTCATAAGGTATAATTACTTGATTTTCTATCATATCAACAAATTCACCTAATCCTGTACCAAGTATAACTCCTATTGTTGGTTCTAGGCCTGTCTTGCTCTTAATATATTTTATGGATTCATTAACTTTTTCTAATAACATATAATACCTCCATATTAAAGAAATATAGTATCAAATATAAAACTTATTTTAAGTTTCCCATATAGTTCTTGAATTAACATCGAACAACTCCACCATCTAAATTAATAGATTCTCCATTAATATTTTTTCCACAATCTGAAGCTAAAAACACTGCCATTGCTGCAATATCTTCAGGAGTTTGAAACCTTTTTAGTGGGATACTATCTTCCATCATCTTACGAGTTTCTTCTAAACTCACTCCTGTATTTTCAGAAATATTTTCAATAATACCTTTTAACATATCTGTATCAACAGAGCCGGGACATATGGCATTAACTCTAATATCATGGGGTCCAAGTTCTGCTGCAAGTGCACGGGTAAAACCAATTACTGCTGCTTTAGAAGCACTATAGGCACTAGAACCTGGGAAAGCATTTCTCCCAGCAATTGAAGATATATTAATTATACTACCTCCAATATTTTTTGAAAGCATATTTTTCACAACAGCTTTTGTACATAAAAAAGTTCCACGGGTATTAATTGCAAATACCTTCTCCCACATTTCTAGTTCAAGATCCTGTAATTTGGATTCTAAACTAATTCCAGCATTATTTACTAATATAGAAATACCATCACTTTTTTTATTAATTTCATCTATCGCTCTGTTAACTGCCTCTTCATCTGAAATATCAAAAACATATCTGAAAATTTTATCTTCATATTTTCCAGCATCCCATTTTAATTCTTGAATATCTGCAGCTATAACAATAGCTCCTTCCTCTAAAAAACTTTTAGCAATAGCCTTACCTGTGCCATTAGCTGCACCAGTTACTAGAACAACTTTATCCTTTAATTGCATTAAATTTCGACCTCCACCCATTTAGAATTATTATTTGCACTTTCGTAAATAGCATTACATACAACAGCATTGATATATCCATCTCTAAATGTCGGATATATTGGCGAACTGCCTGCTTTTCCTAAATTTATATCTTTATAAACTTCATTAAAAAAGTTTTTAAATGTGCCTGGAAATCCTTCAGCAAAGGCATTGATTTGCGTATTAATGCCTGTAAACTTTCCTGCCCTATTTATAGTAAAAGGATTTTCGCTATTCCACCAAATACTCTCCTTTGAACCACTAATTTCTATGGACAGTCTATTATTTCTTCCATGGGAGATTTCAGAGAGAACCATGTTCCCAATAGCTCCATTAGAAAATTTTAAAAAAACCATAGCACAATCATCACTATATACAGAAATTTTTTGTGAACCCTCTTGCTCTTTTTCATACATGATGTTGTTCCTTAAATATCTAGTGGGATTAAATTTTCCATAACTTGCACTTACCTCAGCAATTTCTAAACCTGTTAAATATCGAACTAAATCTATCCAATGAGATCCAATCTCTGATGTAGCTCTCATTGGTCCTGCTAATTTTTCCTTATAACGCCAAGAATAATCTGCAGGTAAAGCATGGAATTCTTGAAGATAACTACCATGAACCAAATTTACATTTCCAAACTCAGAAGATCTTATAGTATCCTTAATATTAGCACATGCATCATGGAATCTAACATTAAAATTCACTCCATTTACAAGGCCTTTTTCATTTGCAATTTCCATTAATTCCTTTGCTTCATTAGGGTCAAGACATAAAGGCTTTTCACATACTACATGTTTGTCCGCCTTCAATGCATCTTTGACCATTTCATAATGTAAAGTAGGTGGTGTACATATGTGTACTACGTCTATATCAGATGATAATGCATCCTTATAGTCTATACTAGATTTCTTAATTCCCCACCGTTTTGCAAATTTCTCTGTTCTTTCAGTGTCAGTTCCTATTGCTATTACAACCTCATGTCCCAAACTTAATAATTCTTTTACATGGACTTCTGCAATAAAACCAATTCCTATAATTGCAACCTTCATATTAATTTCCTCCTTTAAGTCTTTTTAAGCCACTTTCTTTAAATAAATTTTAAATTCTATTAAATTTGTTTTTAATATTCTTCAGTATTTCTTATAACTATTGCTGTGCTTTATATGGTTTTCCCGAAGCAGCAGGGGGCTGTATATCTTTTTTTACAAAGCTACTTAATACCAGAATAGTTAATATATAAGGCATCATTTGAATGAACTGTGTATATGTTACAACAGTTTGTAAACGCATTTGCATAGCATCAGCAAAACCAAACAATAAGGCACCACCGAAGGCACCTATTGGACTCCATCTTCCAAAAACACAGGCTGCCAATGCCATATATCCCCTTCCACTAGTCATGTCTTGGGCGAAAAAGGATAATTGGCCTATTGCTAAATAAGCTCCACCTAGTCCAATAAGAGTAGCTCCTAATATAGTGGCTAAATAACGATATTTAGAAACACTTATACCTAAACTTGATAATACTTCTGGATGTTCACCTGCTGTCATTAAACGAAGCCCAAAGCTAGTTCTACTTATTAAATACCAAACAATTAATAGAGTAGGAAAAAGTATATATACAAGTGGATTTTGTTTTCCTAAAATATCTCCTATTACAGGAATATCTTTAATCAATGGTATTGACCAGTCTTTTAAATTTGTAACTACATCACTCTTACCATCCATATTCCATATTATCTTTAGCATCATAGCAGTGAAACCACTAGCTAAGATATTCAAACCAACACCACTTACAGTATGATTGGCCTGATGTTCTATACAAAGATAACTTCTTATAAGGCCAACTATTACAGAGAATAATATAGCAAATACTACACCAATCCAGGGGCTTCCAGATATCCAGCTACCTATTACTGCACCAAAAGCGCCAGATAACATTATCCCCTCTGTAGCTAAAGCATTAATACCTGCCAATTCCATTACTACTGCCCCTAGGGTTGCAAATGCTATAGGTGTAGTTAATCTCAGCGTTGTACTTAAAATAGAGACAATATCTTCCATTTCTAACTCCTCCTTTGGCTTAATTTTTTATTAATAGATTCTTTTATATTTGGAATTAGCAGGGGGGCTGAAATCAATAATATAATAATACCTTGCAATACAGTTATGAATTTAACTGAAAGATTTGTACCAAAGTTTAGCATAATCCCTCCGGCTTTTAGGGCACCAAATAATATAGAGCTGAAAATAACACTAATGGGGGAGGTTCCCAATACTGCTACTGCAATCCCTTCAAAACCATAACCTGGAGAAAAACCTTGAATTAGTCTATAATAGGATCCCAGTACTTCCATTGTTCCCGCTAAACCAGCACATAAACCTGAAATCAACATAGTTGTAATCAATACCTTGTTTACATGAATACCACTAGCAGATGCTGCTTTCCTATTTGAACCTACCACAGTGATTTTATATCCTAATACAGTTTTCTTTAATAGGAAATTCAATGCAATAGCTAATAAAATTCCTAAAAAAATAGCTATAGTTACCTTGCTTTTTGCAAAAAGGTGAGGTAATTGTGCTGTAGGCTGGATTACAACTGTTTGTGCGACTGAGCTGTTAGGTTCTCTTATTGGATAATTAAGAAGATAGTCTAGTAGCAATACTGCAATATAATTCATCATAAGGGCTGTTACGGCCTCATGTGCTCCTCTCTTTATTTTTAACCATATAGGTAAGAATGCCCAAATCATCCCACCAATCATTCCTGCTACTACACAAATAATAATATGTACTGGGGCAGGTAAACCCTTAATGTATATTGCTGCTATAGAACTGAATAGTGCGCCCATATAAAGTTGGCCCTCTACTCCAAGATTTAAGATGCCGCCCTTTAAACCAAATGAAACAGCAAGTCCACAGTATAAAAGGGGGGTAGCTTGCAATAAGGTTTGTAAAAATCCTTTCCGTGAACCAAATGCTCCATTAATAAGTATTCCATATATTTCTATTGGCGAATTTCCGCTAGCTCTAATAATTATACTTCCAATAATAAACGCTAGTAATAGAGAGTATAAGGGTGCTAAATTTATTCTTTTTATATTACCCGTTAATGACTTTCTCTCCTTCATCAGACTTGCCTCCTCCCATTAATCTACCTAATTCCATTAATGAAAATTGTTCTACTGGTTTTACTTCTACAATTTGTCCATTATATATAACTGCAATACGATCACTTAGTTCTATTAATTCATCTAAATCTGATGATATCAATAATATTCCTGCACCATTTTCTTTCATTCGGTTTAATTCTTTATGAATAAAAGAAGATGCCATGATGTCTACACCTCTAGTTGGATGGGCAGCTATTAATAATTTGGGATTCCTCATCACTTCTCTACCAACTACAAATTTTTGCTGATTTCCACCAGAAAATTCATAAAGCTTTCTACTTATATCCCTGGGCCTTACATCGTAGGTTTCCAGGGCCTCTGATGAAGCTTGTTCTACTCTTTCCCAATCAACAAAATGTTTCTTATGTGTAAACTTTTCACTATCTTGATATCCCATTAAAAAATTATAGGGTACAGTTAAATTTAATGCTATACTATAACCCTGCCTATCTGCATGAATACAAGAAACCCCATCTTTAATTAGCTCATCTGTTTTTTTTCCTTTAATAGATTTGCCATCTATGCTTATATCTCCAGTCCAATTGTTTTCTAAGCCGAATAGAATATTTATTATCTCAGTTTGTCCATTTCCTTCTACACCTGCAATACCTAAAATTTCTTTCTTTCTAATATAGAAGTTAATTCCTTTTAATACTTCTACTTTTTGTGAATCATTGAATTTTACATTTTCAAGTTTTAATAGTTTTTCATCCGACTGGAAACTTTTCTTTTCCCCTTTGTAGATTTTATGGCCTACCATTAACTGACTCAATTCGTCTATATTAGTCTCTTCAACTGATCTTTCTCCAACCATTTTACCCTGTCTTAAAACATAAATTCTATCTGAAATTGCCATAGCCTCTTTTAGTTTATGAGTTATTATGATAATTGTCTTTCCACTTTTCCGTAAATTATCAATAACCTTAAATAGATCTTCAACTTCTTGGGGAGTCAATACTGCTGTAGGTTCATCAAGAATTAATAGTTCAGCTCCTTGATAAAGTGCTTTTATTATTTCTACTCTTTGTCTTTCACCTATAGAAATATCCTTGACAAGTTTATCTGTCGGTACTTTTAATCCAAATTCGGCTGAAAGTTCTTCTACAATCTTCTTAGCTTCTTTTCTATCATAGTATATGTGTTTGCCTGGTTCTTTACCGATCATAATATTGTCGACCACAGTCATAGTATCGACTAGCATAAAATGTTGATGAACCATTTGTATTCCAGCAGAAATTGCTGTTCTAGGACTAGTTATATCCAAAATATCACCTTTATAGAGAATCTCTCCATCGTCTTTTTTATACATGCCATATAAAATTTTCATAAGGGTTGTTTTTCCAGCACCATTTTCACCTAATAAACAGAGGACTTCTCCCTTGCAACAACTAAAATCTACTGAGTCTAAGGCAATATTATTTCCAAACACTTTTCGAATCCCTTTCATTTCAACAATTTTTTCCAAAAAAGTACACCTCTCTTTTATAAAATAGGGAAGGAAATTCCTTCCCTATTCCTTTATCTTATTAATTAGTTTTAATTAATTTAATTATTCTTCGAATGTACCTACTTGTTCAATATATGCATCTACATCCGATGGTTCAGCTGGAATTTCAACTTTAGCTTCGATTAAGAATTGCTTAATTTCTTCTAATTTTTCAAGTATTTCGTCTGGAGTTTCTATATTAGAACCTTCCATTGTAAGCTGTGAAGTTAAGGGATTGTCTTTCATAGCAATTGTAAAGTCTCCGCCTTCGTAAATACCGTCTAAAGCTTCTTTTGAGGTAGTATATACCATATCAGATATACCTCTAATACCTGATGCTAAAATATTATCTGGATATAATTCATTTTGATTTCCATCATATCCAATTGCATAAAGACCAACTTTTTCTGAAGCTTCTAAAGCCCCTAAACCTGATCCACCTGCGGCTTGAAATATAATATCTGCACCCTGGCTATATAAACTCTGTGCTAATTCGGAACCCTTTCCTGGATCATTCCATGCCCCTACATAAGTAGTTAACACCTTAACATCAGGATTTACATATCTAGCACCAGCTGTATACCCAGCAACTAAGCTTCTAATAATAGGAATGTCCATTCCACCAACAATACCTATAGTGTTTTCCCCTTGAGCATTTGGTAGATTCCCTTCCTTTACCATAAGCCCTGCATAGGCACCTACTAAGAATGCAGTATCAGTTTGACTTAAAATAACAGATTTAATAGCATCTTCTCCAGCGAATCCATCAATAATAAGCATTGGTTGTTCAGGATAATCAGCACTTACTGCTTTTACCGAATCTACAGAATCTCCACCCATAACGGCGATTAATGCGTACTCTTCTGTATCAGCGAAGTTTCTAATAATACCTTCCATTTCTGAAATTGATTTTGGTTCAGCAACATCACAATGTATACCTTCATCTTTTAGTTTTAAAATTCCTTCATATCCAAGGTCATTAAAGGATTTGTCCCCTAGACCTCCAGTACCTGTTACAAAAGCAATTTTTTTAACATCAGTATCATTAGTGCCCGTGTTTGAATCCTTGCTACCACAACCAGTTAAAATTAATCCTAATACTAGTACAAAGCTCATAATTAAAGATATTTTCCGCTTCATTTTTTTAACCCCCATTAATAAATTTTATTTTTAAAATAATTGGATCCCTAATAATGTTTTGTTTCACCAGTTAATTTTTTTATCATTTCCTCTTGTTCGGGATATTGTTCTATTAATTTATCAGGATTTTCTGCATGTTCATAATCACTTGGTTCAAATCCTGGGCTCATTGTTGTGCCCATTAAAGCATATCTTCCACCCTCTATTAATCGCGAACCATGCCAACTACCAGCCTTTACTACATATTGCACTTTTTGCCCATTTAGTATATCCCCTCCTAAGACTACTCTACGGGAACTACCATCAGGCAACAATTCTAGAAGTTCTACTGGATCTCCTAAATAAAAATGATATACTTCATCAGTCGGCAATCTGTGTAGATGTGAATATGCCTCTCCGGTTAACATAAAAAAGATTGCTGATCCCATATCTTTGCCATCTACTTTATCTTTAGAACGATATGTAGACTTAAAAAGTCCACCTTCTCTTTCTAACGGTTGTAAATCTAAAGCTTTAATAATCTTCTCAACTTCTTTCATGTAAATCCCCCTTTTTATTTCAATTTCATTATATTTTCCTTATATGGTGCTCTTACTATGCCTTTTTCTGTTATAATTCCAGAAATATTTTCATTAGGCGTTACATCAAAGGCTGGGTTATAGACATCTATGCCTTCTGGAGCTATTCTTACTCCATTTATTTGGGTTACTTCTTCGGAGCTTCTTTCTTCTATTATTATTTCATCTCCAGTTTCAATTTCAAAGTCTATGGTAGTGGTAGGGGCTACTATATAGAATGGTACATTATAGGCTTTAGCTATTACTGATAGCATAAAGGTACCTATTTTATTTGCCGTATCTCCATTAGAGGCTATTCTATCGGCTCCTACTAAAATTACATCTATTTTTCCATCTCTAATTAAGGTGGCTGCCACATTATCTGCTATTAATTTTGAAGGTATTTGTTCTTGTACTAATTCCCAGGCAGTAAGTTTTCCCCCTTGTAATCTTGGTCTAGTTTCGTCTGCATATACAAATATATTTTTCCCAGTATAGTGGGCTTCTCTTACTACCCCTAGGGCTGTCCCATAGGCTACTGTAGCTAGTGCCCCCGTATTACAATGGGTTAATATTGTATCCCCTTCATTTATAATTTCATTGCCATATTTGGCCATAGTTTTATTGGTTTCAATATCCTCCTCATAAATTTTGTTTGCTTCATCTAAGATTTTTTCATATATTTCTTCTAATGCTAGCTCTTTACTTTCTTCTATTAGATTTCTCATTCTATTTATAGCCCACATTAAATTTACTGCTGTAGGCCTAGAATTATTTAGAACTTCCAATGCTTCATCCATTTTTTCGAAGAATACTTCTCTTTCTTCATTAATAAATTCCTTTGCTGCTAGTACTACTCCATAGGCTGCGGTAGCTCCAATTGCTGGTGCTCCTCTTACTACCATATCTTCTATAGCAAAATTCACTTCTTTATAATTCTTACATTGGAATATTTCATATTCCGTTGGAAGTTTTCTTTGGTCTATTAAATATAGTATTTCATCCTTAAATTCGATGGTTTTTATCTCTTTCATGTTATTCCTCCCATTTTATTTATTTATATCTATAACAGATTTGTGTTTTTTACCTACTTTCTATATTAAATAGTTCTATTTATCTTAAACTTAAATACCTCTGGATTAAAATAGTCAAAGGAGTAGAGCATTGGTCTATTTTCCTTATCATAATGAATTTGGTGTAACAATAGAAATAAAGAGTCATTTTTTACATTCATATAATCTAACATTTCTTCCATTGGAAATGTAGGTATTATCTCTGTTATAGCATATTCTATACTTATATTAAAATTAATCTCTAAATACTTAAATAGAGATTCAGTTTCGATTTCTTTAGGAACCTTATTCCCCAAATATTTTTTAGGCATAGTATCTACTAAATAGGATGCTTCTTTTTCATCTGCTGTTCTAAGTCTTTTAAAGGTGATAACCTTTTCCCCATCCTTAAGGTTTAGCTTTTCTATCATATCTTTATTAGGTTCTATTTCTTCGATACTAATCCATTTTGTCCCTGGCTTATATCCAAAACTTTCTATAATTTCCGTTATACTGTCTAATTTTTCTAATCCACTTTCTATATACATTGGTTTTTTGTTTACAAAGGTCCCTTTGCCTTGGATTTTGTATATTATTCTATCCTGTTCCAATAGAGCCAAGGCTTCTCTAATAGTGTATCTGCTTACACCAAGCATTTCCATTAAGGCATTTTCAGAAGGTAATAAATCATCTGCACCTAATTTTTCACTTTCAATATATTTTAATATTCTTTCCTTGGCTATTTGGCTTAAGGGGATAGATTTTTCTTTTATTTTCATTGTTTATTCTACCTGTCCATAAGTTTTGAATTTTTCTTCCATTAAACTCATTTCTTCATTTGAAAGGATTACTGGTTCTCCTATGGATTTAGTCCTATAATATAGTTCTGCACAGTATTCAATTTCTTCTGTTACATTAAAAGCATTAGCCAAATCCTTTGCCCCTGCCAGTAAACCATGATTTGCAAGTAATACTGCATTTCTATTTTCCATTGCTTTAAAAGCATTTTCTGCTAATTCTTTAGTGCCATAAGTGGCATATTCTGCACATCTAACATTTGGACCTGCTAAAGCTATCATATAATGAACAGCTGGCAAATCCCAATTTAGGCATGCAATAGTTGTTGCATATATAGTGTGAGTATGAACTATGGCATTTATATCTGTTCTATTTTCATAAAATATTTTGTGCATTTCATATTCGCTGGAAGGAGCCTTGTCTCCATCAACTTTTTCTCCTTTAAGATTTAGTACTACTACATCTTGTGGTTTTGTCTTAAAATAATCTATGCCTGAAGGGCTAATTGCCATTAGCTTTTTTTCTCTATTATAAATACTCAAATTCCCACCAGTTCCCTTAGTAAGACCACTAGTAATTAATTTTTTCCCGTATTCTACTATCAATTCTCTCTCTTCTTTTAAAATCATAGTATCACCACCTGTTTAAATTTCACTTGTCTGATATCTGACATCCTATAAGTATAATATCAATTAAAGAACATTCTGTCAATAGGGTTTTAAATTTATCATTATAATCTAGATTCTCCCTAAAAACTTCCCAGGAAAATAGTCCCAAGATAGCTATATAAAATAGAAAAAGCCAACCCTTAAGGCTAGCTTCTCAAAA
>NZ_PPXY01000017.1 GCF_021655115.1 Clostridium sp. Cult3
TCAAAAAACAAGGGATAGATTATTCATAAGAAGTAAAGAAGAAGGTGGGATCTATTAAAGAGGAGCCTACTAACTAAATCATTTTCGTGTGAACTTATTTTGCACCTGCCCTGTATTTATCTAAAATACTGGACCTAATGTATTCCATGGACTCAAAATTATTGGCTCCTGTTCATAGGCTTTCAGTATCTCTTCAGATACATATCTTTTATTAATGGCTACTCTTAAAACGTATTCATCAAACCATTCATCGCTCATTATATAGAATCCCTTATTTCCAGCTGATTCACCCCAGCTATTTTGGACTTTCCATCTATTAGGCTTGCCTTCTACAAGATTAACCCCAGTAAAAGTCATTACATGAGAAGAACCACTAGCCCTATACATAAGCCTATCAGCCTTGTCCATAGTAAACTTAGTATTCAAAACGGTCTCATAATTAAACAATTCCATATCCATTATTCCAAGCTCTCTGTGAGACATTTTCCCTACATCACAACCAAAAGAAACCTGTTCTCCTCCTTTTATTTGAGCTATAACCAATTCCTTTAATATATCTATATCCACATTCAAATATTTGATCGGCTCATCATCAACTACATTTCCATGGTACTTTATCGTATAAGTTTTCCCAAAAGGCTTGTCTTCTGTGGGATAATTTACTAATACAACATAATCTTTTGGCTTTACTTCTGAATACTTATTATAAAAATCTAAAGGCGTTATATCCTTCACTCTGTGAAAATCTCCATTGATATCTCTATACTCTAAATCAAAAGTCCTTGGTGGTTCCCCAATAAAATGGCATAATATATTATACACATCTATTAGCATGTTTTCTTTCTCTTCCCTTATAGCATCAATGGGTTTATCTTCTCTATACATTTCTCTTAAACCCTTAGCATATTGTCTCATTTTTTGGTTCAATATTTGGTTAAGTACCTTAGAATCCTCTGAAGCTTTAGAATCTGGCATTGCATATTTGGGAACTACTCCATACTTCTCTATTAACTTTGCAAACAAGCCCCATCTTCCCCCTTCCTTTACAGGAGAACTCAATAGGCCAACTACCTCATAATCCTCTAAATCCTTGTCGATAGTTGCTATTATATTTTCTAGAAATAGATTAGACTTCTCTAGCTTGTCCCAGAAAAATATGTAATTTTGGGAAAGCTCAAAATCCTTATCTTCCATTTGTAAACTGTTCGAAATACTATATCGCACACAATTCAAAGCAGCAAACATCCAACACCTTCCAGTTTTCTTTTGGTTTGTAACTCTTCCTACATCGATCTCTTCTGAAAAATGGAAGTGCATATTTGCAACAGCCCCATGATTTAATGCCACATCAACAAGACCATTTCTTATTACCGCATCTGAATATACCTTGTTATTCAAATCCGAGTTGTAATATTCTGAGCATTTTCTAATTAGATCATCTGTTATTGATTTATTATCCACAGTTTCCAACCTCCTAAAATATTTGTGCCAAACATTGAGTCACTCAACTATCCCTCCCCGGTAAACATCCGTCCCCGGCACTAACTTACTAACTTATTCTATGCACTATCTTTCCCCTAGCTTTATGGCTGCCACATCGGATATCCCTATATTTTCCCCTATTTCCCTATAAGAATAGTTAAAATCCCTTGCTTTTTTCACATATTCAGCCTTGTACTCCATTAAATATCTTTTTCTAGATGAGGATTTGATCAAATTGTACTCATCTTCTGATGGACATACTTCCTTTAGTATATCATCTAAATTCATCCTGTCAGTATTATACTCGGTAAGCATTTGCTCCTTAAAACGATTGCTTCCAATAGCTTCTACATCTTCAAATGTACTAGGGTCAAACTGTTCAGCCCTAAACTCCCCATCCATATATTCTATATATTTTTTTATAGCTTCCATTCTATTTGAAGAAAGCATATCTAATATTCCATCTATATCTACTATATTTTTCATATTTCTCCTGTAAAAAACATCGGAGCTCCATTTATATTCGTCCATAGACGAACACATCCCTGCCCTTAGTGGATTCAGATGGATGTATTTCAAAAGCTGCAGCAGGTATCCTTCATTTTCTACTAATACACTCTTATACCTATTTTCAAATACTGGACCCGTTCTATTTTCCTTGTAATTATAATACTTTCCATATTTAGAATTAATGCTGAGCATTATTTTACTGATAGGCATATCTATGGTCTGAATTATCATGTGATAGTGGTTATCCATAATTACATAACCATAGAGCCTAAAATCATGCTTTTCCTTGGTCTCCTTCATCAACTTAATCAAATAGCCTTTATATAGGCTTTCTTCAAATATATACTCCCTATTGTTCCCCCGCTGAATCACATGGTACATAGCTCCCCTATACTCTATTCTCCGCTTTCTAGCCATCGCCTCTCCTCCCTTATACAATATCTTATCCTATATATTAGACATAATTCTTACCTTTCCCTTTATTTTTGATAAAATTTCTATAAAAAAAATAGCCCTAGGGACTGTTGAATTTTATTCTTGCAATAAGTTAGTAAGTTAGCGCCGGGGACGGATATTTGCTTGTGCCAGGGGCGGATATTTGCTATATAAGTTTTTTAATCAAACATCTTTTACTATAGAAATTTTCTATTGGATTTGTCTCTTGCTATATGCTAATCTATTGTGGGAATGTGTTATTCCCTATTGTTCAAAATCAATTATTAAAAGGGGAGATGTTGATGAAAGGAATTATTAAAAGACTACCAGTACCTGCTGTAGCCTTGTTACTAGCTTTAGCAGCTACAGGAAACCTAGTACTATCCTATGGCAATATGTATAGGAATATATTTGGTATCTTCGCAGCAATCATTTTAGTTTTAATATTAGCTAAAATTATTATATATCCAAAAAAGATAGCTGAAGACTTAAATAATCCAGTTATAGCTAGTGTTTTCCCTACCCTTTCCATGGGAATTATGCTAATGGCTACCTATATTAAACCATTAACTCCATCTTTAGCTTTTGGTATTTGGGTTATAGGGTTGGTTTTACACATTGTTTTAATCCTTTATTTTACCATTAAGTATGTATTTAACTTCAACATTAAAAAAGTATTTCCCAGTTGGTATATAGTCTATGTTGGAATCGTGGTAGGATCTGTAACTGCTCCTGCATTTGAGATGACAAATGTAGGGAAAATTTTATTCTGGTTCGGTTTTATATCCTATTTAGTATTATTGCCTATCATACTCTATAGGGTTCTAAAGGTTAGGGAAATTCCAGAACCAGCATTGCCTACAATAGTAATTTTAGCTGCACCAGCTAGCCTTTGTTTAGCAGGCTATATGAATTCGTTCCAAGATAAAAATATGTTTATAGTTTGGTTATTATTAGCTTTATCACAGTTTACTTTGCTTTGCGTACTGCTACAACTTCCTAAACTATTAAAGCTTCCATTTTATCCAAGTTATTCAGCCTTTACTTTCCCGCTAGTCATTAGCGCTCTTTCTTTAAAATTAACCAATGCATTCCTGCTTAATACTGGGAAGGAAATAGCTATGTTGAAATATATTGTAAAGTTTGAAGAATTGTTAGCTGTAATAATGGTGCTTTATGTATTGTTAAAGTATATAGTATTTCTATTTTCTAAAACTGAAAGTGCAAAATAATATATAAATAATAAATACCACTGGATCCAGTGGTATTTATTATTCTATTTCAACTTGTCCATCTTCTATTAACTTTTCTGCTACCCATGCCGCAACTTTCCCTGTTATCTCTATACAGTGCTCTTTTCTTTCAGGGCTTTGAAAATTGTCTCCTGCCCATTGTCTAGTTATGACTCTACAACATGTAGAACCATATTCGTCTTTAATATGATCATGTAATTCTGCAGCTAATGGGAACATCTTTTCATTCATAGATTCACCATGAACTCTACCATAAACCATACCAAGAGCCATTTGTCCACCACTTACTGCACCACATAAACAACCAGACTTTCCCATGCCTATGGGGAAACCTGAAGCCATTTTTACAACTTTATCATCATAAGGTTTACCAAGTAAATTATTGATAGTATGAGCTACTGCTTCGGAACAGAAAAATTCTCCTCGTTCAAAATATCCTTCAGCCTCTTTTCTAACCTCTTCGATAAGTTCTGCTTTGGTCATCATTAGCACCTCCTAGAATTTGCTTATATTAATTTTATGATAAGATTCCCTTTAAAACAAATTGATATTTTTTATAGAATAATTGTGAAGTATAGACAAACTAAATATACCACATATATAGCTAAATATCTAGGACTGCAATCAATGAAATTTAAAAACCAGCCCTAAATGAACCGACCCCCATTGGTTAGATTTTTAGTCTAACTTTTGGGGACCGGTTCAAAAGGACTGGTTTATATTATTTTTTACAATATGTTAGTAAGTTAGTGCCGGGGACGGATATTTTGGGGACGGATATTTACCAGGGACGGATATTTTGCCAGGGATAGATATTTTATGCAGGGGCGGATATTTCACAAGTTAGTGCCTGGCACCTAGATTTTGATGATCTTTGATGTTTTCGAACATATTTCCAGTTACTGCATCTAAAAATTCCTCACCATTGGCTATAAGCCACTTATCACCAACCTTTTTAAGATTGACTTTTATCTCTGATGAGACCATATCCAAGCTATCTAGGCCTATACCCTCTTTTAGCTTTTGTTTGAATTCCTCGCTTTCAATATCATTACCTGCTATGATTCCTTCTACCGAAAGGCGCATCATACGGGAGTTCAATTCTAGCATATTGGGAATGGTTATACTAACATTCATTTCCACTGACTCCCTCTCTTGAGTTGTATCCAATATATCATATTCTAGTTTTTTCAAAGCCTCATTAAATATTTCATTTCTATCATCTATTATATTTGTATCTTCTTGACTAAAGTCTACCATATATTCACCTATCTCATTGAAATCTCCCTGTTGTATCTTATTAAAACATTCAATTACAACATCCTTCGAATTGGACTTATTTCTACATCCTGTAATAGTAAATGCTAATATCAATAGAATAACAAAAATGGGCATACTCTTCCGTTTTTTCAAGTCTACTCTCCCTCCGTATATATAACAGGGCCCCAAATTTCTCTGGGACCCCATATTTTAACTAATGTTTTGCATATATCCTAATAGCTCCATCTATATCGTAATATGTTATATAATCTCCTAGAGCCTCAGCATCTACCGCTTTCCCTCGAATATCAACTATATGTGAACCAGATATCTTGATGTAGATTGGTTTGCCTGCATTGCTAGCATCAATTAATTTCTTCTGGGCTTCTTTATTACTGTTTAGATATCTACTATCAAAAGCTTCACCATCAATTATTACACTATTGTTTGGTAAATCTTCCATATCTCCTACTACAGTTATTCTTCCATCAGCGTAACCAGTTAATCTTTCGCCATCTACTACTAGTATAACTTCAACTTGTAAATCTGATACCACTAATCCCTCTGGTACCGTCCAAGTTGCACTGTAGAATCCATCTAATTCCTCAACCATAGGATTGCCATTGCTATCAGCTGTAGCTTCAAATGGTAATATTAGTCTGTAGTAAGCATCTCCACCAGCTGGACCGTTGAAGCTTATTGTTACCTCTTCTCCTGATCTAACTGTTTTGTTTGCTGCTGGTTCTATATTTTCAATATTTGTATATGGATCTTCTGGTGGATCAACGGGCTCTCCATCTGATATTATCCTTACCATTCCTGGTGCTATCTCCGTTACTTCAAATCCATATTCGCTAATATATACTACTTCAACTGATAACTCTTCTGCTGATGTTTCTGCTGGTACAGTCCAAGTGCCTGTATAGACTCCATCTTCCTCTGTCATTGGAATGCCTATTTCGTTGCTTTGTAGTCCAAATGGAACCATTAGTCTAAAGTATCCTTCTCCTCCAGTTGGAGCTTCAAAACTAACAGTCAATACTTCCCCTGCTCTTAGTTCTACATCTTCTGCAGGTTCTATATTACTTATAACTGGTGCATCTAATTCTACATATACTGTTCTTTCAACTATTGCCTCATTTCCTGCTCCATCAACAGCTTTTACTGTAATCACATTCTCCCCTGGATTTACCATTAGTCTCTTGTGGAAGTTTCCTTCTTCATCCACTTCTACTTCTACGTCGTTAATCAATAGTTGTGCCAATTCAATATTATCTACAGCATTACCTCTAACATGAACTACTTCGGAATTTATCTTAACATTATCAACTGGTTCAGTTACTACCAATGCTGGTGCTTCTTTGTCTTTTCTAACTATTATCGGTTGTGATGGTTCTGTTTCGACTCCATTTAATTCTGCAGTTACCATAATGGTGTTTTCTTCTAATGGCAATTCCACTTCTGCTGAGAATATTCCATTTTCAGCTTCTACAGGAGTTACTACACTATTTACATATACGTTAACCTTTCCATCTGCTGTTACTGTACCTTCTACGATTATTGAATCTTGATTTGTATAGTTTAATTCTTTTAAATTAGTTATTACTGGTGTATCAACAGTATTTTCAACTCTAGCTCTAATCATCAGTCCACCATCTATATTTTCATCACTTATTTGGACAAACTCTTCCCCACCTAAGTGAAGATAAGATCTCTCTGGTGCTGGACTAGTTTCATCTATTCCTACACCTGGTGAATAGTCGCCAGCTTTAGTTTGCATAGTTGCTATGAAGAAGTCTCTATCCGTTGCAAAGCCATATTCTGATAAATCGATTAGATTCCATGCACCTCTATTAACATTTACTACCTTTGGTTCTCCTATCATCTGAGATGGATTACCATTGTTATCTGTGTCGAATATAGCTATTCCTATTTCTGTTCCTCCTGGTGTTGGCCAATCATTGCCCCAGAAATATATATTTGCTCCTACAACTTTTCCATATTCAGCTGGTGTGAATCTTACTGCTAATCCGTTGTTTGCTGCATTTAATACCAATGCATTTGTAGGTATATCATTGTCATAGCTAATTTCATCTTCATATCCTACGAATCTCTTTAGTGGTATATCAATGTTTGTTACCTCATTACCTATTACATCGACTGTAACCTCTCCTGGTTCAAATCCATCTGCTATTACCTTTAATGTATAGGTTCCTTCATATACTCCTTCTATTGTAAAGTTACCATCTTGATCTGCCGTTACCGGTTTTATATTTCCATCTTCTACTACCCTGATCACAGCATGAGATGCAGGATTTAGATAGTATCGATCAAATACCCTACCTGTAATCCTACCTTGAGGTTTTTGATCTAATATAAAGGTATGGCTAACGGTTTCATCTTCTTCTACAGTTACTGTAGCATCCTGTGAATAATATCCATAGGCTTCTGCCCTTATAGTATATTCCCCTATTGGGCTTCTCAAGTTAAATCTTCCAGTGGCTGGATCTGCCTTAACGCTTCTTCCTGTTTCTAATACCGTAACTACAGCATTATCTACTGGAATACCCCGTCCCCTAGCCATTGGCATATTTTGTACTTCAATGTCTTTTACTGTTTCATATTCATAAGTTTCTGTTCTGTTTAAGTCAAAACTTGGTTCAACTGGATCTACATAATCAGCCTTTTTAATCTCAGGTACTAAGTTAAGTTTTGTTTCTTCATCTGCTGGTGGATCTGTTGGTTCAGTTTCCATTCCAACGATATATACATCATCTATATACCAACCAGTATACATTCCCGAAACATCTGAATGGAAGAAGAACCTTATCTTTATATCCTGACCCTTATATTCAATTAAAGATATCTCTTCACTAGCCCATTCCTGAACTCTTCTGCCATATTTTTCTCCTGGCGTAACATTGGTCCAAGTAGCTCCATCATCATTAGAAACTAATACTTGACCATAATCCCATAGGGTTGTAGTTCCTTCCATATCCACCCAATGATTAAATGTTAAAATTGGATTCTTATCATCTGGTAAAGATATAGTTGGACTTTCTATATAGGCATCAGTATAATTTTCATAATTACCTGAAAGATTTGTTGCCCATAGTTTCTCCCCAGAATATGCTGCATTTGGTCCAGATGTTGGAATTCCCCATTCCCATGGATTTAATTCATTTCTAGCTCCAGGCATTACACCAGAAACAAATCCGCCATCATCCTCTTCAAAATCTGTACCAAATATTACAGTTGTCTCCATTGGTGTAGCTGATGTTACTTCGCTAAATTCACTTATATTTCCTGAAAAATCTACTGCTGCAACTTTATAATAATAAGTGTTTCCAACTTCTATCTCAGCATCTATGAAATTATTATTAGAAGGTGCCGCAATTAACTCATATTCCCCATCTAGTTCAACTGAACGGTATACATTATAATGAGATAGATCTCCATCATCCACTGGTTCCCAGTTTAGTTTGATTCCTGTTAAACCAGCTTCTGCCGTCAATCCTGTAGGTGTAGCTGGTGCTTCAGTGTCTACTCCAACTAACCTAACATTATCAACAAACCATCCTGCTCGAGTTCCTGAACCATCAGAAGTAAATCTAAAGGCTACAAATACTGGATCTTGAGAGCCTATATACTCACCAAGGTTTACAACGGTTTCCTTCCATTCCATACCGTCTCCCGTGATGATTGGTCTTACTTCTGTCCATGTTTCTCCATAATCATTG
>NZ_PPXY01000018.1 GCF_021655115.1 Clostridium sp. Cult3
ATAAATGCGGTTATATATTTTTTTTATCATTAAAAGTGACATTTTCACTGAATAAATTTCTATGTTCTTATGTGACATTTTCATTGACTATTGACATAGTATTTAACAAAAAAGTTCCTTCGTTAGTATATGGGTAGAAGGAACTTTTTGAAATATGCACTGTACAATATAGAAGATTCTTTAAAAGGTTACTGGTTTTCCTTCATAGGCACATTCTAATATCTTCTTCATTTCATCTACGGAAGTTTCCCTGGGATTTGAAGCCGTACATGGATCCAATACTGCATTTTTAGCTATATAGTCTACTGTAGAAGTAAACTGTTCTTCTTCAACTCCATATTCTTTTAATGTGGATGCAATATTTAATTGAGCATTTAATACTTGAACAGATTTTACTAAGGAATTGGTCAATTGTTTTTCGGTATTTCCCGATAATCCTAACATTCTAGATAATTCTGCAAAATCTTTTGATGAGGTTTTTGAATTAAATTGAATTACATAGGGCAATAGCACAGCATTACAACAACCGTGGGGTATATGGTATTGGGCACCTATTTTGTGGGCTAGACTGTGAGTAATTCCTAAAAGAGCATTACTAAAGGCCATTCCGGCTAAACATTGGGCAATATGCATCTCTCCCCTTGCTTCTGTATCCCCATTATATGAAGCTACGATATTATCGTATATCATGGAAATTGCCTCCTTAGCCAATGGATCGGAAAATTTAGATCTATTAGATGCAACATAAGCTTCTATGGCATGGGTTAAGGCATCCATCCCCGTATAGGCAACTAATTTAGGTGTCATAGTCTGAGGGATATCACTATCTAAAATGGCTATATCCGGTGTTATTTCAAAATCCGCTAGAGGGTATTTTATTTTTTGTGAGTAATCGGTAATTACCGAAAAGGCCGTTACCTCTGTGGCAGTACCGCTAGTCGATGGAATAGCAACAAAGATGGCTTTTTGTCTAAGCTTTGGTATGGTAAATGGATCCTTAACATCATCAAAAGATAATTCTGGATGCTCATAGAATATCCACATGGCTTTACCAGCATCTATAGTTGAACCTCCACCTATAGCTACTATAACATCAGGTTCAAATTCTCTCATAGTTTCTGCGCCTTTCATTACAGTTTCTACTGAAGGATCAGGTTCGATACCTTTAATAAAACTTACTTCCAATCCCGTTTTTTTTAATATATCGTGAACCCTATCCAAAAAACCAAATCGTTCCATTGATGAGCCTCCAGAAAGTACAATAGCCTTCCTATGGCCTTTGAGATTTTTTAACTCCTCTAATGCTCCTTCTCCAAAATATATATCCCTTGGTAATGTGAATCTTGACATGATCAAACTCCTCCTAACTTTTTTCTTTTAAGATATACAATAATAGTAACCCCATTTGACAAAAATATATTCAAAATTTGAATTAGATTATGTAAAATATAAATAACTGTACTTAGTGAACTAGGGTATAATATAAGGGAAGAATGTTATTATCATGAAAGGAGATGGGAGGGTGAACTTTACTCATCGAACCAAAAATATATTAAAGAGTATCAAAAATAGTTTTAAGAGATTTCCTATAACTATTGGAATATCTACAGCTTTAGTCATTATGTTGATTATATTACTTGAAAGAGGATCATATTTAACCCAGGATTCAAGAATTGTTTTTCAAAGGATTAATATGATAATCGCATTAGGTATACCATTGTCTTTGTGCATCAAACTAGTTTATGAGAAAAATCAAAGGTTTAATAAAATCCATGGAATATCAATGTATATATTTGGAGGCTTCATATTAATATTATATTATTATTTTTTATTGAAGGATTTTAGCATGGTAAGTACGGTAAGATATACAGGGGTATCCCTTTTTTTATACTTAGCATTTAGTTATATACCTTGGTTAGGTAGGGATGAGGGTTTTGAATTCTATATTATTAAGGTGTTTTCTAGTTTTTTCCTTACAATAATATACTCGTTAGTTTTATACCTAGGGGTTTCGGCTATATTTTTTACTGTAGATCAACTATTTGATGTAAATATACCAGGAAAATACTATTATTATACCTTTCTAGTAGTGGCAGGGGTTTTTGCTCCATCTTTATTCCTAGCTCGAGTTCCCAAAATTGATCAGGAATTTGAAGGATATGAATACCCTAAATCCTTAAAGGTACTTTTGTTGTATATAGTCATACCACTAATTACCATATACTCTATAATCCTATATATCTATTTTGGAAAGATAATCATAACTAAAGATTGGCCTAGAGGATTGGTTTCTCATTTGGTATTATGGTACTCAGTTTTAAGTGTGGCAGTTATATTTTTTATCACTCCTATATTGAAAGAGAATAAATTGGCTAATAGGTTTAGGTCCTGGTTTCCAAAGCTTATTATCCCTATACTGATTATGATGTTTATATCCATGGGTATTAGGATTAAGCAATATGGCATTACGGAAAATAGATACTTTGCCTTAGTTCTTGGACTATGGGTTATAGGAATTATGATATATTTTATATTCAAAAAGAAGCTGAACAATATGGTCATACCTATTTCTCTATCAATAATCGCTTTGAACTCAGTATTTGGTCCCTTAAGTGGTTTTGATGTATCTAAGAGAAGTCAAAACAGGAGGCTTAAATCCCTTATAGAAAAAAACAATATGATAGGGGAAGGTGGGCTAGTTAAGCCCACAGACGATATTTCAATGGACGATAAATTGGAAGTGGGAATGATACTAAAATATTTTAATGATAACCATTCCCTAAAAGATGTAAAATATCTTCCACAGGATTTTAAAATCAGCAATATGGAATCCGTATTTGGTTTTCCTTATATGGAGAAGAGCTTGAATGAATACAGCCATTTTTACTATTTTTCTGAATCAAGGGGCAAAACCCTTGAAGTAAAAGGATATGACTATCTATTGGAAGGCTATGGCATAATGGGAAAAATAGAATCCAATGATGATATTGCAGTTTACTTCAATAGAGTCGATTTAAATTTTAAAATAGAGGAAAAGGGCAATGTAATATATAAAAAGGATTTAAAGGAATATGGACTAGATGTTTTAGAAAAGGTTAAGGATATGGATCTAAAAGGTAATAATTTAATAGACCAGGATAATATGACATTTGTAGATGAAAATGATAAGGTGAAGGTCAAATTTATTATAAACAGCATAGATGGAGAAAGGCGAAATCAAATGAAGGATACTATATTTAACAATATAGATTATTATGTACTAATCAAGATAAAATAGTTAAATAAGGGCATAAAAGGGTAAAAGAGAACTATATAGAATATTTAGACGAAAGGATGAGTGGATTGTTGCAAGAAGAACTGGATATCATTAGTCAGGCTATACTAAATGAGGTAGAGGGCTATGAATTTTATCGGATGGCAGCTAATCAAGCTGGAACAGAAGATAGCAAAGATGCCTTTATGGAACTGGCCAATGAAGAGCTAAAACATGTAGAGTTTTTAGAGACCTTATTTAACAAGATAAAGAAGGATGAAGGTGACGATATAAAATTAGCCTTTGATGCAGCTCCCCCTTCTCCAGATATTTACAATTGGGAAAAGGTAGATAAGGAATACACTAGCCTAGCCATGTCCGTGTTTAGCATTGGAATACAGATGGAAAAAGCATCTGTTCAATTCTACGAAGAGGCTAAGTCCAAGACTCGAATTGAAGATGCCAAAAAACTATACGATCTATTAATAAAATGGGAAAAGGTACATTTAGAGCAATTTACAGAACAGTACAATATATACAAAGATGAATGGTGGGCGGACCAAAGTTTTGCGCCATTTTAGTGTAATCATAGGAGAGAGTTGCTTAGGCAATTCTCTTTTATATTTATTATCCATATTAGATAAAAAACCTATATAATAATAGAGAAGAAAATATATACTATAAGTTTTTGAGGTGATATAGTGGAAACTTTGAAACAATTTAGTTTAATATTGATTATTCTTTTTTGGGGACAGATTATTCAGCAAAAAGCTGACATACCTATACCTGGAACGGTGCTAGGCATGGTGATTTTACTGATTTTACTTATGGCAAGGATAATCAAGGTGGAAAGAGTAGAAAAAATAACTAAAATATTATTAGAACATTTAATTTTGTTTTTTGTGCCAGCAGGTATAGGGATTATAACTGTGTTGGACAAGATAGAGGATATATGGATTCCATTGTTAATCATACTATTTATTTCTACTATGGTAGTTATGATAGTAACTGGATTGACTATACAAATATTGAATAAATACACAGCAAACAAATCTAGGAAAGGAGCTTAAAAACATGACTATGTATTTAGACACCCCTCTATTTGGAGTAACCATATCCATATTGGCATTTCTAATTGGCGTATATATAAACAAAAAGACAGGGAAGGCCCTATTAAATCCTTTAATAGTCTCTTATATCATCATAATAAGTTTTTTATTATATTTTGATATAGATTATGAAGTATATAATAAGGGTGGAAGTATAATTAGCTTTTTCATAGCTCCTGCTACGGTGGTATTGGCAGTTCCCCTTTATAAAAATATAAAACTATTAAAGGGTAGATGGTTTTCCGTACTTATTGGTATTGCCTTAGGAAGCTTGGCAGGTCTATTTTCCATATATATAATGAGCAAGTTATTTAAAATTGACTCTACTGTAATGATATCCCTATTTCCTAAATCCACAACGGCAGCTATCTCCATGGAAGTAGCAGATCAAATTGGTGGTATTCCTCCATTGGCAGTAGCCTTTACTGTGGTAACTGGTAATATCGGATATTTTATGGCTGAATATATATTTAATTGGTTTAATATAAAGGATAAGATATCCAAAGGCTTAGCCCTCGGCACTGCATCCCATGCTCTAGGAACGGCTAAGGCTATGGAAATAGGGGAGACAGAAGGAGCATTAAGTTCTCTAGCTATAACAGTAGCTGGAATCCTATCGGTATTTTTGATTCCTTGGTTTATGAAACTTTTATCCATATAAATGTTTATTAAGGGTGTGAATATAGTGAAGAAGAACAAAAGAATTTTAAAACTCTATTTAAACAATTCCAATGTAAAAATTATTCAATTATGATACTATATAATAAATATTATATTGAAGGAGGAAAAATTATGAAAAAGGAGATTATTGAATGGATAAAAGCCATAGGAACAGCTTTACTATTAGGATTTATCATTACCTCCTTTGTAGGTGGCACTAGGGTTCATGGTAGTTCTATGAATCCAACCTTAGTTGAAGATGATTTTTTGATTACTTTTAATAGCAAAAAAAGTATTGATAGGGGAGATATTATTATAGCAAAAACGGACTTAGAGATTACACCAGCAGATCTTGAAGGCTTAGATCCTATAAGTAAGTGGAAAATAGGTAAGACAAAGAAGGTAATAAAGAGGGTCATAGCTACAGAAGGAGATAGCTTGATAATAAAAGATGGAAAGGTGTTTTTAAATGGGGAAGAGCTAAGGGAAAATTATATTAACGGTAATAAAACTTTTGGGGATTTAATTATAGAAAAAATTCCTAAGGGAAAGATATTTATCATGGGAGATAATAGAGGCAATAGCTTGGATAGCCGAGATGGAAGGATTGGACTGGTAGATGAAGAGGATGTTTTAGGTAAGGCAGTATTTCGCCTATACCCCTTTTCTAAATTTGGGTCATTAAAATAATCGATATTAGAGGAGGTGGGAATATGAAGGAAATAGTACTAGCAGGAGGTTGCTTTTGGGGAGTAGAAGAATATATGTCAAGAATAGATGGAGTAGTGGCTACTAAAGTAGGCTATGCCAATGGTATCGTGGAAAACCCTACCTACGAAGAAGTATGTACCAACACTACTGGCCATGCTGAAGCCTGTTATATCCAGTTTGATGAAAACATCATATCTTTAGAGGATCTATTAAATAGATTTTGGAATATAATCGATCCAACTTTACTAAATAGACAAGGTCCTGACATCGGCAGCCAGTATAGAACGGGAATCTACTATATGGATGAAGAAGATTTACCTATTATAATGAATACCTTTGATGAACAAAAGAAAAAATATGAAAAACCAATAGTTACAGAAGTGGAGCAGTTGAAGGTATTTTATGACGCCGAAGAACATCATCAAAAATACTTAAAGAAAAACCCAGGAGGCTATTGCCACATAAACCTAAACGACTAATAATAACTATCTTTTTTGGTGCCAGGCACCAAAAAAGATAGTTATTTGTAATATAATTGTAATATTTATAAGAAATCAATCAAACAATCCCTTTATTTTATCCAAGTATAACTCATTGAAGTTTGAAACTATCAGATCAGCTTGAGACAAGTCCTGCCCAATTGCATATGGACTTTTCAGGCCTATACATTTCATTCCAGCAGCTTTGGCTGCGATAACTCCATTTTCAGCATCTTCTATTACTAAACAACTAGAGGGTTCAACATTCATCTTTTTTGCAGCTTTTAAAAATATCTCTGGGTGAGGCTTTCCCTGACTTACATCTTCGCCACTTATGGATACTTCTAAGTATTTGTCTAATTTAAATCTATCCATTACTATATCGACAATCTTCCTATTGTTTGATGAGGCCAATCCCATCCTATACCCTTCACCATACAGGATGTTAACAAATTGTTCAAAATTATCTACTAGGCAAACTAAATGGATATTTTCAATGAACCGTCTCCTCTTCATATCGATGATTTCCTCCAAGGGTTCTTCAATATGAAATCTATTCTTTAAAGTACTCCACATGTGATAATCGGTAGTGCCTACAAAAGCACTATGTTCTTCTTTGGTAATCTTACCCCCTAATTCTTCAAGTAACTCCATTTCCAATTTTATATGCAAAGGTTCGCTATCTATTATCACACCATCCATATCAAATATTACAGCTTTCAAAATAGCCCTCCTTATCGATTGATTTTAAAATAAATATCTAATATAATACTAAATGTTGTCTAATAAAAGTATTTCTGAAAATGAATATACACTATATTATAAGATAAGTCAAAGAGCCTAAGGTTCAAAAAATAATATCAGATCATTATGGCGAACTATTGACACAACATATAGAGCTTTGGTAATATATAGATACAATATATTGTAACATATCTAAAATTTGGGGGGAACAAAATGATTACTAAAATCAGAAAAAGAGATGGAAGAGAAGTGCCTTTTAATATAGAAAAAATTGCAAATGCAATATTTAAGGCGGCTCAAGCGGCAGGTGGTCATGACTATGACACAGCCTTAAGATTAGCTGAGGAAGTAGCCCTTCTATTAAATGAAAAGTATAAAGACCAAATCCCTGATGTTGAAGACATTCAGGATATGGTGGAGAAGATCCTCATAGAAAATGGACATGCTAAAACTGCTAAGGAATATATACTATACAGGGCCGAGAGAACTAGAATTAGAGAGATGGACACAAGGTTAATGAGAGTATACGAAGATTTGACCTTTAAGGAAGCGGAAGATGTAGATATCAAAAGGGAAAATGCAAATATAGATGGAAACACAGCCATGGGTACCATGCTTAAATATGGTTCAGAAGGAGCCAAGCAATTTTATGATCTGTTCGTATTAAATCCTGCCCATTCTAAAGCCCACAAAAATGGGGATATACATATTCATGATTTGGATTTTTTGACCTTGACTACTACCTGTTGTCAAATAGATATTGTGGAATTGTTTAAAGGTGGATTTAATACAGGCCATGGGTATCTAAGGGAACCTAAGGACATCCAATCCTATTCAGCTTTAGCCTGTATTGCAATCCAATCTAATCAAAACGATCAACATGGTGGCCAAAGTATACCTAACTTTGACTATGGAATGGCCTTAGGGGTAAGAAAGACCTATATAAAAGCCTACAGGCAAAATTTGCTCAAGAGTATTGAACTATTGATTGAAGATGTGGATCTAAAGGATAATGTAAACAATATATTTAATGTATTGGAAAAAGAATATGATTTAGTGCCTACATTAAATGATAGTGGGGAATATGAACAAAAGGAAGCAGAATACTTAAAGGAACTGCTAAATGATGATGAAATAGTTGAGAGGATACAGAGCTTTGCTAAAAGGAATGCGTACAAGGATACGGATAGAAGAACATATCAAGCTATGGAGGCGTTGATTCATAATTTAAACACCATGCATTCCAGGGCAGGAGCCCAGATACCCTTTAGTTCTATTAACTACGGTACAGACACTTCTCCTGAGGGAAGGATGGTTATGAAAAATTTACTTCTATCTACGGAAGCTGGATTAGGAAATGGCGAGACCCCTATATTTCCAATACAGATATTCAAGGTAAAGGAAGGAGTTAATTACGAACTAGGAGATCCTAATTATGATCTATTTAGATTGGCCTGTAGGGTAAGTGCTAAGAGATTGTTCCCTAACTTTTCCTTTATAGATGCACCTTATAATATTAAATACTATAAGGAAGGGCATCCAGAGACGGAAATTGCCTACATGGGTTGCAGAACTAGGGTTATTGGAAATGTCTATGATCCATCAAGGGAAATAGTAAATGGCAGGGGAAACTTAAGCTTTACTACCATTAATTTACCTAGATTGGGTTTAAAACATAGAGGAGATATAAAGGGCTTTTATGAAGAATTGGACAGGACCATAGATTTAATAATAGAACAATTACTAGAAAGGTTTGAAATACAGGCGAGTAAAAAGGTACACAATTTCCCATTTTTAATGGGGCAGGGCATATGGATCGATTCTGACAAACTAGATAGAAACGATGAGATAAGGGAAATACTAAAACATGGAACTTTATCCATTGGGTTTATTGGATTAGCAGAGTGTTTAAAGGCTTTAACAGGAGCCCATCACGGAGAAAGTACAGAGTCACAAAAATTAGGTTTAGAAATTATCAGCCATATGAGGGACAGAATGGATGAGACTAGTAGACAGTTTAATATGAATTTCACTTTACTTGCTACTCCAGCTGAAGGAACTGCTGGTAGATTTGTAAAGATGGACAGAGAGATATTTGGAGAAATCGATGGGGTTACGAATAGAGAATACTATACCAATAGTTTCCATGTACCTGTTTATTATGAAATTACAGCCTTTGAAAAAATAAATATTGAAGCTCCTTACCATGAGTTTACCAATGCTGGACATATTACTTATATCGAATTAGATGGAGATCCAACACAAAATCTAGACGCTTTTGAAAAAGTGGTTAGGGCAATGAAGGAAGCAGGTGTTGGATATGGTTCTATAAACCATCCTGTAGATAGGGACCCGGTATGTGGCTATACGGGAATAATAGGGAATACCTGTCCTAAATGTGGTAGGGAAGAAGGAGATATTAAATTCCAAAGGATAAGGAGGATCACTGGTTATTTGGTGGGAACTTTAGATAGATTTAATGATGCAAAAAGGGCAGAAGAAAGAGATAGAGTCAAACATTTTTCCTGTTCCTATAGATAAGGGGTGGCTATATGGAGGAACAAATCAAAATTGCAGGGATAATAAAGGAATCCATAGTAGATGGTCCGGGAATTAGATTAGTAATATTTACCCAGGGCTGTGTTCATAACTGTATAGGTTGCCATAATCCAGAAACTCATTCCTTTAGCGGAGGTTATTATATGGAAATCGATGAAATAATGGAAATGATTAAGAAAAACCCCCTATTAGATGGTATAACATTGAGCGGAGGCGACCCCTTTGTTCAGGCAAAAGCTTGTGCTAATTTAGCAAATAAAGTACAAAAACTGGGATTAAATGTAGTTACCTATACCGGATACACCTTCGATGAGATAATCAAAGAGATGGAGATAAACCATAGCTGGGAACAATTATTACGTGCAACGGATATTTTAATAGATGGACCATTTAATATAGATAAAAGAAATTTGCTATTAAAATTTAAAGGTTCAGAAAATCAGAGAATAATAGATGTAAAAAGATCCTTAGAGAAAAACAACATAATCCTAGCGGATATATAAATTAAAAGGCATCTAACCAAACATTTGGCTAGATGCCTTTTTTTCATGAGGGGGAGTATCAAATATTAATCAATTCATCTATTTTAGCAGCTAATATAAAGTCATTTTCATGAAGCCCTTGGATCTTGTGGGTCCAAAGTTTTATAACAACCTTTCCCCAAGATAGATATATATCAGGATGATGACCTTCATCTTCTGCTAATTGACCTATTCTATTGACGAAATCTAATCCTTCTTTGAAATCTTTAAACTTGTAGGTCTTCACTATATATTGGTTATCTATGACTTGCCAGCCTTCCTTTAAAGAGGGGAGTAGTTCTTTAATCTCTTCTTCATCTAAAGTAGGTGCACCTACACTACAAGGGATACATTTCTTAGATAATAGATCACTCATATATTCACCACCTTTTCTTAATAGAAAAGTTTTGCTCACATATTTTATACCCTAAAAGTTTAAAACCTATCACAATTTTGGTTTTCAATATTGTGGTATATTAATATAAGGATACTACTATATCCAGATTTTCAAAGAAAATTGTGATAAACTATAGATATAGTAACATATATCTAGTGAAACATTTAACAATCCATAATAAGAACACAGTAATTTACATAAAGGAGTGACATAATGGATAAGGTAAAATATTTAATAATTGGAAATGGAATTGCTGGACTATCTGCAGCAAGAGAAATAAGGAAATTAGATACTGAAGGCAGTATAACGATGGTTACTAGTGAACCCTATTTAACCTATTATCGAGTTAAATTAACGGAATCTTTAAGTAAAGATTTTGAGAGTGAAGAGCTTTTAGTAAATGATGAAGATTGGTACAAAGAAAAAAACATAAATGTATTGGTAAGTAAAATTGTTGAAGATTTGAATGTAGAAGAAAACCAAGTTAGATTAGATGATGGCAGTAAAATAAAATATGAAAAATTATTATTAGCAACGGGAAGCAGACCCTTTATACCGCCAATTAAAGGCAAGTATAAACAGGGAGTATTAGCCTTAAGAACCATTGATGATGTAAAGTATATTCAAACATACTTTGACAGATGCGAGGATATAGCTATTATAGGAGGAGGGCTATTATCTTTAGAGGCTGCTTGGTACTTAAATACTTTAGAGAAGAACATAACTTTAATTGCACGAAGTCCCTATCTAATGACTAAACAAATAGATGAGGATATTAGCAGAGAGTTGGAGGGAAAATTGATTGAAAAAGGTATTAATATTTACTTAGATTCCAATACGGAAGAGATTTTAGGCGAATCTAAAGCAAATGGTATTAGATTGGATAATGGGAAGGAGATAAAAGCAGATGAAATACTATTTTCTACAGGTATAGTTCCCAATATCGATTTAGTAAGGGATACGCCAATTAAATTTAATAGAGGAATAATAGTAGACAATACCCTTAGGACAAATATTGACAATGTTTATGCTGCAGGAGATGTTGTAGAGGTAGATGGTAAAATAATAGGTCTTTGGACATCTAGTAATGAACAAGGTAAAATTGCAGGTAGCAATATGGCAGGCAAATATAAAGAATACACTGAGGCTAGACCATTTACCACATTGCGATTAGATGATATAAAGATATTTTCAATGGGAGATATAGATAGATTTGATAAGGTTCATGAATATAAAAATGGTGATGGGACCATACATCACAAAATATTTACAACTGATGGTAAAATTACCGGGGGAATATTATTTGGAGATATAAAAGACATGGGCAAGTTAAGAAAGGCCATCAATGAAAATACGGAAATAGATTCCTATTTGGAATAAGAATAGGAAGAGCAGCTATTTCACACCTTGTTGTGTGAAGTGGCTGCTTTTATTATTTTTGAATAAGAAGGATTTTGATCATAAGTATAGAATATATATCGTATTAAGGTATAAATTATAGAGGTGAAAAATATGCCTAATACAATCAATATAGCCATAGTAGATGATGAAAAGATGCAAGTAGAGCTTTTAAAAAAGTATGTGGAGAATTGGGCTGATAAAAGGGATATAAAGACTATAACAGAAGCTTTTTATAATGGAGAGAGCTTTGAATTTAGTTGGAGTGTAGACAAGAGATATGATGTATTATTATTGGATATCGAAATGCCTGGCATAAATGGAGTTGAATTAGCTAAAAAAATAAGAAAGGAAGATAATTTAATAAATATAATATTCATCACCGCTATTCCCGATTATATTGGAGAAGGCTACGATGTAGAAGCTATTAATTATTTAATCAAACCTATAGACGAGAATAAGTTATATGAATGCCTAGACAGGGCTTTACAAAAAACACCCAAGGAAGAAAAGATAATTCTTATAGAGGAACAAGGAGGGATTCATCGCATAGTACAGGATGATATACTATATATTGAATCCTTTGGACACAATGTAGAGATAAATACCACAGATGATAAATATTTTATTCGAAAGAATATTGGCGCTATAGAGAAGGAATTAGATGAAAATAGCTTTGTACGATGTCATAGATCCTATATTGTCAACCTAAAACATATAAATAAAATAGGAAAAGATGAGCTGAAGTTGGACAAGGGTGAAACAATCCCTGTAAGCAGAAGACAGTATGCCAATACGAATAAGGCATTTATAAGATACTATAGTGCACCAGGGACGGATCTTTTTGCACCATAATATATTGTAGAGGTGAAATGGATGGACAAGGGAAAGGTATTTAGTATCATTGGGATTGTTATAGTTTTAGGCGTTTCCCTATTTTTCATCATTAGATACATACTATATAAACTTGTGGATAATCGTATTGCCAATTACCAAGGCGACCTTATGACCAAACATTACAATGAAGTTGAAAATATATATAAGGAGATGCGAGGCTGGAAACACGATTATCATAATCATATACAGTTGATGAAAGCCTATTTGGAATTGGAAAAATATGAAGAAATGGATAGTTATCTAAATGATTTAGACAGGGATTTAACTGATATAGATAGAGTATTAAAAACGGGAAATGTGATGGTAGATGCAATTTTAAATAGCAAATTATCCCTAGCTATGAGCCAAGATATAAATATAAATGCAAAGGCCACGGTGCCTGAAAAGCTACAGGTAGCAGACATAGATCTATGTATCACCATTGGGAATCTAATGGACAATGCTATGGAAGCAGCTATGGAAATTGAAAATCCAAAGGATAGGTTTATAAGGGTATACATAAGGGAGATGAAGGGGCAATTATATATTTCTATAACCAACTCCATGAAGGGGGAAGCGAAAAAATCTGGTCTAGAGTATATATCTACTAAAATAGGAGAAAATCATGGCTTTGGTTTAAAAAGGGTAGACAGTATAGTAAATAAATATGATGGATTTATTAATAGGCAATCGGAAGAGGGGGTGTTTGCAACGGAAGTAACATTACCTATTTAGTGGAACAGTAGGACATTGGGACAGCAGGGACGGTTCTCGCTGTTTCACTATTTAATGCATTAGGGACGAATTTTTTATATTCATCTATAATATTTTAAGAAAGGACGATGATATGGAAAATATAATTATATAGTATGATAACAGAGCAAAAACGAGGTGGTTAATGTGGTTAGATTGAGAAAATCCTTCTAGACAATAGAGGGAAAATTCAGATCCTTCTATTGTTATTCTAATATAAATAACTATTAGGAGGATTAAAATGAAAAAATATATCAAAAAGAATTGGAAATCTCTAATTTTTGCCTTTGTGTGTTCTACATTGGCAGCTATTTTTGCAGTAAGGATACAGTTTTTAAAGGGAGATGTACTGGACTATGCTTTATCCCAAAATACGGATAACACTCTAAGGTATGGTATATATTTGGGGATATTTATCATTCTGGAATTAGGTTTTTTTTACCTATATGATAGGAGCAGGGGAAGATTTACTGTTGATTGTATAAAGGAAGTTCGACTGGATTATTTTGAAAGCATATTGAATAGAACCTATCCAGATTTTTTAAGCCAAGAACAAGGAAAATACATTGCTCAATACACCAGTGAAATGGATTTGATTGAAAGTCACTATTTTGCAACGATTCCATTATTGACAGAGATTTTAATTAAGATTATCATGGTGAGTGTTTTCTTGTTTATATTGGACTATCGGATAGCAATTATTACTCTTGTGTTGCTGACCACACCTTTATATGTCCCCAAACTTGTTGAAAAGAAATTACAACAAGCACAAGAAGAATTTATTAATCAATTTGAAAGTCACTTGAAATTAATAACAGATTGGCTTCGAGGATTTGAGATTATTAAAAACTACTCTATTGAAAATATTATAGGGGAAAAGTTTTTTAAGTCCAATGTTGCTACTATGGATAGGAATCTTAGAAGGAAGCAGATGAGTTATTTAACACGAACTATTTCTGCTATACTATCCTATTTTTCTCACTTTGTTATCTTAACATTTGCTGCATATTTGGTATTGAAAGGAGATTTTTCAGCTGGAAACTTTTTTGTTGCTGTGGGTATGATTGATCAACTATCTTATCCCATCATATCTTTGTCTCAATTGATACAGGATTTTGTTTCTGTAGGGCCAGTTAATGAAGGCATATTGGATTTTATTCAAACGAAATCAAAAAAGCATGGGTCTATAAAAATAGATAGCAAAGATTTTCAAATAATAGAATTTGACAATGTTTCCTTTGCTTATAAAGAGCAAAAGCCTATTCTCAAACATTTTAATTTGGAATTGGAAAAAGGTAATCAATGCTTGCTACAAGGATCTAGTGGGGCTGGAAAGACCACTAGCATGAATCTATTATTAAATTACTATGAGCCAAATGAAGGAACAGTAAAAATAAACAATGTTCCAGTAAAAGAAATTAGCAATTTAAATGAACTGATTACTATTATGAGGCAAGATGCCATGCTGTTTAAAGATACTCTACGAAACAATATAACTATGTATCAGAATATACCCGACGATAAAGTGCTGACAAAATTATCTAAGGTAGGATTAGATCAGTACGCAAACCCCGAAAGTCTAGATATGATAATACATGAAGGTGGGACTAATATTTCAGGTGGGGAACGGAGACGTGTAACTTTAGCCAGATCTCTACTGAGAGAGACGCCTATATTAATTTTGGATGAACCACTAGCTAATTTGGATGAAGAAAATGCTATATCTATTGAATCTGAATTATTGTCTATAACAGATAGAACTGTAATCATTATTTCCCATCAGTTTAGTAAAGATAAATTAGCTCAGCTGGATGAAGTTATTCAATTTTAACATTAGAGGAAGTGGCGTATATTGCGTCACTTCTTCAAATGTTTAATATCTTAAAGTCTATACTAAACATTTGAAGAATAATCAAAATTAGGTTTTTGGCATTAAATATAATAGAATAAACTTGTACAATTTAACAAAACTAATTTAGGAAAGATTGGAGATATGCACTATGTTTGAACAAGATTATATAATGCGTAAGATAAAAGATTTAGTAAGATTTTTGGCCAGGACGTTTTTGAACAAGGATGTGGTAACTTATGAATTGCCAATCGTAGAAGAGTATACAAAAACTGATTATATTCATGAGGAGTTAATTATTCTATTGGAACAAGGGAAAATAAACGAGGCTGAAAATCTGTTATTTGAAAATTTACAAACTGACGATAAAAGGTATATGGAATTAGCTTTAGATTTTTACGAAAGATTAAATAATTTTGAGGACGGCTTTTTAGAAGAAAATAATTTTTCTAGGGAAGAAATTAGAGAAGGTTTAAAGGAAATTGCTAAAGAATTTAGAGTACCAAACTTTTTTAATTAGAAATCATCAACATTTAAATATTTTATTGAAACATGGTATCAGCTAAAAAAACATACCTGTTGGAGGGAATGGAATGACTAAAGATATAAATAAAATTAATGCACCAGGGACGGATCTTTTTGCATAACTACAGCACCATTGGTGTCGTAAAAGATACCATTGGTGCTATTTTTATATAAAAAATAGCATTTGCTGCTATTATATTATTGAGGTGATATAAATGGTAGATGTAAACATGAAGAAAGAAAAACCTAAATATTCCACTTGGGCGAACATTCTTTATCTATTAAAAAACATTTGGAAATGGGATAAACCATTGTTCTTATTATCTGCAATACAAATTCCTGCTATAGTAATTATCCCTCTATTAGGAATATATTTGCCTAAAGTATTGATAGATTCCATTGTAGAAGGTGTATCCATTTCCCAATTGATGATAAACATCGGCATACCTATTTTAGCCATAATCATATTAAAAATCATACTAGAGGCTTCATCATCAGCTACAGTTGCTAAAAAAATTTATCATAGGATGAAATATGTAAGATTACTTATGTATAAGCAAATGGATACAGATTTTGAAAATATAGATGGGGCAGAAGGGCAAGATAAGGTAATGAAAGCAAATATGGCCACAAATCAAAACTCTGCAGCTACTGAAGCTGTAACAAATATTAGTGTAGAGTTTTTCTCCAATATATTAGGGTTTATATTATATTCTGGGATAATATTTACGATTCATCCTGTAATAGTTGGATTCATTATTTTATCAACAATTATAAATTATTTTATGGGGAAATATGTGAATAATTATGAATATAAAAATAAGGATAATCTATCTCCTATAGAAAGGAAGCTTAGGTATATAAGAAATAAAACTGGGGATTTCAAATCGGCAAAGGATATTAGACTTTACAATATGTCCTCTTGGTTTCAAGGAATGTACCGTAAGCTTCTAAAGGAGAGAATATATTTTCAAAAGAAGAATGTATATCGAAGATACTTTTCCAATATTATAGATGGAATACTATTACTTATAAGGGATGGAATGACCTATGGATTTCTTATATACTCAGTCCTATATAGGGATATGCCTGTAGGAGATTTTGTATTATACTTTGGTGCAGTAGCTGGCCTTTCTACATGGCTATCAGGAATTGTAAAAAATATAAATGAACTAAACGCTATTGCCCTTGATACCAACGATTTAAGAGAGTTTCTTGAGATGGAGGACAATATGAATAGGGATAAGGGAATAGCTCTACCAAAATCCTATGAATTACCTTGCGATATAGAACTTAAAAATCTCTACTATAAATATCCTGGAGCTGAGGATTACACTATTAAAGATATAAATTTTCATATTAAAAAGGGAGAAAAACTAGCTTTAGTAGGACCTAATGGAGCAGGAAAGACCACCCTAGTAAAGCTTATATGTGGACTATATACACCTACCAAAGGGGAAATATATATAAATGGCAAGAAATCTAGCCTTTATAATAGGGATGAATACTATAGTTTATTTTCCATAGTATTTCAAGACACCTATCTACTGCCTGTATCTATAGAAAAGAATATTGCCTTACAGCTAGAGGAGGAAATAGATGATGAAAAGATGGATAGCGTCCTAAACATGTCAGGACTTATGCCTAAAATTCGCTCTCTACCTAATGGCAAAAAGACTTTATTAGTTAAATCCGTATATAGTGAGGCTATAGAGCTATCAGGAGGGGAGACTCAAAAGCTAATGCTAGCTAGAGCATTATATAGGGATGGACCTATTATCATACTAGATGAACCAACAGCAGCATTGGACCCTATAGCAGAAAATGAAATATATCAAAGATACAATGAATTGACCCAAGACCATACTAGTATATTCATATCCCATAGGTTATCCTCTACTAGATTTTGTGACAGGATAGTATTTATGGAAGATGGGAGGATAGTGGAAGAAGGGGATCATTACACCCTTATGGAGAAGGGTGGAAAATATAGGGAGATATACGATATGCAATCCCATTATTATAAGGATGATATAGGTGGTGAAAAGTATGCAGAAAAATAGATTTAGGGAAAATATTAAAACATTGAATACTGGTCTAAAGGAAATTCATGAATTGCAGCCTTGGGTATTGACTGTGACTATATTTGATTCCCTTTTTAAATCCCTAGCCCCTTTCATAAATATATATATGACTGCAAGGATTATTGATGAATTGCTAGGAGTAAAAGATATAGATAGACTCATATTTTTAGTAGGATTGACCATTGGGCTGAATTTAATAGTTCACTTAATATCCACCGGTTTGGATCATTTAAGGACTATGCTTAGAAGTATAATGATGCAAAATCAGGATATGAAGATGAATGAAAAGATAATAAATATGGATTATGAGCATGTGGAAAATCCAGAGACCCATAAGCTTCGTACCAAGATAGCTGAAGCGGAAAACTTCAATGGTGGGGGAATTATTAATCTTTTAAATCATTTAGGGGCATTTGCAAAAGGTTTAGCAACGGTTATCACTTCTATGGTATTAGTTATAGAATTATTTAAACCTAATATGGTAGCAGAGGGAAATCTATATTTTATTAATAGCAAATTATTTTCTTATGGATTTTTGATATTGATTTTAGCAGGAACTATTTTTAATTTATATTTAAAGACCTTAGAAGATAAAAAGATTTTTAAATATTTCAGTGGAGTAATGGATTTAAATAGGATTTATGGTTTTTATTACGATCAAGTTTTAGACTACAATGCGGGAAAGGAAATAAGATTATATGATCAAAAGCATATATATGATAAAGAAATAAAATCCTTTATTGCAGGATCAAATAAAACGCTAAAAGGTATGGAGGACACAAATGCCAAATATGGAGGAATAAGTGCCTTGATATCCTCATCAATTGGAGGTTTAGTATATATATTTGTTGGGCTAAAGGCTATAGTAGGAAGTATATCCATAGGGAGTATAGTCCAGTATACAGGAAGTATAACACAATTCATATCTGGCAGTACAGAGATTTTAACTTCTATAAACAATATTATAAACAACAATCAATATCTTCAATTGTATATAGATTTCCTAAATATAGAAGGGGAAAAGTACAAAGGGACCTTACCTGTGGAAAAAAGAGATGATGATGAGTATGAAATAGAGTTTAGAAATGTATCCTTTAAATACCCAGATACAGATGAATACGTGCTAAAAGATGTTTCTATTAAGCTAAATATTGGAGAGCGCTTGGCTATAGTAGGTATGAATGGTTCAGGAAAGACTACCTTTATTAAACTTCTATGTAGATTATATGATCCCGATGAAGGGGAGATACTTCTAAATGGAATAGATATTAAAAAATATGATTATGAAGAATATATGAATCTATTTTCCATAGTGTTTCAGGATTTCAAGCTATTTTCCTTTTCCCTAGGGCAAAATGTAGCAGCAGCGGTGGATTATGAAGAGGAAGAAGTAGTAGATGTTCTAGAAAAGGCAGGTTTTGAGGAGAGATTAGAGACCATGCCAAAAGGTGTATATACTCCTTTATATAAGGATTTTGATGAAGATGGAGTGGAGATTTCTGGAGGAGAGGCTCAAAAGATAGCTTTAGCTAGGGCATTGTATCGAGATGCACCTATTATTATATTAGATGAACCTACAGCAGCTTTAGATCCTATAGCTGAGTTTGAGATATATTCGAAGTTTAATGCAATAGTAGGTACCAAAACAGCCTTTTATATATCCCATAGACTTTCTTCTTGTAGATTCTGTGATGAGATAGGGGTATTCCATGAAGGAAGGATAGTCCAGAAGGGTACTCATGAGGAATTACTGAAAGATGAAGAGGGAAAATACTATGAACTGTGGCATTCCCAAGCCCAATATTATAATGAGGAAGAAAGTGCATAGTAGAAGATTTACTAGGATTTTGGGGCAAAGTATGAAACTTAAGATAGAAGGTGATTTATAAAGAGCTCTAAATCGGTATTTTCCTCTGTAATTTGAATAGTCTTTGAGAGGTTTACCTGCAGCTCTCTACTAACAATTGCCCTAAAATCCAAATTGCTTTTTTCATCTATATGAAAATTGTCATGGCTTTCCAATGCTTTAGCTTGAGACAGAAAATCTTCAATATTTTTAACGGTAATCCTAGGGAATTTCTTTTTTAAAATCAAATTTCCATCTAATATGTAAAAAAGTTTATAACCGTCGTCTAATTTTTCTCCCATTAAAATCCTATCATTTTTGGGGGAATGGATCTTGTTAAGGTTGTATAGATACTCTATTGATGATAAAGTATCTCTATAATAAGAAGCTCTCTCAAAGTGCAACGATGAGGAAGCTTCTTTCATATTAGTCTCTATTGTTGACATAAAATTTTTCATACATTCTTCCTGGGAAAATATCTCTATTAAACATTGCCTATTTTTCTCAAAGTCATCTTTTTCCATAGCTGATGGCAAAGGATTATAAGCAAACTTATATGAATTCAAATGTTTTTTTATAGGATATAGTTTTTTTAGTAGTTCAATTAAATTTAAAAGGATGTTTTTACTTCTATAAGGACCAAAGCTATATTCGTTTTCCTTTTCAATAGTAAGGGATAGAGAATTAAATCTATTATAGTCTTCTATTTTTAAGTACACATATTTTTTATCATTTTTATACTGACTATTATAGATAGGTCTATACTTTTTAATCAATTTACACTCCAATAGTTGTGCTTCTAAATGGGTATCTGTTACTATAAAATCAATATCATGGATATTAAAAACCAGTTGATTTATTTTATTGAAATCATGATTAGTATAGAAGTATGATTTTACTCTTTTTTTTAGACATTTGCTTTTACCAATATATATGATATTTCCCTGGGAATCTATCATCTTATATATTCCAGGTTTTTCAGGTATGGATTCAATTTTGTTTTTTAGATATTTAGGTATACTCAATATTATCACCAAATGCTTATTCATTGTAAATATTTTTTCATAATTTATAACTATTGTCAATGGATTAAAGGATTTTAAGGTATAATGTTGAATAACTATATATTGGGCAATAAAATAAAGGAGAAAATAGATGGTGTAAATAATCGGCCCTAAATTTTATGAAGTTGTATACAATTAAGCTTTAGAAAGGTTGAGTGATGATGTACCTAAAGTCTCTAAGATATGTAAAACCAAAGAATCTAAATAAATATCCTTTTAATATTCAGTTATTTGACAACTTAGACATTTTGGAATTCAAAACCCCTGTGACAATTTTTGTCGGAGAGAATGGGACAGGCAAGTCTACTTTATTAGAGGGGATTGCAGCAGGGGTTGGCTCTATAACTATTGGCGCCGATGCTGTTGATTATGATAGTTCTATGGAAGCAGCTCGACGGTTGTCTAGAAATTTAAAGCTAACTTGGCATATTAAAACGCGAAGGGGCTTTTTTTTAAGAGCTGAGGACTTTATATCTTATACTAATAAAATAGCAAATCTAAGGAATGATTTGGAAGAAGAATTAATGGAAATAGAGGATAGGTATGATAATAGGTCTGATTATGCAAAGAATTTGGCAAAAATGCCATACAATAATTCATTATATGAATTGAAAGCAAAGTACGGGGAAGGTCTAGATACAAAATCTCATGGTGAAAGCTTTTTAGAACTATTTAAATCCAGGTTTGTCTCCAATGGATTATACATATTAGATGAACCTGAGACTCCTTTATCCCCTATGAAACAACTTGCTCTAATATCTATGATAAAGGGAATGGTAAAAGAAAATGCCCAATTTATTATAGCTACCCATTCTCCAATACTAATGGCTATACCAGAAGCAACGATTATATCTTTTGATGAATCCCCAATTAGAGAAGTGAATTATAATGATTTGGAGCATGTAAATTTGACAAGAGATTTTTTAAACAATCCGGAAAGATATTTAAGGTATTTATAATATGGAGTGATAAATGCTTATATGGATAAAGTGTCTAAAATAACTCCAAAGGATTTAAAAGATTATGATTTAATCGTTTTTGGATCAGGGATTTTGTAGAAGAAATCAATAATATAGGGAGGTCAGCCATGGAAAAGAGAAGATTAGGGAAAACTAATTTATTAGTATCAATAATAGGATTTGGAGGCATTCCTATTCAAAGGGTAAGTAGAGAAGAAGCTATAAAAATAATTGGAGCTGTTAAAGAAGCTGGCATTAATTTTATAGATACGGCTAGGGGTTATACTGTTAGCGAATCATTAATAGGTTGTGGATTAAAGGAGCATGGTAGAGAAAATTTTATATTAGCTACCAAATCTGGTAAAAGGGATTGCGATGGGATATTAGAAGAGCTAAATATTAGTCTAAAAAACTTAAATACAGATTATATTGATCTTTTTCAATTTCATAATATTAAGTCTTTAGAAGAGTTAGATTTTGTAATGGGTCATGGGGGTGGTTTGAAAGCTCTAAAAGAAGCTAAATCCAAAGGAATAATAAAAGAAATAGGAATAACTAGCCATATGCCAGAAGTACTGGATAAGGCTATGGATACAGGAGAGTTTGCTACAATACAATGTCCGTATAATCCAGTGGAGAGACAGGCAGAAGAAGTGTTTAGAAAGGCCAATAAATTGGGAATAGGAGTAATAGTTATGAAGCCATTAGCAGGAGGGGCAATTCAAAATGCGGACTTATCTTTGAGATTTATTACAAATAATCCTAATGTTACAGTAGCTATACCTGGTATGGACAGTGTAGAACAAGTAATAGAAAATGCTAAAATTGGTGAAAAAATTATACCTTTAAACGAAGAAGAAAAGGCTTTATTATTTCAAGAGGCAAAAGAATTGGGAACAGAGTTTTGTAGAAGATGTGGCTATTGTATGCCTTGCCCCCAAGGAATAGACATACCTTCACAATTCTTAATGGAAGGATATTATAAAAGATATAATTTACAGGGATGGGCATTGGATAGGTATCATTCTATGGAATTTAGGGCAAAGGATTGTATAGAATGTGGAAGTTGTGAGGAAAAATGTCCTTATAATTTACCTATTAGGGAGATGCTAAAAAGAGTAGACATTTTATTAGAAGGATAGTGGCACAGTGATGGGAATGGGACATGGAGAACCGTCCCCGCTGTCCCAAAAGCTACTAAGGAGGTAGACATATGTTAATTATCAAAAATTGTAGACTAATGGATATGGTAAGTATGGATGAAGAGATGAGGGATATCCATATTGATGGGGAGGGAAAGATAAAGGCTATAGAGGAGGAAATAGATGTTAAAGACTATCCCAATGCAGAGATAATCGATGCTAAGGAAAGACTGGTAACTCCAGGCCTTATAGAGCCTCATTGTCATATGGGAGTTTATGAAACTGCCATAAGGGAAGGTATGGATGGCAATGAATCCACAAAACCTGCTACACCAGAACTAAGGGCCATAGATGCAATTGACCCTATGGATGCAGCCTATGATGTAGCCATAAGACATGGTGTTACAACAGTAGTAGCTGGTCCAGGAAGTGCCAATATTATTGGAGGCACCTTTGCTGCAATGAAAACTTATGGAAATATATTGGACAAGTCTTTAATAAAAAAAGAAGTATGTATGAAGATGGCTTTAGGAGAAAATCCAAAGTTCAATTATGGCAAAAGAGGCAAGGCACCATCTACTCGAATGATGAGTGCTGCCATCATGAGGGAACAATTATTTAAAGCTAAGGAATACTATGAAAAATATAAAAGATTCGAAAAAAGCCAAGACAAATCTAAAGGTTTTGATTATGATCTAGGGCTACATAGCCTAATGAGGGTGTTTGATGGAATGAGGGTAAAAATCCATGCTCATCAGGCAGATGATATCTTAACAGCTATAAGAATAGCAGAGGAATTTGGTCTAAGATATACTATAGATCATTGTTCAGAAGGATATTTAATAGTAGATGAATTAAAGGAGAAGAATGTTCAATGTATAATTGGGCCTACTGTAGGAGGTAGAGGGAAATTTGAATCCCGTAACAAATCCTTAGAAAGTGCAGCTATATTGGAGAGGAAAGGTATAGATTTTGCTATAATGACCGACCATCCAGTAATCCCGGTAGAAGGTCAAACTATGCAGTTAGCTTTGTTTGTAAAACATGGACTATCACGAGAAGCAGCCTTAAAAGGGGTTACTATAAATGCAGCTAGATTGACAGATATTGATAATAGGGTTGGCAGTATAGAAGTAGGAAAAGATGGGGACATAGTAATCTGGAATGTGGATCCCCTTGACACCATGAGTCAAGTAGGTATTACTATTATAGATGGAAAAGTAGTTTATGAGAACAAGGGAGATGAGGCTCGTGTTGATTATTAAAAGATGTAATCTAATAGATATGGCTGGTATATATGAAGAGATTAGGGATATAAGAGTAGAGGAGGGAAAGATAGTTGAAATTGCTAAGGATATAGACCCAGAAAGATATAAGGATGCTAAAATAATAGATGCTAATAATAACCTTGTAACCCCTGGAATCGTAGAACCCCATTCGGAAATGGGAGTAAGAGAGCAGATATATAGACATGAAGGAAATGACTCTAACGAAGTAACAGATCCCATATTGCCCCAATTAAGAGCAATAGATGCTATAAACCCTACAGACGAAGGGATTAGAGTGGCAAGGGAATCTGGAGTAACTACAGTGGTAGCTGGTCCAGGGGATTCCAATCTAATAGGAGGTACCTTCGCAGCATTTAAAACCTATGGGAGTACCATTGACCAGATGGTAATAGAAGATGAAATAGCATTTAAAGTATCCTTAGGAAACACTCCCAAAAAAGCTTATGGCAATAGGGATATGATGCCCAAAACCAGGATGGCATCTGCCGCTATGATTAGAGAGGCCTTCATAAAGGCTAAAGAGTACCATAGACGATACCATTCAGATAATCCTCCTAAATTTGATATGAAGATGCATTCCCTAATGAGAATATATGATGGAATGCTAGTGAAGTTTACAGCCCATCAAGCCTATGATATAGTTACAGCTATAAGATTAGGTGAGGAATTTAATCTGAACTATACAGTAGATAAATGTAGCGAAGCTTACTTAATAGCAGATGAATTGAAAGAATTCAATCCAAAGCTTGTTATAGGACCTGCCTATGGAGGGAAACGGGATCATGAAATAAGAAACAGGGATACTATAATAGGATCGGTAATGGAAAAGAGTGGTTTAGATTTCTGTATATCTACAGGACATCCTACGGTGGATATAAGTATGACTATGGTTCAGACTATAATGATGCATAAAAAAGGATTATCTAGAAAAATTGCTCTAGAAGCTATGACCATTAATGCAGCCAATATGGTAGGTTTAGGAGATAGAATTGGTAGCATAGAAGTAGGAAAAGATGCAGATATAGTGATTTGGGATGGGGAACCTTTAGATTACTATACATCACCTAAGATGGTAATTATAGATGGAAATATAATGTAGAATAAATAAATTTAAAAATCATTATTAAAAAATAGGAGACTTATTATAAAAAAAGTCTCCTATTTTTTATGTTTTATTTGGTCTTTTGGTGGAAATAGTCATGGAGCCTTTTAGATTGATATATATTTAACGGAATGCAAGAATAAATAAAAAACTTGCAAAAAATGCTTGTCATTATTAAAAGTTTATGTTAGAATTGTTTACAATATTATTTTTTAGATTTAAATAGATCAGGATAAATGCCAATGATATGCTTAATACCCTCAAAATATATATAAAGAAAGAATATTAATTTTATTAAGGGCAAAAAAACATAAGAATGCAAGTAGTTTTAAAAATGCAATAGCCAAATAAGAAACTTGCAATATTTAACGAATAGGGAGGAAGAACGATGAACTACAGTGGAGTTGATACTATTAGACCAAATCTATTTAAGGAAGTATTTCCTTACTCAGAAATTCCAAAGATTAAATTTAACAATATTCAATTACCAATGGAAATTCCCGAGGATATATGGATTACAGATACTACTTTTAGGGACGGACAACAATCCATGGCATCTATGACAGCAGAACAGATGGTTAAAATATATGATTATCTTCATCTATTAGATAATGGATCGGGGGTTATAAGGCAAACAGAGTTTTTCTTATATTCTCATAAGGATAGAAAGGCTGTAAAAGAGTGTATGGATAGAGGATATGATTTTCCCCAGATAACATCGTGGATTAGAGCTAACAAAGAGGATTTTAAGTTGGTAAAAGATATGGGGATTAAAGAAACTGGCATATTGATGTCCTGTTCAGATTATCATATATTTCATAAACTAAATATGACTAGAAGAGAAGCAATGCATGCTTATCTATCTATCGCAGAATCTGCTTTAGAAAATGGTATTGTTCCTAGATGTCACTTTGAGGATATAACTAGAGCTGATTTCTTTGGATTTGTTGCCCCATTAGCAAAAAACTTAATGGAGTTATCAGAAAAATATGGAATGCCTGTTAAGATAAGGGCTTGCGATACATTGGGAGTAGGAGTATCACATATGGGAGTAGAATTACCTAGATCGGTACCTGGGATTATTCATGGACTAAGATATTATTGTCATGTCCCTTCAGAATCCATTGAATGGCATGGACATAATGATTTTAATGGAGTAGTTGTTAATTCCACTACATCTTGGCTATATGGAGGATCTTCTGTGAATGCTACATTGTTTGGCATTGGTGAAAGAACAGGAAATTGCCCTCTAGAAGCCATGATATTTGAATATGGACAAATAAAAGGAAACACTAAAAACATGAATCTTAAAGTTATTTCCGATATAGTAGATTATTTTGAAAAAGAGTTAAATTATACAGTGCCACCACGTACGCCTTTTGTAGGTAGTGAGTTTAATGTGACAAGGGCTGGAATCCATGCCGATGGAATGTTAAAAAATAAAGAAATATATAACAGTTTTGATACTGAAAAGATATTAGGTAAGCCTCCAATAGTTGCAGTAAATGCATACTCTGGACTAGCTGGCATTGCAGCCTGGATAAATGGTTACTTTAGATTAGATAATAGGAATAAGATAAATAAAAATGATCAAAGGATATTACCCATAAAGAAGTGGATCGATAGAGAATATGCCAACGGGAGGACTTCAAATATTAGAAACGATGAATTGCGTGATATGACCTTAAAATGTATTCCAGATATTTTAGATAATGAAAAAGTCGAAGCTATTTAGGACTAATATTGGAGGGAAGGATATGAAATTAACAGTAGCAGAAAAGATAATAAAGGAGCATCTAGTAACTGGAGAACTAACAAAAGGTAGGGAAATAGGTTTGAGAATAGATCAAACCCTTACTCAAGATTCTACAGGAACCATGGCTTACCTTCAGTTTGAAGCTATGGGTGTGAACAGAGTAAAAACGAAAAAATCTGTAGCTTATATTGATCACAATATGTTACAAACGGGACCAGAAAATGCAGATGATCACCTATATATACAAAGAGTAGCCAAAAAATATGGAATATATTTTTCAAAGCCAGGAAATGGAATATGCCATCAAGTTCATCTTGAAAGATTTGGAGTACCTGGTGAAACCCTACTAGGTTCGGATAGTCATACTCCAACTTGTGGTGGATTAGGAATGTTAGCTATAGGTGCTGGAGGTCTTGATGTGGCAGTGGCAATGGCAGGGGGAGAGTATTTTTTGACCATGCCCCAAATCGTCAAAGTAGAATTGAAAGGCAAGTTAAACCCTGGAGTATCGGCTAAGGATATAATACTTGAAGTATTAAGGATATGTAAAGTAAAAGGCGGGCTAAATAAGATATTTGAATACTGTGGCAATGGAATCAAATATCTATCTGTACCTGAAAGAGCTACCATTACCAATATGGGAGCAGAATTAGGTGCAACTACTTCCATATTTCCTTCAGATGAGATAACCTATAGATTTTTAAAAATGCAAGGGAGGGAAAAGGATTATAGGGAATTAGTAGCTGATGAAGGAGCCAGTTATGATGATGAAATAATAATTGATCTTGAACAGTTGGAGCCCCTAGTAGCTTGCCCCCATAGTCCTGACAATGTGGTAGGTGTATCTGAATTAAAAGGTATAAAGGTAAATCAAGTAGCAATAGGTAGCTGTACCAACTCTTCCTATATGGATTTAATGAAGGTGGCCAATATTTTAGAAGGAAAAACCATAGCTGAAGATGTTTCTTTAGTTATTTCTCCAGGTTCAAAACAGGTATTAAATATGTTAGCGAAAAATGGAGCATTGTCTAAACTGATCTCATCAGGTGCAAGAATATTGGAATGCGGATGCGGCCCTTGTATTGGGATGGGACAAGCTCCTAGTACCTATGGAGTTTCATTGAGGACCTTTAATAGAAACTTTAAGGGGAGATCTGGAACTACTTCAGCTAATGTATATTTGGTAAGTCCAGAGGTGGCCGCAGCTTCAGCTTTGACAGGATATATTACCAATCCATTAGAATGTACTAAAAACATCCATATAGACGTACCGGAAAAGTTTTTAATAAATGACAATTTGATAGTTAGTCCGGCTGTAAAAAATGAGGATATTGAAATAATTCGAGGACCAAATATAAAACCCTTCCCGAAAACTGATAGATTAGGGCAGGATATAAGGGGAAAAGTCTTAATAAAAGTAGGAGATGATATTACCACTGATCACATTATGCCTTCTAATGCTAAACTTCTACCCTATAGATCTAATATTCCTTATCTGTCGGATTATTGTTTGACACCTTGTGATCCGGAATTCCCTAAAAGGGCAAAGGAAAATAACGGAGGTATCATTATTAGTGGGGATAATTATGGACAGGGTTCAAGTCGGGAACATGCAGCATTAGTACCACTATATCTAGGAATTAAGGCCGTTATAGCTAAATCCTTTGCAAGAATACACAAACAAAATTTGATTAATAATGGAATACTTCCTTTGATATTTTATAATGAGGATGACTTTAATAGAATAGATATATTAGATGAATTAGCTATTGAAGATGTTTCAAAGCAGATAGAAGAAGATAGGATTTTAATAGAGAACAAGACTAAAAATGAAGAATATGAATTATTTTTAGATATAACAGAAAGGCAGAGGAAAATACTTAAAGTAGGAGGCCTTTTAAATTTGATAAAACACTAGGTATTTTTTAGACCTAATTTGAAAGGAGAATAAATACATGGCATACAATATAACATTGATTTTGGGGGATGGCATAGGTCCAGAAGTGATGTCCTCTACACGAAAAATCATCGATGCTACTGGCGTGGACATTAATTGGGAAATAGTTGAAGCAGGGGCTACTACTGTAGAGGCCCAAGGTACTCCTCTTCCAGAATCGGTTTTAACAAGTATAAGGAATAACAAAGTAGCGTTAAAGGGACCTATAGCTACTCCCATCGGTGTAGGATTTAGATCCGTCAATGTAAAAATAAGACAAGAATTAAATTTGTTTGCTAATATAAGGCCAATAAAATCCTATGATGGAATCGATTGTATTCATGAGGATGTGGATTTTATAATAGTCAGGGAGAATACAGAGGATCTATATTCAGGTATAGAGCATAAGGTAGGAGAAGATGCAGCGGAAAGTATAAAGATCATTACCCGAAAAGCCAGTGAAAGAATATGTAGATATGCCTTCCAACTCTGCAAAACTCAACACAGAAAAAAAGTTACACTAGTCCATAAAGCAAATATAATGAAATTATCTGATGGTTTGTTTTTAGAATGTGGAAGAGAAATTGCTAGAGAGTATAAAGATATAGGGTTTGAAGACATAATAGTAGATGCAATGGCAATGAAACTTGTCCAGTTTCCCCAAAATTTTGATGTAATAGTAGCTCCTAATCTATATGGAGATATATTATCTGATTTATCAGCAGGACTTGTAGGAGGATTAGGCTTAGCACCTGGTGCTAATATTGGTAAAGACATTGCTGTTTTTGAACCTGTCCATGGTTCAGCGCCAGATATTGCAGGCAAAAATTTGGCAAATCCTACCTCGGCTATACTATCAGGAGTAATGATGCTAAAATATATTGGTGAGGTTCATGCTGCAACAGAGATTGAGAAAGCTTTAACTAATACATTTAGAGAGAAGAGTAGTAGGACCCTAGATCTAGGAGGGAATCTTGGAACTAGAGAATTTACAATGAAAGTTATTGAGAATATGAAATAACACTTTAACCAGATAAGTATGCTATTATCTACGAATTTATATATGGAGGTGTTGGAGATGAAGAAAAAATTTAAAAAGGTATTGGTGGCTAATAGAGGGGAAATTGCCATTAGGATATTTAGGGCTTGTAGTGAACTAGGTATAAGAACTGTAGGTATATATTCTGATGAAGACAAAAACTCCCTATTTAGAACAAAAGCAGATGAATCCTATCTAATAGGGGAAAATAAAGGTCCAATAGAAGCCTATTTAAATATCGATGAAATAATAAATCTTTCATTGAAAAAAGGAGTAGATGCTATCCATCCAGGCTATGGATTTTTGTCTGAAAGCCCAGAGCTTGCAAGAAAATGTGAAGAAGTAGGTATTGAATTTATAGGTCCTACTTATGATATGATGGTGAATCTAGGTGATAAGATAAAATCTAAAAAGGTAGCAAATAGCGTGGGAGTGCCAACTATTCCAGGAATAGAGAAGGCGGTGCTTTCAGAGGAGGATGCTATACAATTTGCAGATTATTGTGGCTACCCAGTTATGCTAAAGGCTGCGGCTGGTGGTGGCGGAAGAGGTATGAGGGTAGTAAAGGATGAGAAGGATTTAATAAGAGAGTATTATAGCGCCAAAAATGAAGCTAAGAAGGCTTTTGGCATTGACGATATATTTATTGAAAAATATCTTGAGAAACCCAAACATATAGAAGTTCAAATTTTAGGAGATAAATATGGGAATATAGTTCACCTATATGAAAGGGATTGTTCCATACAAAGGAGACACCAAAAAGTTATTGAATATACTCCGGCATTCTCTATTACAGAAGAGCAGAGACAGAAAATATGTGATGATGCGGTGAAAATTGCAAAGGCTGTTAACTATAGAGGAGCAGGAACTGTGGAATTCCTATTGGATAAGTATGGCAACCATTATTTCATCGAAGTTAATCCTAGGATACAGGTGGAACATACCGTTTCTGAAATGGTTACTGGAATAGATATAGTACAATCACAGATTTTAATAGCTGAAGGATACCCTCTTGATTCTAAGGAGATAGGAATTAAAGGGCAGGAGGATGTGGAACCTAGGGGATATGCTATCCAATGTAGGGTAACTACAGAAGATCCATTAAACAACTTTTCTCCAGATACAGGTACTATTGATATATACAGGACTGGCTCTGGATTTGGAATAAGGCTTGATGGAGGTACTGGATTTACTGGTGCAACTATAAGCCCCTATTATGATAGTCTATTAGTAAAAGTTACTGCCTGGTCTAGAACTTTTGAAGATGCGGTAAGAAAAGTTAATAGGACATTAAGAGAAGTAAAGATTAGAGGGGTAAAAACAAATATCCCATTTTTAATAAATGTATTAAACCATGAAGAATTTTTAAGTGGTAAATGTGATACTGGATTTATTAACTATAATCCAGAGCTATTTGAAATAAGTACTAAGGCTGATATAGAGCTTAAGGTACTTAATTATATAGGAGAAAAAGTAATAAATGAAACAAAAGGACATAAACCGGATTTCAATATACCAAGAGTGCCAAAGGTAGAAATACCTGGAGAACTTTATGGCACCAAACAAATATTAGATGAATATGGACCTGATGGACTAATTGAATGGATTAATAATAGGGAAGGCCTATTATTGACGGATACCACTATGAGGGATGCTCATCAGTCCTTAATGGCTACTAGAATGAGAACTACTGATATGTTGAGAATTGCAAAGGCAACTTCTGTATTGGGAAAAGATTTGTTTTCATTAGAAATGTGGGGTGGAGCCACCTTTGATGTATCCTACAGGTTTTTAAAAGAATCCCCATGGACTAGATTGGAACTCCTAAGGAAAAAGATACCTAATATATTGTTCCAAATGTTGTTAAGAGGCTCCAATGGAGTTGGATATAGAAATTATCCAGATAATGTTATAAGGGAATTTGTAAGGGAGTCGGCAGATAGGGGAGTAGATGTTTTTAGGATATTCGATTCATTAAATTGGCTAAAAGGAATGGAAGTTGCTATAGATGAAGTACTAAAAGCAGGTAAAGTAGCCGAAGCTTGCATATGTTATACTGGAGATATTTTAGATGATAGTAGGGATAAGTATTCCCTAGACTATTATGTAAAGACTGCAAAGGAAATAGAGAAGACTGGAGCCCATATACTGGGAATTAAAGATATGTCTTCTCTTCTAAAACCCCATGCAGCATATAAGCTTATCAAAGCATTGAAGAATGAGATTAGCATACCAATCCATCTTCATACTCATGATACTAGTGGGAATGGTATAGCAACTGTATTAATGGCAGCTCATGCTGGTGTAGATATAGTGGATACTGCTTTTAATAGTATGGCAGGATTAACAAGTCAACCAGCATTAAACTCAGTAGTTGCAGCTTTAGAACATACGGATAGAAGTACGGGGCTTAATTTAGATGAGTTACAGCTACTTTCAGATTATTGGGGTGATATAAGGCCAATATATAGTAAATTTGAATCGGAGCTGAAATCAGGAACTACAGAAATATATAAGTATGAAATTCCAGGAGGCCAATATTCTAATCTTAGGCCACAGGTGGAAAGCTTTGGATTAGGCCATAGGTTTGAAGAGGTAAAAGAAATGTATAAAGCTGTAAACGAAATGCTTGGAGATATTGTAAAGGTAACGCCTACTTCAAAGGTAGTAGGGGATCTAGCTATATTTATGGTCCAAAACGATCTAACACCAGAAAATATCTACGATAAGGCAAAGGATATGGCTTTTCCAGATTCAGTAGTATCATATTTTAAGGGAATGATGGGCCAACCTATGGGAGGTTTTCCTAAAAAACTTCAAAGATTAGTATTAAAAGGCGAAGAACCTATAACCTGTAGACCAGGAGAACTACTTGAACCAGAAGATTTTGAAAATATAGAGAAGTATTTAATAGAAAACTATAATATGATTCCAGAGAGAAAGGATGTATTATCTTTTGCATTATATCCTAAGGTGTTTGAGGACTATTTAAAATATATAGAAGAACAAGGGGATTTCAGTAGAATGAGTAGCGATATATTCTTCTATGGATTAAGAGAAGGTGAAACTGGGGAGGTAGAATTTGTAGAAGGGAAAACTTTAGTAATAAAACTTTTGGAAATTGGCAGATTAGATGATGAAGGATATAGAACCCTTTACTTTGAAGTCAATGATAGTAGAAGAGCCATAAAAGTTTTTGATAAGGCAAGTAATATAGTAAAAGAAGAAGTCTATACCCAGATGGCAGACAAGGATGACAAGTTTCAGATTGGAGCGAGTATTCCAGGAGTAGTAGCAAAAGTTTTAGTAAAACCTGGCGATCAAGTAGAAGAAAACCAATCGATAGCCATAATAGAAGCTATGAAAATGGAAACCAATGTATCTGCATCGGTTGCAGGTACTGTAAAATCTATAGTTGTTAAAGAAGGGCAAAATGTAAAAACGGGAGAATTATTGATGTTACTGGAATAGATTTTGTGAAAAATTATGTAAAAGACTATTATTGAATTATATGGCACATAAATGATATAATCTAAATAGGATTATATCGGAGGTGGGCCTTAGGATGGATGGGAAGGTGTATGATCTACTAGAGAAGCTATATGTAGAAGTTCAAGGTATGCAGACGGAAGTTAGAGACATAAAAGAAACTATGACAACCAAGGATGACCTAAAGGACTTTGCAACCAAGGACGACTTAAAGGACTTTGCAACTAAGGACGACTTGAAGGACTTTGCCACTAAGGACGACTTAAAGGACTTTGCAACTAAGGACGACTTAAAGGACTTTGCAACTAAGGACGACTTGAAGGACTTTGCTACTAAGGATGACTTGAAGGACTTTGCAACTAAGGATGACTTGAAGGACTTTGCAACCAAGGATGACTTGAAGGACTTTGCCACTAAGGATGACCTAAAGGACTTTGCAACCAAGGATGACATAAAGAATCTTGCCACTAAGGATGATATAAATATGCTCGCAGATGAGCTCCATGCAGAAATTCAGACTGTATATGATGAATTAGTAGAACTACGAAATGACTTAAGTACAATGGAGATGTTAACAACTAAAAATGCTTATGATATAGCTAAACTAAAAGCTATACGTTAAAGATGAGCAATACAAAAACTTATTAATCCCTAGAAAATATCAAAGGGTTTAATAAGTTTTTTATTTAAAAATATATGCAAAATTAATTATAGTTTCTAAAAATCCCTTTCAAATATTTTTACTTTTTCCTTGTTTTTAAAATCCTCTAGACCTTTTATTCCCAATGCCAATAGAAAATCACTCATTATTCTGTTGTTTGTAGAGATATGCACTTTAGATTCATCTCCAAATCTATCAACCATTTCTTTACCTTTTTCCTTTGATATAATAGCTTTTGGTCCTCCCACACATCCCCCATCACAGCCCATTCCCTCTAAAAACTTTGCTTTGGTATTACCTTCGAGGGCGTTTTTAAGCATTTCCTTACATTCTTTTATTCCACTGGCTTGTTCACTAGAGAATATATTTAATTTATCAGGGAACATTTCTCTTAGGGCGTCTTTTACAGCTGTAGATACTCCACCTATCCTTCCATAAATTCTACCACTTTTAGAAGAATATTGTGTAGATAATACTTCATGAAGGCCTTCTAATTTTATATCAAAAACATCAAATATATCTTCCAACTCATCAAAGGTTAAAACATAGTCTATAGCCCCTTTTAAATCCTCCATTTTTGCCTCAGCTTTTTTTGCTATACAAGGACCTACAAATACAACTTTACATTCCGGGTCTAATGCTTTAATAACTTTTCCAGAGGCAATCATTGGAGAAATAGAAGGGGAGGTGTATTTTATTAGTTCATGAAATTTAGCTTTGATCATTCCAACCCATATAGGGCAACAACAGGAGGATAACATAAAATCCTCTTTTTCCACTATAAGCCTATTAAACTCTACTGCTTCTTTAATGGTAAGCATATCTGCAAAAAAAGCTACTTCCACCATATCGACAAAGCCTATTCTCTTAAGTCCTGCCCTTATCTGTCCCATAGATACATCTTCACCAAATTGTCCTACTATTGCTGGTGCCACAGCTGCGATAATCCTTTTCTCTTTTCTTAAATCTTCGATTAAAGGCATAAACTCTATTTTATCAATGAAGTTTTTATTATCACAGGTATCTACACAAATGCCGCAATTAACACAAGTATCCATATTTATATCTATATCAGCCTTATCTTTCCCTATGAGAATAGCATCAAAGGGACAAGCATTTTGGCATATAGTCTTGCCATCAATTTGTATGCAATTTTTCACACAGGAATGGGTATTTATTACAACTCTATTGCTTTCTCTATAATTTTCTATAGCTCTTACCAAATCTATAGAGAATTTATTAGAATAATCTACTTCCACTCCACATAGGGCAGATATGACTTTAGCAAAGCTTTCCTTGCTTACTTTACTATTTGAAAAGATTTCTTCAATAGTTTCTTCAAACACATCTTCATAATAAGCTTTTACTAGCTTTTTGAACAATTCCCTATATTCCATTCCATTAACCATCAAAAAACCCCTTTCCATTAATAAAAGTATTTCCTATTTATTAATAAATATTTGTAAATATTTGAGCCTGGCACTAACTTATTAGCTTTTGCAAAAAAATTGAAATATTGAATAATTATACTATATTTTATGGCAAACCATAGTTTTTTCTTATCTTTGTGAGTAAATTTATTTAAGTATTAATAATTAAGATAGGAGAAATGTTTTGCTTATGTTATAATGTTATAAAATATACAGAAAATTAAGAAATAATTTCATTTCCATTAGGGTAGTAATTATAAAGGGTAGAAGCAAAAAAGGAGCGGGTATGAGTGACTAAAATTAAAATAAATAGCAATAAAGAAAATGTTCACATAGGATTAGTAGGGGAATTGGGGCAAGTTCAATTTGAAATACTTCCTAAAGTCAAAAATGCTGTTGAACTGTTTAAATCTCGTGATGTAAAAGATATTTTAGATTTAGGCTGTGGTCTTGGGTGGAATACTATATTTTTAGCTAGGGAGGGTTTCAATATATGGGCAGGAGATATATGCAAAGAATATATTGATACATTAAGAGATAAAACTAGTAAAATGAATCTTAAAAATATTAATTATAAACAGCTTGATATGAAAAATATACCCTATGAGGACAATAGATTTGATGCAGTAATATGTACCTCTACCTTAAACCATGGTACACTTAGGGAAATAAAGATGATTATTGATGAAATACATAGGGTGCTAAAACCTAATGGGATACTAATAACAGATCTTCTTTCAGTAGAGGATGAATCCTTTGGTATAGGAGAAATGATTGAAATAAATACATTTGTCGGTGGAAGAAAAGGGGAGGCAGGTATACCACATCATTATACAGATGAAAATGAAATAATGGAGCTATTTAAATCATTTAAAGAGCTTTATGTTTATAGAAGAAGCTATATATTCAATTTAGCTGATAGTGAAACTATATCTCAGGTTTATGATATTGAATGTATCAAGTAAAACAGGGGGACAATTATATGAAGCATTATTCAGTAGAGCCAAATAAAAATATATTTATTGTTTTTGCTGGTTTAACAGCTTCTGGATATAATCTTGCAGAGGGTAGTTGTGACAGGGATATAATAAATTCAATAAGAGAAGTGGAGTATGATGGAGATATTATTGATTATTTTAAAAAAGCCAGAACTTCAAATTGTGAAGTAAATCCATACTGGCCAAGGGTTTTTTTATTATCTTTAGCAAGTTTGTTTATAACTGAAAAAACGCCCTATGAGTATATAGATTGTCAGAAAATGTTAGACTATATAGAGAATCTTCAACAGATTGACCCAAATGAAAAAAATAAAGAGCTAATTGATTGGCTAAAGGAACTTCCTGTTAAAATTACTAAACTTCAAAATAATATTATGATTGAGGAAATATGGTTGAAATATATTTCATTGGTAAATAAAAGTATAGAGAGTTATGATTTAATTGCTAATCAATCTTATTTATTAATAAGAGAAGTTTTAGATATATCCGAATATGAGCTTCCTGAACTAATAATTATTCCAAACTATTTACAAGCATCTGAGGCTACAGATTTTGTTAATTTAGAAGATGAAATTTATATAATAACATCCAAATTAGATAAAGAATCAATTGTTCATGAATTATTACATTATATTTTAGATATTAGATTGGAAGAGTGTAGAGAATTAATAAATGAGAATATATTTCTACTAAAACCAATTTTAGATGAAATGATTCGCTATCAGTATGCCTGGAATTATAGTGAAGATTGCTGGAATAGAGTTTTTGAAGAAAATTTTATGAGAGCTGCTTCCATTTGGATTATTTTTCATGATGATATTAATAATGCACAGACAAATGCAAATTTACATAAAGATTATGGTTTTATTTATGTTCCAATTATTCTAGAGCAATTTTTCTTTAATTGGAAAGGATTAGATAATTTTTATGGATTTATAGAGGATTGTTTAAAAGCATGTAGAAATTTTCTAAAGGAGGGATTCAATGCTAACATATGAAAGAAATATAAATTATTGGAATGATGTATTTAGCAAGGCAGATACAAAGCCTATTACATCTAAAAGCATGGGACATGATGATTTAGATAAGGCTTTAGATTGGTTTTGTCACGATTCAAATTCTATACTTGATTTTGGCTGTGGTAATGGAACCTGGTTGTTTAAGTGTCATTTGAGAGGAACAGAATTTCATAGAGGTATTGATATTTCCCAGGAAGGTATTAGAATTGCTCGAAAAATTCAAAAAGAGAGTGAAAAAGAGAATTTTACTTTTACTGTAGGCGGTGTGAAAACATTAGAATCTATTCCCGAGAATTCCTTTGATGGTGTAATACTTTCAAATATAATTGATAATTTAATCCCATCAGATACTATTAAAGCATTATCAGAGGTAAAACGTATTCTTAAAATAGATGGAAAAGTGTTAATAAAATTAAATCCTTTTCTTACAGATGAACAAATTAAGGAATGGGATATTAAGATTATTGAGAAAAATTTTTTAGACGATGGACTGTTTTTGTGGAATCGGACTACTGAAGAATGGACTAAGTTATTAGAAAATTATTTTAGTATTGTAAAGTATAAAGATATTTACTATCCTAAACATGAACAATACAATAGATTATTTTTGCTCTGTAATGATAAGAAATTACATTAGTATAGAAGGTGTGAATTAATGAAGAGGAAGCTTAGAATTTTTTTAATTATTATTATTCTAGTTTTGTTTACCAGCTGTAGATCAATTGATAACAACTCAGAACCGTCTTCTCGCCATAGTTTAACAGAAAAGAATGAGGTAAATAAAAATACTAGTCATGTCATTCCTAGAGGTAGTACAATTGGAACCAGGTATTCAACTCCAGAAGGGTTTACAAGGGTTGAGGTAGACAAAGGTAGCTTTGAAGAATTTTTGAGAAATCAAAAGTTAAAGCCATATGGAGAAAAGGTATTGTATTACAATGGCAGGGAAAAACCTTCAAGAGGAGTATATGATAGTGTAATAGATGTAGATATTGGAGATAGAAATCTTCATCAATGTGCTGATGCCATCATGCTTTTACGGGCAGAGTACCTATATTCAATTGGAGACTATGATGATATAAAATTCAATTTTGTATCAGGTTTTACAGCCCTATATGCCAGCCCAACAAACCCAAATACTTATCAATCCTAATGATGAAAACATGAGTCCTTGGTATTCACTAAAAGATAAAGAAAAATTGAAAACCCCAGAATGGACTTTTGAGATAGATACATTGAGAAGATTTTCCATCATTCCTATCCTATTTAGGATACATGGGGTCTATACAAATTATATGAAAGAGAAAGTTTAAATCTCAATATGGCTAAAAAAACAAAAGGATAATATAAATTGTGTAATTTTTGTAAAGTCAAAAGGAGCGAATATTAATGTCTAAAATTAAAACAAATATACGCACTTTCCAAGAGAAAGATAAAGAAGCTATTATAGAATTAATTGCAAACTTTAGAGTAGATTTAGCGGGATTAAAAGGGATTAAAAAAGAGCCAAATATAGATATGGCAAAGGAAGAATTGAGAGATTACATAGATAATAAATATCCTATATTTATTGCAGAAGATAAAGGAAACATGATAGTAGGATATTTGGTTTGTAAGGTGGAAGGAGATATTGTTTGGGCAGAGTCCCTTTATGTATTACCAGAGCATAGAAGAAGGGGGATAGCTTCATTATTATTTAATGAAGCAGAAAAATTAGCGGAAAAACTTGGAGCCGATACGGTATATAATTGGGTTCACCCAAATAATGATAGGATGATTAAGTTTTTGGACAAAAGAGGATACAATGTTTTAAACCTAATTGAAGTACGCAAACCTTGGAAAGGTGAAATAAATAATCAAAAGATAAAAGTAGATAAACACGAGTTTAGATATTAAGAGACATGAGAAACAATATATTCTAATAATACAAGGCTTAAACCTGTATGAAAAAATGAAGGATTTATTGAAGAATTAAATACTACAGTAAAGGAATTTGTTCATTTAATAAAAGAATAGGATGAAATAGTTTGGTGATATTAAAAGGATATAGTATAATTAATTACATAGATTGGAAACATGAATTTTGACATGGTTATTGAAAGATGATATAATTTTTATTGAAAAATTAAAAAACGGTGATGGAGTTCACCTTAACTGCTTAATGCTAATGACTCCTACAGGAATACTATAGTTATGCCTGTAGGAGTTTTATTTTTTAAACTTAAAAAGGAGATGATGGTGTGGCGGCAAGTTTAGCTATAATTATTTTACTAGGATTACCAGCAAATAAACTATTTGAAAAGTTAAAGATGCCTGGATTATTGGGAATACTCATATTAGGAATTATTATAGGACCTTATGGCCTTAATTTACTTCAACAGGATATTATTAATGTGTCTAATGACCTAAGGAAGATTGCTCTAATCATTATTTTATTAAGAGCAGGCCTTGGGATCCATAAGGATGATTTAATAAAAAATGGAAGTAGTGCATTAAAATTAAGTTGTATACCAGGTTTAATTGAAGGATTTTTCATTTCTTTAACAGCTGTGAAACTTTTAAACTTCTCCTTTATAGAAGGGGGAATATTAGGATTTATCATTGCAGCAGTTTCTCCTGCTGTAGTAGTTCCTTCTATGTTAAAATTGATTGAAAAAAACATAGGAGAGGATAAAGGCATACCTACTTTAATATTAGCAGGGGCTTCCATTGATGATGTTTTCGCTATAACTATATTTAGTGTTTTTCTAGGTTTTTATAGTGGTACACATATTAATATTGGAATAAAGCTATTAAGCATTCCTATTTCCATATTGTTAGGTGTTGTAGCAGGTATTATTATCGGATTAATATTAATTAAGATATTCGATAATTATCATATAAGGGATACTAAAAAACTACTATTAATCTTAGGTTTTGCAATTTTATTAACTGAAATAGAAAGTCTATTAGAATTAAAGATTCAAATAGCTTCTCTATTAGGAGTAATGACCATAGGGTTTATAATAATGGATAAGCTACCTGATGTAGGGGAAAGATTATCGACAAAACTCAACAAAGTGTGGGTGTTTGCAGAATTACTGCTATTTATATTAGTAGGAGCCCAGGTTAATATCCATGTAGCTTTTGATGCAGGAAAAGTTGGAGTCATAATTATATTAATTGGTCTTTTAGGTAGAAGTTTAGGGGTATTGATTTCTCTTTGGGGAACAGATTTGAATTGGAAAGAAAGGTTTTTTTGTGTTATCTCCTATATACCCAAGGCTACAGTACAGGCTGCTATGGGTGCAGTTCCATTATCCTTAGGGGTAGAGTCAGGAGAGACTATTTTAGCTATTTCAGTATTATCCATACTTATAACAGCGCCTATAGGAGCTATGGGGATTGATTATTTTTCAGAAAAATTGTTATAAAAATTTCACATGTTTATTAAAGGTTCAATATTCAATGGAGATGTTATATAATGATAATATAATAGAGCAGCAAAAAATTAATCATAGGAGGGTAGAAATGTCCAATAAGATTTCCAAGGAAAGAAAAGCTATTTATTATATAGGATTAGTCTTAACGATTTTTGGAGTTATATTATTTATGTCTGTTTTTTTCATAGATATGATGACACCTGATTTTTTTGGAGGACATTCAAGTTTCATAGTAAGACCAGTAATTGGAATGATTTGTATGACTGTTGGTAATGTATTGATGAGCATTGGGTCTAAAGGAGCAGCAGGTTCAGGATTGATATTGGATCCGGAAAAAGCTAGAGAAGATCTAAAACCATACAGTTCTGCTAGAGGTGGAATGATAAACGATACTTTAGAAAATATCGATATGGTTAAGGACATAGCTAATAGGAAAGAAGAAAATCAATCTAAAGAAGTAATAAAGATAAGATGTAAGGAATGTGGCACTCTTAATGATGAAGATGCTAAGTTCTGCAAATCCTGTGGTAAGGAAATATAGGATTTAGGATAGAAGATAACCCCCAGAAGGCTGGGGGTTTAATTGATATTAAATCTTGGCTCTTCTATAGGGATAAGGCCAATCTACATCTTCATTCAATTTATTAGCAGCTTCTAGTGGCCAATAAGGATTTCTTAACAGTTCCCTTCCTAAGAATATAAAATCAGCCCTATTATTTTTAAGAATTTCTTCAGCCATATCTGGTTCAGTAATCAATCCTCCAGCAATTACAGGCAAGCCAGTTCCTTCTTTAATTACTTCTGCAAAGGGAATTTGATACCCAGGGTACGCATCTATATTAGCAGGAACTACTCCGCCAGAACTTACATTTATTATATCTATACCTTCATCCTTTACTAGATTTATAATATCTACTAAATCCTCTGGATGATTCCCATTCTCTACATATTCTTCAGCAGAAACCCTTAGGATTATAGGTTTGTTATCAGGCCATACTGTTTTTATCTCCCTTATTATATCCTTTAAGAACCTAGTTCTATTTTCTAAATTGCCACCATATTTATCTTCCCTTTTATTGGTTAGGGGAGATAAGAATTCATTGATTAAATAGCCGTGAGCGCCATGGATTTCGATAACATCGAATCCAGCCTCATCAGCCCTTCGTGCTCCATCTTTGAAGGTATTTATGACAACTCTAATATCTTCTTCGGTCATCTCCGCTGGAGTAGGATAGCTGCTATCAAAGGCTAGGGGAGATGGTGCAATTATTTTTTCCGATTTTACCTCACATTTTCTTCCTGCATGGGCCAGTTGGATTCCAACTTTAGCCCCTAGAGACTTAGAAGTTTCCACTATCTTGGCTAATCCCTCTATATGGGAGTCATTCCAAATCCCTAAATCTCCATTTTTAATTCTACCCCTGCTTTCCACAGCCGTTGCCTCTAAGATGATAAGCCCAGTACCTCCAATAGCCCGAGAACCATAGTGGATCACATGCCAATCCTTAGCATATCCCTCATCATCAGAGGTAACCATACACATAGGTGCCATTACAATACGGTTTTTTAGCTCTAAATTTTTAATCTTTATGTTTGAAAATAATTTAGTCATATACACACTCCTTTCCTAATACTTATATACCCAAGTTTTTTCTTTTATACTTATCTCTATTAATCTTGTCCATCTATGGAGTTATTATCTGTAATATGGGAAAGATAAAGGAACTATCTTAAAGTTTACTCAATGGAGTTCAACTTTGTTAAATCTGTGATATAATATATATATTAATCCATTTTAAAAGATATTAAACTTACAAAATATAATAATATATCTTATAGAAATCCTTCAACAATACAAACCTGTCAAATCTAATTATCCTTTCAAATAGTACCACAAACAAGGAATTCAGTACCAATCCCACTATTGCCAACTGATAATTTTTATTTAACAATCAATATGCCCGGGTTAATTATATCCTAGGAGGGACATTTTATGACCAGGTATGTTTATCAATTCCATGAAGGCAACAAGAATATGAAAAATCTATTAGGAGGTAAAGGGGCTAATTTGGCGGAGATGACCAATATTGGATTGCCAGTACCCCTAGGCTTTACCGTTACAACACAGGTATGTGAAAGATTTTATGAAAAAGGTGAAAAAATAGACAAAGATCTAGAGGAGGAAATACTAGATAATCTATCAAAACTTGAAAAAAAGGTAGGTAAAAGATTAGGAGATGATAAAAACCCATTATTGCTATCGGTAAGATCAGGAGCACCAATATCCATGCCAGGCATGATGGATACCGTATTGAATATAGGATTAAATGATGAAACGGTAAAAACATTTGCTAAAACCATATCCAACGAACGAACAGCCTATGATAGCTATAGGCGACTTATACAGATGTTTGGAGATGTGGTCATGGGTATACCAATAGGGAAGTTTGAAGAAATTTTAGATGAAATAAAGGATAAAAAGGGTTATGAAAACGATTTAGAGCTGGATTCTGATGATCTAAAAGCAGTGGTAGAAGAATACAAAAAGCTATACCAAGAAATAATTGGTGAACCATTTCCCCAGGATCCAAAAATACAGTTGCTAATGTCTATAAGTGCAGTATTTAAATCATGGCACAATGATAGAGCCATAGCCTATAGGAACATAAATAATATACCCCATGATATGGGAACTGCAGTAAATGTTCAAACTATGGTATTTGGCAATATGGGACAGGACTCTGCTACAGGGGTAATGTTTACTAGAAATCCAGCTACAGGGGACAACCATATGTATGGTGAATTTTTGGTAAATGCCCAAGGAGAAGATGTGGTAGCAGGAATAAGAACTCCTCAAAATATTGATGAATTACAAGATGTATTTCCAGAAAACTATGATGAGTTGAAAAAGATAGCAGAAAAGCTTGAAGAACACTACAAGGAAATGCAAGATGTAGAGTTTACCATAGAAAAGGGAAAACTATATATGCTCCAAACTAGGGATGGTAAAAGGACAGGCATGGCTGCTGTAAATATTGCAGTAGATATGGTAGAAGAAGGATTAATAGACAAAAAGACAGCTTTAATGAGAGTGGAGCCTTTAAGTGTGAAACAGTTATTACATCCTACCTTTGACGAAGATGAATTAAAGAAGGCAAAGGAAATAGCAGAAGGTTTAGCTGCTTCCCCAGGGGCAGTATTTGGAAAGATATATTTTACTTCTGAAGACGTAGTGGAAGCTGCAGAAAAGGGCGAAGAAGCTATACTGGTGAGAAGTGAAACCTCTGCTGAAGATATAAACGGTATGTTTAAAGCCAAAGGCTTTTTAACAGCTAAAGGGGGCATGACCTCCCATGCAGCAGTGGTAGCAAGGCAGATGGGAAAAAGCTGTGTATCTGGCTGCAAGGATATAGATGTGGATGAAAAAGAAAAGATATTTACTATAGATGGAAAAGAGTATAGGGAAGGAGATTATATCTCTCTAGATGGAAATACGGGAAAAGTATATGAAGGTAAGGTAAAAACTAAAGAAGCAGAGATAATAGGGAATTTTAAGGAATTATTAAAGTGGGCAGATGAATTTAGAAGATTGGAGATTTGGACAAATGTAGATAAATCAGAAGATTTAACCAAAGCCCTAAAATTTGGTGCAGAAGGCATAGGCCTTTGTAGAACTGAGCATATGTTCTTTGGGGAAGATAGGATAGATTACGTTAGAAGATTGGTTATAGAAGGAGATGAAGAAAAAATCCAACAGGTTTTAGATATCCTGTTTGAGTTCCAGAAGGAAGATTTTTATCATCTATTTAAAGACATGGATGATAGATCCATAATAATTCGACTATTGGATTTACCTCTCCATGAATTCCTACCTAGCAATGAAAAGGATATAAAAGCCCTAGCTGAAAAGATGGACATGGAATTTAAAGATATAAAATATATAGTAAATAGCCTTAAAGAATATAATCCAATGCTTGGCCATAGAGGTTGTAGATTGGGTATGACAAATCCAGAAATATATCAAATGCAGACTAGAGCTATAATCACCGCTGCCATAGAAGTAGAAAGAGAACTAAATATTTCCATAACCCCTCAAATAATGCTTCCCTTAGTAGGAATAGAAGAAGAGATAAAAACCATAAGGGAAAATATTACCCAAGTAGCAGATAGGATTATCCAAGAAGAAAGAAGTAATCTACATTATGAAGTAGGCACTATGATAGAAATACCTAGGGCTGCACTTCTAGCAGATGACATTGCCAAATATGCAGATTTCTTTTCCTTTGGGACTAACGATTTAACCCAGATGACCTTTGGATTTTCCAGGGATGATGCAGATATGTATTTAAAGAGCTATATCAAACAAGGTGTTTTCAATGTAAGCCCCTTTGAAAGTATAGATACTAAGGGAGTAGGGAAGTTAATGGATATGGCAGTGAAACTAGGAAGAAAGACGAACCCTAAACTCCATATTGGCATATGTGGAGAGCACGCAGGAGATCCAGACTCTATAGTATTCTGCGATAAGATAGGCATTGACTATGTATCCTGTTCCCCTTATCTAGTCCCAGTAGCTCGACTTGCCGCAGCCCAGGCCGCAATCAAAAACTCATAATGGAATAGCCAACCATAAAAAGCATCTGACAGTACTAAGTCAGGTGCTTTTTTAACTTGATTCTGAATCCAAAGTACATATTTTCAAATCCTATCATAGACTAGTAGAGGAGGGATTTTTAATAAAAGGGGGAGATGTTTATTTAAAAATTAAGGAAATATGTGATTAGTTATATAAGTATAAGGGTAATAATTATCAAAACTGGAAAATATTAATTATTAAAGGAGGATGAAATGTTTAAAAATCTAAGTAATTTTGGTATGAAAAGAAACTGGAAGGAAGCAATTGCTTTTTATATAGCCTATTTATTGTTAGGACTATTAATTGGCTTTTTAGTAGGAGGTCTAGTAGGAGTAATTAATCCTACAAATGCTTTTGAGGCATCGGTAAGAGCTGGCTCAATTGCTGGAACAATATACGCCTTAATATTGTATTTTACCGTTTATATTAAAAAAGGTATGAACTCATTTTTGTATATTATAATTGGGGTAATAGCTGGTGTAATCAATATATTTACAGGAAACCTGTTTTCACTAATAATCGTAGCCTTCCTTACCACCCGTGAAAACAAACTAGAAAGTGATGTTGATATGGGCAATTCATAAGTAATCGAATATCCTGGTATAAAAGCAATAAGGAGGAATATACGATGGATTATCCTATTGTTTTTATACCAGGACTTTTTGGTTCACTAGGTGATGATGTGATAAAGGGAACTGGAGATTTTTCCTTTGGATTTGCCGAAAGAATCTATAGACCTTTTATTGAAATACTAAACGCTATGGGATATGAGGAAGATGTAGATCTATTCATATCCTATTACGATTGGAAAAAACCAGTATTAGAAGCCGTAGATAAATATCTGTTTCCATATATAGAAAAGATTAAAGAAAAAACCAAAAGAGATAGGATAATACTTATAGGTCATAGTTTAGGTGGATTACTAGGAAGAGCTTATATCAGCTATTTTAGCCCATCTTCAGTAGATAAGTTGATAATGATAGGTACCCCAAATTTAGGTGCAGTAAATGCCTACTATTTCTGGAGTGGAGGGAAACTTCCCTACTCAAAAATAGAGGACAATATTCTCTATAATGGACTAAAGCTGGGGTTTATGCTTTATTATCATCTATTTAAAGACATAAATCATATAGAGGCTTTAAGGGGTATCTTTCCCATAGTGAAAGATTTATTGCCTAGTTATGGATATGGTAATTATCTATTCTATGAAGAAGCTGGAATAAGAAAGGAGATTTCTATAGGAAATATGTCCATGAAAAATGAATTTTTAAATGAACTAGATAGGAAAACCATCCATCCAGGTAAGTTGTATATCATAGGTGGAAAAGGGGTTTTTACCAATAAGGAGTATTTAGTGGATATAAAGAATAGAGGAAAGATCAAATGGAAAGATGGAAAACCTATAAAAGCCTATAGGACCAATTATGGAGATGGGACAGTAACTACCTTTAGTACTTTAGGACATTTAGGTGGAGAAAATATTGTGTTAGAGGGAAATCATACGGATATACTATATAGGTCCAAGGATTATTTATCTTCTATTCTAGAAAAGCCAATAGTAAGCCATGTCCAAGAAGAAAAGATAGAAAAGGCATATATTATCTTTATAGAAGGTTGTGATAAGATAGATATTAGAACTTCCCAAATCAGTGAAATATCTAGTAAAGATATTGATATTATCGATGATAGAATCCAAGCTATAAAGTTATCAAACAATAAGTTCTGGATATTGGTGACAGGGGATGAGGATCTAGAAGTTGAACTAGATGTAAAACCAATTGGAAAAGTTAAGCCTAAAATATATAAGAAGATTATTGATAAAAAGAACATCTAATTAGATGTTCTTTTAGTATTTAAAAGATTTGGTAAAAAAGAAGGAGTTTTACAGGAATTGTGGAATATATGTTTAGAATAATTAAAATAATCTATAAGGAGGTACTTAAGTGGGAAAACCAAATAGTGTTTATTATACTAAATTTGGTAGAAGGATGAGTATGGGATATATTTACTCTGCTCGGAGAATTAATTGAGCTGAAGATGAGGATATTATATATTGGAGGTTAGCATATGAAACTTGGGAAAATAGTTGGCATAGGTAATACTGCCACTGTATATGAGTGGAAAGATAATAAAGTACTTAAGCTTTTTCATCGGGATTATCCAATAGAATCCATAGAAAAAGAATTCAAAAGTGCAAGATTAATATGGAATATGGACTTTCCAAAGCCTAAAGCCTACAAAATTATTACGTATAATAGACAAACAGGTATAATATACGATAAATTAAAGGGTGAATCCTTGTTGGATTGGTTTGTAAGGACAGGCAATATAGAGGAATGTGCAGTATATATGTCAAAACTGCATAAACAAATACTCCAAAATAAAATTAATGGTGTACCAAATTACAAGGACTTTTTAAGGAATAATATACAAAAGGTCCAAAGCTTAAAAGAAAAAGAAGAAATGTTATATATGCTTGATAAACTACCAAATGGAAACACCCTTTGTCATGGGGATTTTCATCCTGGTAATATATTTATTCATAACGGACAAGCAATTATCATAGATTTTATGAATATATGTCATGGACACTTTTTATATGATATAGCTAGAGCCGTATTTCTAGTTGAATATACCCCTATACCAGCAGAAGTGAAAGAAAAAGAAAAGCTTTTAAAACTTAGAAAAGCATTAGCAGATTCATACCTTATGGAAATGGGTGTAACTAGAGAAATGATACAGGATTATTTGCAGATTATTATTGCATCAAGAATGGGTGAATTTCCTGATGAGATATAACATATGCAAGAGGGACGGATCTTTTTGCATCTTTTATAGCACTAAATAATCATTTGTTATTTGTTGCCGAGAAATAATATATGGTTTTCTAGAATTAGGCTTTACGTTCAAGTAAATTAAGGGACTTAGAAAACACATCATAATTCAAAAAACAAATAGTTGAGGGGGATATGTTTGTGATAAAGGAAATTGGAGAAGAGAATTTACAAGATGTGGTAAAATTTGCATGGGAACTATCTAAGAATAAAGCTAAGAACAGCTTTCCTAAATTTGAAAGCTATGAGGATATGTACGATGTATTTAAAAAGTCTGTAAATGATGAAAATGATAAAGTTTTGGCTTTCTATGAAAATGGGAATCTGTGTGGGGTATTGAACTTACTCATTAAACCAGAAGATGCTTATATGCAGGGAAATGGAGGAATTTATGCCAAAGATAATTTTTCTAATGTAGCTACACAATTTATTGATTATATTAAAAACAACTATACTGACTATGAGTTATTTTTTGGTTACTCATCAGATAATGATGAAGGGATTAACTATATGGAAAAAATTAAGGCAGAATTAGTTGAAGCTAGTTATACAATGGAATTGAAGAATACATACTTTATCTATACAAATCAATTGAAGGATAATTTAGTAGTTAAGTTAATACCAGATTATTATCAAGAATTTTCAAAATTCCATGACCTTTATAACCCAGACATGTATTGGAATAGTCAAAGGCTATTGGAAAAAATTAATTTATTTGATATCTTTGTTATAATAAAGGAGAACAAGATTGTAGGTTCTATAGTAATAAGTTCTTATGAAATATTAGGCAAAAAGGAAGCTGAAATTTTTGCAGTAACTGTAGATAATAAATTTCAACATGGAGGATTGGAATTAGCTTTGTTATCTGAATCCCTTAGGAATATATTTGACAAGGGTGTAGAAAGGGTTCTTTATTTCATTGACAAAAGTGCAAAGGATGAATTAGAAGCAGCTTATCAGATTGGTTTTAAGCAAATTGATGATTACAATTGCTATAGAATAAAGGTATAAGATGAAATTCAGAAAAGATAATATGGTAACATCTAGTTTAGATGGTTATCAAAATAGAAGGAGAGATAAGGTGGATATTTTTGCTATATTTTATAATAATAAAAATGAAGAACAAGCAAAGCCCATGGCAAAATATATGAGAAACAAGTTTCCTTTCCTTGGTCTTAAAAAGCCAGAAAGGGCAGCATTATCAAAGGAGTTTTTAAAGGCAAAAAGAAAGGACACTGAAATAGATTGGGATTTTATTTTTAAATGTTATGATATGCCAGAAAGGGAGTTTCAATATTTAGCTATAGATTATATGGATAAAGTTAAAAAATTATTTACACCAGATGATATGAAAAACATTGAGAAACTATTGATTACAAAATCCTGGTGGGATAGTGTAGATGCTATAAATAAAACAGTGGGCTATATTGCTATGAAATATCCAGAGGTAAAGGAAGATGTCCTATTGGAATGGATTGAGTCGGAGAATATTTGGCTCAATAGGGTATCCATAATATTCCAACTAAAATACAAGGAAAAAACGGATACTGAATTTCTAAGTAAGGCAATTTTACATAATTCACAAACTGAGGAATTTTTCATCAATAAGGCAATTGGCTGGGCATTAAGACAATATTCTAAAACAAATAGGGAATGGGTTAAAAACTTTATACAGCAAAACCCATTACAACCCTTGAGTGTTAAGGAGGGAAGTAAGTATTTATAAAAAACAAGATAATAGAACCATATAATATAAGTACGAAATAAAAATTAACCTTGAAAAGTGTAACCTTTTCAAGGTTTTTTCGTGTAAGCTTATTGAGGGGAAATGAAGACTATCGTACTGCTTTTTATCTATATGAAGTAGATTGATTTAGTTATAGGGAAATTGGCGAAATTATGGATAGATATTTGCCATAAACAAAAATTCCCATATATAGATCAAGAAAAAAACTGAAAAACTTGTAAAGGAGGGTATAGAATATGAAAACTAAAAAGGCGTTTTTAAATGGGATGTGGCATTAGGTAATTAATTTACCTATCTATTTTATTTTGAAAATATTTAATATAAAAGAAGGGATCCACAAGGCAATGTAGAATAGTAGATATATTCTTTTGTCTTCATGGCAAAGAAGTCGATATGTCTGATTTATTAGATGAAATGGCTATTTTAGGATGTGAAAGTTTATTTATTGGGTTTGAAAGCTTGAATGAAAATGCAATAAAAAATGTCCGTAAAAGTCAGAACAATATCCGGAAGTATGAGACTTTAGTTGAAGAAATCCACAGATGAGCTAATAGTCATGGTAGACAATAATGAATTTGCGACAATCTATCTGTTTCATATGAACTTATATTAAATGGGGGGATATTATGACTAATATGACCAAAAACTGGATTGCCATATCAGGTAGTCCAAGACGGCATAAAAATACTGAAACATTAATGAATTATTACATGGATGAGTTAGAAAGACATGGAAGAAAGGTTGAAAAAGTAATATGAAGTGAAATTGAATTAAATGCTTGTGATGGTTGTGGACATTGTGCTGAAGACAAGATGTGTTGTTATGATGATGAAATCTCTCGAACAATTAATAAGATAAAAGTTGCAGAAGGAGTGATTTTAGGTTCACCATCTTATAATTACAATGTAACACCATATATGAAGGTGTTCCTTGACAGACTATATCCTTTATTCACTTATAAAAATGGTACTTTCAGTAGTGAACTGGATTCAAGAGGAATAAAAGCAATTATAATTGGTGTATGTGCAGGTCCGGATACATTCAGCATGGGATTTACAATTGATTCAATAAAAAGAGTAATGATTGATCATGGAATAGAAGTAGTAATAGAAGAAAGTTATTTTGGAACAAAAAGAAATCCTGTTATGTTCAATGAAGAGATCAAGAAGGATGTTTCTAGGAAATTGGAAGAAGTATTAAATATATAAATAGCAAACAAATTCCATATGTTTTAATAGGCTTGTTGGTGAAATTATTGAAGGTGCAAGAAACAAGAAATTACTGAAGCGAACTATATTAACATTCTGTCCATAATAACCATTAGAAAGGAAGTAAGCATGATAATAGATAAAAAACATGGGAAGATAAAAGAAATTGTTCAAAAAGAGTTATCATGTTCAGCACATAATTTAGACCATGTAATGAGAGTGTATAATTTATGTTTACTATTAGCAGAACATGAGGAAAATGTTGATTTACATGTTCTTATTCCTGCAGCGCTGTTACACGATATTGCTAGAGTAAAAGAAAACAATGATAATACTGGAAAGACTGATCATGCTATTTTAGGCAGTGAAATTGCAGAAAAGATTTTAAGAGATTTAGAATACGCAGAGGACAAAATTGAAGAAATAAAGCATTGTATTGCATCACATCGATTTAGAAGTGGAAATGAGCCAAGGACAATAGAAGCTAAAATACTATTTGATGCAGACAAGCTAGATTCATTAGGGGCT
>NZ_PPXY01000019.1 GCF_021655115.1 Clostridium sp. Cult3
GTATCCGACTAAGGAGAAAAAATCGCTTGGCTGCGTATTTTAGCGATAGCGATCTTCGCAGCCATTTTTTCTCCGTGTCGTGATACTTCACGAATCTTGTATTGGAGGTGGCGTTCTTCCCCAAATATGTCGGGACTGGGCACATAAGTACGACACCTAATACTACTAATCTTCATCTTCAGTATATCATTAACCTACCATAGTATCAATCAAAATTAACCATTTACTCTTCCTATATCCCCACTTATCCAATGTCATCTGTCAAATGCCCTATTTTTAAGGGTCAAAAAAGGGTGATTTTTCACCGATTTTTGACCCAAATTTCGCCCTCAAGCCACTATATGTTGTGGTCAAGTCTTATTATTTCTCCTCCGAACCACAATACGTCATCAGAATTATACTCTCAACGTGAGGCGTTCTCGGGAACATATCCATTAGCTTCACCTTATCTATTCCATATCCCCTATCCATAAACACCTTCAAATCCCTAACCAATGTAACAGGATTACAGGATACATATACAAAGGTTTTAGGAGCAAAATCGATTATTTTATTTATTGCCTTAGGATTAATCCCATCCCTTGGTGGATCTATTATTATTAGATCAGGGATCTCTTTTAGATTATCCACCTCTTTTAAAACATCTCCTGCAATAAACTCCACATTGTCAAGACCATTTAGCTTGGCATTCTCCCAAGCCATATCTACAGCTTCTTCAACGATTTCTATCCCTATCACCTTTTTAGAAACTGGTGATAATATCTGAGCTATGGTGCCTGTGCCAGAGTATAAGTCGAATACTACATTATTCTTTTCATCTCCAACAAATTCCCTCACTATAGAATACAATTTTTCAGCACCAAAGGTATTGGTTTGAAAAAAAGAGAAGGGGGATATCTTAAACTTCAAGCCTAATATTTCCTCTATTACATAATCCCTACCATAGATTAGATTTAGCTCATCTACTTTAATAGCATCGGCTAAACTATCATTTTTAGTACAGAATATACCTACGATATTCCCTTGAATATCTTCACTCCCAAGGAGCAAATCCTTAAATTCCTCTATATCTATCTCCCCTTGAGAACTAGTTACTAAGTTTATCAATATTTCTCCTGTTGATAAGGCTTTCCGAATTACCAAATGCCTCAATACCCCGGTATGACTTTTTTTGTTATAGTGAGGTATACCTTTTTCTCTAAAATAATTTAGCACTTCCTTAAGTATGACTACAAAATCCTCATCTACAATATTACATCCTGTAACTTCAACAATTTCATAAAATTTTCCCCTTTTATGAAGCCCTAGGGATAAAGGTCCTCCCTTCTCTACATCTCCGAAGGTGTATTCCATTTTATTTCTATATCCTTCTATACGGGGGCTTCCTTCTATTCCTAAATAGTTAAAATCCTTTATATCTTCCCCCTCAAATAATGCAAACACCAAGCTTTCCTTAAATTTTAATTCTTCTTCATAGGTGAGCCTTTGATAGGTACAACCTCCACAGCTCCCAAAATGAGGACAACCTATTTCCCTTTCCATAGGGGATTTATCCAATACCTCAAGTATTTTCCCCTCTATATAATCCCTCTTCTTCCTACCTAAGAGAACCTTAACCCTTTGGCCCTTTATGCCACCTTTACATATGATTCTCTTACCTTCAAATTCTCCTACAGATTTATTTGGAAAGATATTATCTTTAATTTCCATTTCAATTATTTTCTTTTTTCTTGCCATATACTCAACTCCTTTCAAATTATTATACCAGTATTTGTGGGAAAAAATAAATAAAATTTAAACTACCATCTTAGTTTTTTAAAACCATTTAATTTAAAGTTTTAAACTATTTATTTGATATAATGAAACTATAGTAATCAAGTTCATCAGACTCAAGAAAGGGTTGATTAAATGTATGACATTTCCCGAAAGGAAGTAGTCTTTGAAAGAGGCAATGATAATACCCTGTATTTTAATAGTCCCTTTTCCTCTGGAGACAAATATGTAGATAGAGGGAAGGCTCTATTATATGAAGGTCAGGGAAAGGAAGGTATAGTTTTCGTCCATGGATTAGGCAGTAGAAATTTCTATTATCTAAAATACTATCCAGAAAATCTAGTTAAACATGGCTATACCATAATAATGCCAGTACTACCCTACCATTTTGAAAGGATGCCAAAGGATGAGAAGATAGATTTTCTATCTGGTACTGCTGTGGATATTGAAAATAGATTCTATCAATCCGTAGCTGATATACTAGCTTGTGTTGATTACCTAGAAAATAGGGGTATGGAGAAAATACATATAATAGGCTTTAGCTTTGGAGGTATGATAGGCACCATAGCAAAGGCTCTAGATAATAGATTAGATAAGGGTATATTTATAGTTTCTGGTGGAAACTTTTTATACATCACATGGAAAAGCGTTGCTACTAAGGTCCTTAGGGTGCGCTACGAAGACGAGGATAGCTGTAGTATAGAAAGATGCCATAGGCTACATGAGAATTTTGATGATGTAGTGAAGGATTTTACTAAATTAGAAGAACTGAAAGATCTACCAAGCTGCTTTAGATATGATCCATCCCTATTTGCCAAGATGATTAATCCAGAAAATATTTTAATGATAAATGCAGCTTTTGATCCCTTTATACCTAGAAAAGCTTCTAAAGATCTGTGGAACAAGATGGGAAGGCCTAAAAGATATATACTACCTTCAGGCCATTTGACCTCCCATCTGTGGTTTAAAAGGTTTATATTTAAAAAAACCATAGGATTTTTAAAATACCAGTAAAGATGTATTTATGCCATATCCAACTGATAATTCCTCGCTTGAGAGGTAAATAGTTTATAGTATAGAGTATCCTTTTTCTCCATTAGATTAGCATGGCTATCATAATCTGCTACCTTTCCATCCTCTATAAGTAAAATCCTATCACAGAATACGCTACTAGACATGCGATGGGAAATATATATGGCAGTCTTGTTTTCTACCATGGTATTAAAGTGCTCATATATTTCCGCTTCTGCTAATGGGTCTAATGCAGATGTAGGTTCATCTAGTATGATCAAAGGAGCGTCTTTATACAATGCCCTTGCTACGGCTATTTTTTGACTTTCACCACCAGAAAGCTCTATGCCTTCATTATCATAGGATTTTCCTATAAGGGAATTTAGACCATTGGGTAAAGAATTGATTTTTTCTTCTAAACCTACTTCTTCTATTAATTCCATTATGCTTTCATCTTCGCTATATTCTTCACAAGTAATATTCTCTCCAACGGTAAAAGCAAAAAGTTTATAATCCTGAAATATTACAGCTATTTTTTCCATATAGGATTGGTATTCATAATCATATATATTGTATCCATTTACAAGGATCTCTCCAGAATTAGGTTCATAAAGGCGGCACAATAATTTAATCAATGTAGTTTTACCTGCACCATTTAATCCTACTATGGAAATCTTCTCTCCTCCCTTGATATCAAAGGAAATATCTTTCAATACATATTTATCACTACCTGGATATTTAAAGGAGATATTTTTAAAAGAAATAGAATGAATTTCATCTTCCATTTCTAATTTTCCACCATGTTCTCTAGCTTCAGGTAAAGACACAAATTCCATAAATGGATCTAAATATTCCAACATTTGAAAGGTCATGGTTATATTTTCACCTAATTTTGTAGTGGTTTGAGAAAAATTAATTGCTGCATTTACATACATAGTAAAGGAACCTATACTAATTTTTGATCCAAATTTCTCGCTAATAACCCTAAGGCCTACATATCCATAGGCTAGACTTGCTTGTAATACATTAATTATATTATACAAACCTTGAGTTTTTCCAAATCTATTGTAAAATATTTGGAGTTCATCTATTAATTCCTGATTATAATCTATTACCCTTTGAGTTAGCATTGGAGCCATATTATAAAGTCTAATATCCTTTTGAGGTTTATCTTGCCAGCTGAGGCCTAGATAATAGCCATATTTTCTATTAATAGGAATTAGGGATTGGAAAAATTCTTGTTGGTATTTAGCAAAAGTACTATATACCCAAAGATTTAAGCCAATGGTTATTAGCAAAAGTACTACCAATGCCCAAGACAATGAAAATAGTATGGCAATTAAACTAAATATGGTAATTAAATCCCTTATAGTATTGGTAATGCCTACAATTATATTTTCCAATGAATTTTGATTATTAATGGCAAAAACTGCTCTTTCCTTTAAATCTAAATAATAAGGGTTTTCTAAATAGGAAAATTCCACATTCATAATTTTATTAGCCATAATTTGACTCATTTTTTCTTCTAATTTCATTCGACCCATGGTTAGATGCTTTTTCATAAGATTTTCTATAAATTTAAAAATTACATTGGAGATAATTATAGAAGTACCTAAAATTAAAAGAAATTGAGGATCCTTATTTCCCAATAATTCATCTATTAAATATTTAGGTAGTACAATATTTACTATGATTCTAGCACTTTCTAATATGGCATTTACAAATAGTAAAATGATATATCCAGGGGATGCCTCCCAAAAAAGGCTTAAAAATGATTTTAGTTTTTTAAGCTGTTTCAACTGCTTCGCCTCCTTCTTGATAGTATTTACCTTGAATAGTAAACATTTTATGATATTCACCCTGTTTTTTCATTAATTCATCATGTGTACCATATTCTATTAAACCAGTTTTATCAAATAGTGCTATGGCATCACAAAACTTGGTGCTAGATAGACGATGGGAAATATATATGGATGTTTTATTTTCCACTAATTCACTAAAGTCCTTATATATTTCTGCTTCAGCCAGTGCATCTAGAGCAGAGGTAGGTTCATCCATTATTACCATATTTCCATTTTTATAAAGTGCCCTTGCTATGGCCAGCTTTTGGCTTTCTCCACCAGATAATTCTGTTCCATTTTCATCTATGATTTTAAGCATCATTTGATCTAGACCTTTAGGGAAGGAATCTACTTTTTTCTTTAGACCAACTTTATCTAAAACCTTATAAACCCTATCCTTGTCTATATTTTCAGAAGTACAGGCTACATTTTCTGCCAAAGTATAGGCTAAAATATTAATATCTTGAAATACTACAGAAAACATGGAGTAAAGTTCTTTTTTATTGAAATCTTTAATGGGAATACCATTTATTAATATTTCACCTTCGTCTACATCATATAATCCTGTCATAAGTTTCACTAAAGTAGATTTTCCAGCTCCATTTAAACCTACAATGGCTAGTTTTTGACCTTTAGGAATTTTAAGATTTAAGTTTTTAAATATATAATTATCTGTCTTAGGATATTTAAAGCTTACATTTTTAAATTCAATTTCCAATGTATCGTTTTCTATAGCCTTTTTTTCTCCACCAATTTCACCTAAATCAGTATCTATAAATTCGAAGAAATCATGGACATAAAGGGTTTCTCTATGGATAAATGACATATTATCTACTAGTGTATTTAATAAAAAGGAAAGTTGAAGTATTAGTGCTAAATACATGGAGAAATCTGCAATACTCATGCCATTAACTACTTTCCAGATTAATATGCCATATAGTGCAGCTTGATTTATTAATAGTGTAAATAATCCTAAAAATCCTAGTGCAAATTCTTTTTGTTTAATTAAATAGTTTAAGTCTATATATTTTTGAATTTCCTTATTATAATTTTCTAAGACTCTGTTTTTTAAATTATATAATCGTATTTCTTTTCCGAAGCTAAAATCATGAGTAGTTTGATAATAATATCTTTTTCTTCTATGTTGTCGGGATAATTCATTTTTCATGCTATATTCATATTGGCTTACTTTTCTTTGAATCCATAGATTAGTAAATAGATTTAATAATAAAGATAATAAAATCCAAATACTAACTCTACCAATCCAAAGAGAAAATAATATAGAGGTTAGAAATATTGCAGGTGTAGTGAATAGTTTGTGATAAACCCCTTCCACACCATTATTATTACTACTAGTGGCTTCTAAAGCTCTATCGTAAGTTTCATAAAAGCTAGCATCCTCCACATATTTATAATCCATTTCCACCATTTTTTGAAATTGATCTGCTAAATAATTTATTCTTAAGGCCGTGATTTTTGTATCACAAGACATTTCTATATAGCTTTTAATAAATCCTACTATACTGCTAAGGACAAAGAAACTTAAAATTATATAGAGAATATTTTCTAAACTAGCCATACTTCCTAAACTTAATTCTTCTATTAAAAGCTTTGGTAGAAAAATTGAGAAAAATGGGTATATGGTAGCTGTTAAGGTGTAGATGAAAAAGTAAAAATACAGTTTAGGATTTTGAATACTTACATTTTTAATGAGCCTATTCATGGTTTTATGAAATGGATATTTGATTTTTGTTTCCATAATCACTACTCCTTTCTTTTCCTTCACCTATGGATACAATATCTAGAGCTAGAGATCTTAATTTTTCCCCATTGATTTCATAATAAATTCTTTTACTTTTTTCCACATCCATGGTGATGGAAATTAATTCTCTTTTAATTAAGATATCTATATGGTGGGAAATAGTTGCTGGAGTTAAATTTAATTTCTCTGCTAATTGTTGAGTATACATGGGTTCTTTTGCTAAGCTATACATAATATTTAATCTAGTACTATCCCCTAATCCCTTTAAATCTGAAACTAAAGCTTCCTCATGGGAACTATATTTTTCCTTTAATTCTTTAAGGGGAAAGAAGTAAATCCCAACGGAATGACTGAGAATCTCTCCATTGAAATTAGCCGATAATTGATTAAAGGCAAAAATACTTACACTAATATTAGTTTTTTCTACATCAATTGGTTTTGAGGAGAAAAACTCCCACAATATAGAATTCAAATCTTCCATTTCCTTTAATGTCTTTAAAGCATTATTAAAATCATTAGATATAATAGGGTAGTGGGCTTTTAATATAGGTATAGTTCTATCCATAAATTCCTGAAGTTCCATCATAAATTCATACCGGTTTTCATATAGGGAAATAAGCTGTAATTTTTCTTCCGCTGATTTTTCTACATTATCTAATAGTTCTATAAGATGAGATAGGGACTGGATTTCTGCATCATCTTCTAAATCTACAAAAGATTCTCGAAGTATTTCTAGTATTGCATTTTCTACAATTTTTGACTTATCCTCATTAGATAAGAGTTCACTATGTTTTTCAATTTCCATTTGCTTAATAAAGCGAACTAACTCTAAATGATCTTGTTCATCATTTTTATTCAATCTAAATGCAATTTCTAGTTTTAAATATTCGTTGTAAATAGGTAATATTTCTTTTTTTAATGTTTTTTTGTAATCGCAATAAGACTTAAAGAAATCCTTCATTTCCTCTTCAGTTTTCCCAAAAGAATTATGGTTTTCAATTACCTCTTTTTCACTTTCCATTTTAATTTCCAACAGTAAATTTATCACTTCCAATGGCCAAATAGGACAGTCATCTATGTTATATCCTCTAGTCATGAAATCACCTCTTCTATTTTATAATTTTATTATATATTTATATTAGATAGTTGTCAAATATGTTTTACTCTTACCTATATTGTTAGATTATTATATGTGACAAACGGCTTATTCATAATAATTTTGATAATATTAGTTAATCTAAGGAAATTATAATATAATGGATTTGAAACTAAAAAATTAAAGGAGGTAGCTTTTATGATAAATGAGGAAAGATTACTTAATAGATTTTTAAATTATGTCCAAATAGATAGCCCTACAAAGGAGGAACGAGAATTTGCAGAATACCTAAAAAAAGAAATGGAGTCCATTGGACTTGATGTAATAATGGATGATGCTGGCAAAAAAGCCGATAGCAATTCTGGTAATTTAATTGGTAAATTAAAAGGGAATACTTCGGGAGAGACTATCCTATTTAGTGCCCATATGGATACCGTTTCCCCTGGTATAGGAATCAAACCTCAAATTAGAGATGGCATAATATACAGCGATGGAACTACTATATTAGGTGGAGATGATAAGGCAGGTATAGCTGCTATAATGGAAGCATTGGAAACCATTAAAGAAAATTCCATTCCCCATGGAGATATAGAGGTGGTCTTTACCATTCATGAAGAGGGGGGCCTTTATGGTGCTAAAAATTTAGACTATAGCAATCTAGATGCAAAATTAGGATTTGTATTTGATAGTGGTGGAGAACCAGGGGAAATCATAGTTCAAGGTCCTGCTCAAAATAAGATTAATGTGAAGTTTATAGGAAAAGAAGCCCATGCTGGAGTAGCTCCAGAAGAAGGTATTAGTGCTATACAGATGGCTAGTTACGCTATAAACAATATGAATTTACTCAGAATTGATGAAAAAACCACAGCCAATATCGGCATCATATCAGGAGGTAAGGCTACAAATATAGTTACTAAAGAAGTGATAATAGAAGCTGAAGCTAGGAGTTTGGAAGACAAAAAGTTAGAAAAACAAACGGAACATATGGTAAAATGCTGCAAAGATGCAGCAGAAAAGTTTGGTGGAAAAGTAGAGATTGAGGTAGAAAACGCCTATGGTGCTTTTAAGGTGGATACAAAACATAAGGTTGTTAAGATGGTCAAAAAAGCCTGTGAAAACCTAGGCCTAAAACCCTATACTACAACCTCTGGTGGAGGTAGCGATACAAATATATTAAATGCCAATGAAATAACAGCGGTAAATCTAGGCATAGGAGAAAAAAATCCCCACACTTTAGAAGAACACCTCCATATAAAGGATTTGGAAAATGCAGCAAGACTTGCTTTGGAGATAATTAAGGTTTTTGGATAGCTAATACCCTATTTACAATCTCTTTCCAATCCTATAAACTATACTCAAATACATAATTCGAGGTGATTAAATGAAGGATTTCAATATTATGCTAGACGAATACGCAAAGCTTTGCGTAGAAGTAGGAATCAACCTGCAAAAAGGTCAACCATTGGTTATTAATGCTCCTGTAGAAGGGGCGGATTTTGTAAGATTGGTAGCTAAACATGCCTATGCACTTGGGGCAAAAGAAGTTCATGTCAACTGGAATGATGAAGCTTTAATTAAGATGAAATATGAAAATGCACCTATGGAAGTATTTGAAAACTTCCCTAAATGGTATGCTGATGGTTTAGAGGAATATGCTGAAGAGGGAGCAGGATTCTTGTCCATCTATTCTCAGGATCCAGAATTACTAAAGGAAATTGATCCTAAGAAAATTGCAGCCAACAACAGGGCATCATCTATGGCATTAAAAGATTTTAGAAAGTATACCATGAATGATCTAAACGCTTGGTGTGTAGTGTCTATTCCTACTCAAGGTTGGGCTAATAGAGTTTTCCCTGAGGTTTCAGATGAAGAGGCTATGAAAAAACTATGGCAAGCTATCTTCATGGCTACTCGCATGGATTTAGAAGATCCTATCAAAGCTTGGGAAGAGCATCTGAAAAATTTAGAAGAAAAAGTTAATTTCCTAAACGAAAAGAAGTTTAAAAAGCTACACTATAAATCCTCTAATGGTACGGATCTAGAAGTGGAATTACCTGAAGGCCATATATGGGCTGGCGGTGGAGGCAAAAACTCTAAGGACGTTTTTTTCGTAGCCAATATGCCAACAGAAGAAGTATTCACCATGCCGTTAAAGACTGGTGTCAATGGGATAGTCCACAGTACGAAACCGCTAAATTACGGCGGAAATCTAATAGATAATTTTAAATTGACTTTTGAAAATGGGAAAGTAGTAGATTTTGAAGCAAAACAAGGCTATGAAGTATTAAAAGACCTGTTTTCCTTAGATGAAGGTGCTAAACATTTAGGAGAGGTAGCTTTGGTTCCATATGATTCTCCTATATCTAATTCCAATATAATATTTTTAAACACTTTATTTGACGAAAATGCTTCCTGTCATTTTGCCTTTGGTAAAGCTTATCCAACCAATATTGAAGGTGGAGAAAATATGACGGATGAGGAATTAGAAAAAGCAGGAGTCAACGATTCCTTAACCCATGTAGACTTTATGGTAGGCTCTAAAGATTTGTCCATAGTTGGAGAGACTAAGGATGGAAAAAGAATTCAAATATTTGAAAATGGAAACTGGGCATTTTAGACAATAAGGGAGCCAATTGGCTCCCTTATCAATTAAACCCTTCAGTCCTCTTTAAAGCCGTATATAATACAACAGAAGTTATCGCCCCTAGTAATCCCTGCATAATATTCCCTGGAATAGATGCTATGGCCGCCTTACCGTACATAAATATCTCTGGCACAAAATATCCAAAGGCCATGAATACCCCTGCTATAGATGTAGCTATTAGAGGCCTTCTTTGCCCTATTTTAGTTTCCAACAGACTAGCTGCAATAAACCCTTCTAGTCCTTTTACTATAAATGTAATTGGCACATAGTGAGTATATCCTGTTAGCAAGTCTGCCATGGCTGAACCAAAGCCTCCTACTATAAATCCGCCTTTCTTCCCTAATATAAGAGCAGCTAAAAATACCACCATATCCCCTAAGTTTAAATATCCTTCCGTACCAACAGTAGGTATTTGTATAACCATAGTCATTACCGTAGTCAGTGCTATAAGCATAGCGTACCTTACTAATGCCTTTAAGTTATCATTTTTCATTATAATAACCTCCTCCTATAATATGTATGGGTACAGTTTGAAGTTTTGTATTGATTGTATCCATTTATATAGTAACACTTCAGGTACACTTAATCAATGGTTTTTACATTAAAATATAAATAGGCAGGAAATTATACATAATAATCTCCTGCCTAAATCAATATTGTTAAATATTATATGGTATCTTTACCTACTTCTCCTGGTTTATAGGATTCCATAGAATAGCTTTTTTCTAAATCCCTCAATTCTTTTTCTTCTACAATATTATCTAGTTTTTTAAATGCCTTCCTTATCAAAAATATTGAAAAAGTCCCAGAAATAAAGTCTGCTATTGGATAGGACATCCAAACTCCCAAAGCTCCCTTGTGAAGTACCTTTACCAATATCAAAGATATAGGTAACATTACTATTATCTGTCTAAATATAGATAATACAAAAGAAGATCGCGCTTTCCCAATGGACTGATAATAATATATAGATACATAATATATACTTAATATTGGAAATACCGCTATCATAACCCTAAAAGCCTGAGCTGATGCTGATATTAATTCTGGTTCCTTTACAAATAAAGAAATAGCTTCCTCAGCAAAGAACATACCACATAACCACAAAGTTGCTGATGTAATAAAGGCGAATATAATAGTTTCCTTGACCACCTTTTTAAGCCTTTTATAGTTTTTGGCTCCTAAATTATATGCAGCTATAGGTTGCATTGCTGAACTAATACCAAGCATAGTTATAAACATAAACATAGATAGTTTAGAAATAACCCCTAATATAATTACCCCCGTATCTCCTACATGATTTAATAGTAGATTATTCAAAATGGCCAAAAGTATACCATCCTCAGCCTCAACAATGAATGCAGAAAAACCTACAGTTATTATGCCCATCAATACTTCTTTTTTTAGTTTAAAACCTAAAGAAAGATCCAAGGTTTTCTTAACGCCTCTAAACTTATAAGAAGCATATATAAAACCTATAAACTGGGAAACCACTGTTGCTATTGCCGCTCCCTTTACTCCATAAGATAATTTAAATACTAATATATAATCTATAATAATATTTAGAATAGCTCCTAAGGAAGTACTAGCTAGTGTTACCCTTCTATTTCCTAAAGACATCATTATATAACCCATTACAGTCGTCATACATATGAATAGGCTGCCAAATATAACAATAGACAAATATTCATGAGCATAAGGGAGTATATTCTCACTAGCTCCTAGCATGGTTAATATATTGTCTCTAAATATATATACCAATATAATTAAAGGTATCATAATAATAAATACTAATGTAATTCCGCTTTTAATAACATCCCTGATACCTTCGTAATCCCTCTCTCCATTTCTTCTAGCTACAAAGGTAGACGACCCTATAGCCAGCATCATACTAATGGCTGCTACTATCCTCTGAATGGGAAACACCACTACTAGGGCTCCTATGGCATTTCCCCCTATTACTCTCCCCACAAACATGGTATCTACCATATTATACAGTTCGTTTACCAGTAGTGCTATTACAGCTGGTATAGAGAACTTGAACAATAATTTTCCTACGTTCTCCTTCTCGAACATTTTTTCGTTTATTCCCATAAAAAAACCTCCTGTATTTGCTACACATATTATATGGTAACATTTTTAGAAGTTTTTTTCATTTACTGTATTATCCATTGTGGGGTACTAACTTAAGTTTTACATAAAATGTTTTTTTTCAAAAGCTTAACAAAGAACTTTAAATATCATTGTTTTGTACTTTCTCAAAGGTATATAAAACTGCACCACTGTCTTTAATATCACTTACTAAATTATATACTGTACTCTTTTTTCCATAATAAAAAGTAATCTCTGGATGAACATTTTTCTTTAGTAATTCCAATTCCTCTCCATGAAGCCTCGTAGGATTACCTAAGTGAATCCACTTGTCATATATAGAACCAAACCTTTTATTTAATTCATATTTGGTTATCCTATAGTCTTCATTCATATTCAAAATATTGATAGACACCTTTATTGTGCTTCTTTTTTCAAGCCGCTTTTCCTTATATAGATTGGCCTCTTCTATATTCGATGGAGTATATAATAGTATTTGAAAATCCTCTCCTTTTCTAGTTACCAAATATCCTTCTCCTCTATATAAAATATCTTTGCCTAGTTTTGACAAAAACAAGTAAGCATAATAAGAAGGTTTTTTTAAATCATTAGACGTTATTAATCCCTGCCCACCAATAAATGTATCATTAGTAAGAACTGTCTCCTCGCACACCCTGTCTTTTACATTTAAAACTAGATTTATGTTGCTATCTATGTAGTTGTTAAATATATAAGAGGCCATACTAAGTTCATCATACAACTTACAAGTATCTGGCTTAATCAACTTCAATTCCAATTGTCGACTTATGCTCATTATATCCCCTAAAATCCATCCTTCTACCTCTGATGCTCCAAATATGTGGGAAAAATATTCTGTAAAGCCTTTTACTATCTCTTCATCTACATTGTTCGTTAGTATTATCGGTATTATTTCTACCTCTTTTAAAAACATTAGCAGACCTTCTACTTTATTCCAGTTTATAAAACCAGATTCTTTAGCGCCCGATATGCCCATATCTATGGAGAATAGATCCTTTAATATTCCATACTCAAATCCTATTTCCATTTGAACTTCCTTTAATATTCTTTTATTGTTCTCTTCTAATAACAAACTAGCTTCTCCTAGATCTACAGTATTTGGCCTAGTAAAGTATTCCTTAACCTCTTTATCAAAATCCAACTCAAGTTTTGTTATTTTGTCATCATAATTATATCTTTCATAGTCTTCTAAATATTGGGTTAAATAGGGTAAAGCTTTTACTAAGTCAATATAGGTTATTCTTTTCATCTTTTCTAGGGTTTCGTCATCTACCTTGTTTTTATTTCTATATTGAACCGGCGTGCATTTATAATTAAGTTTGAAATGTTTATTGTAATATCTAACATGAGAGAAGCCTACTTCATTGGCAATTTCTGATATGCTTTTGTCCGTATCCAATAATAACTTTGTAGATTCCTGTACTCTAATGAGATTTAAAAAATCATTAAAATTCCTGCCAAAGGTACTTTTAATCTTATAAGACAGATATTGAGTTGTTAAAAATTCTTGCTTCGCTAAATCCTGTAGGCTTACCTTATACATATAATTGTTACTAATATATTTAACTATTCTATGGTATCTTTCTAGTTGAACATCGTCTTCCCTTAAACTTTCCTCTTCATAAAAAAGATAATGGAAGTTGTTTAGCAAGTGATACATCATTTCAAGTAATTGCTCTTCTATTACATCTTCGTAATCATGATGTTTGCTTACTATTTCATAAAACAAAATTGCCAAATATCTTCTAAATACGTAATACTTCTCTCCCTCCTGAATCCCATCAATATCCGAATTAGTGTAAAAAAACACATCCTTTGCATCATCATAGTACTTTTCAAAAAAATTAGGATCTATATTAAATACTAATACCAAATTATCATCATCATTACTTTTTATGCCATGGACTTCATTAGTATTGATGATTTCTATTTCCTTTTCTTTTACCGTATATATACCGGTTTCTATACGCAATTCTATAGTGCCCCTTAGCACAAATAATATTTCAATGGCATCATGCCAATGAATAGGATATTCCATTATATTTACTAGATATATATTTATAGGCAAATCTTTTATATATTTGATGTATTGTTTCCTCATCTATAGCTTCCTTTCAAATTTTATATCTTATATAAATTTAGCCCATTTAATGGGCTAAAAGATTCCTTTATCATTGAGATACTCTTTATATTCAATATCGGTCTTCAATATATGATTTTCTATCCAATTTGCAATAAATATAATTAAATCCATTCCTACTTTTTTCTGTTTTTCATCTACACTTTCCTCATCTATAGACTGAACCTTTGCTATAAATGCATCGTGTTGTTTTTTGTGTTTAAGATATTCAGGATATCCATTTTGTTTCATTAAGTTTTCTTCATATTCAAAATGATAAACAGCATAATCCCTCAAACTATATAATGCATCTATTGTCTCATCATATCTATCCATTCCATCCTTTATAGATACGATATCATAGAGGGAGTTTCCTATTTTAAATAGCTCTTGATGTTGCTCATCTATAGTTTTTATGTTTACACTAAAATTCTCTTTCCATTTAAACATAAACAATACCTCCTACAAATATATGGATATATATATGGTATAATTATATCATAGTAAAAAAGAAAATATATTTGATAAGAGTCTAGATTAGTCTAGACTCTCTATTTTTTTATTTGCTCTCTATGATGTAATCCGACCAATTCGGACACAGGAATGGTAAAAATAATACCTGTCCCTGGTTCTTTAAGTCTACCTGCTTCAATTATGGTATCGTATATTGATCTATATTTGTCCTCTTCACTCAGTATTATAATTATCTCCTTTGAAGCCTCAATATATATGTTAAAAAATTTTAACGCCTCTGATTGTCCAGTACCCCTACCATAGATAATAGTGGCCCCTTTAGCTCCTACTTTTTTGGCTTTATTTACAATCTTATCCGCTCTTCCTCTTTCAACAATAGCAATTATACATTTTACTTCGTCCATATATATCCCTCCTTATATCTTTGTTAGTATACCTAAAGTTAACACCGATATTACAGCTCCAATGGAGGTAAGCCCTACTATGCCAAAACCAGACAGCAATGGGTCTGCACTTTCTATGATCTTTGTTAGACCTATTGCCAAAGCCATGTTTAAGGGAATATTTACAGGGCCTGTTGTAGCACTAGCTGAATCCATAGCAATAGATACAAACTCCTCTGGTGCTAAAAAGGTTAACACCAGTATTGCTAAAAGTAAAGGCACTATAATCTTAATATAGGATATTCCATTTAGTATCTTATATATGCCTATACCCATTCCAGCACCAAATCCAATAGCAACCGCATGGATTAATACCCTATGAGGTATAGCACCAATAGATATCTCCTCTACTTCTAAGGCTAGTGCCTTTAAAGCAGGTTCCACAAGAGTACCAAAATAACCTATTATGAAGGCTATTATTACTATTAACCATTTTCTTTCTAATACTACCAAGTTTTGACCAACTGAATCTCCCAAAGGAAAAAGGCTCATGGAAACACCCTTTAGGAAAAAGTGAAGTCCAAACACGCTTAATAAAAAACCTATGACAAACTCCTTAATATTTTCGATAGGCTTTCTCAATACAACCAGTTGAAAAAAAACGAGTATTGCTGTTAAGGGAAATATACTTCTCACAGTTTCCCACAGAGCACCTAAGTTTTCCAATCCTCTCATATCCTATCGTCCTCCTCATACATTTAGTCTATACAATATAGGCAATACTTTAATTATACTATAGAAATAGTAGATATAAAAGGATTAACTGGTTTTACCATGATTAAGAACCAACTTTATGAAAAAAAAGCAAATATTTATTTATTTATGATTAACTGATATACATTTGGGTAAAAGTAAGTGATAAAATAATCTTATATAGGACTTTTAGCAAGAAGGAGGTTATTAATATGGAGAAAGAAAAGTACATTCCAGAGGTAAAATCCCAGCTGAGATCTAGAATAATAGAGGTTCCTCCTGTAATATATAGGGCTAGTGGAATTAAAGTATTAGGTACTAGAATAAAGTCTTTATTGTTTTCTACGGATGTGGCTATAATTAAAAATACAAATGCAAATTCTATTATTGCAGTATATCCTTTTACTCCACAGTTATCTATAACACAAGCCATATTAGAAGTAGCCCCAGTACCAGTTTTTGCTGGTGTAGGAGGAGGACTTACCACTGGCAAAAGATCCATCGATATTGCTCTTCAAGCAGAGCTGATGGGAGCCTATGGCGTTGTAGTAAATGCCCCTACTTCAACAGATGTAATAAGCAAGATGTATAATAGAATTGACATCCCTATTATTGCTACAGTTGTATCTGAATGTGATGATTATAAAGGGAAACTAGATGCAGGAGCTCGAATATTGAATATATCTGGTGGTCCTAAAACTGCTGCAATCGTAAGGAGAATTCGTAATGAATATGGAAGAGAACTTCCAATAATTGCAACTGGTGGTCCTACAGATGAAAGTATTTTAAAGACCATAGAGGCAGGAGCTAATTCTATCACCTATACACCACCTTCCTCTGCAGATATATTTGCTGGGGTTATGGATAAGTACAGAGATGATAAGGAAAACAAATAAAGCCCAAAATTTGGGCTTTATTCTGTCTCTCGACTATAAACCTATATTATTGCATCTAAGGCCATCCTTAAATCTTCTATGATGTCTTCTGCATCCTCTAATCCTATGGATAATCTAACCAATCCATCAGATATACCGCAAGCCTCTCTTTCCTCCGGCATATATGGGGAATGGGTCATAGAAGCAGGATGTTGGATTAAGGTTTCTGCATCACCTAAGCTTACTGCCAAGGTGCATAGCTTAACTGTATTCATTATCTTTATACCCTCTTCCAATCCCCCCTTTATTTCAAAGGAGATCATTGCGCCAGGTAATTTCATCTGCTTTTTTGCTAATTCATATTGAGAAAAATTTCTAAGTCCAGGATAATATACCTTATCTACAGCTGGATGGGATTCCAAAAATTCCGCCACCTTGGAAGCGTTTTCACAGTGCCTATCCATTCTAAGCTCTAAAGTTTTCAATCCTCTGTTGATTAAGAATGCATCAAAGGGGCTTAATACTGATCCTGTCATATCCTTTATCCCTACAAATCTAACATTATCAACAAAATCCTTCTTACCACATACAAATCCAGCTATTACATCACCATGCCCATTTAAATATTTGGTAGCTGAGTGGACTACTACATCCGCTCCTAATTCCAGTGGCCTTTGAAGATAGGGAGTAGAAAAAGTGTTGTCCACCACTACTAGACAATTCTCTTTTTCATGGGCTATTTTAGAAATAGCTTTAATATCCGATATATCTAAGGTAGGATTAGCTGGAGTTTCTAGATATACTATTTTTGTATTATCCTTCATGGCTTTTCTAACATTTTCCGGATCCCTAGTGTCTACAAAGGTTACTTCTACTCCAAACTTTGGTAGACCATGATTTAAATATGCAAAAGTACACCCATATAAGGTGTGAGCTGCTACTACATGATCCCCTGCTTGTAAAATAGTCCAAAGGCAAGAAGTTATAGCCCCCATCCCCGAACCCATGGATACACAAGCTTCAGCATTTTCCAGTAAAGCTAATTTCTCTTCTACTTGAGTATTGGTTGGATTGCCAAGGCGAGTATACACGTATCCTGCCTCTTCCCCCGCAAATCTCCTTCCCCCTTGTTCCGCAGAATCAAATACAAAAGTTGATGTTTGATAAATTGGTGTAGCTAAAGCCCCTACTTCATTTTTTACATATCCTCCATGAATTGCCTTTGTACTAAATCCCATGTTCTTCATGCTTATCCCTCCTAATAAATTTAAGTGTGCTATTTTGATTTGATTTTTTCAAAAAAGCCCACTTAGTTTCTGTGGTTATAATAGATATTAATATGGCTATACAGCCTATTAAAAACCTTAAAGTAAAGGGTTCTTTTAAAAAAACAAAAGATAACAATCCCCCAAATACAGCTTCTAAGCTTAGTATTATGGCGGCGTGTGTTGAGGATGTATATTTTTGGGCTATATTTTGAACTAGAAAAGCTATTAAGGTGCTAAATATACTTAGATATAATATAGGAAAAATAGCATCCTTAGAAATATTTTCTGCTTTAGCCTCAAAAATAAGTGTAAATATAATGGACAATATTCCGGCTACTAGCATTTGAAGTATGGATAGGATTACAGGATCATGTTCTTTGGCAAAATACCCAATAGCCGATATATGAAGTGCAAAAAATATAGCACATATAAAGGTTAGAAATTCACCATATCCAAATCTTAAATTGCTTTCAAAACTTAATACCCCTATACCAACAAAACAGAGCAAGGCTGCTAACACTTCATATGCATCCGGTTTCTTTTTGCTAATACCCCAATATATAAATGGTACCATCACCACATTGGTTGCTGTTATGAAAGCTTGTTTCCCTGCTGTAGTATATTTTAATCCTACGGTTTGGGTGGCAAATCCCCCAAATAAAAATATACCTATTAAAAAACCTGCCTTTAAATCTTCAATTTTTACTTTTCTAAACCTTTTAAAAAATACCAATGCCATTATTACAAAGGAGATCATAAATCTATAAGCCAATAAATAATAAGGGGTAATGTGGTCTAGGGCATTCTTTGTAACTACAAATCCACTTCCCCAAATAATAGCAACTACCAACAATGAAATATCTGCAAATAAGCTTCTTTTGTTTTCCATCCCTTACCTCCTGATTCTTACTTCTATATCCATTATAATATAATTTTGACCAACTTTACTACCTATTTCAGTAACCTTTTTATTTTCATCAAATATAATGGTATTACCAAATAGAATATAGGTGATTTTATGTATAAAAACTTGGTTTGTGGAACAAATACCTTAATTCCATTAGCAAATGGGATTAAAGTTCCATGTATAAATTTTGATAATGCCGCCACTACTCCCCCCTTTACCTCAGTAATAAAGGAAATCAATAGTTTTTCCCCCTACTATTCTTCCGTTCACAGAGGTGCTGGGTATAAATCAATCCTCTCTTCCCAACTTTATGAAAAGGCAAGGGAGGATGTATTAAACTTTGTTAAAGGCGATAGTAAATATCATACAGTAATATTTGTTAAAAATACAACAGAGGCAATTAATAAACTTTCCTATAGGCTTATAGATGAAATAGGAGATGGCATAGTCCTCTCCACCTACATGGAACATCATTCTAATGATCTGCCTTGGAGATATAAATATAAAGTAGACTATGTCCAAGTAGATAATAAAGGCAGATTATCTCTAGATCATTTGGAACATCTTCTAAAAAAACATAAGGGAAAAGTCAAACTATTAGCAGTAACTGGTGCCTCTAATGTAACAGGGTACTTAAATCCAATACATAAAATAGCAAAACTAGCCCATAGATATGGTAGCAAAATTCTAGTCGATGGTGCCCAATTAGTACCCCATCATCCAGTAGATATGAAATCTGTTGAGCATCCTGAGCATATAGATTATCTTGTCTTTTCTGGTCACAAAATGTATGCTCCCTTTGGTACAGGGGTTTTAATTGGACCTAAAGATACTTTTAGGGAAGGTTATTCTGATCATATTGGAGGAGGTACAGTCAAATTAGTAACACCAAAGGATGTGCTATGGGAAGAGCCTCCACAAAAAGAGGAAGCAGGAACTCCTAATCTTTTGGGAGTAGTAGCTTTAGTACAGAGTATAAAAACATTAAAAGGACTTGGAATGGAAAAAATAGCCTGTTACGAAAAGGAGTTAACTAAATATACCCTTGAAAGGTTGAAGAACATACCTTATATAACCTTATACGACGATATGGATATTGAAAACAAGGTATCTATTATATCCTTAAATATAGATGGACTATATCATGGAGCTGTAGCCTCCATCCTATCCTTAGAAGGTGGCATCGCTGTAAGAAATGGCTGTTTTTGTGCACAACCTTATATACAAAAACTGCTAAATATCTCTCTAGAGGATATGGAAAAGTATAAACAGGATGAAAGTCTATTAAGACCAGGCACTGTTAGAATAAGCTTCGGTCTATATAATAATTATCAGGAAATAAATATTTTGATAGCATTGTTAAACCAGATAGCATACAATAGAAAAAAATATGATTTAAAGTATAAAACTCTCCTTTCTACTTAAAATAGTGGAAAGGAGGTTTTGTTGTGAAGAAAAAGATGAATATATTAATGTTTAGTGGTGAATATGACAAAGCTTTAGCAGCTTTAATCCTAGCTAATTCCGCTTTAGCCATGGAAATGGATGTAACCATGTTCTTTGCATTTTGGGGGTTATTATTGATAAAGGATCCAAATAATATGGATGAGGAAGATAAAACTGCCTATGAAAAGATGTTTGCTAGTATGACGCCTAGAAATATAGAAGATCTTCCACTATCAAAGATGAACTTTGCAGGTATTGGGAAAAAGATGCTAGTCGAGATGATGGAAGAAAACCAAACTCCTACATTAGAAGATTTTCTAAAAGGTGCTCTTAATAAGGGAGCATCTATTAAAGCCTGTAAATTATCCTGTGAAGTTATGGGCTTTAAAGAAGATGAGTTAATTGAAGAGGTGAAGATAGTTACTGCAGAAGAATATTTAAGAGATGCATTGGAATCAAATATCCAATTGTTTATTTAATGAAAGGGAGTTTCTATAACTCCCTTTTCTAATAGTTAGAACTCCCTCGTTCTATAAATTTTTTCGGATATCTTCATAGACATATAGAACATGATCAAAGAAAGTATTAGCACATATATATTTATCCTATTAATATCTATATCAATTATTTTTTCCAAATAGCCTATATTGTTTAATCCCTCCATCAATTTACTTAAAACCGATGGCCCTATTACCATCAGTATCCACAACATGGTATTAAAACTCCTTAGACCTTCCCCCACTTTAAAATAAATTGGATAGTATATGGAATAGAATATCAGGGATATATTAGTAACAAAGATAGCATTCCATATACTCGCACCTTTCCCAGTGCTAGCAATTCCTAATTTCAAAATAATATTGGTAAATATCAACACGGTACCACAACTTATTACAATAAATAGTATTAACGCCATGTATTTTGCTCTAACAATATTTTTCCTATCCATTGGGAGACTATTAAGTATTATTTCACTCTTATACTTATCATCGTATCCATTTGTATATATAACAGTAATAAATATAAGTATAATCATCCCAAAAACGTATAGGAGAGTTGACATTAAAGGATCAGGCATTGTAAGCCCCATAGCCGCAATAAACAGTCCATATATTACTGCAAATATATTGATCTTTCTCGACAATATAAAATCCTTTTTTATTAAATTAAACATCCTACCCCTCCCCTATAGATCCCTATTCTTATATAGTTTCATGGATAGAAATAGGGAGATTATATACATTGCTGCGGAAACATATATCATACCTTTTCCCCTAATAAATCCTATACGGCTTACTAAAGATTTATCTCCCACCGAACCCAAATTTGCCATACCAATGAAAAAAGTAAAAAATACTATCATATGGATTATCTGTGCTATCTTAGGGTCAAATATAAAATACGCTGGATAGACTATAGATGTTAAAATCATAATAATAGGTATAGCCTTGATTATCATCTCCAGATTAAAATAATCCACAGGTTTTATTCCTATTGCATTAATTATCCACAAATAAATCCCAACATACACAATCGTGATGGCCAAATACACAAAACTAGATAAATACTTATAAAAAACCATCTCTTCCCTATTTATCGGCAATGAATGAATAATATATTTAGCCTTACCATTAATATCATGAGAAAAAGATAATATGGAAAGAATATAAGTATAGGCTACTATTATTGCAAGGTAAAGCCATTTTAAATCGTAGGATTCTATTATCAGTAGTAAAAATGGTATATAAAATATTATAAAAAATCTATCTCGCTTGTTTGACCACAATAGCATTAAATCCCTCTTAATAATCCCTAGCATACTCCTACCTCCTCACGCTATAAACCATAATGTCTTCTAAACTTGCTTTTTCTATCAACACCTTATCTCCAAATGTGTTTTTTATCTTGTCTAAATTATTGGTCAATCCTTCAAACCCAACTCTAGTTTCTCTTAATCCAATAAATTGCTTTCTAGTATTTTCATCTAATAGGTCCATACCACCTTTTACTATGGCATAGCTCTCCATCACCCCATCCTTAGACTCTGAAAATACCACTTTTCCCTCATTGATGAAGGTTATATAGTCTGCTATCTTCTCCAAATCCGTAGTTATATGAGTGGAAAAAAATATACTTTTGGTATCATCCTGGATAATGTTGTATAAAATATCCAATATCTCCCGTCTAAATACTGGATCCAACCCAGATGTAGGTTCATCCATGATTATTAAGTCAGCATTATGGGATAAGGCAACAGCTAATGAAAACTTCATCTTCATACCTTTAGATAGAGTTTTGATCTTTACCTTTGGATTTAGATCAAATTCTTTAATATAATAGTTAAACTGCTGTTCATCCCATCTTGAATAAAAGGAGGCTACTATGTTTTTCATTTGATTGATAGTCAAATCTTCATAATAATAATTTTCATCATATACAAAGCCTATTCTATCCTTTATCTCCTTCTCGTATTTTACATGATCCTTACCAAATATATTAATCTCCCCACCATCTTTTTTGAGCAGATTCATTATAAGCTTTATAGTGGTACTTTTCCCTGCTCCATTAGGCCCTATAAACCCCATTATATATCCAGGCTCCAATTTAAAACTAATGTCATCTAAAGTAAAATTTTTGAACTGTTTTCTCAAATTCTTAACTTTTAGAATATAATCCATATCTATACCTCCTCAAACAAAATTTTCAACATTTCCTGTATTTCTTCATAATCTAGTCCTAATAATTTGCTTTCCTCTACTATGTCAAGAAGTTTTTCTTCTACGATTTTCAGTTTTTTCTCTCGCATTAATTCCTTGTTCTGCCCTGCTACAAAGGAACCTTTCCCCTGCATAGTTTCAATAAATCCTTCCTTTTCCAACTCATCGTAAGCCCTCTTAGTGGTTATAACAGATATTTGAAGATCCCTAGCTAATCCTCTAATAGAAGGCAATAAATCTCCTTCTTTCAACTCTCCCTTTAAAATCATTCCCTTGATTTGTTGGGATATCTGTTCATATATAGGTTCATCTGATGAATTAGAAACGATAATCTTCATAGCCATCCTCCTAAGCAAAGTATATAGTGTTTATTATGTATATACTGTATATATAGTCCATATACAGTATAAGCTTATTTTTAAAACTTGTCAATAGTTTAGATGATTTAATATAAATATACTTTGTTAACATGTTTTGTTTTATAGTTGACATTGATTCTATAATTTATTACAATCTTATTGTCAACTTAATATATATATTAGTTTACATATTGGAGGGATCATATGAAAATATCTACTAAGGAAATGGTATTAACTTCTTTATTTACTGCATTAACAGCAATAGGGGCTTTTTTAAGTATACCTGTAGGTAGTGTCCCCATTACGCTACAAAGCTTGTTTGTTATATTATCTGGACTTTTGCTTGGCTCTAGATTGGGAGCTTTATCTCAACTAATCTATGTATTATTAGGGCTTTCTGGGGTTAGAATATTTGCAGGATTTTCTGGCGGACCTCAAACGGTATTTACACCAAGTTTTGGTTTTTTGATCGGATTTATATTTGCAGCTTTTATAGTTGGAAGGATTGTCCATAGTGGTGAAGTTATGGCTTTTAGAAGGATATTTTTTGCTACTCTAGTAGGTACTTTGGTTATATATTTATTCGGAGTTCCATATATGTACATGGTACTCAATCATATAATGGGTAAATCCATCTCCTTTGTAGCAGCTTTGAAAGCAGGATGTATTATTTTTCTACCTGGAGATATATTGAAGGCCTTTCCTGCCTCCTTAGTGGCATCAAAAATACTTCAACGAATTAGCCCTATTAGCCAATAGGCAATTTATAAGCCTTCTTTTTTGATATAATATTGGTGAAGGGAGGTTCATACATGATTACCGTAACTGGAGAAGAGATGAAAACCATCGATAAATATTGCATTGAAAGATTAGGTATTCCTGGAATTGTTCTTATGGAAAATGCAGCTTTAAAGGTAGTTGATAATATAGATTTAAATAAATTCAACAGTTTTACAGTCCTATGCGGTGTTGGAAACAATGGAGGAGATGGACTAGCCGTAGCAAGACATCTCATAGTAATGGATAAAAAAGTAGATATATTTATACTAGGAAATATAGGTAAAGGCAGTCAGGATTTCATGACAAATTACAAGATACTTAAAAATATGAATATTCCCATAGAATATATAGTAGATAAAAGGGATTTAGAGCCATTAAAAGATTCACTGGATAATTCAGATATGGTTATAGATTCCATATTTGGAACAGGCTTAGCCAGGGAAGTTGAAGGTATCTTCAAGCAAGTAATCTCACTAATAAACCAGAATAGTAAATACATACTATCTATAGATATCCCATCAGGTATGGATTCAGATACGGGAGAAACCTTAGGTATATCAATTAACTCCAACAAAACCATCACCTTTCAACTGATGAAAAAGGGATTACTTCACAACAAAAGTTATTCAGGAGATGTAATTGTAGAAACCATTGGAATGCCTAGAATAGCCGTAGACACTATATTGCATAATAGGATAGACCATCAGTACTAATGGTCTATCCTATTATCTCATTTATTTTTAAGGAAGCACATTTTGACAGGTTTATATGTTCGGCTTCTATATTAATTACAGGCCTAGTTAAATCTTTAGGATGGATAAACTCGATTTTACCAACCCTTCCATCGCTTAATTTCACTTTGGAATTTACATATAATTGAGATAAGTTTTTGAAAAATATATTTAATAGTGGTCTACTAAATTTATGAACTCCCATATTATAAAATTCTTCTATAGCATCAAAAGGAGTGCTCTTCTTTTTATAGACTCTCTCCGAAGTTAATGCATCGTAAACATCTGCTATTGCAAGTATCTTAGCGTATAGATTAATCTTCCTTCCTTTTATACCATAGGGATAACCGCTACCATCTTCTCTTTCGTGGTGACTAAGTATAGCCTCCCTAATCTCTTCTGTCAAAAAAGATATGCGTTTTGCTAATATATAGCCATCTATTGTATGTTTTTTAACTACACTAAATTCTTCATCAGTCAACTTACCCTCTTTATTTAATATATTCCTTGGTACTTTAGCTTTTCCAATATCGTGAAGTAAAGCAGCTTGACATAGTTCTCTAGTCCTTTTCTTGTCTAATCCTATCAAATTCCCTAAATATATAGAATATATGGCTACATTTACACTGTGATTATAGGTGTATTCGTCAGTATCCTTAATCCTTCCCGTATATCCAATCATTTGACTATTTTTATTTACTTCAAGGGATAAAATCTTAGAAATACTACCTAAGCTATTTGGATCTACTCCCTTCCCTGCCGCTAGTCTTGTAACTATCTCCTGCATTGCTAAGATACTTTCTTTACAATCTAGTGGGGAACTAGCTCCTGATAAAGGATAATCATCTTCTTCAGATGGATAGATTGGTACTTTATTAATTTTCGACTTAGATAAAAGTTTTATAGCATACATGTTGATTACAGAATTCTTCCCCATTAGCATATTTCCTTCATCATCAAAAATATCTTCTATTAATATTTCATCCAATGCATCTTCCGTCGAACAAAGAGATTTGGTTTCCAACAACTTTCACCACTATTCTAATTTGTTTTCTTTACGACACATGGTATATTTTATCATATTATTACTTAGATTGTTGTTTTCTTTGAATTTTAGTAATAATTACCTACTCTACATATCCCCTTAATCCTCGAACTGAAACCTCACCAGAAAATATACTCTCCCTTTTGCCACCTTCATATTCTACTATTAATTGTCCTTCCTCGTCTATATCTAAAGCCTTACCTATCGTCTCAGTATCTCCCCTTATTATTCGTACTTCCTTTCCTATTATTATGGAATTTTCTCTAGATATATGGATGGATTTAGAAATATCTCCTTCTAGTTTAAATGGAAGATAAAGATCCTCAAAATGATTTAATACCATAGCTAATAGTCTTTTCCTATCTATATCTATACCAGTAATCTCCTTTAATGATGTGGCTTTACTGGCTAATACTTGACTTAAGTCTTCTTCTCCTAAGTTAACGTTAATACCTATACCCATGATTACATAATTTATTATATTTAGCTCACAACTCATCTCTGTAAGGATACCACAGACCTTTTTACCATGGATTATTATATCATTAGGCCATTTTATATGAGACTTTAAACCTATTTGTTTTAATCCTTGATTTACTGCCGCTGCTCCTATCAATGTTAATTTAGCTACTTCTGAAGGGGGCATCTGAGGTTTTAGTATTATGCTCATCCATATACCTTTCCCCTTAGGTGAAACCCAATCCCTTCCTAATCGTCCTTTCCCCCTGGTCTGTTCTTCTGCTATTATGACAGTCCCCTCTCCTTCTTCCATAGCTATTTCCTTTGCCTTTATATTAGTAGACCCTATACTACCAAAATAATGAATATTCCTGCCTATAAAATCCGTAGTTAAATACTCCTCTATTTCTTCTAAGGTGAGTACATCTGGACAGGACAATAGCTTATAGCCATTTTTAGGCATGGATTCAATCTTGTATCCTTCTTCTCTTAATGTATTAATATGCTTCCATACTGCAGTGCGGCTTATACCCAGTTCATCACTAATCTTTTCCCCTGAGATAAAGTCATCCTTGCTTTTCTTTAACATCAATAATGTCTTTCTTTTCATATATGATCACATCCTCAAATAATAGACTATATTCATTATCAATATAATCATAACATAACGAAACCCAACAATAATATATTTTCGTTGGGTTTGAAAAAGATTATATTAAATTTTATCTTCCAGTAAATCCCTTAGATCTCCCTTTACCTTATAGGGAACTCTCTTTAATTCTTCAATATTTTTGCTCCCTGTTAACAACATCAATGCTTTAAGTTTATAGGTCAAATCTTTCATATACCTATTAGCCCTTTCATATCCACCTTCCATTAATTCTTTCAATATTTGTCCGCTTATACCTACCATATCAGCGCCTAAGATTATAGATTTAAGTATATCTAGACTGGTCCTTATACCACCACTAGCTATCAACACTAATTCCTCTGATATACCCCTGCATTGGATTAGGCTAAGGGCCGTTGGAATTCCCCAAGAATATATATCACTAAAATCTATTTGGTCATTTCTTCTATCCTCTATTTCTATAAAATTGGTACCTCCTACGCCTGATACATCTATATATTTTACTCCTGCATCATATAGGCTTTGAGCTATATTTTTTGATATGCCAAAGCCTACTTCCTTTACTATAACTGGTTTTTCTATACTGGATACAATATCTTGTATATTGTTTAAAATCCCCTTAAAATCCCTATCTCCTTCTTTCATAACCAACTCTTGAGCTGGGTTTAAATGGAGTTGGATACCATCGGCTTCTAATAAATCTAGGGAGAACTTTACATCTTCTATGGAGGCATGAGCATTTAAATTAGCTATTACTACCTCCTCTTGTCCCATTATCTCCCTTACTATCTTAAAGGATTCATGACTTTCTTTATCCCTTAAAGCTATGGTTTGGGAACCTACTGCCATAGGAATATTGTATTCCTTAGCTATTTTTGACAAATCTCTATTTATTTCCCGGGAAAATTCTGTTCCCCCAGTAATAGCGTTTATCATTATGGGATAATTTACATTGTTCCCCAAAAATTTAATCCTTGTATCAATTTCTGATAGATTTAACTCTGGGAGAGCATTGTGCTCGACAAATACATCATCAAATAATGTATAATTGATATATCCAGATTTTAAATAATGATCTATATGCTCTTTTTTTCTATCCTTTCTCAAAATATCTTTTTTCATAAAAACCTCTCTTATTCACTTAACAAATATTCTCCAAACAGTTCTTTTACTAAAATTCTCATTTCAGCCTCATCATATAGGAAATAGGATGTAGGGCCTATATACTCACCTTCACCAGGTAGGGTAGCAACTTTCATATTTTCCAGGTCTATTTTTCTTGCTGACATAGCCCCTTTCATCACCGCTTCAAAGGGTACATTGGTGTCTACGTAATCATAATAGGTCTTGACCATCTTAGGTAGAGCCAATAGGTTTTTAGGTTTTAATACCTGTTTAATAAACTCTTTCATAAATATCTGCTGAGCTTTAACTCGCCCCAAATCGCCTTCCTTGTAGGATCTAAATCTTAAATACATTAAGGACTCGTCCCCATTTAATGTTTTTAAGCCTGGATCTAAATGAATATATGGATCAGGGTGACGCATTTTTACAGGTACATCTATTTCCACTCCACCAATAGCATCTACTATACTCTTCACTGCCAAATAATCTACTGTCATATAATATTTTAAATCAATATTCAATAAATCTTTTACCGTTTTTATGGATAGATAGGGCCCTCCGTGAGAATGAGCATGAGTTATTTTTTCTGGATTTTTTCTTCCCCTTATATTAACCCTTGTATCCCTAGGAATGGATAGTAGAGTAATCTCTCCAGTTTTAAAATTATATTTACCTAATATCATAGTATCGGTTCGCATCCCAGTTGGTTTATGACTATTTTCACCTTTTATTTTCTTTTCTTTTACAGCTTTTATGCCGCCTACTCCATCATTATCATCTATACCCATAAGTAAAACCAATATCTCATCTTCATCATCAAATGCCTCTTCTATTCCATCTTCTTCTCCAGCGGAAATGGCTGGTTCTTTGTTAGATAGGTATTTTCCTGCTCCTGCAAACAAAGCAGAAAAACATATTATTGATATAAAAAAGGTAGCCCAAAATTTCTTTTTCATCTTACTAACCTCCAATGTGTACAACCTATAATTTAAATAATACTAGATATGGAGGTGTTTTGCAATGGAAATAAGGTTACAATTTAGATACATAAGGGTTTCCTTCTATATAATATCTATAGGGAAAATCCTTAGCTTCTTCTGCATAGTCTATTCCTATTCTGGTAGTTTCTATGATATTAAATTGCTTTTCCTGCCCCTTTTGCAAATACAACTCATCTCCACATAGGTCTTTTGTATCTAGGGTTTTATCGATATTCAAAGCCATGGATAGCTTTCCTGGCCCATTGGTTAAATTTTTCTTTTGATAATTGCTCAATTGGTCATAGGGCTTCCCAAATCGATTATTAGACATTTCATCTATCCCTACTAAAGGCTCTACAGCTCTTATTAAAACTGCCTCAGGGATCCCCTCCCTTTCAGCTACTATATTGAAACAATAATACATACCGTATATAAGATAAACATAAGCTCTTCCTGGCTGCCCATACATGGTCTCCACTCTTTTGGTCCTTTTCCCTCCATAGGAATGGGCGGCCTTATCCTTAATCCCTAAATAGGCTTCTGTTTCTACAATTTTCCCTTTTAATAATTTTCCATCTACATTATGTACTAAAACCTTTCCTAAAAGCTCTTTTGCCACTGTCAATGTATCCCTACTATAAAAATTTCTATCTAATTTCATATTTATTTTCCACCTTTCATAGATTTTTTGTCGCTGATATATATTCTACCCTAAAATTAAAAAAGGCATATATGTATATATGCCTTTTAAATCCCATCTTCCCTTTTATTTATTATGTTGCTTTTAATTTTTATTACAAATACTATTCTCTACCATATCCAATAGTATATCCCTTCTTAGTTCAGAAGCCTTTTTTTCTCCCACTAGATTTTCTACCAACTCTATTGCAAAATATACTGCTATGGCTGGTCCCCTAGCTGTTATGATGTTTCCATCCTGTACAACCAAGTCTTCCTTGTATACACTTTCCTTTAAATCATCTTCAAAACCTGGATAAGAAGTAACCTTTTTATCCTTTAGTATGCCTACTCTTTGAAATACTATAGGCCCAGCACATATTGCAGCTAGAATTTTTCCCTCTTGATTGAATTCCTTCACTAGCTTTATAACCCTATCATCATCTCTTAAGTTGGTAGCTCCTGGCATGCCTCCTGGAATAACTAGTCCATCATAGTTTTTAATGCTATCTATTTCGTCTATTCTTTTATCTGCTTCTACAGTTATCCTGTGAGCCCCTTGTACATTTTTCTCTTCTATAGAGCAGGTATCTACTATTATGTCCATTCTCCTCAAATAGTCCACTGTGGTAAGGGCCTCTACCTCTTCAAACCCTTCTGCTAACAACAATAGAACTTTTTTCATTCTACCCCTCCTAAAAAATATTCATCTATATTATATCAATAATATAGAAATTTACCAAAAATAAAAAGATGGCATAGTTCCATTTGAATTGAAGGGGTTAGAACTATGCCAATGGTGGGCTTATTTGTGTTCTTCTAATGTGGCTATGGCCTCATTATGAAGTGTTGTTATTTGAGAAAACACATTTTCATCTATTACAAATTGGTTCTCCTCTATAATATCTATATATTTACTAACTATATTGGATGTTACAGTATCTTTAGATTTAGCTAATTTTTTATAGCTAGATAAGACTTCGTCTTTTATCATATTCGTGTCATAATCATATATTGGAGTATTGTCTGATCCTTCTAGATAGAATCTTAAATATAATCCATAAAGTCTTAGTAATTCCTCATATTTTATACCTTCCGGATATTTTATAATATGCTTTTCTACTGTTATTAGCCTTTCACCTAATTCATCGAAGGATATCATGAATGCTGCATCAATTATTGTAGGAAGGTTTGAGTCCATAGCTTTAATATGGATATAATCCTTCATCTCATTTGAAACATATTTATCATAGACTTTTAATGCTTCATAGTCTATTATTGGATAAAAGGCTCCTTCCATATTGATTAATTTATATTTTCCTTGGATTATCTTATCTAACAGCTCTTTTAGATTTCCATTTTTTATTTCTTCTACCTTGCTCTGATCGAAGAATAAATATTTACCTATTTCCTCTTCTTTTTCAGGCTTTAGCTGATAAATACCAGATAAACTTAGTAACTCCGCTTGATAATCTTCCATAAATAGTTGGTCTGTATATTTTTCTATATATTGTTCCTGAACTGCTTCTAATTTTTCAATCATCTCTACTCTTTCTTCTGGTGAAACCTTTTCAATGTTTTCATCTATATATTTTATCAAGTTCATAGGTTCATTGTTGTTTTCAACCATATTTCTAAAATCCTTCATTATACTGTCATTTTTACTTTCTACTACATTTGCTGCTTCCTCTTCTACTTTATCAGCTACTTTATCCTTGTCTGTTTCTATCTTTTTAGAACTGCAGCCAGAAAGGGTCAAAAGTAATACGGCAATTACAATTATTGAAAAAATCTTAGTTTTTTTTCTCATATCCTTACCTCTTTCATTATTTTTATCTCCTACTATTATATCTTAAATATATGGTTTTCGACAATGTTTGGATATTAAACTGCTATTTTTTATTACTTTGTATACCTAATATACCAATTTATCGGTTAAAAGTCGTTACAAATGAGTTACAAAAAATGTTATAATCTATATACAGCACGGATAAGGAGGTGTTCATATGGTTAATAAAGAATATATAGACCTAATAGTGGATAAACAAAGGACTTTTTTTAACCTTAACTCTACTAAGGATGTGTCCTTTAGAGTTGAGCAACTTAATAAGCTAAAAGACGTTATTTTAGAGTATGAAAATATGATAATGGATAGCCTGTACAAGGATTTGGGCAAATCACAATTTGAAAGCTATTCTACTGAGGTAGGTATAGTATTAAGCGAAATATCCTATGCCTTAGACAATATTGGGAATTGGACTAAAGTAAAAAAAGTAAAAACTCCTATAACAAATTTTAAATCTAAATCCTATATATATCCAGAGCCCTATGGCAATGTGTTTATTATTTCTCCTTGGAATTATCCCTTCCAACTTACTATGGCTCCTTTAATCGGGGCAATAGCAGCGGGAAATACTGTCCTTATTAAACCTTCTAGTTCCTCCATTCATACTAGCAAAGTAATGGAAAAGATGATCAACGAAAATTTTCCAGAAGAATTGATTCACCTAGTCAATGTAGATTCAAACTCTGCTAATTATATATTGAATAAAAAATTTGATTATATATTTTATACAGGTAGTGTCTCCATAGGGAAGTTGATCATGAAAAAAGCAGCAGAACATCTAACCCCTGTAACATTAGAACTGGGAGGAAAAAGCCCTTGTATAGTTGATAAGGAAGGGGATATAGACATATTTGCCAAAAGGATCGTATGGGGAAAATTATTAAACGCTGGTCAAACCTGTGTAGCTCCTGATTATGTATATGTCCATAGGGATATAAAGAGTGAATTCATTGAAAAACTTATATACCATATTGAAGAATTCTATGGGAATGATATAAAAAATAATGATGAATATGCAAGGATCATCAATGAAAGACATTTTAATAGACTAAGCTCCTTAATGGATAATGATAAGGTAGTCTATGGAGGATATTCAGATATAGATGATCTCTATATATCCCCTACTATCATGAATAATATTACCTGGGATGATCCAATCATGGAAGATGAAATATTTGGCCCTATTCTTCCCATATTAGAGTATGAATCAATAGTTGAAGTTATAGAGAATATAAAAATGAGACCTCGTCCCTTAGCCCTGTATGTTTTTTCTACCAATTCTAAAGTAGTAGACAAGATAATAAATAGCTTATCCTTTGGTGGTGGTTGTGTTAACGATACTATAATGCATTTGACCAACCCTCATATGCCCTTTGGTGGTGTAGGAAATAGCGGTATAGGTGCATATCATGGTAAGTATAGCTTTGATACCTTTACCCATTATAAAAGTATATCTAATAAAAGTCTTAGTCCAGATATAGACACTAGATACCCACCTTATAAAGGTAAGTTGAAATGGGTTAGAAAGTTATTGAAATAAAATTTATCACCCTAGGGTAGGCATATCACAATACCCTAGGGTGATAAATTTATTCTATCTTTTACCATTATATGCTTTCTGTAAAGTTCTTTTCTTGTGTTGCTTCTCTTGCCTATTTTTTACATTGTCGTGGGCAGTAGAAAGCATTAATTTTATCCTATTCAATTGATTTACTTCGCTAGCCCCTGGGTCATAGTCAATGGCTACTATATTTGCCTGTGGATATTCATCTCTAACGGCCTTTATAACCCCTTTCCCAGTTATATGATTTGGTAAGCAACCAAATGGCTGCACACATACAATATTTTCTGCTCCATTGTGGATTAACTCCAGCATTTCAGCTGTAAGGAGCCAACCCTCTCCATATTGATTACCTATAGATACTAATTTCTCCGCTTCTTCTACCAACTCATATACAGTCATAGGCTCGTGAAATCTTTTGCTCTTTCCTAGAGCCTTCCTCATAGGTTTCCTATAGTGCTCCATATACTTAATGGCTATATCGCCACCAATCTTAGGTAAAAATCCCTTAGATAGATATTTATATTTGTAGGTAGCATTGTAACAACAGTACATTAAAAAATCAGTTAAATCTGAGACAACTGCTTCTGCTCCTTCCTTTTCCAGTATACCTACTATATTGTTATTAGCCATAGGGTGATACTTTACCAATATTTCTCCAACTATTCCTACCCTAGGTTTTACTAGATCCTCATCTATCTCCAATTCATCAAAGTCCTTAACCATCTGGTATATATTATCTTCGTACTCTTTCTTATCCCCTACCCTAACCGCTGTAGAGCATTTTTCCAACCAATGTTCTGCTAATAAATTTGCCGAACCCTTTATCTTTTCATAAGGTCTTACTCGGTATAACAGCCTCATAATAAGGTCTCCATACATTACTGCCATTACACCTTTTCTGGCCATATCCATAGAGTAAGTAAAGCCTGGGTTGGTCTCTATGCCCTGGGCCGATACGGCTATAACTGGTACATTTCCAAAGCCAGCATCTTTTAGAGCCTTCCTAATAAATCCAATATAATTAGAAGCCCTACATACTCCGCCTGTTTGACTCATCAGAACTGATACATTATTCAAATCATACTTGCCTGTTTTTAGTGCTGCTATATATTGACCTACAGTTATTATGGAAGGATAGCAAGCATCGTTGTTTACATATTTTAATCCTTCATCGATGGCTTTGGGATCATAAGAAGGCAAAAATTCCAAATGGTAACCACAGGTATTTAAAGCTTCTTCCAATAACTTAAAATGGATTGGTGCCATTTGAGGTACTAATATGGTATGCTTCTCCCTCATTTCCTTCGTAAATACTATTCGTTCTTCTGGCTCTTGTTTCTTCTCCAGTTTGAATCCTCTCTTTTGCCTTTCCTTTAAAGCTGCATTTAAGGATCTTACTCTGATCTTTGCAGCACCTAAATTGCTTACTTCGTCTATCTTCAATACGGTATATATCTTTTCATAAGCGTGAAGTATTTCTTCTACCTGATCCGTTGTAACTGCATCTAGCCCACAGCCAAAGGAGTTTAATTGTATTAGCTCTAGATTCTCCTGGGTGGCTACAAAAGAAGCTGCCCTATATAATCTAGAGTGATATACCCATTGATCTAAAACCCTTAAAGGTCTATCGGGTTTGGCTAGATGGGCTACTGAATCCTCCGTTAAGACCGCCATACCTAAGGAAGTGATCAATGCTGGTATGCCATGATTTATTTCTGGATCTATATGATAAGGTCTTCCAGCTAGCACTATCCCTCTAATTCCTTCTTCTTCCATATATCTTAATGTTTCTTCTCCCTTTCTTTCCATATCCCTTTTATAAGCCATTAGCTCATCCCAAGCCTTGTCTACAGCTTTTTTTATTTCCCTATTGGAAACTGATAAGGGCTTTAATTCATCTCTAAGTCTCTTCTTCAATCCTTCCTTATCATCAAAGGTTAAAAAAGGATTTAAAAACATTACATCATCATCTTTTAATTCCTCTACATTATGTTTTATTACCTCTGAATAGCCTATTACCACAGGACAATTAACATGGTTATCCGTTTCCTCGTCTTCTCTATGTTCATAGAAGATTGAAGGATAAAATATGAATTTAATATCCTTTTCTAGCAATTCCATAATATGCCCATGGGAAATTTTAGCTGGATAACAAGCTGTTTCGCTAGGTATAGAACTTATCCCCTTTTCATATGTTTCCCTATTAGAATGGCTAGACAGCACTACTCTAAATCCTAACTCCGTAAAGAAAGTATGCCAAAATGGATAATTTTCATATATATTTAGAACCCTCGGTATTCCTACAGTTCCTCTTTTAGCTTCTTCTTCTGATAATGATTTATAGTCAAAAACTCTCTTGTATTTATAATCAAATAGATTTGGAATATCTTTAGCAGCCTTTTCTACTCCTGCACCTTTTTCGCATCTATTTCCTGTTATATACTTTTTACCATCGGAAAATATATTTATGGTCAACAAACAATTGTTTCCACATCTGCCACAATTGGCTCTCTTCGTCTTGTAGCTAAAAGTGTCTAGCTCGTCTTTTAATAGAATACTGGACTCCATACCCTCCACATATCTTTCCTTGGCAATTAGGGCAGCTCCTAATGCGCCCATTAATCCAGGAATATCTGGCCTTACTACTCTTCTTCCTGAAACTAGTTCAAAGGATCTCAAAATAGCGTCACCATAAAAGGTTCCCCCTTGAACAACTATATTTTCTCCCAAGTCTTTTGGGTCCCTTATTTTAATTACTTTTTGAATAGCATTTCGAATTACTGAATAAGAAAGACCAGCAGCTATATCTCCAATGCTAGCCCCTTCTTTTTGAGCCTGTTTTACTTTAGAATTCATAAATACTGTACAACGGGAACCTAGATCTACAGGATTCTCAGCTAAAAGTCCTTCGTTTAGAAAATCCTCTACGGACAAGTTTAAAGAATGGGCGAAGGTTTCTAAGAAAGAACCGCATCCTGAAGAGCAAGCTTCATTTAACAATATACTATCAATTACTCCATCATGGGTTTTCATACACTTCATGTCCTGACCACCGATATCTAGTATGAAATCTACCTCCGGTTGGAAGAATTGTGCTGCTTTGTAATGGGCCATGGTCTCTACTTCTCCCTCGTCTATGTTTAAAGCAGCTTGGATAAACTCCTCCCCATATCCGGTAACTGTGGAATAGGTGATTTTTTGTCCTTCCGGAAGTTTCTGATATATTTCTTTTAATATATCTATGGTCAGATCTAAAGGTTTACCCTTATTGTTCCCATAGTACGTATAAAGAATATTGTTGTCTTCATCAATAAGGATGGCCTTAGTAGTAGTAGAACCAGCATCAATTCCCAGATAGCATCTACCACTATGGTTTTTAATATCCTTGTACGCCATCTTATGGGTTTCATGATCCTTTCTAAATTGTTCCAATTCTTCTTCGTCTTTAAATAGGGGCCTTATCTTTCGAATTTCCGATTCTATAGGCCCTGTTGATTCTATGGCTCTATTTTTCAATTCTTCAAAGCTTATTGCCCTTTCTTCTGTTGAAGAAACTGCTGCACCTATAGCAACAAACAATTGAGAATTCTCAGGAAATATTATTTCATCCTCCTTTAATTCCAATGTTTCTACATATCTATCTCTCAACTCTGGTAAAAAATGAAGAGGCCCCCCTAAAAAGGCTACTCTGCCTTTTATAGGTCTACCACAAGCTAAATTAGATATGGTTTGATTAACTACCGATTGAAATACTGATGCTGCTATATCTTCCTTAGATACCCCTTGATTAATTAAGGCTTGAATATCGGTCTTAGCAAATACTCCACAACGTGAGGCTATGGAATATATGGCCTTGTGATTTGCAGCTAATTCATTTAATCCTTCTGCATCGGTCTCTATTAGTGATGCCATCTGATCTATAAATGCACCAGTTCCTCCAGCACATATACTATTCATCCTTTGTTCTACATTACCCTCGAAATAGATGATCTTTGCATCTTCTCCACCTAATTCGATGACTACATCTGTCTCTGGAATAAATTCTCTAATTCCAGTAGTAGAAGCAACTACTTCTTGTATAAAGGGAATATCTAACCATTTGTGAACAGAAAGCCCACCAGAGCCTGTAACCATAATGGTTACACTTTCGTTTTTAAACCTTTTATAAGCATCTAGTATTACTTCCTTTACGCTATTTCTCACATCGGAATAGTGTCTTTTATAAGTACTGTATATCATCTCATAGGATGAATTTAGTGCCACTAGCTTAACAGTAGTGGAACCTACGTCTAAACCTAAATGTATTCTAGCCATGTCTTTGCAGCTAAGCTGCTCTACCCCCTTATATTATTCTATATGACTATATTAATCCCTTTACATAATTCTTTAGATTAAGTGAATTATAGCATAGTTAATATTAAATTACAAATATTAGAAACAGTTTGTATTATGCTGATATTGTTCAAATCTTTCCATATATTAATACTAAATTTAATTGCCTATTAACTATATATATTCTATCATATCTATAAATAATTGGAGAATATTTCGTTTTCATGTATAATATTTATATAAAAGTATAAGGAGATGTATATGAACAGTAAAGGTTTAATAGAAGAAAAGACAATTTATAAGGTCAATTCCTTTTATCTAGGTGTAGTCCTATGGTCTATATTGGTACAATTCTTACCTATTCCTACTAATTCTTATCAATATATAGCCCTCTTAATACCTATTGGTATATATTTATTTAAAAATAGGGATGAAGCAGAGAGGATTTTAAAGCCTAATTTATTAAACTTGAAAAGTGTAATTATTATATTTATTATTTGGTTTTTGATGTTGCCTATTATTATTTCTATAGTAGAACTATATACTAGACTATTCGGAAGCACTTTTCCTGATATCATAGCAGAAGATTCCCATCCTAGTTTCATAGGCAATCTATTTTTTACTGCTATCACTCCTGCAATACTCGAGGAAATGTTGATGAGAGGTATTATACTAGATGGTTATAGGCACAAGAGTCGATTTGTTGCTGCTTTGGTTAATGGACTTATGTTTGGTATGCTCCATTTAAACTTTTTTCAGTTTTTCCATACCTTTGTAGCTGGATTTGTAGCAAGCTATTTGGTATTTGCAACTAACTCCATATATGCCGGAATCATAGTTCACTTTATTAACAATAGCTTTCCCATATTCATGGATTACCTATCTCCACCAGAACCTAATGTGGATTATACATCTAATCCTAATCTATTGGCTATTATTATATCTATAACTTTTTCTGTAGCAGCCATATCCTTTCTTTTAAAGTTATTAGCCAAAATTAACGGGGTGGAATTGAAAAAAGAATACCATATATCCGATGAAAAAATACTAAACAAGCCATTGATTAGAAGCATAGTTCTGTTTGTTGGATTTAGCACTATTCTAGTACTTGCACTTTGATAATGTACTAAAATAAAGATAAATATACTCTGAAAATATTCTGTTGAATCTATAACCATCTGATGTTATAATATAGTTTAGAGTATGGGCGGTTGGTTCAGTTTGGTTAGAGCGCCACGTTGACATCGTGGAGGTCGTTGGTTCGAGTCCAATACCGCCCACCAAAATTTAAAGGAAAGCCAGAAATTTGGCTTTCCTTTTACATATCTAGAAACAAAATACTACACATCGTCTAGGTATACATATTATTTGACCTACTCGTAGATTGTTTGGATCTATGCCTGGATTGGCATTTATTATCTCTTGAACAGGCACATTAAATCTTTGACTAATAGAAAATAGTGTATCTCCTGCCCTTATAGTATAATAAAATCCGTTGGGACATGGGGGCATAGGCGGTGCCATCTGAGGTATACATATTACCTGACCTATTTGTAAGTTGTTTGGATCTATCCCTGGGTTGGCATTTATTATGGCTTGAACCGATACATTAAACCTCTGACTTAATGCAAAGAGTGTATCTCCAGGCCTTATAGTATATAAAAACCCGTTGGGACATGGAGGTGTTGGTGCCATTCCTGGTATACATATTATTTGACCTATTTGTAAATTATTTGGATCAATACCTGGGTTTATTGCTATAATTGCTGCTACCGTCGTATTAAACCTACGAGCCAATTGAAATAAAGTATCTCCTGACCTAATAGTATAAGCAAAGCTGCCAGCAGGACATCTTTGTTCTATTTCATAGTTTTCCTTCATACTAACCACCTTTCTTTCATATAATTGTCTGCACTATATAATATGCAAATAAAAGATTAGGTGTTAAAATTTTTCGAAAAGAAAAAGGAGCAATAGCTCCTTATAAATTCCCTACTAGAAGGTTGGTATACATATTATTTGGCCTATTTGAAGCCTATTAGGATCAATTCCTGGATTGGCCCTAATTATAGCATCAACACTTACACCAAATTGTTGGCTAATTCCAAAGAAAGTATCTCCTGCCCTTACAGCATAGTAAAATCCATTGGGGCATGGTGGAACTGGTGGCGTTGGAGTCACTGGTCTTGGTATACATATGGTTTGACCTATTTGAAGCCTATTAGGATCAATTCCTGGATTGGCCCTAATTATCTCATCTACTCCCACATTAAACTGTTGACTTAATCTGAATAAAGTATCTCCTGCTTTAATAGTATAGAAGAACCCATTAGGACATGATGGCATAGGTGGTACAGCACCTGGTATACATATCCTCTGGCCAATTTGTAGGTTGTTTGGATTGATTCCCGGATTAGCCCTTATTATAGCATCCACGCTAACCCCAAATTGTTGACTAAGTCTAAACAGTGTATCCCCTGGCCTTATTGTATGGAAAAATCCATTAGGACAACTTGGTTGTGGAGGAGGAGTTGTACCCCTTGGTATACATATTATCTGACCTATTTGCAAATTATTTGGATTGATTCCTGGATTTATCCTCATGATGGCTTCTACGGTAGTGTTATTTATACGAGCCAATTGAAACAACGTATCTCCAGATTTTATGGTATAAGCAAAGCTTCCTGTAGGACATCTTTGCGTGGTTCCAAGTTTATCTTCCATATCGATCACCTTTCTTTCATATTTTCTATGCAATACATAATATGCTAGAAAGGCAAAAGCTGTGAAACTATTTATATTTTAATCCCTGATAAGAATTTTTTCTCTTTAATTCCCTATCTATACCTGAGAGAACCCTTAATTTATCCAAAGACCATCTAGGTTTATACAACAAATCCCTCTTCCCGTCCCCTGTTAACCTATGGATTACCATCTCTCCTGGCAATAGTTCTAAACTATCTACTACTAAGGATATGTATTCTTCCCTACTAAGCATTGGAAAGGGGCTTTTTAAATAGTACTCATATAAATCCGTTTTCCTCTGTATATATAATAGATGGAATTTAATCCCCCAGGTATTGGTATTTGCCACGTGCTTAACAGAGTCTAATATATCTTTCTTGGATTCACCAGGCAGTCCAAATATTAGATGGGTAACTACCTTTATATTTCTAGCTTTTAGCTCTTCTAAAGCCTTATTATAGGTCTCCAAAGGATATCCTCGTCTAATAAATTTACTGGTCCTTTCATGGATAGTTTGAAGACCTAATTCCACCCAAATATAGGTCTTCTCATTTATCTCAGTTAAAAGCTCTAGCACTTCTTCAGATAGACAATCAGCCCTTGTAGCTATAGCTAACCCTATTACTCCATCCTGAGAAAGGGCTTCATAGTATTTATCCCTCAAATCTTCATAGTAAGAATAAGTATTGGTGAAATTTTGAAAATAGGCAATATACTTATCTGTATTCCATTTGTTCGATAAAAGCCTTTTCTGTTCTTCAACTTGATCTTTTATATTTAAAGTTCTAGAGGCTGCAAACTCTCCAGAGCCTTCCTCTCCACAAAAAATACAACCCCTATGGCCAATAGTTCCATCTCTATTGGGGCAGGTAAATCCTCCATCTAAAGATAATTTCATAACCTTTTGTCCAAATTGTTTTCTCAATTCATAATTTAATGTATGGTATCTTTTATCTCCCCACATATATAATCATCCTTATCTGTATATACTTACTAGACACAAAATCATATTAAAAAAGATGTAGCTCTTATTATCTCAAAATAGTCACCAGTTTCAAATAATATACTCTTTGGAGTTTTTTGTATAACACCAGGGTAGAAGGAGTTTTTGTAGGCATTTCCATGAAAGTTGTACTTTATTTCCAAACTAAATCTTTTGGGAAGTTCTACTTTGTTTTTATTAAAATGTCCCTTCAAAGCCTTCTCCATACCATCTTTTATCAACTTTACAGATTTATTGGGATGGATACTCGTAGACGCTGCCCCTTCTCCTTCACTTACTGCTACTGTAACTATATTTTGGTTAAACCTCCTTGCCTCCTCACATATGCCCTTATCTCCACTTAAAAACACAACAGGGACTCCTAAATAAGTAGCCAAATAAGCATGGAGTAAAAATTCACTTAAATATTCTCCATTCAATTTAATATAGTCTATTACGGAGCTATTGATGGTATGGGCTAGTGGATTAGCATTGGAGCCTCCATAAGAATGATATCCTACGAAAGCCACTGCTTCAAAACTTTCATCTATTCCTTGAATCATCTTGTAGGGATGACCACTCCAACCCCTAATAAGGTTAACATTCTCAGGTAGTTTAGATGGATCTATATTTCTCCCTGAACCATGGGCATCCTTTACCAGTATTTCTGTAGCACCTGATACATTAGCTCCTTCACAGGCTGCTGCTACTTCTCTAGTCATCTGTTCTGCAAAATATGGGTATTCTCTAGAGGTCTTCCTTGCTTCCTCCCAATTAGCTATACCAGCTACGCCTTCAATATCTGCACTTATATAGACTTTCATATACAATACACTCCTTTTTTGATTTTTATTATAATCCCTATGTCCTTGTATTTCATCTTTTTTCGTCTTTGATAACTGCTTGAATACACTCATCTTTATTAAAATCTTCATAGAAAGTTGGATCTACTTGTATATGGGGAATTGTCTTCGTCTCCATATTTATAGTACCATCTCGATTTATTCCTAGTTCTCTACTATATCTAATTGCAAATTTGCTATTTGGCAAAAAAGTAATTGGAATTAGTTCAAACACTCTATCTCCACCAGTGGGTTCCCCAACTAGTGTAGCAAAACCTGTATCTTTAGCAAAGGAAGCAAATTTTTCGGAGGATGAAAAGACATTTCTATCCACTAACAAATATATTTTGCCCTTGAAATCTATATCGTCCCCAGGATTATGGCTAACACCCCATGGATTTATGCGGATAGAATAAGTCTTATAAAAATTAAAATCGGTCTTTACTTCTTCTGGAAATTGAGCTAACACTTCTTCATCTAGTTGTTTCATAGTAGTTAAATACGAAGCTCTAAATGGATCATATTTATATCTATGACCATCTTTAAAAAAGGCATAATATTCTACACTTAAAGGTTCCTCCGTTAGTAATTTTACGATATTTTTCCAATAATCGTCTCCCCCTCCACTATTACCTCTTATATCGATAATTAGTTTTTCATAATCTTCTACTTCCTTTAGAAATTCTTTTATCTTAATATAATCTTCCTCAGCAGTATCAAAACTAGCCATCTTATTAATTTTCATATATGCTACTTCATCTTCTATTAATGCTTTTGTTTCTAAAACAGGTTCTTTATATAGTTCAATGCTTTCAATATCACCGTCAAATTGATATCTATACATAACATAGGGACTGGAAAAAGCATCATACCAAGACAAATTTTTAAGAGCATCATTCTGAGAAAAAAATTGATAATAAGATTTGTAGATCCATTTAAAACCTTCACCATCAAAAATATTTACATGACCATTATGTAAATCACCTAGTATTCTATTCATAGCCACATAAAATTCTGCATCATTTTTTGTATTTCTAATCAACCTTTTATATTTTCCTTTATTCCCCAGCCAATCTATTCCATATAGTCTTTCATTTACCTTGAAAAAAGGATAATTCTGTTCTAGAACACCATACAAATACTCAAAATCCTGAAGCTTTTCCCTAGTTGTCAACTTAGCTTCCACTATCCCATAATAAGATGCATCTTTTGCAGTTACATGAAACTCATCTTTGCTGTTATAAATTCTTTCTAAGGTAAATACTGATAATATTATTAATAAAATAATAGCAATGAGTCTTCTTCTTTGTCTTCTAGTCACTTTTGTCCCCCCTTATTCTTGCTTTTATTATAACCTTTATGGTCTTTTGTTGCATCCTTTTTTATCTATTTAATTCTATCAGTTTATTAAAATAATTAAAGGTTAGACTCTATTAACTAAACCTAGCCTTCTATATTGGAATCGAGGATCCTTGTAACCCAGATAATTATTTATTATCAATTTTCTGGGTATTATATTAGATGAATACTATTAAAGGAGTGAAAATATGAGTGAACTTATTAATAATAGAGAGCATAGACAGGAAATATTAAAAGAGGTAATCCGAGAACTTCATGCTGGCAAAACAGTGGAAGAGGTTAAAGAAAAATTTGCCGAGGCAATAAAGGGAGTGACTCCATCAGAAATATCTTCTCTGGAAACTCAGCTAGTAAAGGAAGGGCTACCTATAGAAGAAATCCAGTATCTATGCAATGTCCACGCTGCAGTATTTAAAGGCTCCATAGAGGAGATACATCATCCAGAAACGGTCCCAGGTCATCCCATATATACTCTAAAGATGGAAAATGAAGCTATAGAAGAATTTATCGAGGAAAATATAAAACCCAATCTAGAAAAGTTTAAGCAAGAAGATTCTAAAGAAAATATAAACAACCTTCTACAGGATATCAATTTGCTATTCGATATAGATAAACACTATAGTAGAAAAGAAAATTTAATATTCCCCTATCTAGAAAAATATGGCATCACCGCTCCACCAAAGGTAATGTGGGGGGTAGACGATGATATCCGTGCCTTACTAAAGGAGACTAAATTGAATCTTACGGATTATAAGGGGAATAAAAAAGATATAGTAGAAATAATAGAACATGCCCTCCATGAGATCAAGGAGATGATATATAAAGAGGAAAGTATACTATTCCCTATGGCATTAGAAACTTTAACAGAAGATGAATGGATTAGCATATACAAGGAAAGTGATGAAATTGGCTATGCATTGATAGAGCCAAAAACCCAATGGGAACTAAATAGAATAAATATTTCTGACACTGAGGAAAACTTACCAGAAGCAGGTCATGTAAGTTTTGAAACTGGATTTTTAACTCCAGAGGAAATAAGTGAAATACTAAATTCTATTCCAGGGGATATGACTTTTATAGATAAAAACGATACTGTAAAATATTTCTCCCAAGGAAAAGAAAGAATCTTTGCCCGAACAAAAGCAGTTATAGGAAGAAGTGTACAAAATTGTCACCCACCAGCTAGTGTCCATGTAGTAGATAAAATATTGGAAGATTTTAAATCTGGAAAGAAAGATCATGAAGACTTTTGGATTAAGATGGGGGACTTATACGTCTTGATTAGATATTTTGCTGTAAGGAATAAAGAAGGAGAATATTTAGGAACCTTAGAATTTACACAAAACATAGCTCCAATCAAAGGGATTGAAGGGGAAAAGAGATTGTTATCAGAATAAGAAACATTCTATAACGGGGTAGGGCAGAAAATATAATATTTCTCGCCCTTATCCTCTTGATTTGCCCCTTTGCCCCATAATCTATAGATATATTTTGTGAAAGCTATGAGGATTATAGTTTATTATTGGATAATATAATAAATATAGAAATTACCTATATTCTGTAAAAATCTTTACAATCTATATCCTCACATGTTAAAACCCTACTATACATACCTTAGGCTTTCCTCATCCAGTATAATAATCTTCCTATGTCCTATTAGTTTTATCCAACCCATCTCTTGAAAATAGGATAATTTTCTACTTAAGGTCTCTTGACTCATGCCGATATGGGAAGCTAAATCCCCTTTGCTCATTTTTAGAAGGACTTCTCCCCTATCATCAGCTAAATCTAAAAGGGTTTCGGCAATTCTAGTTTCCACATCATGAACTCCTAGATGCTCTATTAAATTTTCTGCCTTTCCCAATCTTTTACTTAATTCCTCCAACACCTTAAGGGCTATAGTGGGGTATTTTACCATTAGCCCTTTTAGCTTTTCTCCATCTATTATACACACTGTAGTATATTCTAAAGCCTCTGCGTTGTCTGTCAAAGGTTCGTGTACAAATAGGGATAATTCTCCCATAAACTCTCCTGGACCTAATACCCTAATCACTTGTTCTTTTCCCGAATCAGAAAATCTAGTTATTTTAACCTTTCCCTTATGGATTACAAACAAGCTTTCACCTTTGTCTCCAGCCATATATATCATTTCGCCTTTTTCATATTGTCTACTATTTGTTATCCCTGCTACTTCTATCATTTCATCATAGGTCAATGTGCTAAATATAGGGACTATCTCTATGCAAGTCCTCTGTCTTCCTTCACTATTACAACCACAATCCATAGGCCACCCTCCTTGGTTATACGGTAACTTGTCTTTTACCCTTTCTCTTATCACCGTATCCTAAAAGTCTTACTGCGTTAATGATTACCAACAGTACACTTAGTTCATGGATAAGCATGCCGGAGGATAAAAATACTACCTTTCCTAATACTCCTGCTATAAGTGCACCTGCTACTATTATAGCAAAATATATGTTTTGTTTCATATTTTTTACAGTAGCACGGCTTAATCCAATGGCATAGGATAGTTTATTTATTTCGTCAGACATCAATACTACATCGGCGGTTTCCATGGCTACATCGGTACCGGCACCACCTATGGCTATCCCTAAATCTGCAGATGCTAAAGCTGGAGCGTCATTTACTCCATCTCCTACCATGGCCGTTGTCCCGAAAGTTTCCTGTAGATCTTTTAGTTTTGCTACCTTCTCCTCTGGAAGGAGTTCTGCATAGTATTCATCAATTCCTAATTCCTTAGAAATCGCTCTTGCTGCCCTTTGATTGTCCCCAGTTAACATGACTACCTTTTCAATTCCTTGTTTTTTCAAATTCCTGATAAGTTCTTTTCCGTCTTCCCTTACAGTATCGGCAATGGATATAGCTCCTAACATATCCTGTTCATCTGCAATAAATATTACCGTTTGTCCTTGATCTTCTTCATTCCTTACATAGTTTTCCTCTTCTACTGTTACTTTCACGTTATTTTCTGCTAATAGTTTCCTATTCCCTATTAAATAGTAATCTCCATTTATCCTTACCTTCAAACCTTGCCCAGTAATTATCTCTGATTGTTCAGGAGTTTCATTTGTTGACCCAAGCTTTTCCTCTCCCTGGGAAATAATAGCTCTAGCTAATGGATGCTCTGAGTAAGCTTCTCCAATAACAGCTATCTTTAGTAGTTCATCTTCTGTCATACCAAAAGCTTTTATTCTAGTCACCTTAGGCTTACCTTCTGTAAGGGTACCAGTTTTATCAAAGGCTAATACATTTACTTTTCCCAGTTCCTCCATTATCTCTCCGCCTTTAATTAGAACTCCATGTTTGGCTCCATTTCCAATACCTGCTACTATAGATACTGGTGTGGATATAACCAAGGCACCTGGACAAGCAATTACCAGTAGGGTAAGGGATAAAACCAAATCCCTTGTAAATAAGAATAATAATGCTGCTAATAGGATAATAGCTGGAGTGTAGTATCTGGAAAAAGTTTCGAGGAATTTCTGGGTTTTAGCCTTTTTATCTTGGGCTTCTTCTACCATTTCAAGAATCCTTGCAAAAGTTGTATCATCCCCAACTCTATCAGCTTTTATCTTAATATATCCTGATTCCACTATAGTGCCAGAAAATACCCTATCCTCCATCACTTTATCTACGGGAATAGACTCCCCCGTAATGGCTGCCTGATTTACATAGGCATTTCCTTCCACTACAGTGCCATCTACGGATATCTTCTCTCCTGGCTTAACTAATACTATATCACCTTTGATTACTTCATCAGGGGAGATTTCAAACTCTTCCCCATTCCTTATTACTCTAGATATATCTGGGGCTAAATCCAATAATGCCTTTATAGAGGATCTGGTTTTCTCTATAGTCTTAGATTCCAAATACTCTCCTAACATAAATAGAAAAGTTACAGCAGCAGCCTCCCAATATTCTCCTATAAACAATGCCCCAAGTACAGCCAAAGTCACCAATGCATCAATCCCCACTATTTTATACCTTAATGCTGATAGGGCATTTTTCATAATAGGCAGTCCTGCCACAAAGGCTGCAACAATCATGAATATATTTGCTATGGTTATATCTATTGTTGTATTCTTTAATATAAAGGATATTAGGATCAATATCCCTGACAATATTACTCTTTGACCTTTACTAATCCTCACCCTACTCCCCCTCTCTAAAAATTATTTTTCTCCTAATACTTGATAACCTAATCTTTCGATAATAAGTTTAATATCTTCCGATTCTACTATGGATTCATCAAAAGTAACCTTTACCTTACTGGAGTTAAATAGTACTTCATATTTTTCTACTCCCTTAGTCTTTTTTAATGCGCCTTCTATTTTCATGGTACAAGATGGGCATGTTAATGTACTTAGTTTATAAGTTTTTGTTGTCATTTTGCATCCTCCTCATTTTTTAATCATTTCTATTTTGTATCTTTATTATAAAAAATATTAATCCTCATTTCTTTGACCTAAATCAAAAATAAAAAAATCTAGGTTAAATACCTAGATTTTTAGTCCAATAATTTTTCAAATTCCTTTGCTGGAATTGGTTTGCTAAAATAATAGCCTTGGGCTATATCGCAGTCTATTTCTTCTAATATATCCAACTGCTCCTTAGTTTCTACGCCTTCAGCTGTTACCAATATATTGAATTGCTTTGCTAATAATGCTATAGTCCTTGAAATAGCCCTATTCTTTTCATTTTTTTCTATATCCCATATAAACGCCCTATCTATTTTTATTTCATCAATATTCATCTCTTTTAGATAGCTTAAACTGGAATAACCTGTACCAAAATCATCCATAATGACAAATACCCCTAATTCTTTCAACTTGTTTAATACACCTATAGTATATTCAATATCGGATATAGCAGTAGTTTCCGTTATCTCTAATCCAAGATACTCCGGTCTTAACCTTGTTTCAGCCAATATATTTGATACTATATCTAAAAAATTGTAATACTGAAATTGTCTAGCAGAGATATTTACAGAAACTCTCCTAGGCTTATAACCCATTTGGATCCACTTTTTGTTTTGTAGGCAAGCTTCCCTCAACACCCATTCTCCAATAGGAAATATTAATCCTGTCTCTTCCGATAGTGGAATGAACTTATCGGGAAATATCAATCCCCTATTAGGATTATCCCATCGGATCAAAGCTTCCATTCCAACTATTTCCTTACTTCTAATATCTATTTTCGGCTGATAGTATAATAGGAACTCATCATTAGTTACTGCTTGTCTTAATTCATTCAATATAGTTAAGTTTTCATATTCCCTTTTCCCTCTGATTGTATCGAGGAACCATAATTGCAAAAGGAATATTCCTTATCTTGTCCTCATTAATATCTCCCACTTGGTAGGCGACCCTAGCCCCTTTTAGATCTTCTATTCCCTTTATATGTTCTGTATCTTTTCTTATGAATATAGCACTAGAATTGACTATAGTAGATTGAGTAAATAGATACTTACCTTCTCTACTGGGGATTTTAGACATACCTTGAATAACATCTACTCGTTGGTTTTCAAGAGCAATAACTGCATCAGACCACCTCATAGGGATTAATTGTATTTCTATGTCCATAGCTTCACCTATGGATTCCATTACATCTATATTAAATCCCTTATATTTGCCTTTATCATCGATAAATTCATATGGCGGAAAATTGCTATCACCTGCAATTTTTAGTATAGGTTTGTCTTTATCTTCTATGGGTTTATCTACTTTAATATTCTGATAACTATAGAACAATAAAACACAGAGGAAAGCAACCCCAATACTGATAACTATTATCCATGTCTTTTTCATTTGAATTCACCCTTTATAACTATGTAATTAAAAGGTATGTATTATATAATTCAACATATTTTTATAAAATCCTTCTATTTACGATTATTATCAATTGTCATAGTAAAAAGATTTTTATCATCTTAAGCATAGGCACAAATCTAGGCTTTAAAGAAAACAAATTATATAAAAAGCAGGTCAAAAAGCATTGCTCTTTGACCTGTTTTAATTTAATGGGGAGTATTAATATATAAAATTATGATTTTATATCAGTTTATCAAGAGCTTGCTTAAGATCGGTAATTATATCTTCCGCATTTTCTAGCCCTACTGATAATCTTATTAACCCTTCTGAAATACCACTAGCTTGTCTTTCTTCCGGTGTATATGGTGAATGAGTCATGGAAGCTGGATGTTGAATTAACGTTTCAGCATCTCCTAAGCTTACTGCCAATGTACATAATTCCACTGTATTCATCAGCTTTTTCCCTGCTTCTATTCCGCCTTTTACTTCAAAAGCAATCATAGCCCCAGGTAATCTCATCTGTTTTTTAGCTAATTCATATTGGGGAAAGCTCTTCAATCCAGGATACATAACAACTTCTACTGCTGGATGGTATTCTAAAAACTCAGCAACTTTTTGTGCATTTTCGCAATGTCTTTCCATACGTAAATCCAATGTTTTCATACCACGGTTGATTAAAAATGCATCAAATGGACTTAATACAGAGCCAGTCATATAATGTCTTCCTATTGATTTTACTTCATTCATATATTCCTGTGATCCTACTGCAAAACCTGCAATTACATCTCCATGACCGTTTAAATATTTTGTTGCAGAATGAACAACCACATCTGCACCTAATTCTAATGGTCTTTGTAGATTTGGACTACAGTAAGTATTGTCTACTATCACCATACAACCTTCTTTTTCATGGGCTATTTTAGATATAGCTTCTATATCGGAAATTAGCATATTAGGATTAGCTGGAGTTTCCAAATAGACTACCTTCGTATTTTCTTTCATGGCTTTCCTTACATTTTCAGGATCTGATGTATCTACAAAGGTAACCTCTACTCCATAGCGAGTTAAGCCATGGCTTAAAAAATCAAAGGTACAGCCATAAAGTGTTTTTGCAGCAACAATATGATCTCCTGCCCTTACCGCTGCCCAAAGCACCCCTGTAATAGCCCCTATCCCTGAAGCAAAAGAAACTGCTACCTCTCCATTTTCTAATATAGCAAGTTTTTCTTCTACTTGAGTATTAGTTGGATTCCCACCACGTGTATATATATATCCTTCTTCTTCCTCAGCAAATCTTCTACCTCCTTGCTCTGCAGAATCAAATATAAAGGTAGATGTTTGATATATTGGTGTAGCTAAAGCACCATATTTGTTTTTTTCATAACCACCATGTATTGCCTTTGTACTAAAACCTAAACTTTTTAAATCTTCTCTGTTCATATAAAGTCCCCCTAATCTTTATTAGTTAACAATGATAAATCAATCTTTTAGCCATATCGCTATCAGTAATTAATACATCTAAATAATTTCCTCTTAATGCACCTAGAATAGCATCATATTTTTTCTCTCCACCTGCTATTCCTACAACTAAGGCATCATTTTTGTTCTCTAAAATATCATATCCTATTGTCCTATCATAATAATTATGTCTTATGGGATTTCCATCTTTGTCAAACCACCTAAATCCAATATCGCCAACACATCCTTGAGAGAATAGATGTTTTTTGTATTCTTCATTTAAATGTTCTTCCCGGTGTAATTGTGTATCTTCCTTTAGCTCTCCAATTCCAGCTATTATGATATTACACTTTCCCATATTTTCAAAAGTCTCTTTTAAATTGCTATCAGACATAAAGGCATCTTTTATTTTTTTACTTTCTACAATGGCTGGAGCATATAAAATATGGGAGTCACCTCCTAATTTTTTCCCAATGGTCCTTGTTATTTCATCAGCCTGTAAATCAGTATAAGCTATATTTAAACCACCAATTAATTGTACTGCTGACACATTTAATTTTTCATTATAGGAAAGTCTCTTTGCCACCTCAGACAATGTCCTACCCCAAGTTACACCTATCATATCGTCCTTTGTAAGTATGCCTTCTAAATATTCAGCTCCAGCTATCCCCAATGCTCCATAAATTGTATTATCATCTATAGGAGTAATAACTACAGATTGTCTTAAACTAAACTTATCCTCTAATTTGTTTTCCAGTTCAACATTGTATTTATCCATATCGTTAATTTTTATCTGTACTATATTATCTTCTAATGCCCTTTTCAATATTCTATTGACTCTTTGTCTGGACATATTCATTTTTTTTGCAATTTCACCTTGAGTCAATCCTTTTTTATAATAGTAATACGATACCTTTACCATTTCTTTATTTTTATATATTGACATTTTAGTCCCCCCGTTATATTTGCTCACTCAATGTTTATATGTCATAATTTGGTTAATTTATTATAGCATAAAGTAATTTAAAAGACAAAATTCCTTCAAGAATTCTCGCAATGTTCAAATAACTACTTTCTGGGGAAAAAGGGCTATACCAAGATAAACTTTTTACATATGCCAAATTATCCCTTAACAAGGACTCAGTATTATTTCGCCAATTCAAGTATGCCCAATACAGCACTCTTATCAAGCTTTACAAATCTACCTACTGTACCGTTTTTTGTACATTTTTCAGCCATTAACTCAAATTGATCATAGGGAATACCCTCATCTTTTAGTTTTACAGGAATATTGATATCCTTTAAAAATTCTTCAAATCTTTCTATTCCTGTTAAAGCTACTTCTTCGTCTGTTTTTGATTCAGCATCAATATTAAATACATTTTTTGCAAATTGTACAAATCTATCTATATTCTTTTTATACACATATTTCATCCATGCAGGAAGAATCATTGCTAAAGTAACACCATGGGTTGTCCCATAAAGGGCAGTTATTTCATGTCCAATTCTATGACTCGCCCAATCCTCATCTCTACCCAATCCTAGTATTCCTGAATGGGCCATGGTTCCACACAACATTATCTCCGCCCTAGCATTGTAGTCATTAGGATTTTCCAATAATTTATATGCATTTGAAATTACAGCCCTCATAGTTCCTTCACATAAGTTGTCAGTAAGCTCCACATTTTCAGTGTTTGTAAAGTATCTTTCCATTACATGGGACAATATATCCACAGCTCCTGCAAAAGTTTGTCTTTCTGATAGTGTTAAGGTAAGCTCTGGATTTAATATTGCAAATTTAGGTCTTAATAAATCATCTTCAAGACCTAATTTTTGTTTAGTTTCTTCATTAGTAATGATAGTTGCATTACTACTTTCACTTCCAGATGCTGATATAGTCAAAACAACACCTATAGGTAAAGCTTTAGTCAGCGCTTTTCCCTGAACATATAAGTCCCATACATCACCTTCTGCATATACTCCAGCTGCTATAGCCTTAGATGAATCTATTACACTTCCTCCACCTACAGCTAATATAAAGTCGACCTTTTCTTCCTTACATAGCTTTATTCCTTCTCTAACTAAACTTAGTTTAGGATTTGGAGTTACACCAGAAAATTCAACAACTTCAATATCCTTTTCTTTCAAAATTTTCATAATTTGATCATATAATCCTGATCTCTTTATACTACCCCCTCCATAATGAAGAAGTAACTTCTTCACATGTTCAGATAAAGATTCTGTAATCCTTGATACAGAATCTTTGCCAAATACTAATTTGGTAGGATTATAGTAATAAAAGCTATTCAAATTTATCCTCCTCCTCATTCCAATTAGAGTTATGTCTATCATTTGTAAGATATGGGAAAATGATCTTTTCCAATGATGCTAATCTTTTTCCTAGTAATAATCCTCTACTTCCGTCTCAAAATATCTATCCAAATCATATGGTGTCAAAATTCCTTTATCTGTAACAACACCACTTACTAAATGGGGAGGAGTAATATCAAAGGATGGATAATACCCTTTAACGCCTTCCATTGTAGTCTTTATACCTCTAAATTCAAGAACTTGTTGAGGATCCCTTTCCTCAATTTTTACTTGTGAAATCGTCTTGTAATCTCCATCTGGAATTCCAGTTACAAAGTATGGTACTCCGGAATATTTAGCTGCAATTGCTATTTGCAAAGTTCCTATTTTATTTACTATATGACCATCCATACATATTGAATCTGCTGCAGATGTAAATAAATCTATCCCCTTTGTCTGCATGGTAAATGCTGGCATATTATCAGTAATCACAGTAGTATCAAATCCTTGATCATAGGCTACACTAGCTGTAAGTCTAGCTCCTTGCAAATAAGGTCTAGTTTCAGGGCAAAATAGTTTAATGTTTTTATTTCTTTTTTTAGCTTCCTTCAACATCATACCAACTATGGTTTCACCAAAACATTGGGTCATTATATTACCATTGTCCGGGAACATATCAACAAGGTATTCTGCAACAATTCCTATTCGTGAATAACGTTTATTCATAGAAGTAACAGTATGTTCGAAAATAGCTTCATCAACCTTTTTACTATTTTCCATTGCATCATAAGCCACATCTAAACATCTATTAACTACTTGACCCATTCTATTTGCCGTTGTAGGTCTTGCATGTGATAATCTATATGCTGCATCCTTTAAATATTCTTTTTGTTTTTCTTCTGTTAAATCCCTACATTCATAGGCTGCCAATGCCATACCCATTCCTGCAGCTGTATATGGTCCTGCACTTTGAGTTACCATATCTTTAATTGCCCTTGCTACCTCTTCATGGGTAGTACATGTAACAAATATTGTTTCAGTTGGATAAATTCTTCTATCTAAAATTTTCACCTTTCCATCTTCATACCAAGCTACATTTTCATATCTAAGCATAAATGCTAAATCCTTATCTGCGCGTTCCATATATCTCCTACCTTTCTTTTCTTCTTTATCTTGTTTTATTTCCTTTAATTTTTAGAATTTCAGTAATGATCGCTAACATCTTGCCCCTCTCTTTAGTCGATGATTTTATCTATTATTTATATCTATAGGTATTAAATTTTTTCATAACTTCATCCATCTGATCTTGGGATAATAATTTAGGCTCCCCTAATGTCTTTGTTAAATAATATATTTCAGATACAAACTCCAAATGTTCTGCTGTTGAAAATGCCCTTTGAATATTCGTACCTAAGGCTATAAGTCCATGATTTCCTAATAATACTGCATTCCTATTACCTATAGCATCTAAAGCATTTTCGGCTAATTCCTGAGAACCGTAAGTTGCATATTTTGCACATTTTACATCATATCCTGCAAAACCTATGAGATAATGCACTGGTTTTAGATCCCACCCCATACAAGCAATTGCAGTTGCAAATTTTGAATGGGTATGTACAATTGCATTAGCATCCTCCCTGTTTTTATAAAATATTAGATGCATACCTGTTTCACTTGAAGGTTTGAGATTTCCTTCGATTGTGTTTCCATCCAAGTCTACAATAACTATATCCTCAACCTTTGTTTCAAAATAATCTAATCCACTAGGGCTAACTGCAACAAGACCTTTTTCTCTATTGAAAATACTAATATTTCCTCCTGAACCTGTAGTTAAATTGTTAGTAATAAGTTTTTTCCCATACTCAACTACTAACTTTCTTTCCTCTAACATCAGCATTTTAATTTCACCCTACCTTTAAGTTTAGTAAAACTTCCCGATCCTAATTTCTAAACATATGTTCCTTCTCCTGCCATATTATTTGGAATAATCCTAACAACTAGATTTCCGATAGAATTCTTTCTTTTATTCTATTCGTTTCATATATTACTCTTTCACTGTCAATTAACGTAAATTGTCCATCCCTGCATACTATTTTCCCATCTATCATAGAAAGGCAAATATCATCTGATTGAGCTGAAAATATTATATTCGATAACACATCATGTATCGGTTGAAGATGTGGTTTATCCATATCAAACACAATAATATCTGCTCTGTTGCCTACCTTTATAGATCCACAATCATGTCTACCTTGAGCTAAGGCTCCATTAACGGTAGATAATCTCATAATTTGTTTTGTAGTCATAAATTCAGCATCATGGGTAATTCCTTTATTTGCCATGGATGCTAGATGCATTTCTTCTAACATATTAAGATTATTATTAGAAGCTGCTCCATCTGTACCAATGCTGACTTTAATATCCTTCTCCAGCATCTTTTTTATAGGTGCAAATCCGCTTCCCAGCTTTAAATTACTAGAAATACAATGTGAAACCGTAACACCTTTATCATGTAATATATCGAAGTCTTCTCCTTCAATCCAAACACAATGAGCAGCTACTAAAGGTTGGTCTAATAATCCACACTTTTCAAAATAAGCTATAGGAGTATTCCCATGACGTTTTTTACAATCTTCATGTTCTTTTTTCGTTTCAGATACATGGGTATGGATAATCAAATTATTAGATTTAGCATAATCAGCAACCTCTCGTACTAATCTCTCTGTAGAAGTATATTCAGCATGAAGTCCTACGTCTATTTTAATGCGGTCGTCAGTTTCCTTCTTAACTAAATTTATTAGACGGTCAGTATCCCTAAAAGCCTTCAATTCTTTAAATCCAATAGATTCATCGTCAGAAGAAGTTCCATGAGAAATATTGCCTTTTAATCCACTTTTCATTACTCCTCGTATAATATCTTCTATGTTGAAATACATGTCTGTAAATGAAACTACCCCACTTTTTATAAGCTCCATAGCCCCTAAAAGTGTTGCCCAATAACAGTCCTCAGGAGTAAGTCTTGCCTCAAATGGAAACATCTTCTCGAAAAGCCACTTCTGAAGAGGTAATCCTTCACCAAATCCACGTATTAACACCATTGGAATATGACAATGAGTATTGAAAAACCCTGGTAAAGCTACTTTATTCTTACCATCAAAACTCTCTCCACTATAATTGTCTGGAATATCCTTTCCAATATAAGTTATTAGATTACCTTCAGTTATGATATTTATATTTTCTTGAATATCATAATTTTCATCTACAAAAGTTATATCTTTAAATAACATTGCCATCATCCTTTACTTAATATTTATATCAATTTACAATGTCTCATTCCAATCTAACTGGGGGATATCAAACCAGTCCAACACACGTACTATCATCCTATCCCAGAAATCCCAACTATGCATGCCAGGAGACTCTTCATAGGTTATGGGAACTCCCATCTTTGTTGCCGATTCCAAAAAATTACGATTCATAGAGTACAAAAAATCCTCCGTCCCACATGCCTGGAACAATCGGGGAAGAGGACGACCCTCATTAATATTTTTTTGTAAAAGCGCCAAAAGATCCATGTCACTATCAGGAATGTTTTCTAGATCACCATAAATTGTTTTGTAATCCAAATTTGGTATTATACCCTCTTTAAACAACTGATAAGGATCTAGGGCACCAGAGAGAGAAGCTGCAGCACAAAAACGTTCCGGTTGTCTAAGTGCAAGCAACAAGGCACCATACCCTCCCATAGAAAGTCCAGCAACATAAGTTTCCTCTCGCTTAGTGGTAATGGCAGGAAATGTGGCACGAATAAACAAAGGAAGCTCATGACTAATAAATCGCCAGTATCGAGGTCCACAATGCATATCCACATAAAAACTATTTTCCACATAGGGCAATACCAACGCCACACCATGTTCACGTGCATAACGTTCAACACTGGTATATCTAAGCCAGCCCTCTTCATTATCTGTTGCCCCATGTAATAGATATACTACCGGATATGTCCTTTTAGGATTAAACTGGTTCTCAAGACTAACATCATCCTCTGAAAAAAGAAATGGGCCAGGTAATGTAATCACTAATTTAGTTTCAGTTTGTAAAGTAGTCGAAAAATAACTACAATGAAAAATAGGCATCTAGATACCTCCTTCGATTAAAACTTATATTTGTTCTTAACATATGGTTCACCAAATGCACGTGGAAATATGTTTTCGTTTTTCTGCAATGCCATAATAGTAATCGCTCCCACATATGGGATCATCTGAATCAGCTCTGGAGCAATCGTAATAGCAGGATTAAGCTGAAGTTGCATCTGAAGTGCATCAAAAAATCCAAATACAAGGGACATTAATAATATTGACCAAGGCTTATATTTCCCCATTTTTACTGCAACAAAAGCAAGCATCCCTTTTCCAACGATCATACCATCAACATATTTATCCATTTGTCCAAGAGACAGATAAGCACCCCCTAAACCTACTAGAACACCGCAAATAACAATACATAAATATCTAATCTTCCATACATTAATTCCTGCAGTCTCCAAGGTTTTTGGATCATCTCCAGCAGCCCAGATACGAAGTCCAAAAGGAGTCTTATTCAAAATGAACCAAACAATCGCAATCAGTAAAAAAGATATATATACTAAAGGTGACATTGCTGCCATAAACTTACCTATAAAAGGGACTTTTTCTAAAAATGGTGTACTCCAAAGGGATTCAACAGAGGGTGAAATCCCCGTGTTAAAGATAACTCGCAGTAGAAATGCTGTAAGTCCCAAACAAAACATATTTAGTCCAAGACCGCTTAGGTTTTGCATTCCTCCTATCTCTATACAGATAAATCCATGCAAAAGAGCTATTAATCCACCAGCGATCATACCACAGAGAACTCCTATCCATGCATTTCCTGTCAAATAAGTACCCAATACAGCAAAAAACGCCCCCATTGTCATCATTCCCTCTGCTCCGAGGTTCATAGTTCCTGATTGCTCCGCAAATAATGTACCAAGGGCTCCTATAGTAATGGGAGTAGCCATACGAATCGTAGAAACCGCCAATGCCATAATAAAACTACTATTTAACATTTGTAACACCCCTTTTTGCATTTCTGTTTTTAATTACTTTGATTAACTGCGGAAATAATCTCTCTACGGCAATAGCCAACATTAAAAACCCTTGTACTGCCTGAATAATCTGGGATGGTACTCCTGCCATAACTTGCATATTAGTAGCTCCCGCCCGAATTGCACCAAATAAAAGACTTCCAATAATCATCCCGACAGGATTTCCATTAGAAAGTAGAGCTATGGTTATACCATCAAAACCAGACCCCGGTGAGAAACCATCAATAATACGATAATAACGTCCTTGTATCTCTACTGCTCCTGCTATACCACCAAGAACACCAGCAATTAATATTGAAAGATACAAATATTTTCTAGTATTAATTCCAAAAAACTTTGCAGCCTCTGGATTTTTACCAGTCATTCTAAGTTCATATCCACTATATGTTTTGTTAAAATAAATTTTTAAAATTACAGCAATAACCAAGACAATTAAAAACGAATATGACAATTTATTTGCCCCATCAATTATATTTGGTATCTTAGCAGAATCTAAAATTGAATAAGTAGCTGGAATTAAAGACTCTGAAGACTTTAAAGGTCCATATACAAAATACTGTAATAAAAATTCTGCAATATAATTCATAAATAAACATAAAACTATAATATTTAAATTACGTTTTATGTGTAAAAATGCTGGTATAAGTGACCATAACATACCTGCCAAGGCTCCACATAATAAGGTTAATGGTATATGTATAGCAGGGGGTAAGTTGTTAAAAAAATAACCTGCACATACAGCACCAAGTGCCCCAATTTGCAACTGTCCTTCCACACCAATATTAAAAACGCCACCAAAGTATGAAAATGCAACTGCAAATGAACAAATACAGATTGGAATAGATTTATTAATTGTATATACCCAAGCACTTAAATTACCGAAGGCACCTTTTACTAATGCATTAAATGCTATAGCTGGATTTTTTCCAACTGCTAAGATAAGTAGTGAAGCAAACAGCAGTGCTAACAATATAATAAATAATGGAATTAAAATTACATCATATTGTATATTTATAATCCTAGATTTATTTTGTTTTTCCATTTATCTTCTCCTCCTGTGCTTTTCTATGTCCAACCATTAAGAATCCAATCTCTTCACGGGTTATCTTATCAGCATCAACAATGTCCATAATTTGTCCATCATACATTACTGCAATACGATCACTAAGTTCCATAACCTCATCAAGTTCTAAAGACACAAGTAAAATACCATGTCCACTGTTTCTAAGGTCCACTAAAGACTTATGAATAATCTCAATAGCACCGATATCTACACCACGAGTTGGCTGATTTGCCAAAATCAGTTTAGCATCCTTATGTACTTCACGAGCAATAATAACCTTTTGTTGATTTCCTCCAGATAAGGTTTTAACAACTGTTTTTGGTCCATTTGCTCGTATTTTATATTTCTTTATACCTTCTTCAGCAATGGCTTTTATCTTATTTGGTTGTAACCATTTATTATTCTTTAGAAATTGCTCAGGTTTTGGAGAGCCCAAAAGTAGGTTTTCTTCAATAGACGCATCAAGTACTAAGCCAAGTTTTTGTCTATCATAAGGAATAGATGTAATGCCTTTTTTTCTTCGACCAATAATTTCATCCTGTGTTATATCTTCTCCATCTAAAATTACCTTTCCCTCATTGGGAATAATGGAACCACTAATAACAGACATAAGTTCGTTTTGTCCACTACCATCAATCCCAGCTATTCCTAATATTTCTCCTTTTTTTACTTCAAATGAAACATTTTTTAAATGTTCCTTATGGCGATCAGCATATTTAATATTTTCAACCTTCAACAAGGTTTCTTTATTTTCTTTAGTTGGAATTTTCTTTATCTCTGATATATTACGTCCAACCATCATATACGTAATTTCTTCAGGACTTGTATTCTTTGTTTCAACTGTACCAATTAATTTACCAGCTCTTAAAACGGTAACTTTATCGCTAAATTCCATTACTTCTTTTAATTTATGGGTAATAATTATCATAGTCTTACCATGCTTCTTCAAATCCTGCAAAACTCCACCTAATTCATCAATTTCTTGCGGAGTAAGCATTGCAGTAGGCTCATCTAAAATAAGTATTTCAGCCCCCCGGTAAAGGGACTTAATAATTTCTACACGTTGCTGCATACCAAAAGAAATATCTGAAACCTTTGCCTTTGGATCAACATAAAAATTATACTTTTCACATATTTCAAGTACTTTTTGCTCAGCTTCTTCTCTCTGATAGATTAATCCTTCCATCGGTTCTTTACCCAAAACTATATTATCTGCAACGGTGTGCCTAGGTATCAGCATGAAATGCTGATGTACCATGCCGATACCCTTAGCCATTGCATCTATTGGAGAAAAGAACTTAACATGCTTACCATCAATGTAAATATCTCCTGCCGTAGGTACATACAGGCCATATAATATATTCATCAATGTTGTTTTCCCAGCACCATTTTCACCAACCAAAGCGTGAATTTCTCCTTTTTTTACACTAAAATCTACATTGTCATTTGCTAGTACCCCAGGAAACTGCATGCTTATGTTTTTCATTTCAACAGAGTTGCCACAACCCATCTTTCCATCTCCTCCATAGCAATACTTTTCATTTCAGATTGTAATTATTTATCAATTACATCTTTAACAAATTCCTTATACATTTCTTCTGTTTGGGGAGGTACTATTTCTCCACTTACTATTTTCTCACGTATATCATCCATCTTTTCTTTAATTTCTTGAGGAATTATTTCACCTAACTCACCTGGATTATATACAATGTCATTTACTCCCTCTTTGACACCATATGCATATAATCCACCTTTAAGTTCACCTTTTTCCATGTCCTTACAAGCACCGTAGACAGCCTCTCCTTCACCTACTCCAGCACAAGTTAGCATTTGTTTTGCTAAATCAAACTGTCCTTGTAAATTACCTCCTCCAGATGAGAAATAATCTCCTCCTAAAGCATCAGCAGCTTGATGTACTCCATGGCCAGCTCCTCCTGCCCATCCTTGAATCATATGAACACCATTATCATACATTTGCATAGCTATTTCTTTACCTTTAGCTGAGTCAGTAAAGTTACCTACATATGCTATAACTGATTCCCCACCAGCATATTCAGCACCAGCAGTAAATCCATATTGTCCCTGCTCCAAGAATGGGTTACGTTGTCCACCTACCCAACCAACCTTATTTCCATAACCTAGTTCTTCTGACATATAAACTGAAAAAGCTCCAACTAAGAAATTGACATCTGCAGATTGAAGATTACAGCAGTGAAGATTTTCAATGCCATCTATCATGCCACCGTTAACCCAAAACATCGTGTCAGGATATTGAGGAGCAAGTTCTGCAATAGCATCACTTACAGAATAAAGACCAACAACAACTAGATCATAACCTTGTTCAGCAAAGTTTCTAGCATTAGCCTCATGATCTGCTAGTTCAGCACATTCAACTGGAGTCACTACAGCACCTGTCTCATCTGCATAGCGTTGTAATCCTTCCATGAAATTATCATTTGTTGACTTATCCCCAAGTTGACCAGCAACTACATAGCCAATTTTTAATGGTTCTTCTTTAGATGTTTCAGCGTCTCCACCTTCTACTGCTTCATTTTCAGTATTTTGACCACATGCTACTAATGATAAACTAAGTACAACTACAAGCAAAAGGCTCAATAGTTTTTTCATCTTATAATTCCCCCTAAATATTTTATTTGGTAATTTAACAGTAAATATAATCTTACAATTTTACCTAAATAACGAATGAAACTACATTTCCCTTATTATATCTCTTAGTAAAGATTTGAAATTTTGTGCTGCCTTTTCGGCGGTTACATCCACCTCGTCTGTAGTAACAGCTTCATCTAATATTCCTGCCCCCATATTGGTTATAAGAGAAAGGCCCAATACTTTCATACCACAATGGGCAGCAGTTATAACCTCTGTTACCGTAGACATTCCTACCGCATCTCCTCCTAAAGCCCGGATGGCTTTAATCTCTGATGGACTTTCAAACTGAGGACCAGCTGTATAAAAATAAACACCTTCATTAATTTTCATGCCTAGCTTTTTAGAAACCATTTTTGCCAATTCTCTATATTCCTCGGTATAAACATTTGTCATATCAAAAAATCTTGGACCAAATTCTTCAATATTTTTACCTCTCACCGGACTTGCACCCATCAACTTTATATGGTCTTTCATTATCATGATCTCTCCTGGATTATAGGAGGTATTGACTGCACCAGCAGCATTGGTGAGGATAACGGTCTCAACTCCCAATAAATGAAATACTCTTATAGGTGTAACTAGTTGTTCAAAATCATATCCTTCATAATAATGAAACCTGCCAGACATACATACAACTTTCTTGCCACTTAATTCTCCTAAAATAAGTTTACCAGCATGGGATTCTACCGTTGTAGTTAAAAAATTAGGAATATCTTTATAGTCAATTACTATAGGCTCTTGGATCTCGTCAGCTAATGTACCAAGACATGAGCCTAATATTAAAGCAATTTCAGGTTTAAAATCGATTTTGCTTAATATATAATCTGCACTTTTCTTAAAATATTCATATTCATAATTATATTGCACTTTTTTACCACCCCTTTTCTAAAAAATAAATTCATTAAAGAGAATATAGGCAATACCCTATGCTAAAAATACTGTAAAATCCGATGTCCTCATCTATTACCTCCTTTTCTTAAAATTTTCTTTTTATGATTCATTACCTCATTGCATCCCTCCATCATCATTATCTGGACTAAATCCTCTCCTTTAATACTTTTTAGGATTCTATTGACTCTTTGCCTAGGCATCTTTTTTCCCATTCTAGACTTGGTTAATCCTTGTTTATAGAAATAAGATATATTCAAAATTACTTTTTATAATTTGCCATTTTAATCTTCGTGTTACATTTGCTCACTCATTGAAAGATTGTATCGTGTTACTTAATATCATAACACAAAGTTAATTTAATGACAACGTTTTTTAGATTAAATAAAAAAATAACCTCTATTGATATGGAATACCAATAAAGGTCTTTAACAAATTATCTAAAACAATTTTCTTTTTATTCTATAGATTCTTTTTATATTCACTTATCTCCGATTCCGATGCGTATATAAAATGTCCTGGCCTAATCTCAACCAATTTAGGTTCTTCTACATCATAGTTGTGGATACTTGGATCATAGTATATTCGCTTTCTATATCTTTCATAATTTGGATCAGGAAGAGGTATAGCAGATAGCAAGGATTTAGTATATGGATGAATAGGATATTTATATAATTCATCCGCATCAGCTAATTCTAGAATCTTCCCTCTATACATTACTCCAATTCTATCAGAAAAATATTTTACAACAGATAGATCATGAGCTATAAATAGTACAGTTAAACCTAATTGCTCCTTCAATTTATTTAACAAGTTTAATACTTGAGCTTGTATGGATACGTCTAGTGCCGAAATAGGTTCGTCTGCAATTACCAAGTCTGGGTTGGTAATCAAAGCCCTTGCAATGCCAATACGCTGTCTTTGCCCTCCTGAGAACTCATGGGGATAACGAGTAGCATGTTCACGTGTAAGGCCAACTGTTTCTAATATATTGTATATAAGCTCCATCATATGCTCTTCACTATCGCATAGTTTATTTATCTTCAAACCCTCTCCTATAATCTCCTTTACCGTCATCCTTGGATTTAAAGATGCAATAGGATCTTGAAATATCATCTGAATGCCTCTTGTTACCTCTCTTTTTTCCTCTTTTGACAATTTCCCTGAAATCAATTTTCCATTAAAATATACTTCTCCGTCAGTAGGTTCATATAGTCTTATTATGGTTCGACCTGTAGTAGTCTTACCACAACCAGATTCACCTACCAATCCAAAAGTTTCACCTTTGTATATATTAAAACTGATATCATCCACAGCTTTTACCACAACTTTGTTTTTGCCATATCCACTAGTGAAGTACTGTTTCAAATTTTTAACTTCCAATACTGGTTGTTTACTCATTATCTGCCACCTGCCTTTCCTTTTGTTTCTCAATACGCCTTGTCAAGGCTTCAGGTTTTTCCACCTTAGGTGCATCTGGGTGAAGAAGCCATGTGGCTGCATAGTGAGTATCACTCACTTTAAACATTGGTGGCTCTTTTTTGAAATCTATCTTCATCGCATATCTATTTCTAGGTGCAAAAGCATCCCCTTTTGGTGGATAAAGCATATTTGGTGGTGTACCAGGTATTACCAACAATTCGTCCGATGCATCTGTGTCTAAATCTGGCATAGATGCCAATAAACTCCAGGTGTAGGGATGTTGAGGATTGTAAAATATTTCATCTACCGTTCCTGTCTCAACAATCTTTCCTGCATACATTACCGCAACTCTATCAGCTACATTAGCCACTACTCCTAAATCGTGAGTAATAAATATTACAGAAATATTACGTTCTTCTTGTATTTTCTTTATTAAATCCAATATTTGAGCTTGAATAGTCACATCTAAGGCTGTAGTTGGCTCATCGCATATCAATATATCTGGATCACAAGCAAGGGCTATGGCTATAACTATTCTTTGTCTCATTCCACCAGAAAACTGGAATGGGTATTGATTAAACCTTTTCTCTGGCTCAGGAATACCTACAGCATCCATCAGATTTATGGCCTTCTTTTTAGCTTCTGCTTTACTGATATTTTCTTTTACTAGCATAGCCTCCGTAATTTGTTTTCCAATCTTCATTACAGGGTCTAGTGATGACATTGGATCTTGAAATATCATAGATATTTCCGAACCCCTTATCTTAGTGAACTGCTTATCATTAAATTTAGTTAAATCCTTACCATTATATAGTATCTGTCCATCTTCAATGTTTGCATTCTTAGAAAGTATCCCCATTATTGTCTTATTAGTAACAGATTTTCCTGAACCCGATTCTCCTACTATAGCTAGTGTTTCTCCTTTATGAAGATCAAAGTTAACACCTCTAACCGCATGGACCTTACCAGAAAAGGTGTTGAAAGTTATATATAGATCTTTAACTTGTAGTACTTTTTCTCTATTCTTCATAACAACAACCTCCTTCTATTCTTGTCCTCTTAATGTTGGGTCAAAGGCATCCCTTAATCCATTTCCAAACAAGTTAAATGATAACATCAACAACGATATAACTATAGCTGGAAACAAAGTTAAATGAGGATGATCCAATAACACCTTTTGCCCTTCTGCCAATAATACTCCAATTGATGGTTCTGGTGCGCCAATTCCTAAACCTAAATAGGAAAGAAAGGACTCGGTAAATATAGCTCCTGGGACTGCCAAAGTAGCCTGGGTAATAATCGGTCCTATAGCATTTGGTAGGATATGTCTGAATATTAAAGTCCTATCCTTAGCTCCCATAGTTCTTGAAGCTAGTACATATTCTTGTCCCTTATACTTGTAGAACTGGGCTCTTATCATACGACTCATACCAATCCACCCTGTAAGTATCATGGCTAATATAAAGGGTACTATTCCAGCTCCCATATACATTACAAATAATATAATAAGAACAAGACTTGGGATCCCTCCTATTACCTCTATAATCCTTTGCATTATCATATCTACCCAGCCACCATAATAACCTGAGATAGATCCATATACTACTCCTATTAACATATTGATCAATACAGCCATAATTCCTATAAATAAAGAAATCCTTGAACCTCTCCAAAGCCTAGTCCATAAATCCCTACCTATGGAATCAGTGCCAAGCCAAAAGTACACATCTTCTGCGCCTTTTAACTTGTATACGTTTATCTTAGCTTTTACCATAGGGGTCTTGCTTCCCATATATTCTATATCGTATTCATCTAATATCTTAACTACACAACCTGCATATTTATCTTCTAGATTATCCTTTTTTACATCCATTACTTTAGTTCCATCGAATATTCCTAGTTTTTCTAAACCTCGGACTCTTGGTGGCAACAATGCCCAATCGATATGTTGCTGTCTATAAGTGTATTTATTCATACTTGGCCCTACTATGGCCATAAATATAATTATCAATATTATCCAACCTGCTACTATAGAAGCCTTATTCTTCTTAAAGCGGAGCATAGCATCTTTAAAAAAGCCAATGGCCTCTCCTTTGAACTTTTCATCCTTTATATCTTCATCTAATTGGACAAATTCAAAATCTTCTTTGTCTATTTTAATATTCTTAACATCTTCCATTATTTTCTACCTCCTATACGAATTCGAGGGTCAATAATGCCGTAAGAAAGGTCTACTACTAAAATACTAACTAAACCAATTACGGAATAAAAGAACAAAGTAGCTATAGTAAGAGGATGATCTAATGCGTTTATGGAACTAACGGATAACTGTCCTAAGCCAGGAATACCGAATATGTTTTCAATAACCATAGCTCCCCCCATTATGCTGAAAAACATAGGTATGATAATATTTGCCAATGGTATAAAAGAGTTCCGGATAGCATGTCTTACAGTAGCTTGAACTTGAGATAATCCTTTTGTCTTGGCTAAAAGCATATATTCGGAGTTCAATGCCTCACATAATTCTGAACGCATATACCTAGTTATTGTAGCGATTCCCCCAAAAGATAGGGATAGTATAGGTAAAATCATAGATCTAAACTTAGTCCAAGTCAAAGTCGGTTCAGTAGATAACAGTATTGGAGCCCATCCCCACTTGAAGGCAACAAAATACTGTAATAGCGCTGCAAATACAAAAGAAGGTACAGAAATAAACAGAATAACCATAATGGATATTATATGATCTGCTGCCGTATTCTTTTTTAATGCAGCTATAATTCCAAGTATTATTCCAACAGGAACTGTTAGTATAAGTGAGAAAATATTCACTTGTAAAGTTATTGGTAATTTTGTTTTTATAATATCGAATACCGGTACCCTAGGTTGAACCTTTATGGACGTTCCAAATTCAAAGGATAAAAAATCCTTTAAAAAGTATCCATATTGTACTGGTAAAGGATCGTTTAAATGATATTTATTTTCAATGGCTAATTTCACATCCTCTGGTAACATTGGGTCATCTACAATGCTTCCAGGCATAGAATGTATGATAAAGAAAGATATACTTATTATTAAAAATAGGGTTATAGCCATTGCAATCAATCTTTGTACTATATATCTAAGCATAGGCCTACTCCTCTCAAATAAAGTTAAACTTATACATAGGGCACAATCAAGTGCTAATATTAGCACTTGATTGTGATTTTTGTATGCTTATTATAATAGATTAGTCTACTATATCTGCTTGTAATATTGCAAATCCAACTGCTGGCATATATTCAGTAGTTACTAATTTAATTCTGTCTGCAAATACTTGTGCATTGTTATTTTGGAAAATAGGCACTTGTGGTACATAGTCAATTAACATACTTTCCATATCTGCTAATGCTTTTATTCTTCCTTCAGGATCTAACAATAAATCCCCTTGGGTAGTTCTCTTATATAGTTCGTCGAACTCTTCATTAGCAAATCTATGACTCTTATTTGGGAAATCTGTACACCATACAAACATACTGCTCCATGGATTAAATGCACCTTGTGTATATGCTCCTATACCCATATCGAAGTCTCCATCTCTGTATGCATCATAGGCAGCTTGTGGTGGCATAGCTCTTAATTTTATATCTAATTTATCTGCTCCAAATAAGTTTTCATATTCTTCTTCAGCAACTTCAGTCATTCTCTTCATAGTTTCTTGAGCTTCAAAGTATATTATTTCTATTTCTATCTTCTTATTTCCATTAGCTTCATAAGCTTTTTCAAAGTACTCTTTTGCTAAATCTGGATCAAATCCAGAACCTTCTGGTCTTACAGCTTTAGCTTCTTCTGTGTCACAGTATTTCAATCCATTTTCATAATCTACCATAGGAACGGAAGATATATAATATGGTGTTGATTCATATACCTTGAATACGCCTTTGGATATTTTATCTCTATCAATACCATAGAATAGAGCTTTTCTTAAGTCGTTATTCTGAAGTATTGGATTATCTTCAGATGTACTGTTTATAAAGAATCCCCATACGGTATTTCTTTCTTGGAATACTACCCTTGGGTCTTCAGAGTACTTATCGTATTCATTACCACTTACTACTGCTGTATCTAATTCACCATTTTCAAATAACTGTAGTCTTGTTGCAGATTCTGTTATAACTCTACTTTCAATTCTATCTGGTTTGTAGATATCACCTAATATTGCATCTTCGTTCTTTTCAAATACCCTGTGTTGGTCCCTAACCCATTCTGTAAGTTTATAGGTACCACAGGATGGAACAGTTTCTAAAGTAGTTGCATAGGTAGTTTCTGTTCTATCTTCATTCATACCAGCTTCATATAGTTCTTCGTGTACTGGTGATGTAGCTCCACCACCTGCAAAAGTACTATAAACATCTATTTCAGGCATTGCAGTATCTAATGTAATTTCCAATGTCTTTTCATCTAATGCTTTTACTCCTACTTCTTCCCATTCTACTTCGCCTTTGAAATATTCTTCAGCATTTACTACTGGAATATTGTCCCATAGTACAAAAGCATTACGATTAGCTAAGTTTTTATCTAATAACATCTTATAGGAATATTCATAGTCTTCAGCTGTAATAGGTGTACCGTCTGTCCATTTCAAATCGTCTTTTAATGTAAAAGTCCATACCTTACTATCCTCAGTTTCTGGTAATGCTTCTGCATGGTATGGAATGAATTCCACCTTTTCAGTTTCTGGGTTATAGATTAAATCTAATAGTGCCCCATAAATATAGCTTATTAAATCAGCATCCTCAGCAGAATCTGATGTGTGAGGATTGAAAGTTTTGGCAGGCATTCCTGCAAGTCTCAGAACTTTTGGTCCAGTTGATTCTTGAGGTTCTTCTGCTACTTCTGATCCTTTGTTTTCATCGCTAACATCTTTACCTTTGCCGCATCCTGTTGCTAATACTGACATAGCCATTACTACGACTAATAATAGTAGTAATAGTTTTTTTGATGTTTTCATTAAATCTCCTCCTATTGATATATTTTATATTTTGCTAACTCATCTGGCATCTTAACACTAAGATGTCTAATGTTAGCCTAAAAACGATGAGCTTATCTAATAACCATTTTTATGTTTCAGACTTCCATGTTTTCGACATATATTTTAAATTTTTATCCTTGCTCAATCTCACTAGTTTTGCATAAATATGAATTTATTATTAGGATGTGGTTCAGTAGTTCAAATTTTTTAAAAACTCAAATTAGAGCAAATATATACTATCTTTAATTATTTTAAATGGTTATTAGATATATTTATTTTATGCTATCACATTTCCTGATTATAAGTCAAACTTTAAAATATTCACAATCTTTAATGTTTTTTTACTTTTAAATAAAATTACACTTTGTTACCTTAACGGTTTTTCCCTTAATCTAATATATTATGCCTATATACTAATATTAAATAATAAGCTGTATGTTCATTATGCATTATTATTCTTAACTATGTATAATATTTATATTTGATAATTTTTGACAACACTCTCGGTTAACCCCTATTGTCGCTTTTTGTAGGATTAATTTAGAAACTTTATCAAAATAATATATATTATAGTTTTTTACTGCCATTAATGGTATCATAGTATAAAAGATAAATAACTTTAGAAAGGAATTGGAAATGAAAAGACTAGGATTTGTAACAATAATTTTTATTGTTATCTATACAATTTTAAATAGAAACGCACCATTGCTTTTAAATCTATCTAATGGAATATTTATAATAGGATTGATATACTTGCTAATAGCCCTGTTGTTTTATGTACGCAATGTAGGCTTTTTCAAACTTATCAGCTATCATAGATATAGGAAAAGACAATTAAAATCTGCTAGGACAAATGCTAACAAATCAACTGTTAATAAACATATGGACTATGATTATACCCATAGTGAAGATATAATGGAATTCCACGAGTTCTGTGAAGAACACTACAAAGATCAATGGTCCAATAGGGAATTTTTTATATTTGGTATTCCTCTTTTAATCCTATCCTATATATTAGCCTATTTTGTTTAAATTAGGGATAATAGTAAATAATTTTGGAGGTAGCAGCTGCTACCTCCAAAATAATAATTATTATTAATTTTTAGGATTAGCCGGTTCTACTTTTACCTTAAAACCCTTTATCCTTTTATTGTTTAAACTTCTAACCACTTGACCTAAATATTCTTCTGGAACTTCTACAAATGTAAATTTGTCATACATATCAATATTTCCTACCATTTTCCTTGACAGGCTGGTTTCATTTAATATTGCTCCTAAAATATGTCGTGGACTTACGCCTTTTCTCCTACCTATATTGATATATATCCTTCCCATAGACTTAATACCTATGTCTCCATAGTCCACTGCTTCTAATTCCTTATGACTATCCAATTTGCTATTTATCAAATAAAACTTCAATAAAGCTGCTGCTATATCAAAGGAATCGTAATCATCTTCCAATAAAGTATGGACCATACTTTCATATTTACCTAGTTCTCCTTTGTCTATTTCCTCTTTTATTCTATCTAATAGTATATCTGTCTGTTTTTCTTCTATATCCTTTAGAGTAGGTAGATCTTTTCTGGTTATTTTAGTTTTTGTATATCTTTGAATGTCCTTTATTCTGTATATGTCTCTACCAACTACAAGACTAAAGGCCATGCCTTCTCGCCCTGCTCTAGCAGTCCTACCAATTCTATGAACATAGTATTCTTCATCCTGGGGAATATCATAGTTAAACACTATATCTATGTCATCTACATCTATACCTCTAGCTGCTACATCAGTAGCTACCAATATGTCAATGTTTCCAGACCTGAACTTGTTCATTACTTTATCCCTTTGAGGTTGCTTTAAATCACCATGGAGTCCATCAGCAAAGTAACCTCTACCCTGCAATTCAATAGTTAGTTCATCTACCCTTTTTTTAGTATTACAAAATACTATAGAAAGCTTGGGATTATATATATCTATTAGTCTACATAGTATTTCTGTCTTCATATGTTCCTTTAGTTCGAAATAATATTGCTCTACCTTAGGCACTGTCAATTCCTTATGAACCACTTTAATGATCTCAGGGGATTTCTGATATCTCTTCGCAAATTTTACTATTTCATTTGGCATAGTAGCAGAAAAAAATACGGTTTGTCGTTCTTCTGGCATACGATTCATTATCCATTCTATATCATCCCTAAATCCCATATCAAACATCTCATCTGCTTCATCTAATACTATTGTGCCTATATTTTCAAGTTTAAGGGTTTTCCTCCTAATATGATCCATTACCCTACCTGGAGTACCAACTACGATCTGAACACCTTTTTTTAATGCTTTTATCTGCCGATTAATTGGTTGACCTCCGTAGACTGGAAGTACAAATATATCCTTTTTATACTTGGATAATCTTTTTATTTCCTCGGCTACTTGGATAGAAAGTTCCCTAGTTGGGCACAAGACTATAGCTTGTAGTCTCCTATCCTCATCTTTGCATTTTTCAATAATTGGTATCCCAAAAGCGGCAGTCTTCCCAGTTCCTGTTTGTGCCTGACCTATTATATCCAATCCATTAAGCATACTAGGTATAGCTTGAGATTGGATAGGTGACATCTCTTCAAATCCCATATCGGAAATGGCTCTTTGAATCTCTTCTGAGAGATTCATTTCTTCAAATCTTAATTTTTTCATCTATTTAATACATCCTTCCTCATTTTATCCAGCCTATCAAGTATATATATAATATGCCTTATTTGCAAGGAAAATATTTTAATTTCTTTTGAATTTAAGCAATAAAATGAATTTAGTCCATTTGGCGTTTTATGATATAATATTAAAAATAAAATCATCACTAATAGGAGGAATGCATATGCTATACGAGTTGATTGAAAAAGACTTTGGAGAAAAAGAAAATTATAATTGTGCTGAAAAAATTTTGTACGGTGCAAACAAAGCCTATAATCTAGGTCTAGATAAAGATGCATTAAAACTGTCGGCAGCTTTTGGTGGAGGAATGGGGATAGAATCCATATGTGGCGCATTAACTGGAGCGGTTATGGCCATCAGCAGTAAATACGTGGAAAATATAGCTCATGAGGATAAAGAAATAAAAAATTTAACTAAGCAATTATTTAAAAGATATGAAGATGAAATGGGAAGCATTCGATGTGATGAATTAAAAGCCAAGTACAAAAAAGAGGATATTGGTTGTAAATATGTTATTCTAAGGGCAGCTAAAATATTAGATACAATAGTAGAAGAAAATATGTAACTCAAAAGGTCAAGCTGATTCGCTTGACCTTTTTTGAATATAAAAAAGGATTTTTGATGTCTATGTAGAATAGTATAATGTGACATGTTTGAAACAAAGTTTTTAGAAAGAGGGGAATACAGCTGTGGATAAGAAAGACAATTCAAAGATCTGCATAATGATAATTCCTCATGCGGAAAAGGTTAAGAGGATTACCATATCTAGGTGGATTCCTAAGGCCATCATTATATCCATCACTGCAGTCGTCATAGCAATTTTTATATCTTTTAACAATATGTCTTTAACTAACTCAATTTTACAGCAGAAATACGATAATAAGGTATTAGAGATAAGCAGCTTAGAAAAAGAAAATAGGGATAAAACTGACGAATTAAAAAAATTAAAAACTCAAAATATGGAATTGTATGGTATCACCAACGAGGTAGAAAATAAATTAGCTGAAATTGATAAATTACAGAGACAATTAGAGAAAATGGCCGGTATAAAAAGTCCTTCAAGAGGAGGAAGTATTGGTAGGGACATTAGGCCTGAGAAATTAGAACCTAAAATCGAAATGGAGGTGTTAAAAGAAACATTAGAAGATAAGGAAAAAGAACTAGCAATCTTTATCCAGGATCTAGAGGAAAGATTTGAATATCTAGAAAGGGTTCCCGATCTATGGCCAGCTGCAGGAAGGCTTACTTCTGGCTTTGGAAATAGGAGAAACCCCTTTGGAAGGGGCATACGATTCCATCAAGGGATAGATATAGCCAATTCTTCAGGGACAAATATAAAAGCAGCAGCCAAAGGTATCGTAACCTTTGCAGGTAACAAAGCAGGATATGGTAAGGTAATAATTATCGATCATGGCAATGAATACAATAGCTTATATGGTCACAATCGAAAATTATTAGTAGATGTAGGGGACGAAGTGGAAAAGGGACAAGTCATAGCAAAAATGGGGAGTACCGGTAGGAGTACAGGGCCCCATCTTCACTTTGAAGTACATAAAAATGGGAATCCAATAAATCCATTAGATATATTGAAATAATATATTGGGGGTATAATATGGTGTTTAGCAAGAAGAAAGAAGTTACTATAGATATTGACTCCTTAATCGGTGAAAATATAAAAGTAATAGGAAAAATAGAAGGTCAGGGAAATCTTAGGGTTGACGGACTAATTGAGGGAGATATTGATTACCAAGGAGATATAGTTATAGGAGAGACAGGCAAAGTTAAAGGCAATATATCCTGCGTCAATCTATCCCTAGCAGGAGCAGTAGAAGGCAATATTAAATCAAAATCTGGACTAACTATTCTCCCTAACGGAAGATTAGTTGGAGATACAGAAGTTTCAAATCTAATAATCCATGAAAATGCTTATTTTGATGGCAATTGTAAGATGACAGATGAAAATAGTAAGATAAAAAATTCAAGCCCACAGTATAAGGAAAAATCGAAATAAATCTATTTTGAATCCAAGGAGGCCTTATACATGATAAAGACAAATAAGGATAGACTGGTGATTCAATCGGTACAGGGTAAAATCCACAGCCCAACAGTTGCTAACAATCCCTATAGAATTGATAGGGAAGGTTTAGCACATATCCTACCAGCTACTGGGGGCATCTCCTATAATGTGAAAATAGGGGATTCCTGTATGAAATGGGTAGGAGACCATATTGAACCTGGAGTTAGCATTAAAAACGACGATCGTGCAGAAAACAACGCCCTAATGCTTTTAGCCTGCATTGGAAATGAAGCTAAAGTGATTACTGGGGAAGCTAAGGGCGCCAAAGGTTTTGTAACCGGTATGCACGGGGGAATTGACCATACACTTATATATTTTAAAGATGAGGATTTGGAAAATATGGCTATTGGCGATACAATCCTTGTAAAAGCCCATGGGCAAGGTTTAGCTATAGAAGGACATGAAGATATTAAATGTATGAATATAGATCCTTACCTATTGGAAAAGTTAGACATAAAGAAAAGTTCCAATGGAACTTTAAAGGTACCTGTGGTTACGGAAATACCCGCTTATTTAATGGGTTCTGGCGTAGGAAGCTCCACTGCATTTTCAGGGGATTATGATATTATGACTGGAGACGAAGATGCAAATAGAGAATTTGGTATAAACAAGCTTAGATTTGGAGATCTAGTACTGCTAAGGGACTGCGATAATACCAATGGTCGCCAATATCTAAAAGGTTCCGTATCCATAGGAGTAATAGTCCACAGTGACTGTATTAAATCTGGTCATGGCCCCGGGGTTACGGTTATCATGAGCTCTAAAACTTCCAATATAGAAGGAGTTATAGACGAAAAAGCCAATATAGGCCATTATTTAGGAATTCTTTAATATAAATGAAAGCTTATGCTATTTCATAGCATAAGCTTTTATATTGCATCATATTTCAAACAAACTCAATTGCTCCCTGTCCCCTATTCTTTCTATTGCCATTGGATCATTGTCCTTAAAAAATGCATAGTTTATGCTTTTTTCTTTGGTCAATATAGATGTATCCCCTTCCATTGAAGGCCTAAGCTTACAGCTATAGACTACGGGGAAATAATCCCTTATAAACCTTCCTTCTCCATGGGCGGTTAATGCTATGAACTGGAATCCTAGTTGCTCTGCTATAAAAAATACTGGACTTAATACATGGTCGCTAGAAGCTTTACCAAAGGGATTATCCATGATAACAGTCCCATGCCTTTTTTGATTGGGAAGTATATGTTGTTTCTTTTCAGCGACATAGTTTAATACCCCTAGGAAAAGAGCCATATTCTTGCTCCACTTTTCTCCACCAGACCATAGATTGGAACTTTCCCAGGCATAATACATATTGCTTATCTTGCCATCATTAGTAACCTTTCTACACCTTACTTTTATCTCCTTGCCTCCCATTATATTCGTCAATAGCTGCTTAGATTGAAACCATGTTTCTATAGCCTTTTTTACTTTTCCTTGATCTTCTCTTCCCTCTTCATCTAAAAACTCTTCCTTCTCTAGATTGCCAATCATCCAATCTACATATCTCCTTACTTCTTCTTTTCCTTCTTCCTCCTCCCAGGTGGGTACCTGGATTTGAAATATTTCTTTCCAATCATCTTCTAATTTTACCCTGGTATTCTTAGGTATAGACCTTAACTCATCAGCCAATGTGTTTAGATAAGTATAAAGGTATTGAATAAACTGATTAAGCTCCCTATCATGCTCCATCATGTTCTTTTCATGTATCCTTATAGCCCGGTTTATGGTCCTATTCATATTTTTTTGCCAATCCAAAATTTCATCAAAGGTATCCTTGTTCCTAATACCAGATGCTGCCATCTCCCTCAATCTTACGTCCTTTACATTGACATTTAAAAACTGAATAAATTGATTACCATCCCTGATCACCTTTTCCCTTTTGGCCTCTAAATCCCTAGTTAACTTCTCCATTTCTTCAAACATTTTAGATACAATGCCTTCCCTATCATAAGGGAGGTTTTGCTCTATATCTGAGGATAGTATGGCTTCCTCAATGTTTTCTATTAAAAATTCATATTTGCCATTTTTTATGTCCATATTCTTAATATTATCTTGAATTTCCTCCAATTGTTCTTTTAACCTTTCATAGCTTGTTTCTATATATGTCTGTTTTTCATCTAATTGTAATTCTTCTTCAGCTAATTGTTTTTTTACACTAGGCAAAGGCTGTGTAAAGTTGACGATTTCTTCAAATTCTTCATGGAAACTGCTCAACCTTTCTTCGTATATATATTTTCTGTGCTTGTATAGATCCTCTTTTTCATTTAAATATGGTAATATCTTATCGATTTCTTCCTTGAAGCCTCTAATATCTTTCAATAGTCCTTGTATCCATATACTCCCATTATAAGGGTATTCCACATCTTCATCTACGGGATAGTTGGCACTAGCATACTTCCTCCTTAACTGCTCCTCATATTCAGCCTTAATATTCTGTGTCTCCTTCAATTCTCTTACTATTTCTGGCCTACCTTTTTGTCTCTCCAATAATCTATCCTTTATATATTCTCTTTCTTCCAAAATGCTATCCTTATTCAAATTTCTGAATAAAGGCTTAAAATCCTCCACCTCTCTATAGTAAGGATTGGTCAGTATATCATGTATCTGATTGTCTATATCCCTTATTCCTTCCTCCACCTCACGGATTACAGCTTCTTTCCCATCCCTATCCTTTTTTTGCCTCAATATATCCTTTTCTACAAGGATTAATTGTTCATTTTTTTGGTATAATAAATTATTTATCCTCTCCCTATCTTTAGCCTTTTCAAAATAATCTAATGCTTTTTCAATCCTCCTGTCTAAATAATTGGCCTCCTGTTCCAAGTCCTTCATCTTAGTCTGATAATCGTCTATTTCCCTATCTATTAAACCACTTTCTTTCCGTTTTTCATCCAATAGATTCCTCTTATTATGCAGTTTATCCTTTAAGCTTTTTACCTCTTCTACTAATTGAATATATTCATCATAGGGATATTTTAATAAGAATTCCGTAGTTTTAACTAAAATGTCCTGCCAGTACTTTTCTTCTGTCTCTTTTTCCTTTCTGTCCTTCACGGCCTCTTTAACGGACTTTTCCAACCCATTCTTCCATAGTTGGAATTCTTCCTTATCTACATTATCTTGCCATATACGAGGATAAATATATCTTTCTTCTATTTTCCCCTTTCCCAGCAGCATATTAGATGCTTCTTCCTGGGATAGAATCAATATAGGAAGTGTAAGTCTTTCCCTTTGTTCCTCTATCTTTTTATATAGCTTCCCTACCTCCCCTTCTGATGTTATGACAGCTAAGGCCCATAAAGGATATGCCATATATATTTCTTCTATGTTCTTATTTAAATTTGCTGCCCCTTTCTCTATATATCTAGTACCAATCTCCAATAGATTAAATTGGTTTCTCCAGCTATTCACCCACTCTTCAAGAAGTGGTTCCCCAGTGAAGTACTCATTTTCACCATAGTAATCCAACAGCCTATAAGATATTCTTTCCTTCTCCAGTAACTTCTCTTTTTCATTTCTAGTTCGCTCTAACCGCTCCTCCATATACTGACTTATAGACCGTTGTTTTAAATATATGGAATCTAGATAATGCCATTCTAATCTCAATCCCTTTACAGTGGACAATATCTCCCTATGTTTTTCGTCTATGGATTCTAAGTCCCTATCTTTAAGGGTTGTATACTCTATAAGCTTTTGGATTTCATCATGGATATTTGAAATTTCAATGGATAGCTGTGCTTTTCTTTCTCTTAGAACCTTTAGCCTTTTCATATAAGATATATTTAATCCCTCGATCTCCTCTGTTCGCTGCCTCCATTTAGGATATTCACCCTCTATAGTCTCTTTTGTAGGATTAGCTAATACATCCTTTTTTATATTTTTCATTCTATCCTCTATACCCTTTATTTCCCTTATATCCCCTGCTCTTCCTTCTATAAGATTCTGTTTATTATTCTTTAGCTGTTCTATGTTTTGATGGATTTTTTGTAGTAGGTCTTGGTATTTATCCCTTTGATTTTCCCAAATAGTCTTCTGTTTTCCCAAATTGACTATTTCCCTTTCAAAATATCCTCTCAGCGTACTAGAATTTTCTTCTAGTCTATCCTTTAAATCTATAATATCTTCGTCTTCATCCAACTCTTCTAATTGTTTCTTTAATATGCCTATGCGTTCTTCCTTTTGCTTAATATGGGATTTAAGTTCTGCAATCTCTAAATTTTGTAAGGCATTCTCCTTTGTTTTCAATCTGTTGTCCCAATCCATATACTGAGATTTTATAATTTCATATTCATCCCTTGCACCTTCTAATTCCTTGTTTAACAGAGCTAATTCATAGGAGATATTTTTTCTTTTTAACTCATATTTCTTCTCCAACAAAATCTCTTCCAACCCTTTTATATGATCTATTTCATCCTCAGTTTTTTCCTTCTCCTCCACAAAAAATTTATATATGGATTTTGCCTCCTTCTTTTTACTAAGCATCTTTTCCTCTACTTCATATAATTTAGTATAAGTAGATACATATTGGGATATTTTTTCTTCTATACTTTTGCTCTCTTCTATTCTCGTCCTAAGCTCTTTATGTTTTTTAAAATGTTCCCTTTGCCTTTCAAATATTTGAACAAAATCCTCCGTTCCACCTATCAATGTCCCTTCTACTACAGGTATCAACAGTTGATTTACCAGCTGAGAAGTGGTTTTACAACCATCAAAAAACTTCTCCACATCCCCTTCCGCACCGTTTATATGGGCAATACTCCTCCATTCAGAAGGCACTATGTGGAAGTTCTCCTCAATATACTGATGAAAATCTTTTATGGTATCAAAGGTATGGGCATTCATCTTCTGGTTCTGCATGTACTGATAGTACTCTTGCATCTCCTGTCTACTAGCTGGTCTAGTATCTCCTTCCATAGTCTGCTTTACAAAGGGTATATTCTCTATAGAATGATCCTCTCCTGCAGAATAATCATAAGCATATTTTAAGGATTTTAGCCCTTCTGGAGCTAAAAACAATGTTACTGCCGTAAGGCCATATCTCCTGGGCCTATCATTTAATATCCATTCAATTGCTACATGACTAGCCCCTCCTTCAAGAGAAAGGGTATCCTTGATCTTCCTCTCTCCTAAACTAGTATGTGGCAATACAGCTTGAAGTGCCGTCTGAATAAGTACCGTCTTCCCTCCACCATTTGCCAATAGTATTACTCCATTATACCCATCAAATTCAAATATCTCGTCATTAAACCTCTTTCCCCCATTTTCATATATTATATTGGTCAGTCTAATCCTGGATATAGCCGGCAATATCCTCACCATCCCTTCCCTCTAAAGAGTATATAAACTCTAATATCTCCCTATTGTATTCCAGTTCCATAAAGTATCTTTGGATGATAGCTTTTGCTTTTTCTGTTAACTGGATCTCTTCGTTCCCAATATCTTCTACCAACTCCTGTTCTTCTAAAAATCTCTTCACCACATTCATAAAGCTCATCCGACTTATAGTCCTCGCAGTTTGCTGAACATTTTCCTTAATGTCGTCTAATGCATCCCACTTTTCTATTACAGCTATCCAATTGTATTCATATTTTCTCTCCAGTTCCATTAATTCCTCTTCATCATAACCTTTTAAAGATAGAATTTTATCGTTTACGCTATTTAGCCAATCCTCCATCTTGATAAAATCCCTTGTAGCCTCGGTTGTCTGATAGCTATCATAAAATTCTCCAAATAAAATTATTATTGCCACATACATCATATATATATCTGCATTTACCGCTCTAGATGGGAGATGTTTATCTTTTATGGTTTCATTGGATACATGAAAGGGAGAATTTGTAGCTAAAGGTACCATGTATATAAAATCCCCTACTACCAATAAAGTACAATCTACTTCCTTGGCAAACATATCCACTAATCCCCTTATAGAATCATCGGCAAGATACAATCTTATATCATCTTTATAGGCTTTGCCATCAATAGCTAGAGTAGAGTATATCCTAAAAGCCTGTACTACTTGTTCCTGTTCATATAGCATCCCTATCTCCCTCCAGTGTCAATCTCATATCTTTAATCACATATCTATCATTAGGTTTAAGTTTGCCAGGAGCTTCTACTACCTCTATCCATTGGCAATCCCCTTCTAAAAGCTCTATCACCTTATCCAACATGTGGCTCTGATTTTCCTCTATACCTATCCTAATTGGGGAACTATGATGGAGTAGTATCCAAAAATCATAAAAGGTTCTATCCTTCAATATATCCTCATAATCATTTTTTTTCATAAAATCTATAATTTCACCTAAAGTTATAGATTTATCCTTATCCATTGCCTCCATGGTTATCTCCATAATATGTTTAAAGTTTTTCTGCTGTATCTTTATCTCCTCTTGTACCTCCCAGTCCCCTAGGGGTTCAACAAAGGATATATTAGATCCTTCTGTGTCTCTTTTTCCTATTCTCTGTTTTGAAAACACAGCCAAAGGAGACCAAAATTCTCCCTTTTCTAAATATAAAAAGGGTTCTACTAATCTTCTAGAAGCTTCTAGGGGTAAAGGAGCTGATAATAATTTATTGGTTATCTGATCTTTAAAGTTAAAAGAATCAATTCCTATATAATAAAGGGATTCTTGAGCAGCATTTAAAGCTGTAGTCTTCATATCTATACTTTGAGATAATAATTGCCTATGTTCATAGTGAACCTCTCCTAATTCCTTGCCAATTCTAAGGATTAATCCATAAGCCTTTCTCATCTTTTCTTCCCTTTTTTCATGCTCTAGCCTTTCCCTAGTTTCCTTTATAAAGGATTTTAATTCTTCAAATTCTTCGTTTTCACGGCTTAATCTAAAGTGGATATCATCCACTATGGTCTCATACCGTCTATAGGTTTCGTCGGATACAATATTCCTTTGAATTTCATGCTTTATCCTATATATTTTGTCCTGTAAACCCCTTACATCCATCCTCATCTCATCTATCTGACGCAAGGCCCCAACAAATTCACCTTTTTCCAATTGTTTTCTAAGTATCAGTTGGTTTATGGACAATTGGAATTCAGAAAAATACTCCTTAGTTGCAAATATAAGCTCTAGTCCTTGTTCATCTAGTTCATAATATTGGGTATTGGTCTTTGCATCAAAATGGGAGGCCTTTAGTATGGAATACTGTATTATCTCTTCCTCGCCCGTCTCCCAATTATAAAATTTTCGGCTATTTCTCCTACCACTAGGTGGACGAAATGCTTGAATTATCTCCCTAGACAATTTTACATATTCTTCAAAGTTTAACTCATATTCCTCCTGAGTAAGTTTGGATAAGAATTCTGCCAACTCCTGCACTCCAGATTTTTTATTCCTAATCAACATGTTCTCAAAGAAGAATAGAAGGCTTATAAGGCCTAATCCATAGTAGTCTATGGGTTTACCCTTATTATCCTTTCCCGATTTCCTCTCCAATGTATATAGGGGACTAAACAATGCCAATCTTTCCATCCTATCCCTATAGTTTTCAGTAATATTTTTTATGGAAATATCCATGTGCTATTCCTCCAGATACTTACTAATTCTTCCTGTTTTAATCCTTCTTGGGGAATATAGCCTTCTTTATGGATTAGTTCATCTATAATCCCCAGATTCCCTTCTCCAAAGCAACTTTTAAATTCTTCTAGCGCCGCCTTGTTTTTCTGCTGAGTACTTTTTCCAATTGAGTATTTCTTTTTAAGTAAAGCCTGGTAAAAGGGAATAGCTAACTCTACTTGGTACTTTTCATACAGGGAGTACCAAATAGAAAGGCCTTCTGCATCTATGTCCCCGAAATAATAGATCTTATATGGATCCCCTTCCAATCCTAACTGAGTAGGGAGTCTATGGATATTCGATACTATCTTCCAGCCAGCACCATATACTAAAGATGTAAATTCCGTATCCTTTATGGCCCCCATCAATGCGTAGAAAGTGGCTTTGTTTTCTACTGCTAAGTGAACATGGCTACCCCCTCCAATCCTTAAAGGATTTATCGCTAACATCAGGGGATCAGGATTGGTAATTATCTTAAGCTTATCCCAAAGCTTAATTCTTTCCAATAATTTCTTACCATCCTTCTCTTGAATCCATTTTTCATCCCCTACCAGCTGAAAAGACCTTTCTGGTATAGTAACATAATCCGTTGGCAATCCGTTTTTATTTAGATAGGAATGTATTTTTTCTATATATGGTAAATCCCTATACCATTCCCTTTCATCTAATGAAAAATATCCATCTAGTTGGATATTAGGGTCTAATTTAATACTGTAATATTGAATTTCACTATTAAGAGTCTCCCTTAAATTGGATTTTATTATACGATAGGTATTATATAGTGGGATAGATTTTCCATTAGTTCCATGGGTCTTTACTGGTTTTAAGATTCCCTTATCCACCAAAGTTTCCATGACAAGTGCAAAATCCTCATAGGATTCTTTCCCTGTTAGTAGATTCTCCAATTGACTTAAAGGAATGGTCTTTTTTTGGTAGGCTTTTAAGTATCTTATAATTATATTTTCCATGAATATCCACCTTTTCTCTAGAATAACCGCCTTATCTCCATTATTTATCTCTATTATACTTTATCATTTGAACTTTTTCCAATAGGAATAACCCTAATATTCCTATTGGAAAAGGAGACCAGAATCTGGTCTCCCTTATTATACAAACAAATTTCTATCACTTATATTTTTAAATAGGGATAGTAGTTCTTCCTTTGTTAGGGAATGTTTCATATCCCCTTCTATATCTACTACCTTTACCCCTTGATGGAGCATTATCAATCTATTTCCATATCTAAGGGCATGGTCTATATTATGAGTTACCATAAGGGTAGTAAGCCCTCTTTCTTCTACTATCTTCTCCGTAATATCCATGACCACCTGACTGGTTTTAGGATCTAGTGCTGCTGTATGCTCATCTAGTAATAGCACCTCTGGATTTCCCATAACTGCCATTATCAATGCTAGGGATTGTCTTTGGCCCCCTGAAAGCTGGGAAACAGGAGTGTTCATTTTATCTTCTAGATTCAATCCTAAAATCTTCAAGGATTCCTTAAAATGCTCTTCATCCTTTTTATCTATTAAAAAATTAAGTCCAAACTTTTTACCCTTATTCTTTGCCATAGATAGATTTTCAGATACAGTCATAGAAGGATTCGTACCCATAGATGGGTTCTGAAATATTCTAGATATCCTCTTGCATCTCTCATGTTCAGCTTCTTTTGTTATATCTAATCCATTTAATATTATATTTCCCTGGTCTATTTCCATATTGCCGGATATTAAATTTAAAAGAGTAGATTTTCCTGCACCATTGCTCCCTATTATGGATATAAAATCCCCTTCATCTATATATAATGAAAAGTTTTGAAATAACCTTTGCTCGTTTATATTTCCCTTATTAAAGATCTTTGAAATATTGTTTAACTTAAGCATGTTCACTACCTACTTTCTCCAATTGAGAAGGATATTTAACTTTCTCCTTCCTTGAAACCCAGTTTTTAAATATTCCTCTTCCATTACCTATGGTCAAGGCTATTATTACAATAATGGAACTAATAAGCTTTAAGTCGCTGGGATTGAAACCAATCCTTAAGCTTAAAGCTATGCTAGTTCTATATATTATAGTGCCAAATATACACAATATGCTTGAATTTGATAGACCCATTTTCCCAAATAAATTAAATCCAATAATTATAGAAGCAAGTCCCATTATCATAATCCCGGTACCCATATTTATATCGCTAAAGCCCTGGTATTGAGCTAATATACCTCCTGATAATGCTATAAAAGCATTAGATAGGGCAAGGGCAAATATCTTAATGCTACCAGTATTAATGCCTAAGGATATTATCATATTTTCATTATCTCCTATCCCTCTCAATAGATATCCTAGCTTAGTTTTAAAAAACAACGTAAAAAATAAGCCAGAAATAAATGTAAAAATTAATATAGTAAACAGTATGTTTCCATCCGTAAATATGCTACTTTGATTAAATAGGGGAAGATTTGCCTTCCCCATTACCCTTAAATTTATGGAATAAAGGCCTACCATCACCAAAATACTTGAAAGTATATCCTGTATCTTAAGCTTTACATTAAGTACTCCTGTCATAGCTCCAGCTAAAGCTCCAGCCAACATAGAAAATGCTAAGGATGTAAAAGGGTTAAATCCCTTCGTTATAAGTATTGCCGATACGCTAGCTCCTAAAGTAAAGCTACCATCTGCTGACAGGTCAGCAAAGTTAAGGATCTTATAGCTTATATATATGCCCATGACTGCAATAGAAAAGATTAAACTCTGTTGAATTATGCCTACTAAAAAATCCTTCATCTAGTTCTCCCCCTCTACTATTACAGCTTCATCTAATATGTCCTTTGATAGATTAAGCTCTAATCTATTAGCTATATATCGATTTATAGTAAGCTCGGTATCCTTTGGTTTAGAAACAGGGATATTCCCTATTTCCTTCCCATTTATTATATCTACAGCCATAAGACCCGTTTCATAACCTAATTTATAATAATCCAAACCTTCACAAGCCAAGGCACCACTATTTACCATAGGTTCGTCTACACCAATAGCACCTATATTGTTATCTAAAGCTACCTTGGTGATTATTGACATACTAGAAGCTATTAAATTATCTGAAGGGAGAAACAATAGATCTATCTCCTGAATTTTAGCCCTAAGGGCTGGTTCTATTTCCGATGAATTAGTTACGGGTATCTCCACTATTTCAAGATCTTGTTTTTCAGCTGCTTCCTTAGCCAGTTCTATCTGTACTTGAGAATTTACTTCACTAGTGTTATAAGGTATCCCTACCTTCTTTATATCTGGAAATATCCTTTTTCCTAATTCCAATTGTTTGTCTATGGGAACCAAGTCGGTAGTCCCCGATATATTGCCACCTGGTGAATCCATATCCTTTATTAATCCTGCTGATACAGGATCTGTTACAGCTGTAAATAGTATTGGGATCTCCTTAGTAGATTGAAAAGCCGATTGAGCTGCTGGGGTAGATATGGCAAAGATTAAATCCTTTTTCTGAGATACAAAATTCTGGGCTATAGTAGTAGTCAGCGCTATATCCCCTTGGGCAAATTGAGTATCTATCTTGATGTTTTTCCCATCTTCGTAACCCTTCTCCTTTAATGCATCTATAAACCCTTCCCGTGCTAGATCTAGTACGGGATTTTCTACTATTTGACTAATACCAATGGAAAATACATCCTGAGTATTTTGAGATGAACATCCACTTAAAGATAAGCTAATAATCAATAACAAAATAAAGCCTAAGCATTTACTTAGACTGGTAAGGTGTTTTTTGCCTACCATGCTACCATCCTCCTAATATTAATTTTTGATTTTCCTTGAATCTACTAATCTACCTTCCTACCCCTAGCCCTTTGGCTACCTACAAAAAAATATATGATTAGATTATATTATCTTATGAAGTACTTGTCAACAATATTTTGAAATCTTTATTCCATTGCTGGAATAGATCTATGTCCTACGGCTATGGCCAAATCGTTTAGATGAAGTAATCCTATACTTATAAATAGGCATACTACCAAATGTTCTCCTGATCTAGCTATACCTAATTTCCCACCAAAGTTAAGACCTAAGGCTTTAGAATTTACCTGACTTATAGCATCCTTAGCTGCCCCTGCTACTGCCCCTTCATGAACATGGATATCCTTTATAATCCCTGTCTTCTTTGAAGCCACCAAAGCCCTTTCTATAATCTTTGGGATAGAATTTATCAAATCTCCACCGATATCTACCGCACAGGACTTAATACCTTCTTTCTCCAATTCATCTATTATTATCTTTTCCTCCTCTCTAGTGGACACTGCTAGCTTAATAGCTGCCTTTGCAACTTCCGTACTATTCATATTCATATTAGTCCCTCCTCTTATATTTAATTTTATAATATTTCGTGGAAAAATCCAAATGAAAAGAACCCTAATATTTATTAATATAAAAGGGTCCTTTCCACTTTATCCTCTATTGACGAAATCTCTGAATTTATAATTACCTGCTGTAAACAGTGCCAATATCATAAGTAAAAGTACTACTATGTTTGGAAATAGCTTTGCATTTTCTATGCTATCTAATAACCAATACTGAGGCATGAATTTCCCTAAGTTTATTATGGCCCTTGGAACCTTAGAGTAAAAATCCGACTCCAAAGCCATCATGCTTAAAAAGAAACTAGCCACAGCATAAATAGCTGTTCCAAGGCTTACCAATGTAGGATCGTCGGTTATTCTAGTTAAAAATATGGTTAAAGCAATGGAAAACATGGAAGCCAATGCTATATTAATAAATATAATATAAAAATCTATGATAGGATAACCTATTATCAATTTGCTAATAAACAATACTAATAGGTTTGAAACTATGGATAGAATTAATATAGCTAAAAATAGGCTTCCCATTATCTCATAACCTTTGTTAGCAGTAGTCATAGCCCTAGATAATACATTTTGTTTTCTTAATTTTAACATCTCATCCCCTATGCTAGTAGAAGATAGGATGATGAAATATATTATCATAAGCATTGCCATATAAAGATCACCATTAATCTTACTATCTACATGTTTGTCTTTCTCCTGAACTAAGGTATTTGATTTAAATTTGTATAATTCTTCCCTGCTTTTGATTATATGGTTTTTCAATAGTATTTCTTCTTTAATTTTAGTATTGATTTTATTATTAAGATTGGCTTCCAATGGGGTAGTAGTATTTCCTTCTTCCCTTTTATAGGATTTAATAATTGGTTTTTCCCCATTCTTTATTTTTTCAGTAAAATCCTCTGGAATTGTATATAGTGCTACTATTTGATTTTTCTCCAATAATTCTAGTGCCCCTTCATCTTCATAAAAAATATTTTCTTTAAAGCCTAAATCTTCTAATATCTCTTCTCCATATGTTCCATGGTCTTCTATATTAAAAGCTACTTCTATATTTGATCCATATCCTCCAATATTACTAATAAAATGTAAGCCCAATATTATCACTAGAGGTGCTATTAGCATTATTGCTATGCTAGTCATGTTTTTACTTAATCTTTTAAAGTTTATATAGCTAAGCCTTAGAATTTTCATAGTTCCCACCCCACTTCAACCTTAGTAGACTTACTATATGCAATCCTATAGAAACCAATATCATCAAAATTAAATTGAACTTTATTGTATTTAAATCATTGAAAATTAAATAATTTCTATAAGTGTTTACAATTAAAATATCTGGAGAATATTTTGTAGCCAGAGCTTTTAAAAATTGAATATCCATATTTTCTATGGAAATATAGGTAACCCTTAGAATTAATTGGAACATCATCAAAACATTTAATAACATCATTGCATGTTTCTTTTTTAAAAACACCATTACAAAACCAGATAATGCTGTAATCATAACGGCTTGAACTAATACTATTAATATCAAGATAGGTAAAGAACCTTGAAAAGATAATCCAAGAATTCTGTAGGTGAATATATACAATAAATTCATAAATAACACAAGTAAGTAAGCGGATACCTGGTTATAATTAAAATACTGAATCTTCGTAATAGGTGTAGACATAATTCTATAATAGAGCATATCATCTCTTTCTGCATCCCCGCTAGTTACCAAAGACATTATTACCAAAATTAACATATAGGATAAAAAGGTAATGGAAAAATATTCATAGGATGTTAGGCTTTTTTTGGTATTAATGAAAAAATTTTTTATTCCAGTGGTATTATAACTATTTGCCATTTCTTCACCTATAGTTTTTACCAGCTTATCTTTTTCCTCCTGAGGAATATCCATCCCATCTATTTTATTTCCTATATATAATCCTTGACTTATTTCCTCATTGTATCTATCTATAATATCTCCTAATATTGTCCCCCTCTTAATAGAACCTTTTTTTTCTACATTGATTCTAATATTGGATTCCCTATTATTTAATAGACTCTCCTCGTACCCTTTAGGTATCAATAATTCATATTTTGCCTCTTCTTCATCAATTTCTATAATCTTCTTCATCTCTTTGCTATTCAAAAAACCTACTAAATTTTTAGATTGAATTGTATTGTCTTCATCTACTATCTTCACATTCATAATAGGTATATCTACTGCAGGTGTAAACTGCTCCGTCTGAAAATACCCTAAAAGTAAACCTAAGAATACAGGAAATACTGAAAAGGCCAGCAAAAGACGAGATAGATTCTTAATAGTAGATACAACGGTTAATTTAACAAAAGCTTTCAGCTTCATCCTATCCCCTCCTAATCCCTTAATGATTTCCCCGTTAATGATAAGAATACTTCCTCTAGAGAAGGTTCTTCAAAGTTTAAGCTTTTGATTTCTCCTTCATTTTTTTCTATGATTTTCAATAGAGATTCTAACTTAAAAATGTCCTCATCTATCAGCAATTTAATTATTCCTTCTTCCTCCACACATTCTTTAATTCCATTCATGCCCTTAATATCCAGTATCATTTCTCCTTTATAATTATCAATCCTTAAATTAACCCTATTGCTACTGCTAATTAAGGATTTGATTTGGAGTTTGCTACCATAAGCTATTTCCTGTCCTAAATCCATTATGAATATATTGTTACAAAGCATTTCTACTTCCTCCATATAGTGGGAAGTATAGATTATTGTAGTCTTATTTTCTCTATTGATGGTCTTTGTGAACTCAAATATATGGTTTCTAGATTGAGGATCTATTCCTACTGTTGGTTCATCCATTATCAAAATTCTGGGATGATGCATAATTGCTGCCGCTATATTTAACCTTCTCTTCATCCCTCCAGAAAATTTCTTCACCTTTTCCTTTTTCTTATCCTGTAATCCAATTATTTCTAATGCTTCATCTATCCTCTCCTTCAGAAGCTTCCCCTTCAGTCCATATAAGCTTCCAAAGAACTCCAAGTTATCATAAGCAGAAACATTATCCATTAAAGCCACTTCTTGAGGAACTAATCCTATTTGCTCTTTTACCTTGAGAGGCTTAAGTTTTATATCATATCCTCCTATGATCACTTCTCCTCCATGACTATCCCAAAGACCTGTCATAATATTTATCAAAGTGGATTTACCTGCTCCATTAGGTCCTATTAGTCCAAATATATCCCCTTCATCTACTGTAAAAGATACATTATCCAGAACAATATTGTCATCAAACCGTTTAGTAATATTTTTGACTTCTATCAAAGACATAAAATTACCCCCTTAAACTTTCTAATTATATAATAGAAAATCTAAGAGGGTTTTGCCATTACCTTAAGTAACTATATACAGTGACTTAAGTCACTTCATTCCACTAGTCCATTTTTAAAGGCAAAGATAACTATTTGGGTTCTATCCCTTAAATTCAATTTTGACAGGATGGTGGTTATATTGTTTTTTACTGTTCCTTCTGATAGATATAATTTTTCGCCTATTTCCTTATTGGTATGCCCCTTGGCCATTTCCCTAATTATTGTAAGTTCCCTATCTGTAAGGCCGTAGCTTTTAGCTTCTTTAATGGCTTTCTGTTCTTCTGGTATATTTGACAATATTTTGTTAGCAATCTCAGGATGAACCACAATATTCCCTTTAATAGCTGCCTTTATCCCTTCGCATATTAGATCATAGGAACTGTCCTTGAGTAGATAACCTGAAGCCCCATATTTTAATGCCTCCTGTATATATTCCATATCGCTAAAAGTGGTGAGTATCAATATCTTTATATCTTCAAACTCTTCTTTGATGATCTTTGTACCTAATACACCATCACATTTAGGCATTCTAATATCCATCAGTATTATATCTACTGGATTTTCCCTACAAAAATCTAGGGCAGCACAGCCATCTTCCCTTAAACCTACAACTTGAATATCCTCATAGGTAGATAAGATTATTTTTAGACCTTCCCTTATTAATTTTTCATCATCTACTATTAATACCTTGATCTTTTCCATAACATTCTCCTAAAAAGCTAAGTGTTCCATAGGTTTTAAAACAACCCTTAATACAAAGCCCTTTCCTCTTTTAGTATTATACTCTATCTGCCCATCCAATTCCCTTACCCTTTCCCAAATATTTGTAAGACCCATACCTTTTTCTAATTTATCTACACCTTGTCCATTGTCTTGAAGGGTTAATATGAGCTCATCCTCATTATAGTTCATGTATATATTGACCTTGCTAGCCTTTCCGTGGCGAAGGGAGTTGGATAGGAACTCCTGTACTATTCTATAGATAACAAGAGCCTGTTCTTCACTCAAAGGCCACTTCTCCTTTGTAAATCTAAAAATCACATCTACTCCAGTAAGCTTAGTAAACTCCCTTATCATCTCTTCAATAGCTAATATATTTTCATATTCCTCAAATCGTCTTGGTTTTAACTGCCTTAAAGCAACTCTTATTTCCTCTAGCCCATTTTTAGCAAATTGATTGAGATTTCTTGCCATCTCAGCTGCGGCATTTCCATCTAATACTGCTATTTTTTCTATAGCCCCTAATTGGATTATTATGGTAGATAGGCTATGTCCAACGCTATCATGAATTTCTCTAGATATTCTATTTCTCTCCCGCAAGGTTGCCAATTCCTTTATAGAATCTGCATATATTTCCAAATCCCTATTAGCTTTTAGTAAGTTTTCCTCAGAAATTCTAAGTTTATCGTAAAAACCTTTTGCTTTTATTAACCTACTGTATTCCTCTTTAATATAGTAGGTTAATAATGCTAATATTAATAAAATCCCTATGTTGGATATCACTATATGGATGCTTAAAGCCTTAGTCATTAAAATCATCGTCAGCATAGCTCCTCCGCTAGTTATAATCGATAATTTAGGTCTTAATAATAAAATACCATCCATCATTCCAACTATTAAATAAAATAGACTCCAACCTCCATAACTCACATGACAAATATAAGAGATAATCAACTCCAGTATTATGGATAGAAAAACTATCTTTTCCCTATGCCTAAATGCAAAAAATCTAATCTGGTTATTTATTATCAGTAGCAACAACAAAATTACCCCAAAAGCATCTATGTAGTTTTTCTCAATGGATATTATGCTAAATATCAAAATAGATAAGGTAAAATACCTTGTAATTAACAACTTTTTATTTTCCATAATTTCACCTAAATATTATATTTAACCTAATGTTATAATAATATCTACTTTAATACAATACCAAATCTATTATTACATGATTAACATACTCATCCTAGGATATAATCCTTGGTAGTAAATATATATATTGATTAATGTTTTTTATTGTGATACCATTTTTCATATATACTTTAAACCATTGCATTAGCAAGCACAAGTAATTTTCATAAATAGTTTAAATACAAGAAAGGAGAAAATATATGAAAGCCAATGTGTACGTACTCTATGGAGGTAAATCAGTAGAACATGAAGTATCATTAAAGTCTGCATCAGCAATATTGAATGCTTTAGATAGAGATAAATTTAACGTTTATCCCGTATTTATTACAAAGGAAGGTATATGGTGTAGTTTAGGATTATTAGATGAAGAGATAAAGAGTGTAGATCAGCTACAGATAAAACCTACCACCACTGTAGCTAAGTCCATAGGAGAATTCTTAGCTACAGATTTTAAAGAAGGAGAAAAGAACATCATCTTCCCTGCTATTCATGGAATTAACGGAGAAGATGGTACTATACAGGGTCTCTTAGAATTAATCGATGTTCCCTATGTGGGAAATGAAGTGCTATCTTCAGCAGCGGGAATGGACAAGGTAATAATGAGGGATATATTTGCTAAACATGGTATACCTCAAACAAAATATACTTCCATTAGATTACATAATTGGAAAGAGGATGAAGGAAAAAGTTATCAACAGGTAGAGAACAAAATTGGCTACCCTTGCTATGTTAAACCTGCTAATTCTGGTTCTAGCGTTGGAATATCTAGGGCTGAAAATAGGGAAGAACTTGAAAAGTCCTTTCAAGAAGCCTTCAAATATGATTGTAAAATAATCGTAGAGAAAGAGGTAATCGGCAGAGAAATGCAAACCTCCGTTGTGGGAAATGATGAACCTAAAGCTTCCGTATCGGGAGAGTTCATCATGGAAAGAGCGTTCTTCGATTATAATGCTAAATATATAGATGGTACAATAACTCCTGTAGTCCCAGCTAGGTTGGAACCATCAGTAGCAGATGAAGTACGGGAAATGGCAGTTAAATCCTTTAAGGTGTTAAATTGTTATGGCCTTGCAAGAGTAGATATATTCGTCACTGATGATAATAAGGTATTGGTCAATGAAGTAAATACGATGCCTGGCTTTACAGCATTGAGTATGACCCCTGTACTATGGGAAGCCACCAATGGCACTACCTATGCTGAACTAATCGAATGGTTAATAGAATTGGCCTTTGAAAGATATGATCAAAAGAAATCCATTTTGTGTACGAGGGGCGTTGAAGAATGATAAAGCGTCGATTAATAGAAATACAAGAAATGGCTAAAGGATTTAACCTAGCAAAAGAATATGAAAAAGTTTATATTGAAGGAGTATCTACGGACTCTAGAAGTATTAAAAAAGGACAACTATTCGTCCCCTTAATAGGAGAAAACTTCAATGGTCATGATTTCATAGAACAGGCAATAGAAAAAGGTGCTGCTGCCACTCTATGGTCTCAGAATGAGCCAGTTCCCTCTGAGGATTTCCCCTTCATATTGGTAGAAGATACCTTAGAAGCTCTTCAGAGTTTGGCCAAAGAATATCGGAATCAATTGGATATTAAAGTAATAGGCATAACTGGCAGTAATGGAAAAACTTCGACAAAGGATATTTTAGCTAGCCTATTAAGCACCAAATATAAAACTCAAAAAACCCTAGGGAACCTAAACAACCATATAGGTACTCCCCTTACTATTTTGAGTCTAGATGAGGATACTGAAATAGCCGTCATCGAAATGGGTACTGACAATTTCGGGCAGATATCCCTATTGACTTCTATAGCTAAACCAGATGTAGGTATAATAACCAACATTGGAGAAGCTCATCTGGAAGGTTTAAAGACTAAGGAAAATATTGCAAAAGCAAAATTTGAAATATTAGAAGGGTTGAATCCAGAAGGTCTATTCCTATATTGTGGAGATGATCCAATACTTAATAAAACAACGGAAAAAATTAGTATTATTCAGAAGATATCTACCTATGGCACAGAAGAAACTAACGATTATCGCTGTGAACTAAATATGGTAGATGACAATGGCATATCCTTTAGATTGAAATCCCCCTATGAGCAGGATTACTTTTTACCGATGCTAGGAAGCCACAATATGCTCAACGCAACAGGAGCTATTGCAGTGGCTAGATATTTTGATGTTCCAGTGGATTCCATCCAAGAAGGCTTATACCATGTGGAGAAAACTGGCATGAGAAATGAGCTAGTCTTTGCAGAAGGATTTACCATATTGAACGACTCCTACAAATCCAATCCAGCTAGCCTTTTAGCTGCACTAGATACACTATACACTATGAAACAATATAAGCAGAAGATAGTAGTCCTTGGAGATATGCTGGGGCTTGGAGAACAAGAGATAAAAATGCACGAAGATATAGGAGTAAAGATAGATCCTGAAGAAATAGAATATGTATTTACCATTGGCCCTTTGGCAGCATACATAGCCAAAACAGCCGGGCTAAATTTCGAAAAGAATAAAGTAATATCTTGTAGAAACAAAACTCAACTGATTGAAAAATTAAAAAAGGTCATCAAGCCTAATTCCATTATTTTAGTAAAGGCTTCTAGACCTTTGGAGTTAGAAGAGGTAGTAGAAAAATTAAAAGAGGAAGTAATTATATCCCAAGATGAAGTAGTATAGTTCTAAATCGGTGAAGAAACTTCTTCACCGATTTTTAATTCAATTTATTTTTTATTATGACTATTTTTATATCCTCATAGCTTATTTCTTCAGGAAGAGCCTCTTTAATGGGTCTTAATCTTTCCAGTCCTATTTCATCTATGGCAGATAGTATCTTTTTTTCTTTATTAGGATCATCAATAAACCTAGACCAATCTACCCTATTACCCCTCTCTTCACACTTTTCCAAATGCTTTATTATAGTATTAGGAGTAAAGTCCCTCTTTTTAGCAATCTGCCCTAGGGACAAACCTTCTAAATAGCAGTCATAAGTCAACTCATATCTATCCTTGGATTCCCTTTCTATTGACCTTTCTATCTCTACCCTTTTAATGGTAGAAGTATCTATTTTCTTTCTATCCACATAATCCCTAATGATATTGATAAAATCTTCTCCGTAATTTTCATATTTCTTAAAACCTATACCCTTTATCCTTAAAAATTGTTCCTTATCCTGGGGAAAGTAGGTAGCCATCTCCTTTAAAGTTAAATCATGAAATATAATAAATGGGGCTACACCCTTTTGTTGAGCCAATCCATATCTAAATTCTCTCAGTTCTTCAAACAATTCTTGATCATAATTTTCATCTATATACTCTAAATCTAAAGTCCTCTTCCTGGTAATCTGTTTTGCTTCTAGTAGATCCTTTTTATGAAATACCTTTACCTCCCCTTTTAATACTGGAATGGAAGCTGGTGTTAATTTTAAAACAGGATATTTGTCCGCTGTCATAAGGATGTAATCCATAGCTACTAAAGTCATGATAATCTCCTTTAAAGCTGGTTCTGAATATTCCTTCATAATCCCGTAGGTAGATAAATTATCTAGCCCTAAATCCAATATCCTCTTGTTTTTAGAACCCCTTAATATATGGGTTATCATAGTCGCCCCATATCTTTCCCGCACCCTGTATATACAGGATAAGATCTTCTGGGATTCTATCGTAATATCCACCATCTCCGATTGGCTTATGCAGTTGCCACAATTATTACATTTTTCATCTTCTATTTCCTCACCAAAATAATTCAATATATTATTTCTTAGACAATCGTTGGTATTACAATAATCTACCAAGTACTGAAGATTTGTATACAACATAGTTTCCCTTTCTGGAGAGAGGGTACTACTCTGAATTATATATTTTTGTTTAACTATATCCCCTGGAGAATAGAGGAGTATACAATCGCTAGGCTCTCCATCCCTTCCTGCCCTCCCTGCCTCTTGATAATAGGCTTCCATATTTTTAGGCATATTATAATGGATAACAAATCTAATGTTCGGCTTATCTATACCTAGACCAAAGGCATTGGTGGCTACAATTATCCTTGATCGATTGTGTATAAAATCCTCCTGATTTCTGCCTCGTACATCGTCGGCCATCCCGCCATGATAAGCTACAGCAGATATGTTTTTATCTTGTAATCTCTTAGTTAAGGATTCTACAGTCTTTCTAGTAGCACAGTATATTATCCCAGATTCCTCCTGAAAGTTGTCCTCTAAATAATTCATTAAATAGTTAAATTTATCCTTAGCCTTTACCACTTGATAAAATAAATTAGGTCTATCAAATCCTACTACGGATATTAAAGGATTTTTTAATCCGATCAGCCTATTTATCTCATCTACAATTTCCTTGGTGGCAGTAGCTGTATAAGCTGACACTATAGGCCTTTTATTTAAGCTATTAATAAACCTAGGTATCTCAAGATAACTAGGTCTAAAGTCATGACCCCATTGGCTTATACAGTGGGCCTCATCTATAGCAACCATAGAAATATCTATATCCTTTGCCAAATTTAATAATTGATATGTATTCAACCTCTCTGGCGCCACATATACTATCTTGTACTTACCTTTCTTTATCCCCTCTATTCTATGGCATTGCTCCTTTTGGTCTAATGTACTATTTATATAGGTTCCATCTATGCCTATTTCCTCAAGGGAATCCACTTGGTCTTTCATCAAGGCTATTAGGGGAGAAATGACTAGAGTTATTCCATCAAACAAAATGGCAGGTAGCTGATAGCAAAGGGATTTACCACCACCAGTAGGCATTACCCCTAAAACATCCCTTCCCTTGAGAGTCCCTTCTATCAATTTTTCTTGCCCCTTTTTAAATTCATCATATCCAAAATATGTCTTTAATGCTTCATACATAACCATATCATATCCCCCTGTACTTTTATATTACAACATACGACATTCATAAGCCAGATGGACTATAAATACATATTATATCATTGTTTTCTATTAATAAAGAGGTAATTCCCTTTCCACCAGAGCCAAACCTTGTCCTTATTGTCTAAAAGATATGCTTTCCTATCCACAATAATAAAACTAACTCTATTATCATCAACAAAAGATATTTTAGTAGTTTAAGTTCACTAGTTAATCTACAACATAAATTCAAAGAAATAAACTACAATGGAAAATACTTTGATTATTATTTTCTTTACCAATGGAACTTTTCTAGGCTTAATTTTATGATTCCCTATATAATCATAATTTTCCCCTACCAACAGACTTTGCTCTATATATTTTTCCATTTCATATTCCAAATGCTCAGCAAATTGTTCACTATCAATGATAACCATAGTCTCTGTGCTTAAATGAACGCTTCTAGAATCAAAATTAAAGGACCCTACAGCTGATATCCTCTTATCAAATATGTAGGATTTAGCATGGATAGAGCCAGGGCCTTGAAATTCATATACATTGGCTTTAGTATCTGCTATATTCTTCCTGTGATTCATATAGCCAGATATAGCAAAGGGGTTGGGACTTACAGCTAATGAATTGGTCAATATATCTATATCTTCCGCGGTAATATCTTTATCCCTTAGGCTTTTAACCATACCCCTAGTGGGGATAATATAGGGACTTTGAAGTAATATAGACTCCTCCGCATCTTCCGCTAAGTTAATCAACTCATACCAACACCAAGGCTCCTTGTTTAAACGCTCTATAGGATTGTGTATCAAGGTAATCTTCTTGGTTGGCAAGGATAAGTCTGCCCAGTTAAAGGAATTGTCAAATATCTCTGGATTAATTTTTTTCATATCCTCAAGCCTTTGCTTTAGATATTGGGACTTTTTATAGCCTTTTTCCTGCTCCCTTTCTGTTAATTCCGTGGTTGGATATCTGGAAAATTCATGATTCCACACTTGATTGAAATAATCCTTTAGTTGGGAGATTACACTTGATTGAAAATGTGCTTCATCTGTGTTTAATATGAGTACATCCCTATCGTTAACTACAGCTATATTGGAATCATCTTGAGCAAAATACTTGTCACCAATATTCCTACCACCAATAATTGCTAATTTGTTATCCGCTATGATGAACTTGTCATGGAGTCTATTATTCCACGTCCAAGGCTTCAGCAGAGTAAAAGGTTCATAAAATTTTAGTTCTATATTTGGATGATCTGCAAAGGCATATATTACATCTTTAAGATTACCTTCCAGGTGATGAAAAACTCCATCTAATATGAAACGTACCTTAACTCCCCTATCCGCCGCCTCTATTATACTGCCTAAAAATATATCTGTGGATACTCCATCGTGGATAGTATAATAGGATATATCCAAAGTCTCCTTAGCTCTTTCTATTAAATCCACCCGGACTAGGCCAGAATAGTATCGTTCTTCAATAAGAGCTACTCGATCTTGTCCAATGCCTTCTCCATAAAATCTGTCTACTGGATGGCTAGATAAATACCTACTATCCTTTGGTTTTTGAAAACCAAATATTAAAACTCCAAATACAAATGCATATATGAGATAGACGGTTAAAGCATATTTTATATAGATACCTATGTTTTTACAATCCATTTTATAGCCCCTCTTTTCGCGAATACATTATTCAATAATCAAGAACTTGTCCTATACAATATACCCTTTTCCGTAATGTTTAATTTTATATCATATACAAACATTTATATCCCTATTATAACATTAATTTTATGCTCCTTCACTGCAGTCCAATACTATATCCTTTTCTATATAGTGTTTTCCCAATATTGTGATAATTTGTTAGACTATGATATATATAATTGATATAATTATATTAATACTTTTGACTATTTCATAAAGTATGATCTATAAAAAACAATTATTTCAAAGGGGGTAAGCAAATGTTTGATTTTCCACAAGATTTATACACCGATGTGCGCATAGAGGATGTGTACGAAACAAAAATAATATATCATCTAGGGGAGATAAGGGAATCGAAGATCAGAAGCTATAAGGCTGCTTTCATAAGGATATTCGATGGTGAAAGATGGTACTACAGCTCCATATCAAATATAGAAAATATACAAAGTGAAATCTATGCTCTTGCATCCTACGCCAATCCAAATAAAAACATATATGACAATCCTATCGTAAAAAATTTACAGATAAATCGAGAAGAAAATATTTCCTTTGGACAAAATAGCATCTCTAAAATCGCCATGGACAAAAAACACGAACTGCTGAAAAGATTTTTCCCACTACTAGATAACAATGAGCTAATAAAAAACTGGAAAGCTAACTATATCGATAGAAAGATCATTAAAAAGTTCTATTCCAGTAAAGGAGCAGATGTAATATTTGACACCCAGCTAGCAGGTTTATCTATTGGAATGGAGTTTGTAGAGGAGGGAAAAAGGCTATCTGAAAGCTACCAAAAAGCATATGATACTTTTGATAAGCTTTGTGAGGATTTAGAGGAATTTAAATCCTATGTAAAAGAATGTGAAAATTTCTTAACAAATGCTAAACCCATTAAACCTGGAAAATACACGGTAATACTATCTCCATTAGCAGCAGGAGTGTTTGCTCACGAAAGCTTTGGCCACAAATCTGAAGCAGATTTTATGATAGGTGATGAAACCATGAAAAAAGAGTGGGCTATAGGCAAAAGAGTAGGCTCTGAAATACTTTCCATCATAGATGATGGCAATATAATAGGTAGTGGATATGTACCCTTCGATGATGAAGGTTCTAAATCAAAAAAAATCTACTTGATTAAAAATGGCATATTAAGTGGTAGGCTCCACTCTGGTACTACTGCTACCCTTCTAGAAGAAAACTTAACTGGCAATGCTAGAGCTGTAAACTTCGAGTTTGAACCTATAGTAAGGATGAGAACTACCTATATAGAAAAGGGAGATAAAACCAATGAAGAACTATTTTCAGAGGTTCCAGAGGGAATATATATAAAAACTATAAAACATGGTTCAGGAATGTCCACATTTACCATAGCTCCATCTTTGGCTTATTATATTAAGGATGGAAAAATAGCAGAACCTGTAAATATTTCTGTGATCACTGGAAACGTCATGGATACCCTCGATGAAATCGATGGACTTTCCAACGAAGTTGAACTACACTCTTTCGTTTTAGGTGGATGCGGGAAAATGGAACAATTCCCTCTACCAGTCGGATTTGGTGGTCCCCATGTTAGGGTCAATAATATAAATGTACAGTAGAGAGGAGGGTTTTAAATGATAAAGGAAAAATATATTAGTAGAATTAAGGAAACATCCATCAATGTAGTTCAAACTAAAATAGACTCTGTAAGAAACAAGGATATCGAAAAGGTAAGCTTTAGAGTTTATGATAAGGGATTTATTGGTTATACAGGAGCCCTTGGTAGATATGATGAATCGGAGTTAGAAAAAAGAGCTATTGACGGATTAAATAATAAAATATCCTATGAATATCCATTGGAAAAGAATAATATAATGGGAGAGGACCTATCATCAGAGATAATCAATAGGGATAATCTAATAGATGAATTTGAAGAATTACTTGCCCGTATACGAAAAGAACAACCTGATTTCTATTTTTCAAATAAATTGTATCTAACAGATCAAGAAATAAAAATGACTAATAGTAACAATTTAGATCTTTACTATAAAGATAGTTTCATAAGCTTAGGATTGATATTTAAGGAAAAAACTTCTGTCAATATTATAGATGGCTTTGTTGGGTTTCAAGGTAGAAGATATGATAGGGAGCTAGCCATAGAGTATATTAACTCTATTTGCAATGCCTATTTGCATAAGGTAGATCTTCCAAATAACAATAAATTGCCTGTAGTATTTGCATCTGATGAAATGCTACCCTTTCTAAAGTTTATCCAAGACTTAGACGGAAACAACTTTGGTACAAAGAGTTCTTTATTAAGCGATAAAATAGGGGATAGAGTATTCAACGAAAATTTCACCCTATATCAAACTAATAATCCTAAAAACTACCCTATACCATTTTTTGACGCTGAAGGTGTCGTCAACAAGGATTATCAATATGCCCTTATAGAAAATGGAATAGTCAAATCCCCTTATACAGATAAAAGAACTGCTGATAAATACGATCTTCCCCTAACGGGAGCTGCAAAGGCAGAATATGATGGCATACCTACCTTAGGAACTCCAGTAATGGCTATAAAAGAATCAGAAAAAACCGCCAAGGAATTGTTAAATGGGGAGATGGGGATATTTATAATGGTTGCTTCTGGTGGAGATTTTACACCAGAAGGCAATTTTGCCTCCCCTGTCCAATTAGCATTCTTATTCGATGGTGAACATTTTATAGGTAGATTGCCAGAAATAAATATTAGTTCAAATCTGTTTGATATGTTTGGAGATTCCTTCATAGGCGTAAGTAAGGATGCCATTACTCCCTTATCCAATAGTAAATACTTGATAATAAACATGGAAGTTTCTAAAAATTAAAGTAATATACCATGGTTTAATTGCCATGGTATATTATTTCCTACCATATGTTATGAAGATTAATAGTAAATAGCTTCCTAAAATATGATACAATTATAACAATAAGGTATTTTGTGGTTTCTAAAAATATAGCAAGGATGGTGGGGTTTGTGAATACTAAAAAAATAATTTTAGCACTCATGTCCTTTATTCTCGCCATAAGTCTAACCGGCTGCATGGATAAATTTACATGTTCTAATATATGTTGCCAAATCGAATCAGGGGAGGATATAACCTTTTTCATCGCCACTGACCCTCATTATATGTCTAAAGAAACCTTTGATGATGGAAAAGCCTTTGAAACATTTCTTACTACTGGAGACGGTAAACTAATTGACTATTCTGATGAAATATTTAATGCTTTTACAAAAGATATAAAAAATTTAAAACCAGATATCCTTATAGTTCCTGGAGATTTAACCTGCAATGGAGAAAAAGAAAGCCATATGGAATTTGCAAAAAAACTAAAAGCCATCCAGAAGATGGGTGTATGTGTGTTTGTAATACCAGGAAATCACGATATAGAAAATCCTTGGGCTAGAAACTATGTTGGAGATGAGTTGATTAAAATCGATAGCATAACTAGTGATGAATTTGTAGATATATACTATCCCTTTGGATATAAAGATGCTGTGTCAAGAGATAATCATTCTCTAAGCTATTTAGCTACACCGGCAGAGGATATTTGGCTGCTAATGTTGGACTCAGCAAAATATAAGCGGAATAAATTGAGAGATGGTCCAGAAATGGGTGGAGAGATCTCTTCCAAAACCCTAGAATGGGTAGAGGATTGTGCCAATTTGGCAAAGGAAAATGACGCCAAGCTTATAGCGGTAATGCATCATAGCCTATTAGACCATAGCAATATAATTAATAAGGACTTTACAATTGAAAACAGTGAAGAAACACTAAGGGTATTTAAAAACTGTGAAATAGAAATAGTTCTCACAGGCCATATACATTTACAGGATATTAAATCCCATAAGGAAGGTGGTAAAACCATATATGATATTGCTACATCCTGTCTAACTGCATACCCAAACCAATATGGAATATTGAAATTTAAACCAGATAAGGGTTATGATTATCGAACAAATAGAGTCGATATGGCAGGGTGGGTAGAAGAAAATAAAATTAATGATAAAAGCCTAGTCCATTTTACTGAATACTCTAGAAATTTCTTTCAAAGACGAAGCTATGATAAATACTATGACTCTCTATTAGAAATATCTAAGTACTCTGACGAAGAGATGAAGGCCATATCTAAAACCATGTCTATACTCAATTTAAGATATTTTGCTGGCTTTAGAAATGAAGCTCTACACGATATATTTACTACAGAAGGATTTGAAATACTGTTGGAATCTGCACCAAATTTCGTACGAGACTATGCTCTAAGCATGTTTAGTGATGAAAAAACTGATAACAACAAACTATTTATTCCCCTATCCTTAAATGATATAGATAAAAAATAGTGTGGTAATATTATATTAAATAGGATATCCTAAGTTAATAGCTAGATCATTAAGTAAATAATAAAAAATTAAACTACAATCCAATATATTAATACAAAGATATCTTTTTATACTATTTATAGGAGGTTATAATATGGGTTTTGAAGTAGGTAAAAATTATTATGGATTTAAATTAGTAGATGAATACGAAGTAAAGGAAATTCAATCCATTGCAAGGGTATTCTCCCATGAAAAATCTGGTGCAAGACTATTACATTTAGAAAATGACGATGACAATAAAGTATTTTCCATAGGATTTAGAACTCCACCTTGGGATAGTACTGGAGTACCTCACATAATAGAACATTGTGTTCTATCCGGCTCTAGAAAATATAAAACCAAAGAGCCTTTCATGGATATGGTAAAGGGTTCCCTCCAAACTTTTATAAATGCCATGACTTTTAGCGATAAAACTCTGTATCCAGTAGCTAGTAGAAATGATAAGGACTTTTTTAACTTAATGGATGTATATCTAGATGCTGTATTCTATCCCCAAATATACGAAGAGCCTAAGATATTTATGCAGGAAGGCTGGCATTATGAACTGTTTGACAGGAAAGATCCTGTAATATATAAGGGAGTCGTCTACAATGAAATGCAAGGGGCATATTCGTCCCCAGAGAGGATTTTGGGAGATGAGATCAACAAATCCCTTTATCCAGATACCTGCTATAGATATTCTTCAGGTGGAGATCCAGAGGTAATACCAGATCTTACCTATGAAGGATTTTTAAACTTCCACAAGAGGTTTTATCATCCTTCAAATAGCTATATATACTTATATGGAAATGGGGATGTAAAAAAACATCTAGAACATATAGATAGAGACTATCTATCTCACTTCGATAGAAAAGATATAGACTCTCATATAGCTATTCAAAAACCCTTTAAAGAGAGAAAGGAAGTTATAGCTTATTACCCTATATTGAAGGATGAAGATGAAGATGATCGTACTTATTTAAGTTTAAATTTTGTTTTGGGAGAAAATATAGATCCAGAAACTTATTTATTGGCTAATATACTAGCTTTAATGTTAATAGAATCAGAAGCAGCACCAGTAAAAAAGGCATTACTTCAAGCTGGAATCGGCGAAGATGTATTTTCAATAAATGTAGGAGGATTGCAACCTGGTTTTGGTATTGTTGCAAAACATACTTCCAGTGATAAAAAGGATAGGTTTGAAAAGATCATCTTTGATACTCTCAACAATTTAGTAGAAAAAGGCATAGATGAAAAATTGATAGAAGCTTCCATCAACATCATGGAATATAGCCTTCGGGAAGCCGGTAATTTCGCAACTAAAGGTTTAGTATATAATATGCAATCTATGGACAGTTGGTTATATGATGGTAGTCCAACTACCCATCTTCAATATGAAGATACTATTAATAAATTTAAGGAAAACATAGGTACTGGATACTTTGAACAAATTATTAGAGAACGATTAATCGACAATTCACACAGTTCTCTAGTAGTAGTAGAACCTAAAAAAGGATTAGGAGAAGAAAAGGATAAGGACATAGAAAAAAGATTAGCAGAATTCAAAGAATCACTTGATGAAGAGGAGATGGAAGTTCTAATCAGAGAAAATGAAGAACTTAAAGAAATGCAACTATCAGATGATTCTCCTGAAGCTAAAGCTACCATTCCTAAACTTTCCATATCCGATGTAGATAAAAAGGCTGAAGTAATTCCCCAAGAAATAATAAAACTTGAAGATATAACTTTACTTTTCCATAATATATTTACTAGCAAAATCGCCTATATAGATTTTTATTTCGATACCTCTATGGTAGATGAAAAACTAATCCCATATATAAATTTACTATCAGGGATTGTTGGAAAAGTAGACACTCAAGTTAGAGATTATTCAGAATTGGCCAATGAAATATATATTAATACTGGAGGAATAGTTTTCGATGCTAGTGCTTATGTAGAAAAGGATAATGATGAAATATATTACCCTAAATTTGTCGTAAAAGGTAAAGCCATAGAAAATAACATCCCTAAAATGATGGAATTGATAAACGAACTACTTACTCAATCTAAAATAGAAGATAAAAATCGAATTAAAGAATTAATTCAACAGATAAAATCTAGAATAGAAATGACATTATTTAATGTAGGCCATTCCATATCCTCTTTGAGGGTTGGTTCCTACTTTTCCCCTTCTAGAAAATATACAGAAAAGCTTAAAGGTCTGGATTTCTATTGGTTTATCTGCGATATATTGGAAGACTTTGATAATAATAGCCAAGAGATTATTTCCAATCTCAACAAGGTGTACAGTGAAGTATTTAATATAAACAATCTAATCATAAGTTTTACAGGAGATGGAGAAGATTTAGCCTTAATTAAAAATAATCTACCAGTAGTTGTTGATAATCTAAATAGAGAAAAACTAGTACCTAAAAAGTATGATTTTACTAAACAAAAAACTAATGAAGGTATATTATCCTCTGCCAATGTTCAGTATGTATCCAAGGGATACAATTTCAAAAAGCTTGACTATAAATATAATGGTAATATGAGGGTATTAGCTACTATACTAAATGGAGACTATCTCCACAATAGAATCAGAGCCCAAGGTGGAGCCTATGGTGCAGGTGTTTCCATAGACAGAACAGGTCATCTAACCACCTTCTCCTACAGGGATCCAAATCTTCTGGAGACAATAAACGTTTATGATGGCATGGCAGACTATGTCAAAAATCTAGATCTAGATGAATCGGAGTTAACTACCTATATTATAGGAACTATGAGCCGTCTAGACCCAGCTATGACTCCTTATGACAAAGGGCAACTAGCTACTATTAGATATATATCCAACATAACTCAAGAAGAAATACAAAAAACAAGGGAAGAGGTCCTAAATACAAAGTTGGAAGATATTAAAGCTTATGCAACCCTTCTTAACGATGCCATGAAAGAAGATTATTTATGCGTTTTGGGTAACGAAAACAAGATTAGGGAAAATGAAAATATATTTAATAAGCTGGTTAAACTAAAGAAATAAAATCCACAAAACAGTTGTCATTCTAGGCATAGCAAAAGATCCCAGTCTTACGTAAAAATAATAATTCACACAGGCTAGAAGCCTGTGTGAATTTTTATTTAAAGTCTTCTTTGTCGTATTTAGGTACGGTTCTATCAAATTCCTCTTGGATGTCCCTTCTCAACTTTTCATCTGTTAATATATCATATCCAGTTAATGCCATAGCCTTAGCAGCTTTCAAAGCCATATCGTAGGCCCTAGGACTATTGGCTGCCTTTGTAAAGTCCGTAGAATGAGAGTTTGTTCCCCTATCTGCGATTTTTATGTAGGAATGTATAGCAGGAATTTTAAGACTTACATTTCCAATATCAGAAGAACCATACTTCATATCTGGATCAGGATATTTCATCTCTACACCAAAAGGTGCTATGTTCTCCTTTAACCTTTCATCAATATGTCTGTTAGGATATCTTTCCGCATATATGATGGATTTTTCTACCTTGGATTTAACCCCTATTAACTTTTCTACCGACTCCACTATATGGTCCAAATAGCCTTCTACAACCTTCAAATCCTTTACTGTCTCTGCCCTTAGAGAAAATTCGCAGGAACTATAATCTGGAATGATATTAGGCATATTGCCCCCTTCCCTTATAATCCCATTTATATTGGTCTTTAAGGGAAATAAACCTCTAAAATGATCTATCATATTAAAAGTTTGAATTGTGGCCTGTAAAGCATTTATTCCTCCCTCTGGATAGGCAGAATGAACTGATTTCCCAAAATACTCTATCTTAATACTTCTATTTGCTAATCCACCTCTGTATATCATATTATTTACACAGGGATGCATCATCAAAGCATAATCTATATCATCAAAATATCCCTCTTCCAGCATTAAGATCTTTCCTCCGCCACCTTCTTCAGCTGGAGTTCCTAATACTACTATTTTACCATCTATATAGTCAGCTACTTCCTTCAGTCCAATAGCAGCACCTACTGCCATAGTAGCTATTAGATTATGTCCACATCCGTGGCCTATTTGTGGTAGAGCATCATATTCCGCTAAAAAAGCCACTGTAGGTCCTTCGTCCTTTCCAATATATTCTGCCTTAAAAGCCGTTTTTAACATGCCTGTTCCCATAATTATATTAAAACCATGTTTTTCTAGTAAGGTGGTTATATTCCTCACCGCTTCAAATTCTTGAAAGGCTAATTCCGGATTTTCATGAAGGGTCTCTCCTAAAGCCACTAATTCATCTTCTAGCTCATCTATTCTATTGATTATACTAGCTCTTTGCTCCATATAGTTCACCTCTTCTTTTCTTATGACTTAAATTATATCATAGGATTTAAAATAAAAAGCTAGCATGTTAACTTTTTATATAAGGTTTTCATCTTTTCTACCATTCCCTCATCTACTTCTTTACTACTATAGCGACTATATATATAAATATCTCTGATTTCTTCTATCTCCTTTCCAAATATTTCTTCAGCTTTCTCATTTATTTCAGTAGAGGTATCGGAGTTTGATATATTAATATCTTCTTTGATCAATTTATCTAGATACCTTCTATAGTAATATCTTATCTGCTCCCTCAATTCTCTAGGATACTTTTCCCTTCTAAATAGCTTTTTTCTCTTTTTGGGTTTCTTTATATACTCCCTCTCTTCCGTATATTCTATACTTTTATATCCTCTACTATAACCTGCCTTCATGATTACTTTGTAGACGATATATATTAGAACTAAAGCCAATAGTACACCTAATATCCGTTTAAACATGGTAAAATCCCAAGGAACATATTCTTCTAAAATATTTCTAAGTTCTTCCATCTCCATATCCGCTGCCTCATCCATCCCAGGTTCGTATTCCATCATCTCTTCTATAGGCGTTTCCGTGGGCGGATCAATATTTTTACAAAATAGATAAAGAGGGTAGAAGACTGCAGTGATTAGCCCATCTAAGCCCTTCTCTATAGGCTTCCAAATAAATTCTCTTAAGCTATCAAAGGCTGCTATAGAAAAAACTACAAAAATAATGACTAAATATTTGATATTATTCCTTCTGATCTTCTCCATACTCATTCTAGAATCTAGGTGTCTAATAGTTCTCACTAACATTATTGAAGATAATAGGTAAACTATTATAAAGGGTGATGCATAACTAATAGAACCTTTAACCCCATCTAGCAACAACCTTATAAATATGACAACTATGTATAGCAATAAAATCCATCTTAATTGGTATACATATACATAATAATTGCCTTTAAATAAGGATTTCTTTATATATAAATAGATCAAGATAGTAGCTACTAATATGAAAAAAACGGATTTTTTGTCATTATAAAATATCAAAGGCAATAATAGTAGCAATATGCTAGTTTCATATATCTTGGATTTACTATAATTTAATGCAAATACCATAGATCCTAAAATAGTCCACATAAACACCAGGAACATTTCTCCTATAGGTGCAAAGTAAAAGAACATCATCCATAGGGAATATAAAAGGGAAACTATAGATATTATCTCAAACAAAATAATCTCTACCATATTACCTACTCCTATACTTAATTATATTATCATTGAAATCATCTAAATGCTCCGGTTCTACAGAGATGATTACCGTCCTATTGACAGTCTGACTTAAAATATTTATAGGCTCTATATATGTATCTAATATTCTCGGTGTAATAATAACCACAGTAGTATAGTGACCCTGTCTTTTAGCCATATTCCTTAAGGTGTTCTCAAAAAAGGTATCTACCTTATAATCCATTCGGCCAAGTATTTCAAGAAAGCTGCTTAAATGATTTTGACCTAAACCTGGATGGTAAAAATATCCCCTTTCATGGATAGATTTACTGTTATGAGCATTAGATGCAAAACCATAGGGTATTTTAAAATTTTCACATTCTTCCATGACTGCCCTGGTCAAGGATATGGCTCTTTCTATTATATCCTCTTCAATTGGTTGCCAACTAGGCTTCATGGTTTCAATATTTAAAACCACTATAATACTATTATCCGTAGTAAAGTCGAAGTTTTTAACCATTAGATTATTGTATTTTATTGAGGAAGGCCAATGGATAAATCTTTCCGGTTCATTTCCAGTATACTCCCTTATGCCAATGGTCATAAGGGGATCATCCAAAATCCATCTCCTAACCGATATATTCCCATTTAATGCTCCAATCGGTTCTAAGCTTTTATAAAGATCAACTTTTTCAGGAAGTATTACTATTTCTTTATTTACCTTCATATATTGTCTTTTAGATTTGAAACCAATAAAATCACCTAGTTCAAGGTATACATATTCAATTGTATAAAGGCCTCTTTTCCCACCTATTATCTTATATCCCCTCCTAACCCTTTGATTAGGCATGATAAATAAAGCATACCGATTGTCCCATATATTAAATCCCTTGGGAAATCTTTCGTTTATTTTTAAGAAGGGAACCGTCATCCGTTTTCTATTTTCCACTATAGAATAAATCTGTATCTCCTCTCCTATTTCAGCTTGACTTTTTTCTATTTCCATCCTATAGAATAAATCGTTAAAGCCATAGAATAGTGTCCATTTATTAATCAAATAGGTAAGGCCTATTAGTCCTATTAGAATCCAAACCATAGCTATCTAACTTCCAAGGGAACTTGTACATTTTTTACTATTTCCCCTATCAATTCTAATGAATCCTCTATATTGTTTACACCTCGAGCTATTATCCTATGGTTTAACACATATGGAGATATACTCTTTATGTCTTCGGGTATTATGTAATCCCTTCCGTTAATAGCAGCATGGGCTTGGGAAGCTTTAAATAGCGCTATGGAACCTCTAGGGCTTATGCCTAAAGCTATATCATCCCTATTTCTGGTTTCACTTACTATGTTTACTAGATAGTCCATTACATCTTCCTCTATAGTAACCTTGGATACATTTCTCAACACATAGTCTAACTCCTCCTGTTCAACTACTGCCTCTATATAGTCCAAAGGATTGCCTATGTTTTTCCTGATTATATCCTTTTCTTCCTCCTTTGTAGGGTAGCCTAGCTTAATACGCATAAAAAACCTATCCAGTTGTGCTTCTGGTAGGGGAAAAGTACCGTAGGATTCCACAGGGTTTTGAGTAGCTAATACCATAAAGGGTTTATTTAATATTCTAGTTTGCCCATCAGAAGTTACTTGTTTTTCCTCCATAGCCTCGAGAAGAGAGGATTGAGTCCTAGGGGTTGCTCTATTTATCTCATCAGCAAGTATTATATTGGAGAATAAAGGCCCCTCTCTAAATTGAAAATCCGAAATTTTTTGATTATAAAAGTTGATACCTGTAATATCTGAAGGTAATAAATCTGGTGTGAATTGAATTCTTTTAAAAGGTAAGCCTAATGTTTTAGAAAAAGCTTTTATCATCATGGTCTTTCCTGTCCCAGGTATATCCTCTAGTAAAACATGACCTCCAGCTAAAAAGGACACAAGGATTAGTTCAATCTCTGCATCCTTCCCTACTATTACTTTGGATACATTTTGTATAATCTTATCCTTGAAATCAGTAAACTTATGTACCTCCATATATTCATCCCCCTTAATAATATGGCTGTAATCAATATAAATGAATGTCAGTTAAATCCATTATACTAAAGTATATATAGTTGAGCAACAAAAAGACAGTCCCTTGACTGTCTTTGCCTTGATCATATTTCTAAAAATACTGGGCAATGATCGCTTCCCATTATTTCTGAATGAATCTGTGCATCCTTTAATTTGTCCTTAAGCCTATCCGACACTATAAAGTAGTCAATCCTCCAACCAGCATTTCTATCCCTTGCTCTTGTAATATAGGACCACCAAGTATAGGCACCTTCTTTATCAGGATAAAAATGTCTAAAGGTATCTACGAATCCTGTATCTAATAGCTGGGTCATCTTTCCCCTTTCTTCATCAGTAAAACCTGCATTTCTTTTATTACTTGATGGATTTTTTAAGTCTATCTCCTTATGGGCTACATTTAAATCTCCACACAATATTACCGGCTTATCTAAATCCAACTCCTTTAGATAATCCCTAAAATCATCTTCCCATGTCATTCTATAATCAAGACGTTTAAGCTCCCTTTGGGAATTAGGGGTGTACACATTTACTAAAAAGAAATCATCATATTCTAGAGTTATAACTCTACCTTCCTTATCGTGTTCTTCTATCCCTAGTCCATATTTAACCTCCAAAGGCTTGTCCTTAGTAAATACAGCTGTACCGGAATACCCCTTCTTTTCTGCATAATTCCAATACTGATGGTACCCCTCTAAATCCAGTTGAATTTGGCCTTCCTGTAATTTGGTTTCTTGAACACAGAATATATCTGCATCCACTTCCTCGAAATAATCCAAGAAACCTTTTTTAACGCAAGCCCTAAGACCGTTAACATTCCAAGAAACTAACTTCATCCTATCTCCTCCATAATATTTACTATCCTAAGCATTCTTTGATAATATTTCCTTTCTCCAGGTGCTCGGCACAAGCAAAGCAATTATGGTAAATAGCTCTAATCTACCTAATAACATAAACAAAGATAACAACAATTTTCCCCCATAACTAAATTGGCTGTAGGTTCTAGCTGGCCCTACTAGCCCAATACCAGGTCCTATATTGCCTAAAGTAGCAGCCACTGCACCTGCTGAAGATTCAAAATCAATACCTTCTAATGAAATAATTGCTGTTCCCAATACAAATATTAAAATATATAGCATGAAAAAACTTGTTATACTAGCAACGGTTTCATTTGGAACTACTTTATCCTCAGTCTTTATAGGAATAACTGCTCTGGGGTGAAATATTTTAGTTATCTCCCTCTTTATCAATTTGAACAACACTAATATCCTAATATTTTTCATTCCCCCACCTGTTGAACCGGCACAACCTCCGACAAACATAAGAGAAAACAATATTATCTTACTAAAAGTAGGCCATTGATCAAAGTCCACTGTAGCATAGCCAGTAGTAGTTATGATAGAACCTACTTGAAAAAAGGAATCTCTTAAAGATAATCCAAAATTATTATACATACTCTTATTTATATTTATTGCAATAAGAATTACAGCTGTAAATATTATACCCAAATATAGTCTTAACTCTTCATTCCTTATTACTTCCCTTACTTTGCCTTTAAAAAGTGCATAGTACAATGAAAAGTTAACCCCTGATAATATCATAAATATACCAATTACCAAATGTATATAAGTACTATTATAAGCACCAACACTTTCATTTTTTATAGAAAAACCTCCAGTACCTACTGTACCAAAGGTATGGACTGCAGCATCAAATAATGACATACCGCCTAATAGCAATAATACTATTTCCAAAAGGGTAATTACCAAATATGTGGTATATAGTATCTTGGCAGTATCTTTAACCCTTGGCACGATTCTATCTGGTTTAGGCCCAGGGCTTTCCACCTTAAATATCTGGAATCCCCCTACTCCCAATGTAGGTAAAACAGCAATGGTAAAAACCAATATTCCCATTCCGCCAATCCAATGGGTAAAAGATCGCCAAAACAATATGCCTTTTGGGAGAAGCTCTACATCATCTACAATGGTAGCCCCAGTTGTTGTAAAACCCGATACGGTTTCAAAAAATGCATCTACCCATGAAGGAATACTTCCAGAAAATACAAAAGGCAAAGAACCAAAAAAAGACGCTAATATCCATCCAAGCGCAACAATAGCTAGACCCTCTTTGGCTTTTATCCCTTTTTTATATTCAAAGCTCTTACTCATTATAAACCCTATAACACCAGTGATAATAATACTGATTAAAAAAGCCCTTTTATCCCATTGATTATAATATATAGCTACAAAAAAGGAGGGAATCATCAATCCTGCTTCTATCATCAGCAGATTACCTAATACCTTAATAACTGCCCCATAGTTCACTGAGTATCCCTCCTTTACTAGGCCTTAACATCTTCTTTAAAGCTGGCATATCAGATGTTAAGGAAAATACAACAATTCTATCCTTTGGATAAATTATGGTGTCTCCTTTTGGGATAATAACCTCTCCATCGTGAACAATTGCACCGATAATAATTCCTTTAGGTAATCCCAATTTAGATATAGGTTTTCCAACAATGGGTAAATCCTCAGATACGATTATCTCGGTAACCTCTCCCTGTCCCCCTAAAAGTAAAGATACTGATACTACCTTACCTCCCCTTATGAATCTTAAGATATCGCTAGCAGTAATATTAACAGGGTTTAGGGCAACATCAATATCTAGCTTATCTATTATATGAACATAATTAGGTCTAGATATCTTAGCAATAGTCTTGTTAACACCTGACTGTTTCGCTACTAAAGCCATCAATAAATTCTGTTCATCATAACCTGTAACCCCTACAAAAGCATCTTGAAGTGCCAAATCTTCTTCCTCTAACAAATTGATATCTGTTCCATCTCCATGGATTATCATAGCATGGTTTAGTTTTTCTGATAGATAATGACACCTTGTCTTATCCTCCTCTACTATTGTTACAGACACATTAGAAGATTCTAATCTATGTGCCAAATAGTAGCCAATTTTCCCACCGCCTAATATCATGACCTTCTTAGTATGTTTCTTATCCATATTGGTTTTAAGTTTCTCACCTAATTTATTTATATTCTTGGCCTTGCCAATTACATGGATTACATCTTCTTTCATTAATCTAGTTGATCCATTAGGAATAATTAGATCTCCTTCTCTAGATATAGCAGTAATAAGTAGTCCTTCCAATCCTTCTAGTTCCATTATTTTCTTACCAGTAAAACCTTCTATATTTCCTATATGAAAATCTACCATTGAAACCTTGCCCTTAGCAAAGTCGTCTGCATAAAAATTGTAACTCTTCAATAGATACCTTTCTATTTCCATAGCTGTAGTTAAATCTGGATTGATAATATGGTCTATACCCATTTCATTTTTTACAAAATCCAATTGTTCTGTAAACTCTGGATTTCTAATTCTTGCTATGGTCTTCTTGCATTTTAGCTTCTTTGCCAAAGAACAAATTAAAGTATTGGTTTCATCACTATTCGTTGCTGCTACAAGTAAATCATAGGTTTGAATATCTAGCTCCTTCAATGCACCGATCTGTATACCATTGGCGGCAACAGTTAACACATCCAGGTGATCGCTAATCCTCTCTAAAGTCTTCAAATTTACATCTACTAAAGTTACATCTATATCCTCATGATTCATAAGTTCAGCTAATTTATATCCCAACTTTCCAGCTCCAACAATCATTACTTTCATAAAATCCACTCCTAGTTATAAAAGATATATAAAATCATTATAACAGTTTTCATATGGATTAAGAAGGTTTAATACCATACATTTTAATGAAACTTTAACAAAGATTGTGGATAACTGGTGTTGGGATATTGGTTTTAACAAATATGTTGTGGATAATTTAGAAATATGTTGATAAGCTCTATCTTACCCTGCTGAATTCTATCTCTAATTCCATTTCCTTACCATTTCTGATTATACTCAATTTTGCTTTATCACCTTTTTTGTATTTATATAAAATCTTTTTGAGTTGATTCATATTTTCAATATCCTGATCATCAATTTTAGTTATTATATCACCGTTTCTCAATTCCCCTCTACTTGCTGGGGAATTAGGCATTACTTCAATTATGATAATTCCATTGTCTCCTTGCAAATCCACTCCCAACTGTCTCTCATATAATTCTACTTCAATACCAGTTACTCCCATATAAACCATCTTAAAACTTCCTTCTTTAACTACCTGCTCTACTATTGGTTTAATAGTGTTTATTGGTATGGAAAAGCCAAGGCCTTCTGCAGTCTTTATCTTAGCAGTATTTATTCCTATTACCTCTCCCTTACTATTTAGTAAAGGCCCGCCACTATTCCCCGGATTAATTGAAGCATCAGTTTGAATCAAGTCCTCTATGATATTGGCTTCATCCACCCTAATGCTTCTATGAAGTCCACTAATAATCCCTGAGGTTACAGTCCTTTGAAATTCCAATCCTAAAGGGTTCCCTATAGCTATGGCTACCTCTCCTACCTGTAATTTATCGGAATCCCCTAAGCTTGCTACAGGTAAATCCTTTTTATCCACTTTAATAATAGCTAAATCTAAAGATGTATCACACCATAATACCTTTCCAGCCTCTTCGTCTCCATTTTCAAATAGAACCTTTATCTGTTTTGCACCTCCATCTCCTACCACATGGGAATTGGTAAGTATATAGCCATTGCTATCTATTATTACTCCTGAACCTACTCCATCTACCTCCTGCTCCAAAAATCCATATCTTTGAACCTCTACTGTAGTAATACCTACTACACTACCTACAGCCTTTTTCACTGCTTGGGATATATCTGTACTATTAGCGATTTGATAAGTTTTTTCAGCAACATAAGATTCTTGAGCTTTTCCTGGAGATGACTCTTCAGCAAATAGATAATTCATTCCAATATAGGATGATACCAATCCCCCGATAAGGGAAGCAATTAAAGCCACCACAAAATAGGATAAAATTCTTCTCCTCTTAGGGTTTTTCTCTTCTTTTGTTCTAGTGGTATCTAAAATCATATGGTCCTCTCCAGTATTTTCAACAACAGTTGTGTTCCCCATATCATCTATGTCTTTTTTTTCATAATCCATAGTATTACCTCCTAATTCTTTATTTGTATTTATATTAATAAAGAATTATAGAAAAACTATGGATAAAACATGGTTTATTATGAAACTTTTAATTGGTTTTCTCACAATTTCCCACAATTCTTCGATATAGATGCCATGTTCTTTTGTTATAATATATTTATAATAATTCTTAAGAGGTGAATACCATGTCCTTTAATATCTATCTCGTAGAGGATGACAAGAATTTAAATCTTATTTTGACTTCATATTTAGAAAAGGAAGGATGGCAAGTATCTTCCTTTTTAACAGGAGAGGATGCTAAAAAAAACATTGGTAATCCTCCTGACCTTTGGATACTGGACATCATGCTTCCAGATATAGATGGATACCAACTTTTGCAAGAAATAAAGTTGACATCACCAGATATTCCTATAATATTTATATCTGCAAGAGATGCGGATATAGATAGGGTATTGGGCTTAGAACTAGGTAGTGATGATTACCTACCTAAACCCTTTCTCCCTAGGGAGTTGGTCATTAGGACCCGTAATCTATTAGAAAGGGTATATGGTTCTAGTCCTCAAGTTTTAAACATCCCCCCCTATACTATAGATGAAAATAGTAGGAGAGTAAAATCACAAGATGGTTTAATAAACTTAACATCTAAAGAATTCGATCTATTGATCTATTTTGCTAAAAACCAAGGCATAGCCCTTTCAAGGGAGCAAATCCTTAAATCCATTTGGGGCTCCGATTATTTTGGAACGGATCGAGTAGTAGACGATCTGGTAAGACGGTTACGAAAAAAAATACCTAAGCTTAATATTGAGACTATTTATGGATATGGCTATAGGATGATTAAATCATGAATATAAAAAACTTACCATTATCTATTCAAATATGGCTAGTATTTGCTATTATAACCCTATGTATATCCATATTGTTAGCTATTATTCTACCATTGACTTTACGAAACTTTTTTACTAAAGAGATCTATGCTAATATCGAAAGTGCCCAAGATTTAATGTTGAATCGGTTTAATAGTCAGTCCTTTCGGGATTTTTTCGAATCGGAATTTATGAAGGATCCTAGACAAGCTATGGAAAATATCCGTACAGTCAATCATTTTATAATTTATGATGACAATAAAATTATATTATCTTCATCTTTACCTATGGACTTCTTAAATGGGGTAATAAAAGAAGCAATGGTTCAAAAGGATACCAGTAAACGATATAGTGGGCAAGTTAGCAATGAAAAGGTGTTTTATGTTATTACTAAGGGACAATCTTTAAATCAAGATGTTTATTTAGTATCCTATATGTGGGATTCCTATAGGGAAGACTTAGTACAGACCTTGTTTAAAAAGTTAATACTGCTTATGGCTATAGTTTTTCTATTAAGCTGGATACCAGCTATTGGCTTATCTAGATATTTATCTAGTCCCTTGGTAAATTTAGAAAGACGAGTTGGAAAACTTGCAAATCATGAATGGGATGAACCAATAGAACTGGAAAGAGGGGATGAAATAGGTAGATTAGGTGAATCTATAGAACAGCTTAGAAATCAGCTAATATATCAAGATGAAATGCAACAATCCTTTCTCCAACATGTATCCCATGAATTAAAAACCCCTGTAATGGTTATCCGTAGCTACTCCCAGGCTATTAGAGATGGTATATATCCTAAAGGGGATTTGGATAACTCAGTTCAGATTATTGATGAGGAGGCAGCGAGACTAGAAAAGCGTATACGAAACCTACTCTATTTAACTAAATTAGACTACCTATCTAATCATGAAATCTCTAAAGAAAACTTTTCTCTAGATAGATTGATAGAGGATGTGGTTGAAAGACTAGCCTGGAGTAGGGTTCAATTAGATTGGCATTTAGACCTATATCCTATAGATATAGATGGGGATATGGAACAGTGGAGGATTGCCATAGAAAATCTACTAGATAATCAGATACGATATGCCGATAGCAAAATATCTATATCCTTAAAGCCTAAAGATAATGACAAGGTCCTACTGACATTTTGGAATGACGGCCCCAATATCGAACCTAAGGTTATGGATTCCCTATTTAGTAAGTTTAATAAAGGATATAAGGGAGAGTTTGGTCTTGGATTGGTCATAGTATATAGAATTATAAATCTACATCAAGGCAAGATTTGGGCTAAAAATGAACAAAAGGGCGTATCCTTTTATATGGAAATACCAGTATAAAAACCCAGTGGATTTTCACTGGGTTTTAATCTACAGATTTTAACGACTCAACCATATCTATTTTCTTCAATTTAAAATACATTACAAAATCAACCAATACTGCAAACACCAAGGTTAATACAGCTGAATATAGGAAGGATACACCTCTTATTTCCCTTCCAAACATTATGAATTCTATCTCCGTAGTAATTATGATAAACTTGTGCAAAAATACTCCCAGTGCCAATCCCAAAAGGGTCCCTATTATGGTCAATATCATATTTTCCCTATCTACATATCTAGAAACTTCCTCATCATAAAAACCTAAAACCTTAATTGTGGCAATCTCCCTAATTCTTTCTGAGATATTTATATTGGTCAAATTATATAATACTACAAAGGCTAAAGCTCCAGCAGAGAATATCAAAACCATGATTACCTTATCTAAACTATCTAATGTATCATTAAAATCCTTGCTAATTCCAGTAATAAATTCTATGGAGCTTATATCATCATTTTTCAACAGATACCTGGACAATTTATCTTCAAATTCCTTATCTACTTCAAGAGTTCTAGCTAAAATCCTTTTATATTCTATATCTTCCCCAAACACTTCTTCATACAGATTAGATGATATATAGACATAGTGATTAGTATAGTTTTCTGTAATGCCTGTGATCTTAACTGTTCTCTTTATATCACTTTCATCTTTTATATATATTTCATCACCAATTTCTGCATCTAATAGCTCAGACATTTTCTCCGTAAGTATTACCCCATCGTCTTCTATAGACAAGCTTTCTCCAGTTTTCCTATCTCGAAGTATAATAAAATCTTTAAGCCTTTTAATATCTTCTGGTACTATAATATTAGCAGACTCTTCAATATTTCCTTTTCCTATATCCATTAACTGTTCTTTTATTAATATATGATCTTCTATTCTTGAGTCTTGTTTGAGTGTATTAATGGATTTAGTGCTTTCTCCTGCTCCAAGACTGTCTTTTAAATCTATAATCATCTCATATTTGTATATCTCATCAAATTGTTTACTAGCAATGGCTGTGATAGAATCCTTTAGACCAAATCCTGCTACCAATAGTGCGGTACAGCCAGCTATACCGAGTATAGTCATAAAAAGCCTTCTCTTATATCTAAACAAATTTCTTGCAGTTACCTTTTGGGAAAATTTAAGTTTTGACCAGATAAAATCTATTCTTTCCAATAAAATTCTCTTCCCAGGCTTTGGGGCCTTAGGCCTCAATAAATTGGCCGGGGTATCCCTTAGCTCTCCATAGGAAGCTATTAAAGCTGCCAAGGTTGTAGTAATAACTGCCACTAAAGTAGATAATATAGCATAATGTGAATTATACTCTATAATAATATCTGGCATAATATACATAATCCTATAAGCATTAAATATAGTAGTAGGTAAAGCCCAAAATCCTATGGCTAATCCCACTATACTACCAGCAATACTTGCTATAGCTGCATATATTATATATTTGGAAGCTATGGCTATATTTTTATATCCTAAACCTTTTAAACTACCTATATAAACCCTTTCCTCATCTACCATACGAGTCATAGTAGTTAAAGATACTAAAATAGCTATCAGGAAAAAAAATACTGGAAACACCTTAGCCACTGCATCTATCCTATCAGCAGCCATCTCATATTCAATAAAGTCCTTAGTTTGGTTTCGCTTTATAATATACCATTTAGGTTTTTCTAGCTTACTTAACTCCTCTTCCCCATCAGCTATTTCCTTTTTAGCCTTAAGAATTTCTTCATCAGATTCTTTTTTGGATTTTAGATATTCTTCATAGCCTTCATCATACTCTTTTCTTCCATCTTCCAATTCCCTGCGGGCTTTTTTAAACTCCTTCAAAGCTGATTTTTTAGAATTTTCCAGCTTGACTCTTTCACTTTGTAATCTAATCTTCCCTTCATCTATAGCTTTTTTAGCATTTTTTAGTTCCTGTTCTCCTGCTTGTAATTTGTCTTTGTTTTTTTGTAATTCTATTTTAGAGAGGGAAATTTCTCTCTTTCCATTTTCTATTTCCTCTTCTCCTGCTTTAATCATAGCCAATGTTTTAGCCTTTTCTTCTTCATCAGTAATATAGTCTAAACCTAGTTTGGCTTGTTCTAATTCTTTTTCTTTTGCTGCTAATTCCTTTTCTCCATTGGCTATTTGTATTTCTGCCTGTTTAAATTTTTCATTTGCTAATTTTTTAACTTCGTTAAAGTCATTGAGATTTTTATAGTATTCATCTTCACCAGTTTTAAGTTTACTTTCTTCTTCTTTTAATCTTTCTTCTGCCGATGTAATGGTTTTATTAAATTCTCTTTCCTTATCTTTTAATTCTTTTTCGCCTTTAGATATCTTCTCTTTTGCATCATTTAATTCTTTTTCTGCCTTAGCTAATTCTTCCTTCTGTTTTTTTTCTCCTTCTTTTAACTCTTTTCTTCCTTTTTCTAATTTTTCATTGACTTCTTCTTTTATTTCTTCATATCTAACCTTTTTCCTAATATCCCCAACATCCTCTAAATTCTTTTTCATAGGACTTAGTAAATCATCATATTCCTCATCAAAAGTCAAAATATCCCTAGCACCTTTTACCGTTAGATAAACATCAGTATAAACTGGTAACTTAAACTCTTCTTCTGGAACCATAATATAACTGTGAACCTTACCATTGCCAATGGTACTAGTACCCCTATCGAAGGCGATGTAGAGAGGATTTTCTACAAGACCTACTACTTTATATTTATCATTTTCTAGATTTTCCAATATATCTTCATCGGTACCAGAATCCAGCTTAATAGTAGAACCTAAAGGGATAGATTCCATACCTAAACTACCTCTTTCAGCCAGACATTCTCCAGATTTCTCTGGAAATCTTCCCTCTACTAACTTTGCTCTATTTATATAATCTTCATCTTTACTTTTAGCTTTATCCATAGATACGGAAATTAACTTTATCACCTTTTCATTATCTCCATCTTGAAATATTGCATCCATGGAATAGCTTGGGGCTATCCCTTCAATTCCTTCTAGTTTGGTAATTTCTTCTATATCCTTTTCATTAAATCCTAAAGTGGAAATTAACCAAAAATCCATCAATCTATAATCATCAAAGTATTTATCTGCAGTAATCTTCATGTCTGGTGCTGTAGCCTTAACTCCAGCAAAAAAACCAGTTCCTAATGCTACAATGGCAAATATAGCTAAGAAACGTCCTAGGGAATTTTTTATTTCCCTAAAGGTATCCTTTATTAGAGAGATTTTCATATTACCATTCTATCCTTTCTACTGGTAATGGATTTAGGTTTATTAGCTCTTCCTCTACCTGCCCATTCTTAATTTTTATCACCTTGTCTGCCATAGGCGCAATAGCTTGATTATGAGTAACTACTACCACTGTCATATTATGTTCACGGCTTGTATCTTGCAATAATTTCAGTATAGCCTTCCCAGTATTATAATCTAATGCTCCTGTAGGTTCATCACACAGTAATAGTTTTGGATTTTTAGCTAAGGCCCTAGCTATAGCTACTCTTTGTTGTTCCCCTCCAGATAATTGGCTAGGAAAATTATCTCTTCTATCCCTGAGGCCTACCTGTTCTAAGACCACCTCTGGTTCAAAAGGATCTTTGCAAATCTCAGTAGCTAATTCTATATTTTCAATTGCAGTTAAGTTTTGAACTAGATTATAAAATTGAAATACAAATCCTATATCATTCCTTCTATAAGTAGTTAATTCCCTAGAAGAATACCCGCTTATATCGTTTGCATCAACTATTAATTCCCCATGAGTTGGAGTGTCCATCCCTCCTAGAATATTTAATATAGTGCTTTTACCTGCTCCACTCGGCCCTGCCACTACTACAAATTCACCTTTACCTATGGAGAAAGATATATTATCCAAGGCTTTTATCTCCACTTCCCCCATTCGGTATATCTTTTCCACATCATTTACCTCAATATATTCTTGTGTCATAATATACTTCCTCATCCTTCCACACTAAATTTATAATCTTATACTCTCCTTTTTATTATCTATTAGAACATGCTGTTTGTTATATATTGTTATAGTTTTTTCCTCCTTATGCCTTATTTCTCATAAAATTTTTTCTTTGATTATCAGAAATAAGAATATACTTAAACAACCGTTTTAAACTTCTGTTTAAGTATATTCTATTCCTTTTATAATATAAAATCAACATATATTTATTTTTTCACTATAGTATCCACTAAATTTTCTATATATCTTTTCCTCTCACCTTCATTATTTAAATCCATAAACACCTTATTGGTATCCTTAATATTCGGTATCATCTGAAAAACAATAGGTCCAATTACTCCAGAAAATAACTGCATATATTTAAAATTTAAAATTTCTTTATCGTCTATATTTGTAATGGAATATATTGTTCTTTGAATATTATCTTTAGATTCTTTACTTCCTAAAAATTTATTTATAATCTCTGGATTATAGCTTTCATCTTGTAAAACTAAGCTGGTAACTAACATTATCAAAGCAGGATAATCTAATACAAACTTCATCAACGCCTCTGCCCAATCTATCAACTTTTCTCTAGGCTCTTTCACCTCATCAATTATTATTTCATTTTGTATATCATATAATAATCTAGAATAATGCTTCTCCACTTCCTTCAATAAATTATCTTTTGATCCAAAATGATAATTTATTGAGGCCACATTTACTCTAGCTTTTTCACAAATTTCCCTTACGGTTATATCCCCTTTTCTTCCATATAATTCAATAGTAGCCGATAATATTTTTTCTTTGGTATTTAAATTTTTATCATCCATCTTAATCACCTCTGTTGTTAATATTATATCATAGCGTTAATCATAATTCATAACGCTTGAAATCACTGTGTTGTAAACAGTGATTTTCCCCTATCACTCAAAATATTTCTATTTTCAAAAAGGATTTTCGCCCCACTATGTCGAATAATATAAGTACCACCAAATATTATATTAAGGAGGCGAAAGCCCTTGTATGAACGTCAATTAATCTTTAATAACATTGATTTGTTTGCCTCTAATAGCAAGACAAAGTTTTATGAAAAAATCTTTGATACCATTGATTTATCCAGCTTTTCAAAGTATATGCCATCAAAACTTGGACCTAAAGGCTACAATCGGCATGCTCTTTTTAGATCCTTTATTGTTATGAGAGCTGAGAAGTTATGTGAGGTTACTGAGTTGTGTAATTTCCTTGATACAAATCCATATATTGCATACCTTTGCGGATTTGAACCTTTTAAACCTCTACCATCTTACTCTGTATTTCAACGATTTATTAAGAATTTAAATAATGAATCTTTAAAAGAAATTATGAAATCTCAAGTGTTAGAACTTACAGAACTTGGATTTATTGATAATTCTTTTGTATCATGTGATGCCACCCCTGTATTTGCTAATACCAAACAAAATAATCCTAAGTCTTTTGCATCTAATAAATTTAGTAAGAAAAATCATCCCAAATCAGATTCAGACTGTAAATTAGGTGTTCATACTGCATCTAATTCTCATAACGAAAAGAAGTATGAATTCTACTGGGGTTACAAGAATGTTGTTTTAACTGACGCTATTTCTGGACTTCCTATTGCAGAAATTACAACAACTGCCGAAGTTTCTGAATCCTCTATGATTATTGATTTTCTAAAAGATACTAATCAATGGTTTTCTCTTAAAGAAACTTATTTTATTGGTGACAAAGCCTATGACACTAAAGATATTCATAATTTTATTCGTTATGGCCTTGATGGCCATGCCTTTATTCCACTCAATCCTCGTAATTCTAAGGAAAAGAAGATGTTAAATGATTCTAACGTCATCTGTGAAGCAGGGCTAGCCATGCACAAGGATGGTAAACAGTATTTCGATTCTTATATTAAGCAAAAATTTTGTTGCCCTTTTAGAACTAAGAAAGATGATTCTTTATGTCCTTGTAAACATCCTAAATATTTTAATGGTAAGAAAAATAGAGGATGCACCAGCTACATTACAATAGGTACTGATTATCGAGCTTCTATAAACCGAGAATCTATATTCTTTAAAAAAATTTATGCTTTAAGAACAGAGTCAGAAAGATATAATTCAAGATGGAAAAATCTTAATCTTGAAAAACCTACAGTACGCAATATTAATTCTATTACTAATTTAAATACTTTAGGTCACATAACATTATTATCTCTGGCTCTTGCGGCTATTGCTGATAATCAAAAGGATAAAATTAGATCTCTATCTAAGTTTAAAAAAGCTTCATAAGTTAATATGCATTTTTTTAAAAATTTAAGATTGGGATTCTTAACCCTTAGCTTTACTATGCCCTTTTTTCTTCATTTACCTTGTTAAATTCTCAATTTCCAAGATGTAAACAATTTCTTTCTATCTTTTCTAGATGAGTATATATTTGATGCTTAGTTTTATGGTTTTTATATTTAAATTTTATTAATTATGCTCATCTCTAAATATTATATCATTGAAAATGAAAATATTTCTATATAAAGTTAATGGATAGTATCTCCTTGTATTTTTACTTTACATATGATAAATTATAATAGCCTTTTAATATATACTTTAGTGTTTCCTTGGTACCCACTGAAAAAAACAAGGGAGTGATGTTAATGATAAGATACAATAGGATTTTGAGAAAAAACCCACGAGAAATTGTACTTTTAAAATCACGTCCCTGTCAATGGGGACGTTGTTTGTTTTGCGATTATATTAAAGATAACTGGGACGATGACAATCATATTAATCAATTTAATAAGGATATTTTAAATAATGTAACTGGAGAGTTTAAACAATTGGAGGTTATTAATTCTGCATCTGTATTTCAATTACCAAAGGAGACCCTTGATGATATAAGGGATATTGTCTATTCAAAGGGCATAGAAAGACTATATTTTGAAAGCCATTATAATTACAGACATAGGCTCAGTGAAATAGTAGATTATTTTAAGGGCATAGATATCGTATTTAAATGTGGAATTGAAACCTTTAATAACAACTTCAGAAACAATTGTTTAAACAAAGGAGTGTACTTTACTGACTATAGGGATGTGGCTAAATACTTCAAATCAATATGTTTATTGGTGGGAATCAAGGGGCAAACTAAGGAAATGATCTCAAAGGATATGGATATTCTGCAAGAGCATTTTGACTATGGATGTATCAATATCTATGTAGAAAATTCTACTCCTGTAAAAAGAGATGAGGAATTGATCCATTGGTTTAAAGAAAATTACTCTTATTTAGAGGAATATGATAATATTGAAATACTATGGAATAATACGGATTTTGGAGTAGGAGGAGATGCAGATGAACACAAATAGACTTGTAAAGGCGGGAATTATTGCAGCTTTATATGTGGTATTGACCTATGCCTTGCCTTCGTTAGCCTATGGTCCATTACAATTTAGATTCTCTGAAATATTGACACTGCTAGCTTATATAGATCCTTTTTATGTATTACCTCTTACTTTAGGTAATGCCTTGGCTAATATAGGTAGTCCTTTTGGAATAATTGATGTTGTATACGGTACTTTTTTAAGTTTCCTAGCATTGTATTCCATGAGTAAGACTAAAAACATATATATAGCTAGCCTTTGGCCAGCTGTATTTAATGCTTTCATAGGCTTGGAGATATATTTACTATCAGAAACTCCTGTTAATTTTTTTATAGTAGCTGGGCAAATAGCCCTTTCTGAATTTATAATAGTAAGTTTAATAGGTGTACCCATTTTTAAAATTATGGAAAAAAATGATTATATTATGGATATTTTAAAAAATAATTAATCAAAAGAGTATGGTGATTTTAACCATACTTTTTTTATATAAAAAAAGATACCCTTATAGAATATCTATCTCTTATTGGCAAATTTAAAGTTTCGATTTTATTAACTACTAGTTGTGGTGATCTTCCCATCTACTTTACTTAGATTCTTTACCTTTAAGGTAGGGGTATTTATGCCGCATTCCTCTATAATATCCTCAAGTATCCTAAATTCTTTTCGATTGATTACCACTTCTACTTTGTATCTCTTATTCCCATTGTTGCCACTAACTGAATAATTGTTTACCGTATATCCTTCCTCTCTAAGGTTTTCTGCTAATTCAATCATTTTATATTTATGATTTAAAAATACATCTACTTCTAAAATCCCTAAAGCTAATCTATCTTCTAATTTATTGCCTATGAAAACTCCCATAGATCTTCCCAAGGCATAGGCAATTGTAAACTGTATTCCATCTCCACTAGTTACCTTGCCAACTATTGTTGCAAAAATTATTGCATCTACAAATACTAAAATATATACTGGATTCATAATTTTCTTAGATATAAACATAGTTTTTAGCGTAGATAAAACATTGGTAAACGCAGTTATCAAAAATAAACCTGCAAGTGAAACTATTAAATTTTTTGTCATTCTAACACCTCCTCTATAAATTAATTTCAATTTCAATACAAAAATCTAACATAAAAATATGTTAGCAAATTATTCTTAATATTAAATATAAAATTTTATTTTTTATTTAATAATTAAAGTTTTGGTGGATTTCTATAAAGCAAGACAAGTATGTATCTCTTTGCCATAGATATTATACATGATAGGATAAAATTATGAAAAATATTTGTTTATACTATAATCCATTCCTTAACTAACTTGAATAGTGTATCATATGTATACACTTTTTGCAAATTGAACTAAAAAATATATTAAAAACAATTCTTAGTGCATTTTTATAATCTGAACTTATTTTGCTAAATATTTAAAAAAAATTGAACCTTTTCCACCTTTTATCCGACTAAGTATATGAAAGTAGCTTTTAGGGGGTATGTAGATGGGATAGAATTCGAACAACTAATATGGCCTTATACTAAAATCCTATATAATTATATCCTCTCAAAGGTTTCAAATGCAGAAGATGTTCAAGATATATTACAAGAAACTATGTTGGCAATTTGGCAGGGCATGGATAATTATAAAGGGAACTCTTCTTTTAAAACATGGGCTATTGGCATAGCTAGAAGAAAAATCGCAGACTTTTATAGGGGGCATTATAAAGATAAGGACTTTCATAATTTAGAAGATCTGGATATAGGAAGAATACCTGGCGAATCTAATCCCATAGATCATGCAATAAATTCCATAGATATAGAGAATAGCCTTAATACATTGCCATTAGAAGATAAGGAACTATTATTTTTAATTTTTAATGCTGGTCTTAACTATAAGGAAATAGAAAGTATAACTGGAATTTCGGAAGGAACTATTAAAAGTAGGGTCTATTGCCTAAAGAAAAAGCTTAGGCCACTATTAGTAGAAGGAGGGATTTAGGATGAGTGATGAGTGTAGATTAATGGAAGATTATATTATTCAATATACAAATAAAACTATAGAAGAACAGAACAAAATGGAGCTAATTAATCATCTTAAATATTGTCCTCAATGTAGAGAAGAATTAGCCTTTACTTTAAAACTATCTGAAATAGTTTCCAAAGATATGAAAGAGATTCCTGAGGAAATTTTAAACAATATGTTTTCTAAAATTCCAGAATCTAATGAGAAAGAAGATATTATAATTGTATCCAAGTTTAAATCTGCATTAGAACCTTTAGAAATTGTTACCCAAATATTGTCTACTGCTAAAAAGTCGGTAAATCTTGCATTTCAATTTGTTTAAGGAGGTTGTATAAATGGGCGAAGTTCACGCAAATGATGTAAAGGAATTAGCTGAAATACTAGACACAATTACAGATAAAATACCACAATTAATCACCGGGGTGGTTAATACTCTTTATTCTGCAGAGGCTGGTAAAAATATAGGTCAGGCTGTAGGGAGTTTATACAAAGAATTAGTAGATTCGGGAATACCTGAAGAGGCAGCACTAGATATGGCAAAATCCTATATGCTTTCCATGAAGGATATTTCTGCCATGACTAATAAATAAGCTATGAAAGCTAATGTAATTAAGGTTTTTTCCTGGATAAAGCTAATTATAAAATTTCTATTATATTTAATAATTCTCCCTTTTTGGCTTATTAATATTTTGATTAGGTATTGGAGTTTTAAATGTAATTTTAAGAAACAATTAAAATTAGCTGGATTGGATAATAAGGAAAGAAAATATTTAGCCAATGAATTAAATTTTACCATGCCTTTTAAAGAATTTATTTGATGCACCAAGGTTCGCCCTTGGTGCATCTTTTTGATTACAACTCCCACCCATATTCTTTACTTTCACTAACTCTTATATTAATTCCTCTTGTTTTCCATTCAATTCAGAATCAATTTATTATGCGTTCATAAACATTTCTATATCATCTTCCACATTAGAAATAGTTCCAATTCCGAAATTTTCTACCAATACTTTAGCCACATTTGGTGAAAGGAAAGCTGGTAGTGTTGGTCCTAGATGTATATCCTTAACTCCTAAATATAGCAATGCTAACAACACTATTACTGCTTTTTGTTCATACCATGCAATATTATAAGCAATTGGCAATTCATTTAAATCTTCTAATCCAAATATTTCTTTTAATTTTAATGCTATTAAAGCTAGTGAATAACTATCATTACATTGCCCTGCATCTAGTACTCTTGGTATACCATTTATATCTCCTAAGTTTAATTTATTATATTTATATTTTGCACATCCAGCTGTTAATATTACTGTGTCCTTTGGTAAGGCTTTTGCAAAATCTGTATAATAATTTCTAGTCTTATGTCTACCGTCACAACCTGCCATTACGAAGAATTTCTTAATAACGCCAGTTTCAACTGCTTCTACTATTTGATCTGCCAATTCAAATACTTGATTGTGGGCAAATCCACCTACTATTTTGCCTGTTTCTATTTCCGTTGGTGATGGTAATCTTTTAGCATCTTCTATTATTTCTGAAAAGTCCTTAGATTGTCCATCTACTCTATCTGGAATATGTCTAAATCCTGGATATCCTGAACTACCTGTAGTATATACCCTATCTGCATAGGATTCCTTTGGCGGTACTATACAGTTAGTAGTAAATAATATTGGCCCATTGAACTTTTCAAATTCTTCTTTTTGTTTCCACCATGCATTTCCATAGTTTCCAACAAAGTGATCATATTTCTTAAAGGCTGGATAGTAATGGGCTGGTAACATCTCACCATGGGTATATACATCTACACCAGTTCCCTTAGTTTGTTCTAGTAATTCTTCTAAATCCTTTAGATCATGGCCAGATATTAATATAGCTGGATTGTTTCTAACTCCTATATTGACTTCCGTTATCTCTGGATTACCATAAGTAGATGTGTTTGCCTTATCTAATAATGCCATAGTATCTACACCATATTTACCAGTTTCTAATGTCAATGCTACTAGATCATCTAATGTTAGACTATCATCTAATGTAGCTGCTAAAGCTTTTCTAATGAATTTTCCTATTTCAGGATCATAATATCCTAGATTGTCTGCATGTTCTGCATAGGCAGCCATACCTTTAAGCCCATAGGTGATTAATTCCCTTAAAGATCTTATATCTTCATTTTCTGTAGCTAAAACTCCTACCTTTTCTGAACTAGCCTTATACACTATTTCATCTTTGGAGTTTACCGTAAATGTAGCTGCATCAGCTAGTTCTTCTAATTCTACTCCCTTTTCTATTAACTGGGCTTTAAGCTCATCTCTTAATTTAAGAGCTTCTTTTATCTTTTCAAAAAATCTTTCCTTATCAAAATTGGCATTGGTGATAGTCATAAATAAACCTTCTATTATGAATCTATCTAAGCCTTCCATATCCATACCTATCTCATCAGCTTTAACCCCTAGTTCTGAAATTCCTTTTAAGGAATAAATCATCAAATCTTGAAGAGCTGCTAAATCCGCCGTCTTACCACACATACCTACCTTTGTGCAACCCTTCCCTTGAGCTGCCTCTTGGCATTGGAAACAAAACATATTCATAATTATTACCTCCCTATCTATACTGTAACAATATGATAATATATAATCCCTAGTATTTCGGTAACCTATGTTACAGAATTGAGGTTTAATTTTATCTTTATTCATCATAAAAGATAATAGATAGGATTTTCATTAAGTAATAAATATATTACATTTTTCTACTCCAGTAAAGCTTACTTAACTCCATTAAAATAATAAGCACAACTATTAATCCAGATATTAAATAGCTTAATTCATCATTTTGTTTGATTACGTTAACAAACCATAGTATTACCAAAATAGTTAATGTCATATTGTGAGTAAAGTAAGCGGCTTTATCCCTAATAATTATTAACCTTTCATCCTTTTCCAGTTGTTTTTCTTTCTCCCGCATTTTAGGATGTTTTCTATATTCATAAAGATCCAATAATGCACGCACTACAATAACAAATAGGATTCCAGATAATACCCTTAAGGTACTATTTTCATTACCTAATAAATCATATATTGTTACACCTAATAAGTAACCAAGTAGATTATAAATAAAATGTTTTACTTTTTTCTTCTTCAATCTATCTTCCATTTTCATCCTCCTCATAAATAAATATATCCTCTATGCTTCTTTCAAAATAACGGGCTATCTTAAACGCTAGTAGGATAGAAGGATTGTATCGTCCATTTTCTAATGAACTAATAGTCTGTCTAGAAACTCCTAGTATATCTGCTAATTCCTCTTGACTAAGCCCTTTTGATTTTCTAATCTCTTCTAATCGATTCTTCATCCAATAAATCCACCCCTTAATGTCAAGCTTACTTTACATCCATTATATCTTTTCTATGAGTTTTGTCAAGGAAACTTTACATGTTGTACACAAAAAAACAAACTGATAGATTTAAATCCTTCAGTTTGTTTTTTGATATATCAATAATCCTTTCCTGCTGCCATTACATTGTCAGGATCAAAGGCGTGGCAAGGGGTTACTCCATATACCATACCACAGTTTGGACATTTTCCCTCATGGCATTCCATTTCGAATTCTTCATCACATTCTGTGCATTTTATATATAATGGCATAGCCATAGGTTGATTGGCAAAGCCCATCATCCTTATCTTATCCACCACTTGTTTCCCGTTTTCAAAACTTCCTGAACATCCTTCGTGCATCATAATCATCCTTTCCTTAGGCGATCAAAAATCACCCCTGTTATTTGTCAAGCAAAGATCTATTTTCAGTAATCCCCAACTGTTTTTTCTTCAATAGGTTAGTAAGTTAGTGCCAGGCATCAATATTTGTTTTGTCAATTTTTCATTATCAATTGACAGACCATTTCTCAAATCATTTCTCATATTTTGAATTATGCCATCCACCTTTTCCAGTTCTCTTAAAACTTTCTTTTCGTCTTCACTAGTCTCTATAATCCTATCTATCCCACCATTTTTTATCACTATTCTCTTGTCCGCCATAAGGGCTAAAATTGGATCATGGGTTGCCATTAGAACAATTTTGTCGCTACTTACCAATAGTTCTAATGCTTTCTTCCTATCTATTCCTGCATTTTCAATCTCATCTATTAATACTATAGGCGAAGAGCTTAATATAGCTGTATCAGCAATCATAAGGGCCCTAGATTGTCCACCGCTAAGGCTGGTAATATTGGTATTTAACTGAAACTCTTCTCCCGCTAGACTATTGGCTGCCTTAATGATTTCTTGAACTACCTTATCTATATTTTCTACCATCCTACTTTGGGCATGGAGTTTTAAAAATTCTTCTACTGTTAAATCCATTACAAAATTCATATTTTGAGAAAGCTGTGCCACCAATCTATTGTTAGATGAGAATCTCCATTTAGTATCTGGTATCTCCCCATTTACATATATGGTTCTTCCTGTAGGAGTATCTCCTCTAGCTGCCCATTCTATATCAGCTAATAACCTAGATTTTCCAGAACCAGTAGGTCCCACTATAGATATAATCTGGGATTTATTTATGGTTAATTCCCCAAATTCCTCTGCTTTTCCATCCTTATTTCTACCTGATACTATAGTTAAGGACTCTACACTATTATTTTCTTCTATTCCTAAAAACTCTCTCATTCCATGGATATATTCCCATAAATCCTTTGCTATTTTTTCTTTATCTATAGCCCATTCTTCTATTTCCTCTTGGGTAAAATGATTTAAATACTCAACAAAGGTATTGTCTTCAAAGCTTTCTACATTTAACCTGTTTTCTTCAAAATAACTTATTACAAAGGGGTATTTTTGTTGTAATTGTCTTATTGACATGGTTTCTAGTATATTATTCATCTTCATCACCTAGTTTTATCTTCCTTACATTACCCATTTGATAATCCTCTCCTATGCGTGTCTCCCCTAAACAATAGGAACATAATGCTGATGGCATTGGGAATCTAAGTCGTTTACCTTGTACTGCATCTATATTTTGTTCTTCTTCATATAGCAGGGTACTAAGTTCAAATGCCCCTTGTCCTGTTAAACCATTTATATGCATAGCAATAGCCTTAGGGTTTACGGAGTTTACTCGAGATAAAAACACTTCCCTTTCAGCTTGGGATACTATATCTCCTTTGGTTATCACGACTATATCCGCTGCTTTTAACATAGGTCCTATTTTTTTAGGAGTATTTATTCCCGATAGATTGTCTATGACACATATGGATTTTATACCATCTATATAAGGGGAGCATCTATTACATAGTCCTGCAGATTCAGTAATCAAAAGGTCTAACTTTTCTTTCCTTCCCCACTGCACCACCTCTTCGATATTGGATACAAAATAATGGTCCGGACAAAGGGAGCCTGATAATCCTTTTATTACAGGAATATCTGCTTTTTCATACAATATATCATCATCAGTATAAAGACAGTCAAATTTCACTACTCCAACATCCATATCCCTAAGTTTTAATGCCTCTATAACCTTTAGTATAATAGAGGTCTTCCCCGATGAGGGAGGACCAGATACTGTAACTAAGTTCATATATACTCCTCCTATATTGATTCATTAAATATCCTTTCACATTTAGTAATCAAACTTCCAATATCATTTCCCTGTATAAAATCCCAACCAATCCACATATATTTGTTATCCTTAGATATTCTGTTATCCACTTCTGGATTGGTGCTTGGAAATCTTCCATTGTGAGATAGTATCTCCCCTACTTCTCTGGAGACAAAAAAGTTTACAAAAGGCTTTAACTTATCCTTCTTTGATTTCTTACTTAATAAGAATATTGGACTTATAATAGCTCCATCCTCTGGCCATACAGCTACCATAGGTCCACCTCTTTTGGTCATCTTCGTAAAGAAATAGGGCATAATGGTAATGGCTGGCCTTTCAGTCTTCATATGGGACTTTACCATCTCCGATGGGTGCATACTCTTAAGCAGAGATTTGCCCAGCCTCTTAATTCCTTCTTCTCCATATTCCTTGTATATGGTCAAAAGCATAGCATTAAATAGATCAAAGTCCTCTATTGGCAGGGATACAGAGTTTTCAAATTCAGGCTCTAAGATATCCTTCCAACTGCTAGGGATTTTTCTCCCCTTTAATTCTTCAGTATTTACAAGAAATACCGCTGGAACCACCCCTATTACCGTATATTCCTTCCTTGGATCTTGTAAACTTATATATTCATTTTGAAAATCTTCATTTAATCTATCCAAATCCGATATATCTTCAAAAGTTCCCTTTTCTTTAAATTTACCCATCAATTTCTTATCGAAGAATAGATCAAAACCAGCAGATATAAATAGATCTGATAAATCATCTTCGGATTCTGATTTTTGAATATCCCCCTTTATCCAGTCGATACCTCCAGCGGCAGCCTTAAGTTCATAATCGATCTTAAGACCTAATTTCATACCTTCTTCCTCCAGCCAAGTATTAAAAGCATCCATCAAGGGAACTCTAACAGGACAGGGAAGGATTCCATCAATTCTTATATCCGTATCTTCACCTTTCCTCTTATGAATTAAATCATAGTCTACCATTTGCCTATTTTGTTCAATAGCCTCTGTAAGCTTTTGTGTAAACACTTGAATATTCATATTTTTACTCTTTAAGGCCATTTCCAAGGAAATGGTCTTTCCCATAAGCTTTCTCATATTTTCATTACCTATTTGTTCAAATCCATTGGCTACAAATACATCTATAGTTTCTGGATACTTTTCTGTAATATGGTATATCTTATCCTTCATATCGAAATATTTAGTCATATTCAACCCTCCTAACCTCATCCTCATCTATTTTATGCTTTTTATTGGATATAGTCGGTAACCTATGTTACAAAAATAAAAAAAGCGCTGTAATTCTTATAATAATCACAACGCAGTAAAATTGACATACTATCAATTCCTCAAAGTAGCTTTAACCTTGTTTTCACTTAGTATAATCTCCAAGGCTTCCTTAATAGACCTTGCTACTATATGAGCATGAGATAACAATTTCCCACAAGCCCCTTCCCCTTCAATAACAGCTATGGATAATATGGACTCCTGAAACATGGGTATATCGTTAAACCCGTTTCCTACAACTAAGGTATTCTGTCCTCCTAATCTTTTAACTATATCCCTTTTGGATTCACCAGCATTTTCCTTTGGAAAAGTCCATACCTTTCCTGGAAGCCTGCTACATTCCTTTGCTACGGTACCATAGGTATCGGCAGTCAGTATGTAAATATCTACATGCTTATCAAGTTCTACGAAGAGTTCTTCTACACCTTCTAAAACCTTACCATCTACAGCTATAGTACCATTGTAGTCAAATACTACATTTTGAATCTCTATTTTTTCTCTTCCTGGTATTTCATATACTAACATTTATACCACCTCTCCTATATTCATAAATTGGCTCATATATAGATTATAATATTTGCCCTTTTTATCTATAAGTTGGTCATGATTTCCCTTTTCCACAATTTTACCATCATCTATAACCATTATTATATCTGCCTCTCTTATGGTACTAAGCCTATGGGCTATTATAAAGGTTGTACGCCCTTTCATAAGTTGAACCATAGCTTCTTGGATTTTTAATTCTGTCCTAGTATCTACACTGGAAGTTGCCTCATCTAGTATAAGTATAGATGGATCGGCTAATATGGCTCTTGATATGGCTATTAATTGTCTCTGTCCTTGACTTAAATTCATACCCCCTTCAGAAAGGATGGTATCATAACCCATAGGCAATCTACTTATAAAATCATGGGCTTTGGACATTTTTGCAGCCCTTTCTATCTCTTCATAGGTGGCATCTAATCTACCGTATCTTATATTTTCCTCTATGGTACCTGAAAACAGATAGGTATCCTGTAGTACCATTCCAAATATTTCTCTTAAACTATCTTTTTGATAGTCCTTTATGTTTATTCCGTCTATCAATATTTCCCCTTCTTCTATTTCATAGAATCCTGTCAATAAATTTACTATGGTAGTCTTCCCAGCGCCAGTAGCCCCTACTAAGGCTATATTGGTTCCTGGTTCCACCTTAAAGGAGATATCCTTGAGGACTGGTTCACCTGGCTCGTACTCAAAACTAACAAATTTGAATTCCACTTCCCCTTCAATATCTGTTGCTAGAATGGCTCCTTCCCCATCCTTTCTTTCTTCTTCTTCATCTAATATTTCAAATACCCTTTCTGCTCCAGCTATACCCGATTGTAGAGTATTAAAGGTGTTGGCCAATTCATTTAATGGCCTTGTAAACTGTCTCGAATAGAATATGAAGCTAGCAATTATACCTACGGATATTTTTCCCTTTACTGCTAATGCACCGCCCAATATAGCAATAACACCAAAGCCAAAGTTATTTATTACATTCATAAGGGGCATGATAAAGCCTGACCAAATTTGGGCCTTGACTCCAACCTCCCTTAATATATGGTTTTGTCGTATAAATTCATCTACCACCTTATCCTCCTTGTTAAATGCCTTTACTACATGGATTCCCCCTATAGTTTCCTCAATATGTCCATTTAACAATCCTAGGGCTTCCTGTTGTTCTTTAAACAACACTTTAGTCCTTTTTGCGATAGTTTTAGTTAGAAGATATACCATAGGTACGGTTATTAAACTAGCTATGGTCATAAATCCACTTAAACGTATCATCATAATTAAGGAGCCTACGATGTTTACCACCGAAGCCATAAATTGAACTGTAGATTGGGATATAGTATTACTAATATTATCTACGTCGTTAGTAAGTCTACTCATTAATTCCCCATGGGTCTGAGTATCAAAATAGACTATTGGAAGGGATTGGAGTTTGCCAAATAAACTTTTCCTTATATCGTGTACCACCTTTTGAGCAATTCCAGCTACTATATACTCCTGTAAAAAGGTTAGTCCACTATCCAATATATATATTGATAACAATAGAGCTGATATAAACTTTAATCTTCCAAACTCTACAAGATTAGGCCCAGGAAATATTGCATCTACAGCCTTCCCAATGAGAAATGGAACAAGTAGCCCCAATATTCCTGAGGTTAATACCAATAAAAAGGTAGCAGACAGTCCTATTTTCTCTTTCCTAAAAAAATCCCATAGCCTATTCAATGTATATCTGATATCCTTTGCTTTCTCTACAGGCATAATAGCTCTTCTTCCACCTGAAATACCTGCAGGTCTTCTACTACGTCTAGGATCCAATATATTCTAACCCCCTTCCCATCTGAGAATGATAGATATCCCTATAAACTTGAGAATTGTCTATAAGCTCATTATGGTTCCCTAATCCTACTATTCTACCTCCATCCATTACAAGGATTTTATCTGCATCCATTACAGAAGTTATCCTTTGGGCTATAAGTATAGTAGTGGTATCCTTTAGATAATCTTTTAATCCTTTTCTTATTTCCTTTTCCGTAATCATGTCTACAGCAGAAGTGCTATCATCTAAAATCAATATTTTAGGTTTCTTCAATAAGGCCCGGGCTATGGAAATCCTCTGTTTTTGTCCACCAGACAGATTAACCCCTCCCTGCCCTAAATAAGTATTATAGCCCTCATTAAAGGATAGGATGAAATCATGGGCTTTTGAAATTTTAGACACCTTTTCTACTTCTTCATCGGTGGCTTTTTCATCTCCCCATTTAATATTCTCCTTTATGTTCCCAGTAAACAGCAGGGTCTTTTGGGGGACTATGGCAATATTTTCCCTTAACTCATGTAGGTCCATATCCTTTATATCTATTCCATCTATTTTTATGCTTCCTTCCGTTGGATCATAAAATCTAGGTATTAAATTGATTAGCGTAGATTTTCCCGATCCAGTGGAACCTATAATCGCCAAAGTTTCACCTGGATTTACTGAAAAGCTTATATCTTCCAAAACATATTTGTTGTTTTCATGATATTTAAAATATACATTGTGTAACTCTAGCTTTCCCTTTATATCCTTAAAAGGAAAGGGCGTTTCCTTTGTATATATAATATTTTCCGTACTAAATACCTCTCCAATTCTCTCAGCAGAGGCTTTAGCTCTAATATACATATTTAATATTCTAGTAGTCATAACTAGAGAAAACAATAGCCTGTTCATATAGTTTACAAAAGCCATTATCTTACCAACTTCTAAATTCCCACCATTGACCCTTAGTCCTCCTACCCATAGGATTAATACAATACCTATATTAACTATCAAGGCTACAATAGGATTAAACAAGGCCACTATTCTCATACCCTTTAAGCTTACATCCCTCAAATTATTATTTACTTCCTCAAAACGAGATTCTTCATAATCAAATCGATTAAAAGCTTTTACCACTCTTATACCTGCTAGGTATTCCCTCATAACTCCATTGACCTTATCTAAAGCCTTTTGAATCCTTGTAAATATAGGATAGGATATCCTAAGATTTATCAATATGGTAATCCCTACTATTGGAACAATTCCAATGAGTATAAATCCCATTTTGGAATCCAGTAAAAAGGTCATCACTATAGCCCCTATTCCAAGTATAGGGGCTTTAACAAATACCCTCATCATTCCATGGGCAAAATTTTGCACCTGATTTACGTCATTGGTAAGCCTAGTAATCAAGGTAGCGTCTTGAAACTTATTTATATTTTCAAAGGATAGACTCTGTATCTTAATATACAGGTCTTCCCTTAAATCTGCACCAAAGCTTTGAGACACTTTAGAAGACACTATATTTCTAACTACTGCAGAAATAGCCCCTAATCCAGTGACCAAAAACATTAGTCCTCCTAGTTTAAGCACATAATCCATATCTTTGTTTTTTACACCAATATCTATTACCTTAGACATGATAGTAGGCTGAATTAAATCCCCCATGGCTTCAAGTATCAAAAAAATAAGGGCTATAAAAAACTCCTTCTTGTACTTTTTTATATATTTATTTAAATAATCCATATTTCCATTCATAAGCTTCTCCACCTATGTCTTTTTATTATATTATATTATTTAGATACCCTAAATACAAATAAAACCGAGTTGATTTTACAACTCAGTTCTATTATCACGCTGTAGTATTATTAGATTTCCTTCTTTACAAAATGTCCCTCTTTCATAATCACTTTCATATTTTCAACAGTTATGTGGTGAATATCTTCAAGGGGATTTCCTTGGATAACCAATAAATCGGCAAACTTACCTTCCTCAATGGTTCCAGTAATATCATCTATCTTAAGCATCTCTGCACCGTTCTTAGTGGCTGCTACTATTACTTCCATCTCCGTCAACCCCGCCTTGTTTAAAGCATACATCTCAGTAATAGCATACTTTCCATAAGGAGTTAAACTGCTACAGAAGGAGTCCGAACCTACGGTTATTCTAATGCCTTTACTATTAGCATTTCGAAGATTGTCTATAATACGGTTTAATTCTTTTTCAGCAGTAGTTTCTCCTGGATATTTATCGTGGATAGGCCTATAGGGTGGCTCATATACTGTAAACCATTCGTAAAAAAACTGCAGCGTAGGACAAAAGGTAATGTCCTTTTCTTTCATTATATCTAGACATTCTTCATTTAACTCTTGACCATGGATAATTGCAGATACACCTGCTTTACAAGAATTCAATGCTCCTTCATAGCCTTCTGCATGGGACCAAACTGGTAATCCTACCATATTACATTCATCTACTACCGCTTGGATTTCTTCCATGCAGTAATGGGTATCTGCCTTAGCGTCATGTCTCCAGATGCCTCCCCCTGTGGACCAGATCTTAATGGCATCTGGGTTTTCTCGAATTCTCCCTCTAATGGCCCTTCTCAACTCCCAAGGTCCGTCTACTCTTTCTGCCCAAGGATGGGAATCATCATTGTATTCCAGTGGTAACTTATGAGAGTCCCCATGACCAGCAGTCCTACAAAATCCAAGACCTGTTGCAACAACTCTAGGACCAGGGATTATTCCCTTTTCAATCATATTTCGAATATGTATACCTGATCGAGAAATTTCACCTACAGATGTAAGGCCATGTTCTAGTGCTTCTTGAGCTTGGGCAACTGCTACTATTGTCTTCTGGATAACAGGTTCCAAAACCCATTCCGTATCATCATCGCTAAGATTTCCACTAAAATGTAGATGGGTATCGATTATACCTGGCATAATAGTTTTCCCTGTAATGTCAATAATTTCACAATCCACATCTACATCTACCTTTGGTCCTGCATATTGAATCTTTTTACCATCAATTATAATAAGGGAATCTTCTACTGTTTCTCCAGTCCCATCTATCAACATCCCACCCTTAAATGCAACCTTAGTCATCCCATTACCTCCCTATACTTATATTAATTTGTCCATATATATTTTATATTATATTTTAAACCTTATCAAGAAGTGTATTAACCTCCACCAACAGGAGGAAATAGGGCTACAATATCTCCATCTTCTATTTGTCTATCTAAGGAACCATCTATTCCATTGAGCAAGGCTATGCTTACCTCTTTTTCATCTATGTTTAAAGCCTCTATTACCTGGGATATAGTAGTACCTTCTTCAAACTCCATTATCTGTTTCTTTTCTCTTCCTTCCCTAAAGTAGGCAAATAACCTAACTTCTGCTTTTATCATAATACGCCTCCTTTCACCATTATTATATAATATAGACTTGCATAATGCATCAATTAATTGACTCAAAATCTATATGAATAAAATAAGATGGCAGACCATCTTTATAGCCTGCCACCCTTTTTATGGATATCTACCTGCTTTATTTGTCAGCCAAACCTAAATATTTCTTGTAATCTTCAAGACCTAATCTCTCTAAAGTATCTTCCGTTGGTATACCCTTCTCATCCCAGCCTCGTACAGAGTAGTATTCAGGAAGTAATTTATCAAGATGGTGTACATGGCCTTTCGTAGGTCCATTTACTACAGGGTCTTCTAATAGTCTCTTTGGAAGTTTGTCATGAGAACTATCTATACCTTCTCTTAAGTTAAATAGTTTTTCTAAGTTCCAAACCCTTTCTCCTGCTTCTAACAGTGTTTCGTCATTATATATATCCCCGCATACTGCATTATACATATCTACATAGTCAGGTAAACCTAATCCAAAGGTACTGAATACGCAAAGTCCTATAGAGTCTATAACAGCAGTTAAGTCATGGAAGGTCTTAGCATAAGCTGCTTTTCCTTCTAAGGATAGTCTATCTAACTTTTCTGGATATCCTAATATTTCAGGGCTTATCATATATCCTTTAATATGACAACCACCTCTGTTGTTTACAGCGTAGGTAATACCATGTCCTTGAACTCCTCTTGGATCATATGCAGGAAGTTCTTGTTTCTTAACGGTCATAGATATTTCTGGAGCGCCATAGGATTCTGCTAATCTATAAGAACCTTCAGCTAACTTGTCACCAAAGCCTTCCCTTAATACCATCTTCTTTGTCCAGCCTAATACAGCGTCTGCATCTCCCCATTTTAGACTTAGACCATCTGCAGCTATCTCTTCATCTTTAATATATCCTTTTTCATAAAGTTCCATAGCAGCGGCTATAGTTGCACCAGCTGAAATTGTATCCAATCCATATTCGTTACAGAGCATATTACATTCATTGATTACATCATAATCATAAACATCACAGTCTGCTCCAAAGGACCATATAGTTTCGTATTCTGGCCCACCGACTACAGTGCCATCAGCTAATTTTACTATTCTACCACAAGCAATAGGGCATCTAAAACAAGGATGCTTTCTAACAAGATGTTTCTCCGTCATAGTTTCCCCACTTATTAGATCTGCCTTTTCAGTATAGGATTCTTGGAAATTTCTAACTGGCATTACACCAGATTCATTTATTATATTTACTAAAACTGCACTACCATAGGAAGGTAATCCACCACCAGCTACTGGATCTTCTCTTAATATTTTAATCTTCTCTTGGGAAACCTTCTTAGTCCTCTCTTCGTCAAATAGAGAAACTTTATTCGTCCCCTTTACTACTACAGCCTTTAAGTTCTTTGAACCCATAACAGCTCCTACGCCACCTCTACCTGCTGCTCTGTCTATATCATTCATTACTGAAGCCATTGGAGATAGCTTTTCTCCTGCTGGGCCAATGCAGAGGACTTTCACCTTCTCATGTTCCTTTTCTAACGCTTCTGTAACTTCTGATGAGGTCATTCCCCAAAGATGAGATGCATCTCTAATTTCTACTTTATCATCTTCAATATATAAATATACTGGCTTGTCAGCACGGCCTTCAAATATTATTGCATCATGTCCTGTGGATTTGAAATTAGGTCCCCAATATCCACCAGAGTTTGCAATAGCAATAGTACCAGTTAATGGAGATTTAGTTATAACCATATACCTTCCACTGGTTGGTACCGGTGCGCCTGTTAAAGCTCCTGTAGCTATTATCATCTTGTTTTCTTCGCTTAGTGGGTCAACATTAACAGGAACTTCATCCATCATTACTTTTACTCCTAATCCTCTTGCACCTAAATACTTTTGTGCTATTTCTAAATCTAGAGGTTCTACTTCAACGGTTCTCTCCGTTAAATTGACTCTTAAAATCTTCCCCATATATCCATTCATGATAATCCTCCTTTATATGTTGTATAGTTGACTTTGTAATTAATAATATTTCTTCTATAAATAATATATGCATTTTTCATGCCAAATAATAAAAGCTTAGACATGCCTTCGATGTCTAAGCTTTTATTATGGTTGTTCCATTATGGATCATTTATTTATTTTATGGCTGTTCTAAAGTGGAGCATCGTTCGAACTTAGAACAGTCTATTTGATACTTTTCTATTTTTCTATATAAGGTATTCCTCCCAATACCTAATGCTTCTGCCGAGTGGGTAATATTACCAGAATGCATCTCCAATACACTTTTTATATGATTTTTCTCAACATATTCTAAGGATAGATCCTTGTTTTGTATAATATCTTTCCCCTCTATAAAGCTTTCTAATTTACCGTCTACTTTAATAGGTACATGTTCCATATTTATAATTAGTTCAACATAATTTTCCAATTCCCTTACATTGCCGGGCCAATCATAGTCCATAAGTTCTTTCATCTGTTTTTCTGATATGGATACTACCCTTTTGTTTAATCTTTTAGATATCTTAGCCATAAAATAATCTATTAACAAAGGTATATCTTCTTTTCTCTCCCTTAAAGAGGGTAACTGAATAGGTAACACCTTTAGTCTATAGAATAAATCCTTTCTAAAGCTACCCTTTTTTACTTCTTCTTCTAGATCCCTATTGCTAGCTGCTATTATCCTAACATCTACAACTTTCTGATCCAGACCTCCAATTCTTGAAACTGTGCCTTCCTCTATCACCCTTAGAAGTCTAGTCTGCATATCATAAGGCATCTCACCTATTTCGTCTAAAAAAATAGTACCTCCATCGGCAATTTCAAACTTTCCAGGCTGACCGCCTTTTTTAGCACCAGTAAAAGCTCCTTCTACATATCCAAATAATTCTGATTCGATTAAATTTTTTGGTATAGCCCCACTGTTTATGGCTACAAAAGGTTCATCCCGCCTATTGCTATAATTGTGAATAGACTGAGCAAATATTTCCTTTCCCGTTCCACTTTCTCCAGTTATTAGTATGGTAGATTTGCTATCAGCTATCTTCTTTGAAAATTCTATTGCATTTTTAAACTTTTGATTTTCGCCTATTATCTTGTCAAAAGTATATATGGCCTGTCTCCCCATTATTCTATTAGCAAGTTTTCTTTCCTTTTTAAATTCGCTAAATATATATACTATATCCATTACTTCTCCATTTGCATCAAATAAGGGATAGGAAGTTAGATTAAATCTTAACTTATTAGTTCTTGCATTGACAAATACTTCTTCATCCTCAAAATTATGTTTTGATGCTACTACATTTTTTACCGTAGCCCAGCCTTTAAATAGCTGGGATGCCTTTATCTTTTTTATTTCTTCAAAGGTGTATCCAAACATTTCAAGTACATGACTATTTGCAATCTTTATATTGCCCTCTAAATCTGAAATGATAAGCCCCATAGGTATAGAATTGACAATATCATATATATATCTATTAACTATGTTGGGCTCATAATTATATAGAAGTAATTCAACTGTTTCTACTTTATCACCGATGTTTATTTTACCTCCCTTTAAAATCTTTGTAAATATTGCATTTTGGTGCAATGGGCAAGTTCCTCCACCCTTTATTATATTACATTGGGGAAAACAGCTTTTTCCCACCTCTGTAACTTCATGGATAGTTTCGCCAATTCTAATGGTAGAACCAGGAACTATATGGTCTAAATTCAAATTTTTTACCCTTATATTTTCATGATACCTATTAGTACAAAGTCCTTTAACTTCTAAGGATTTAATCTCATCCCAACCTTCTTCTGTAAATATGGAAACCTGCCTACTTCCTCCTTTTGAATGTATGTCTCCCACCAAGCCTAGGTCTTCTTTAAAATAACCTTCTTCAACCAATCTTATAGATTCATCTTCCTCCGTTTGAATATAGATTCCTACTACTTCCCCAATTGTAGTATATCTTCTCATATATTAAAGCACCTCAATAGTATCCCCTGGTCTTATTGTTCCACCTTTTATTACTTTAGTGAATATACCTTCTTTAGGCATAATACATTTTCCTACTGTCAATACAATGGCACAACCTGTATGACACTCTTTTCCTATTTGTGTTACTTCCTGGACGGTCTCCCCTATTTTGAGTCTAGTACCTACCGGAAGTTCATAAAGTATTATACCCTCTGTAGTAATATTCTCTGCAAAATCACCATGTTTTAACCCTTGTATTCCTTGTTCTTCCATCTTTCTAAAGCTTTCAATCCCTAAAAGGCTCACCTGCCTATGCCATTTGCCAGCATGAGCATCTCCTTCTAGCCCAAATCCTTCGATGAAAACGCCTTCATCAATAGGATGCTTAACCACTCCTTTTTTTTCTGATATATTTATATCCAATACCTTACCAATTTTATTCATATTATCACCCTTTCTATCAGTCCGTTTTTCTAATATACTCTCCAGATTTGCCTCCAGATTTTTTCATAAGTTTAATATCTTCAATTACCATATCCTTATCTACTGCCTTACACATATCGTATATAGTCAATAAAGCCAAAGAAACAGCAGTTAATGCTTCCATTTCCACCCCTGTTTTCCCAATAGTCTTTACTTCCGATTCTACTTCTATGGTATCTTCTAGTATATTAAATCTAATATCTACACCAGTTAAGTTTATATTGTGACACATGGGTATCAATTGGCTAGTCCCCTTGGCACCCATTATTCCTCCAACTTGAGCTACGGAAAGAACATCTCCTTTTTTAATTAAACCTTCTTTTACAAGATTTATAGTTTCTTCTTTCATGCGTATTTTTCCAGTTGCTATAGCTATCCTTCTAGTATCTTCTTTATGGCCTACTTCTACCATATGGGCTCTACCTTCTTCATTGAAATGAGTAAAATCCATGCCTATCCTCCTATTTGATACATTTTCTTAAATATATATTCTCCCTCTTCTAACCTATGGGATTCTGGCTTTTGTTTTATTGCCTTCACAATCAACCTCTCTATGTTCTCACCTCTTCTTAAAGCTGCTTTTAAATCTATCTCATCATTTGAATGAAGGCATAGCTTTAATTTACCTTGAGCTGTTAGTCTAACCCTATTACAATATGCACAGAATTTACAAGATATTGGATTTATCAATCCAACTTTTCCCCTTCCATTAGGTAATTTATAGTATACTGCAGGAGAGGATATATCCTCCCTTTCTATTTCCGTTAATCGGGGAACCTTTTCCAAAACTATTTGATTTGATACAAAGTGTTTCGATTCATATTTAATTGCTTCTCCTATAGGCATCAATTCAATAAATCTTACATCTATCTCTTCTTTTTCCGTCAATCTAACGAAATCCTCTATCTCATCATCATTAAATCCCCCTACTAAAACGGTATTTATCTTGATAGGAGTGAGTCCTACTTCTTTTGCAGCCTCAATCCCCTCCATTACATCTTTTAACTTACCACCTCTCGTAATATGGGAGTATTTCTTCTCATCTAAAGTATCCAATGATATATTTACCCTATCAAGCCCTGCAGATTTCAAATCTTTAGCATGTTTTTTCAAAAGGATACCATTAGTAGTCATGGCTAAATCCTCTATTCCCTCTAGTTTTCCTATTCCTCGAAAGATATCCACTATACCCTTTCGTATCAAGGGTTCACCACCTGTTATGCGGATTTTTTTAATTCCTAATCCTTCAAATACCCTTGCAATTTCTACTATCTCCTCTACCGATAGTATATCCTTATGGTTAGTTTTACATATACCTTCTTCAGGCATACAATATTTACATCTTAAATTGCATAGATCCGTTACAGATATACGTAAATAGCTTATATTCCTCCCAAATAGGTCTTTCATAACATCCACCTTCTTCCTTTGTCTGCAAAAGTTTTTTGAAATATTAATATAATTATACCACAAAAAAAAGCCCTTCCAAAATAACTTTGGATGAGCTTTTTAACCCTCTATGTAGTTGAAAGGATCAAACCAAATAGTAATTGGAAAGTATCGGGAACATAGCTCAAAATTATATACCCTTCCTTCCACATCCTTAAAGGAAACGAAATAGCTATTATGGATTGGAGAATAATCTATATTTAAAAAATCCAAATTTTTACTAGGATAATTTTTATTAACATAGTTTATTGCAAAAACTTTCCCTATCTGCTTAGGGATAATTCCACTTATCCATAAAACAACTATTAAGGCAATTATATAGATTAGGATCAATTTTTTAGCATCGATTATCATTTTCATCCCTGCCTTTTTATACTTCTTTTCATTATATATAACAATATTAGAGGTCCATTTGTGACAACTTTGTCTAAATTTTTTTAAATATTTATCCCATAGGTAACATCACACTTAAAATAAATTCCCCTCTATCATATTCATAGTTTAATATTCCATTATATTTTTCCACCACTGAATCCATACTTTTAATGCCAAAACCATGTTTTTCTTTATCTTCCTTAGTGGTCTTAAGCAGTCCTTCTTCATCTATTGGATTAAATGGTGTGGGATTGGATATTTCAATAAATAAATAGTCCTTATATGGGTTTATCCTAACTTTTATATTTCTTTTATCTATATCCTCTATCTTTTCATTAGCCTCTATTCCATTATCTAATGCATTTCCCAATATTACGCACAAGTCTGTTGGTTTAATACCCACATTATCTGGAATGGCCACTTTCATATCTATATCTATCTTTTTCTTAATCCCTTCTGACTTTTTCTGATTTAGTATGGCATCTATCACGGCATTTCCGGTTTTAATCCATGTGTGGACTTCAAATTTTTCATCTTTTAAATTTTCCATATACTCATTTGCTAATTCTAAATTTCCCTGTTTCAGTATTTTTTCTATACAAATAATATGATTCTTAAAGTCATGATGAGTTTTCCTAACCTCCTCATATATTTTTTCTTTTTCTTCAATTTCTTTTGTTAACATCTCATTTTTCATTTCCATTACTTTATAATTACTTCTCTCCCTGTAAAATTTATTTAATTTCATAAAAACATAGTATGTGATTACCACTATGAGTAAAGAGCCTATGTTTACAGTTATCATTAAATATTGAATACCTACGTTTAATTCGTTTAAAATCAAACCTATATTAAATATAACTAATAGATTTATCCCAGATATTAAATAGACAAATAATATCCAATACCAATAGTAGCGAGGTATGCCAGATTCTCTCTCTACATAGTTATTTTTTATTATCCTCAAAATTATAAATAAAAATAATTTTGATATCTGGGAAAATAGTATCCTAGCCCAAGTTTGTTCTACTATTATGTCCTTTACATCTTTGCCAATAAACTTGCTTATTATATTTACCGCTATGATATCGCCAAATATTAAGAAGAAATAGAACATGGTGACAAAAAATATTTTTTCTTTTAGATTTCCATTGAATAGTTTATATGCTATAAATAAAAAAATTATATATATTAATATCGTCCGTATCATTAAATAGATATCGATCTCAGTTAATATAAATATAAGAGTTGATAATGATATAATAGACAGATAATAATATCCATCTTTTATATTCCTATTCTTCTTTAACATAAATCCTAAAAAGTCGAAAAATAGAAGGACTTCGATTAGAGATAAAGCATATTCATATAAACTCCATAATATTGACTGGGACACTGCTATCCTCTCCTTGCAGTACTAATAAAACTTCTCTTCACTTCCTCTAGTCTATATCTACTAACAGGTAGTTTTTCTTCATTATCCAAGGTTATATCTAGATTTCCTATGCTCTTGATATATCTCTCATTTACTAGACAACTTCTATGTATGGGAATAAATCCTTTAGGGATAAATACATCTTCTACATCCTTAAATCTTCTAATAGTAGTCCTATGCTTACCATGGAAAGTTTGGATTTGAACAACCCGATCCATAAACTCAAAATACAATATATCGCTAATATATAGAGCCACATCTCCACAAATAGTTTTGAATACATGTTTTTCATCTTCAAGTTTTTCCACAGCACTATTTAAAGCTTCTTCTAATTCCATATCTATATGAGTTTTCCTAATATATCTAAAGGTATTATATTTAAAAACTTTATATACTTCGTCATCCATAGAGGTTATGAATATCAGCAAAACCTCTTCATCTCTTTTCCTAATAAGCTCAGCTATCTCTATACCATCCTTTTTTGGCATATCTATATCTAAAAAGATGATATCAAAAGGCTTGTCCTTATTATCATAAGCCCTAAGTAACTCTATTCCATCTACAAATTTGTAGGCATTAGCACAGATATTACCATATTTTAAAGTATTAATTATCCTATCTTCAATATAATCCAAAAAATAACTATTATCATCACAGATTCCAATGTTTATCATCATAATCATCCTCTATAAGAATTTTCTGATTATAGATTATCATGAATTATATGTGATGACAATGCAAAAACCTCCCACATCTACTTGGAGGTTTTTGTTCGTTATAGTAATAATCCCACACCCACACACTCTTGACTTTTCTATTTCTTCTTCGGCTTCTTAGGCTCGTAGGCTATAAATATTGACTGTTTCCCTTCTGCTGATATAGCCATCTTCTTTGATAGCCTAGCAATGTTTTTTAATACTTTCGTCTTTGTGTTTCCCACCCTGAACCCCCCTTTCTAAATATTTTTGCTTGATTATTGAATAAGCTATGGAAAACACCGTTATAGCTAACATAAACCATATATCTATTAAATCAGCCTTTACTATATATCCCAAAACCCCTGTTGCACTTAAGATTGATATTCTTATTCTGGATATTTTTTTATTTCTAACCATCTCCTCTTCTGTCTTTGGATTGTTCTTATTTTCAATTGGGGCAAATTTGAATATAACTAGCATAGAAATTATTAGTAATAGTAATCCTATAAATGGTTTATAAATATCTGATATTATACAATTTAAAATTACTAAAACTATATACGTAAATATGGAATAGATATAACATTCATAATAGTGTTTTGCATGGTATCCGCCTGTATAGGATTTTAAGAAGAAATGCACTAATAAAAATGTCACAGCAAAAATCAAGTTCCCTATTAAAAATCCTAGTATCAATATGCTAATGGATGTAAATAAAGTAGATATAAGCAATTCTAATCCATAAATATAAATTTCCCTATCCTCTATATCTATTATGTTATTGGTTATCAAATAAAAACTTATATCCTCCGCTAATTTATGTAACATATAAGCCCTCCATAAACCCCAATCTTATTTAGAATATACCATATTTAATGTAAGTTTTGCCAAAAACGGTACGAATGGTAGGAAAAACGGTACGAATAGCAAAATAAAGTTAGATTCTGTATAATCTAACTTTATTTGTTAACGACTATCCTATTTATCCACTCCTATTAACCTATCATGATGACTTCTCCAATATTTTCAAAACCATATCCCCCTAGATTATCAACTCTTTCTTTAAATTCTTCGGATTTTAATATATTTATAAATTGTTTAACCTTTTCATCTTCTAACGAATCTTGGGTTACTAAAAAGTCATAATCTTCAAAAGCAATATTTATAAAGTCTAAATCTAAAGCTTTAGCTGCTGAATAAATACCTAAGCCTGTAGTAGCAGACCCTGTTTTTACTGCTGTGGCTACTGCCATATGGGTAGTAAATTCCCTATCATATCCTTCTATAATAGAGGGATCTATTTGATTTCTACCTAGATGATAATCTAAAAGTATCCTAGTGCCCGCTCCTCTTTGTCTATTTACATAGATTATATCTTCTCTAGTCAAATCAGAAAAATCCCTTATATTCTTAGGATTTCCCTTTTCCACTATAAACCCTTGATGTCTCTTTACCCCTTTGATTAAAGCCATCTTTTCTCCTGGGAAGTATTTTCTTATATAGGAAATATTGTACTCTCCAGTTTCCAAGTCCAATAAATGGATTGGGGCAATGTGACATTCACCTCTTTTCATGGCTAGAATTCCTCCCATACTGCCTACATGACCAGAGGTTAGCCTCATCATATCCCCTAATATATCCATTATAATATCATGACTACCTATGGATACTAGGGTCCTTTTTATCTGAGATAAGGGCTTTAATAATCTTACATTAACCTTATCCCCAGCTTCCACTCCTTCTAAGTTTTGAGGGATTATGGCTATACCATCGGCTTTTACCAGGGACATAGTAACCCCTGCTCCACTAGATAAAGGTGTAGCCACTAATTTATCATCTACATATCCTAGATTAACCCTTGCCAATTCCCTATTCTTTAAAGAGGATACTATTTTTTTAGAGCTAATAGCTTCGACAATTAAATCCTCTTCCTCCTCTAATCCTATATATTTCAATATTAAAGGTCTAACGAAGGTTTCAAATACTATATAAGAAGATACAGGATATCCTGGTATACCTATTACAGGTTTACCATCTATGATGCCTAATATAGTTGGTTTACCAGGCTTTAATGCTACTCCGTGAATTGCAACTTCCCCTAATTCCTCTATTACATGAACAACATAATCCTTGGTTCCAGCAGAAGAACCTGCCCCTATTATTAAGATATCGTTCTCCTTTACACCTTTTAATACCGCCTTTTTAAGTTTCCCATAATCATCTTCTACGGGACTATATCTATTAGGGATTCCACCATCTTCCTGGACCAATGCTTCAAAAACCCTGGAGTTAGAATCTATTATTTTGCCTGGTTTTAATCTATCTACTTTTTCTATTATCTCCGTTCCCGTTGGTAAAATACCAACCTTTGGCTCTTTGTACACCTTTAGTTTTTGAATACCTCCCGATATCAACGCTCCTAAATCTATAGGCCTTATCTTATGTTTTGAGGGTGTTATCATCTCAGTAGCCACTATATCTTCCCCAATAGGCCTTATATGCTGCCAAGGATGGGCTGCTTTAAGTATTTGAACTTTTCCTTTTTCTACCTCTATTACATCTTCGATCATTATTACAGCATCATAGGGTTCTACTACCATATTGCCTGTATTTACATATGTAAAATCCTTATCTTCCTCTAGTATTTTAGGATTAGTAGTAGCGGCGCCTATAGTTTTAGAAGCCTGAACCAATATACCATCCATAGCTGCTGCATTATAATTTGGCGAAGAAACCTTAGCATATTGAGGCTCAAAAGTTATCCTATTCAAAGAATCTAGTACATCTATCTCTTCCCACTCAGGTTTTATAGCTAAACTTCTATAGTAGCTTTCTTTAGCCTTATCCACATCTATATTATCTATATAAATATTTCTCCTCATTTTATCCATATATATCACCTTTCAATTCTAGTATAAAATATATTAAACTACAGCAAATAGACTTCCCTTTCTTCTCCTTTATAAACCCCTTCTTCATGGGTTTTGATCACTATGTACCCATCTGCATCTGCTAGTAAAGTGATCATCCCCGATTCTCCAAAATTTGGAGTAGCATACAGCTTTCCATCCTTCTCCTTTAATTTAACCATCTGGTAGGTTTCCCGCCCAGGAGATGATGGGAAGTTAAAGTCCATTATGGCTTTGGTCTTAGGAGTAAAATCAATAATCCCCATCTTGTGCCTTACATAATATTCTACAATAGCTTTAAATACCATAATAGATGAAACTGGGTGCCCAGGAAGGCCAAATATTATTTTTCCTTCCCCTTCTCCTACTATAGTGGGTTTCCCTGGTTTAATAGACATGCCATGGACAAATACCCCTGCGCCTTCAAAGGAATCTATCACCTTAGCTGTATAGTCCCTAGTGCCTACAGAGCTTCCTCCCGATATAAGGACTATATCGGATATTCCTATAGCTTTTTCTACCTCATTTCTCAAAAGGTTATAATCATCCCTTACGATGGTCCTTTCCACTACTTCCCCACCTAAGCGGATTATGAGGGAATGAAGGGCATAGCTATTTATATCCCTAACTTTACCTAATTCTAGCTTTTCGTCTAAATCTATTATTTCATCTCCGGTAGATATGATATAAAATTTAGGTTTTTTATATACATTAACTTGCAATATACCTAGGGCTGCTAAAACACCTATGGATTCTGGGGTTATCCTTCTCCCCTTTTCCAAGGCTATTTCTCCTATCTTAATATCATCCCCTTTTAGTATCATATTCTCATTAAAGGATATAGACTTATATACCATAAGGGTGGACTCATCTAGTTTTTCCGTATTCTCTATCATCACCATCCCATCGGCTCCTTCTGGAACCATTCCCCCTGTAGGCACATATACTGCCTCACCAGATTTTATATTATACTTAGATACCTCTCCCATGTGAACTTCACCTATAATATTGAATAGGCTAGGCATGGATTCACTGGCCCCATGGCTTTCCTTACTCTTTATAGCATACCCATCTACTGTAGAACGATTAAATTCTGGTACATCTATATTGGAGATAATATCCTCCCCTAAGATCCTATGGGTAGCTTCTAATAAAGGTATATATTCCTTTTCAAATATATAATCCTCAAAAACTTCCACTACCTTTCTTTGGGCTTCCTCTACCGATACTACATTAAAAAAATCCACATCAATTACCTACCTTTCCCTCTTCAAGATATATAACATTATCACACAATCTTTTAGATTGATCTATATTATGGGTAACTATAAGTACAGTACCCTTACTTTCCTCATTAAATCGCAGTATTTCCCTTTCCATTATCTTAATGGATTCTGGGTCTATATTAGATGTGGGCTCATCTAATAACAATAGTTTAGGTTCAAATACTAAAGCTCTTGCTAAACTTACCTTTTGAGATTCCCCTCCAGAAAGAAGATGAGCTTTCTTATCCTTAAGATCCTCTATCTCAAATCTTTCAATAATATCCTGCACTCTTCTTCTCATTTCATCTTTCTGTACTTTCCTAATTCTTAAAGGGTATTCTATATTTTCATAAACCTTTCTTCTAAACAAATAAGGTTTTTGGGTCACCAGTGTCATTTCCTTATATATACCCTGGCTTAAGCCCTTCTCACCATATTTTACTTCCCCTAAATATTCCCTATCCAATCCCCCAATTATGTTCAACAAAGTAGATTTTCCTGAGCCATTAGGGCCTATTATTCCTGTTATCTTTCCTTTTTCAAATTGTAGTTCATCTATATTTAATACCAGCTTATCGGAATAATATTTTTTTATATTCTTAACGAATACTTCCATATCAATCCTCCCCACTGTAGGAATATATTATACTATTTATAACAAAGGATATGATGAGCAAAACTATTCCCAATGCTATAGCCATTGGATAATCCCCCATGGAGTTCATCATGGATATAGTAGTAGTAATCACTCTAGTATGACCCTTAATATTTCCTCCTACTATCATAACCGCTCCCACCTCGGATATAGCCCTAGAAAAAGCCGTTACTATATTGACCATTAATTCTATCCTTAGCTCTTTAATAGTTAAAATTATTATATCAAACTTTCCTGCTCCTAGGGTTAACCCTATTTTTTCTATAGTCTTTCCCCTGCTTTTAGCAAGGCTATAGGTTAGTCCTAGAATTAAAGGGGTTACCAGTAGGACTTGGGCGATGATCATAGCTCTTGGGGTATATAATAGCTCTAAATCGCCTAAAGGTCCTCGCCTTGATAACAATATGGCCACTACCAACCCAACTATTACAGAGGGAATGCTCATAAAGGTATAGAGAATCCGAGAAAAGAACCTTTTCCCCTTAAACTCCTTTATGCCAAGATGGATTCCTAAGGGAATAAAAATTAATGATGCTATTATAGTAGCTGTTGTAGATACCAGTAGCGATAAGGAAATTATACCATATACTTCCTTATCAAATCCTATAAGAAGCCTAAAAGCTTCCTTAAACCCTTCGTGAATATAGTTCATCTAGTTCACCACCTAAAATTCAAGCTGCATATTTTCTATTCATATGCAGCTTGAAAATCTACTTTCTATACATGGATTATTTTGCATTTGGTATAAACAAGGGCATTCCATATTCCTCTACACCAAATTCTCCTATTAATTCTTGAGTTTTGTCTGACAACATCCATTCCATAAATGTTTTTGCATCTTCAGCATTTATCTTATCATTTTTCTCTGGATTTACAGGAATTATACCATATTGGTTAAATAGGTTTTCATCCCCTTCTATTATTATATCCAAATCCAAATCGTCCTTCATGCTTAAATAAGTTCCCCTATCGGTAATAGTATAAGCCCTTTTCTCATCAGCAATTTTTAGTACGTCTCCCATACCAGAACCTGCAGATATGTACCAATCCCCTTCTGGTTCTATTCCTGCTTCTTTCCATATAGATAGTTCTTTTTTATGGGTACCCGAATCATCTCCCCGAGATACAAACTCCGTTTCCGTTTCAGCTAAAATCTTTAAACCTTCTAATATATCATTTGGGTGTTCTACCTTTAGATTTAATGGATCATCTCCTGGACCTACAAGTATAAAGTCATTATACATAACATCGTGTCTTTCTAAACCATGACCTTCAGCTACAAATTCCTCTTCTGATTCCTTAGCATGTACTAATAGTATATCTGCCTCTCCATCCTTACCCATCTGTAAAGCTTTACCTGTACCTACTGCTATTACCTTCACTTCAATTCCTGTCTCGTCCTTAAAAATTGGCAGTAGATAGTCTAAAAGTCCACTATCTTGAGTACTAGTAGTTGTGGATAATATAATGCTACCTCCATCCTTGTCCTGCTTTTGTCCACAACCTACTAACAATGTGAATATAAGTATAACACTTAAACTTACTGTTAAAAACTTTTTCATGAAACTTGCCCTCCTTAATTTTTAATTAAATAAAAAACCAGCCCTAGAAAGGACTGGAAACATACAATACAATCGTATGGATCTAATGTATTCCTTTCCAAACACGGGAGGCATAAAGATTTCTCCTTATACCCAAGACTTAAGTTTCATGGCCTATGGCTTTAGAAATTTAAGTTCGGAAAATTGGTATATATATTCATTTTTTCTCCTCTAGCAAAGCCTACTAAAGTAATTCCCAATTTTTCAGCCATTTCTACAGAAAGGCTAGTAGGAGCTGATCTAGAAACTATAATAGGTACCTGTCTCTTAGCTGCTTTGATGAGGATTTCAGAAGATATCCTTCCACTAGTTAGGATAACTTTATCTCTAGTATCTATATTCTCGGCCAATGCCCTTCCAAATATCTTATCCAAGGCATTGTGCCTTCCTATATCCTCTTCGAATATTATTATATCATCAGCACTACACAAAGCACAACTGTGGACTCCCCCAGTGTCTATGAAAAGTTGGGATTTTTTATTAAAACCTCTAACCAGTCTCTTTATACTTTCAATATCTATTGTTAGAGGTTTTTCTATCTTTTTAGACTTAAATGAATCTATCACATTGTAGAAAACCGTTCCCTTTCCACAACCAGAAGTAATAGTTCTTTTGCCCATAAATTTTTTACTAAACTCATTCATTTCATCTAGATACACATAACCTATTCCATTATCTTCATCAATGGTAATCCTTCTCACATTGGATAAGGAATTTATTAGCCCTTCAGAATATATAAAACCTAAAGCTAAGTACTCTAGGGAAGTAGGGCTACACAGTAGGGTCACAATCTCCATATCATTAATAAATATGGTGAATGGATATTCTGTTACTACTATATCCTCTTCTAAATTAGAAATATCTCCCTTAATCCTTAAAATTTCCACCTTTTTTGTATTATCCATGATTATATTCCCCAATTCTCACTTCCTATTATCTCCAAAAAATCTTCTAGATCTTCTTTAGTATTTAAATTCAAAAACATATCCCAATTCGGACTATATATTCTGGCTTCTTTTTCAGGAACATAATGAACTTCCAGCTTATCAAGCAATGAATTTACCGATCTTGCCCCTTTTAATAGATGCTGTTCAATATCCCATATCATATCCTTGGAATAAAAAGCATTGAAGGGCTCAATCCACTCTCCATATCTAGTTACACAGGCTTTAACCTCTATATCATCTAGTTTCCTCATCATGTAGTCTATATATTCCATACTTATATTGGGCATATCACAGGCTACAAAGTATACATACTGGCTACTAGCCTCTACTAATCCCACATGGATACCAGAAAGAGGCCCTTTCCCCACTATTATATCTTTAGTTATTTTATCGCTAAAACCTAGATAGTATTCAGATTTATTGGTTACTACTATTATTTCATCGAATACTTTGTTTAGCTTGTTTCTTAAATTGTCTATAAGTCTTCTTTCATCAATTTTTAGCAACTGCTTATCAAATCCCATTCGGGTGCTCTTTCCGCCAGCTAAAATAACAGCTGTTCCAAATTTTTTCATATTATCACCTAGCACATTCTCCTCCTTGCCCAGTGAGTATTTCTAATCCATGATGTATGCTATCCATTGCATACCCTAAGGATTCATTGACTGCCTTTGGGCTTCCCGGAAGATTTATTATTAAGGTTCCCCCACGTATACCGGATACAGCTCTAGATAACATGGCCCGTGGGGTAATGCTAAGGCTATAGTATCTCATAGCCTCAGCAATTCCATTAGCCATCCTATCACAGGCCTTTATAGTGGCTTCAGGTGTTACATCCCTACTACTAAAACCTGTACCACCTGTAGTTAATATCAAATCTACCCTCAATTCATCTGCCATATATGCCATCTCTTTGAAAAGCTTATCCTCATCATCAGGTAAGATCACCTTTCGTTTGACTTCATAGCCCTTTGATTTTACTATATCTGCTATAACCTTGCCACTTAAGTCTTCCCTTTCTCCAATAAAACCTTTGTCACTGGCAGTGATTATTCCCACTTTGAACATATTAACCACCCCAAGGAAGATTCATATATTCTTCCATCTTTCTGTCATATTCTTCCTTAAATAGCCTTTCATGGCCTTCTTCCCATTTAGCCAATCTTTCAAATAAACTTTTAGCATCTTCATCATCGGCTTCTTTTGCCGCCTTCTTATAGAACTCAGCATAGTCCCTTTCTATTAAATATGCCATCCTTAAGACAGTGATATCAGGCACATCAGATTCCACCAAGGTCTCATCTATATGCTCTGACCGTTCCCTCTTTTCAAATATGCTTTCCTCATCTCTATCAAATATATCCAAATCTAAATCGAAGGAATTCGTCTTTAAATAGCTTTCCAGCTGGGTCTTTACTAAATTATAATGATCCATTTCCACATCTGCTAACTTCAGGAATAAATTTTTAGTGGTAGGATCTACAAACTCACCAGCCTTCTCTTTAAAGAAATTGTAGCCATCTAATTCCATCTGCATGGCATATCTCAATATCTGTTCATACTTCTTCATAGGATCAACTCCCTAATTTTTCTATTCTAACAGCAGCTACCTTCAACTCGGGAATCTTTGCAATAGAATCCAGTTCTGTGTTAGTAAGGTAGTTAGCTGCTCCCTCAGCAAAGTGGAAAGGCATAAATAATACATTTTCATCTATTATATCGGTTATTTTCGCCTTCGTGATTATTTTTCCTCTTCTTGATGCTAATCTAACCTTTTCTCCATCAGCTATACCCAATTTATTAGCAGTTACCTCATTTATCTCTACATAGGATTCAGAGGAAATCTTATTTAGTCCCTCTACTCTACCAGTCATAGTTCTGGTATGGTAGTGATATAGTATTCTTCCAGTGGTAAATATAAATGGATATTCTGAATCAGCCAGCTCAGCGCTATCTCTATGATCTATTGGCATAAACAACCCTCTGCCTCTAGCTATAGCCGCTTTATGAAGATATTTAGTACCTGGATGATCTACATCTGGGCAAGGCCATTGTATGCCATCTTCCTCAATTCTATCGTAAGTAATACCTCCATATTGGGGTGTTACAGTTCTAATTTCCTCCATTATCTCCGAAGGATCTAAATACTTTTTGCTGTAGCCGAGTCTGTTCATAAGCTCCATCAATATCTGCCAATCAGGTTTAGAATCTCCTACTGATTCTATTGCCTTTCTTACCCTTTGAACTCTTCTTTCTGTATTAGTAAAGGTACCATCCTTTTCTGCAAAGGACGCTGCTGGCAATACTACATCAGCTAGTTCTGCTGTTTCCGTTAGGAATATATCTTGAACCACTAGAAAATCTAAGTTGTTTAAAGCTTTTCTCACATGGTTTATGTCCGGATCTGAAACCATAGGATTTTCTCCCATTATATATAGAAACTTAATATTTCCTGTCTCTGCTTCATCTAAAATTTCTGGTACTGTAAGTCCTACCTTGTTTGGAAGCTTTGATTCCCAAAGGGTTTCAAATTTCTCCTGAACTTCTGGTTTAAATACCTTTTGATATCCTGGCAAATCTGCTGGCAATCCTCCCATATCACAGGCCCCTTGAACATTATTCTGTCCTCTCAGTGGATTTACTCCAGCTGATTCCTTGCCAATGTTTCCACATAGTAGGCTTAAATTAGATACACTCATTACAGAATGGGTTCCTGTAGTATGCTGAGTAATACCCATAGCATAATATATTCCAGCCTTATCCGCCTGGGCATATATAAGGGCTGCTTTTATTATATCCTCCTCATCTACTCCACATATTTCTGCTACTAATTGTGGAGTATAGCCTCTTATAACCCTTTCAAATTCCTCAAAATTTTCCGTTCTTTCTTCTATATATTTTTTATCATGTAGTCCACGGCTAATGATTACATTCATCATGCCATTTAATAAAGCTATATTAGTCCCAGGTTTAATTTGAAGGAATACATCTGCATAGTCAGCTAATTCAATCCTTCTTGGATCAGCTACTATTAGTTTTGCCCCTCTTTTAACTGCCCTTTTCATAACCGTCCCTATCACAGGATGGTTCTCAGTAGTATTTGAACCAATTACAAATATAGCATCTGCATCTATTATTTCCTCTATGCTATTGGTCATAGCACCGCTTCCTAATGTAGTTGCAAGACCTGCAACGGTGGAAGCATGTCAGAGCCGCGCGCAGTGATCTACATTGTTGGTTCCAATCACTGCCCTGAACATCTTTTGGAATAAATAGTTTTCTTCATTGGTACATCTAGCTGAAGTTAATCCTGCAAAGACCTCTGGCCCATGATTACTTTTCGTTTCATTTACTTTATCTACGATGACCCTATAGGCTTCATCCCAACTAGCTTCTTCAAATTTTCCATTTCTCTTTATAAGAGGGGTTTTAAGCCTATCAGGATGATTAATAAAGGGATATGCAAATCTACCTTTTACACATAGAAGTCCATTGTTGGCCTTTCCCCTTGCTGGTTCTACTCCAACTACCTTATTCCCCTTAACCAATAGCTCTATTTGACAACCTACACCACAATAGGAACAAGTAGTCTTTACCTTTTCCAACTCCCAATGTCGAACTTTTTCCTTTCGCTTAGGCATTAGTGCACCAACGGGACAGGCAGCTACACAGTTCCCGCAGGATACACATTTTGAAGTTGCAAGCCCCATATCAAAGGGAGTAACTACCTTTGTATCAAAACCCCTGCCCTCTAAGCCAATAGCGTCAGTACATTGAAGCTCAGAACAAACTCTAACGCATTTACCACATAGAATACATTTATTAGGGTCATAGGTATAAAAATGATTGGAATAATCCGTATTATAATCCTTTTTCTCTCCTATATAGCTTCCTTCAAGAACTCCATATTCAAAACAATAATCTTGAAGACTACAATCTCCAGATTTTTCACAACTAAGGCAATCTTCCGGATGATTGGAAAATAGGAGATCTAATATATCTCTTCTTGCATTTATAACCTTTTCACTATGGGTTTGTATCTCCATACCTTCCCTTACCTTAAGGGAACAGGAAGTCTGAAGATTTTTCTTTCCCTTAACCTCTACTATACATAATCTACATGCTGCATAGGGCTCTAATCTATCATCATGACATAGGGTAGGGATATCTATCCCTAAGTCCCTACAAGCTTCAAGTACTGTAATATCCTTTGCCACTTGATGCTTTATGCCATTTATTATAATTTCCACCATAGCTTTCAACTCCTACTTACTTTTTATCTTCTGTTGATAATATCTTTTCAAACACACCTTCTAATCCTAAGGCTTCCTTCCAAGTAGTTTCTTTAAATTCCCCATCTTCTTTCTTATATGGAGTTTCTGGCTCATCTAAATACAATAGTTCGGTAGTTAATCTTCCCTTTAAGCATAGGGGTCTACCTTCTGTAGGGGACTTGGCCCTAACGGCTACGTTCTTACCATTTTTAGATAATACTTCAAAATTACAACCATAATCACAAGCCTTACACTTAACCCCTTTAATCTCTCCGTCCCATACTCTAGTCTTTCCTAAAAGTCTTTTATCTACAAGAGCACCAACAGGGCATACGGTAACGCATCTATTACATGATACGCAGGTAGATTCCTCTAAAGAAAAATCAGCGTCTGCGACTATCCTAGTATTAAATCCCCTATCTGCAAAGGAAAGAACTTTTCTATCATGAACTTGTGCGCAAGTTCTAACACACTTACCACATAGTATACATTTACTATCATCTTTTAATATATAAGGGCTTGAGGTGTCCACAAAATTTGGGCGCCTAGCACCATCATGCTCCCTAAACTTAACATCATATCTATAGGCATATTTTTGTAACAAACATTCACCAGCTTTTTGGCAAGTTAAGCAATCATTTGGATGATTGTCCAATAATAGCTGTAATATTTCCCTTCTCAAGCTTACTACTCTTTCTGACTCAGTATGAACTACCATACCTTCTTTAACCTTGGTAGAACAAGCAGTCTGTAATTTCCTGCTGCCTTCGATTTCCACTATACACAATCTACAAGCTCCCACTACCTCTAAATTTGGATCGTAGCATAGAGCTGGTATCTCTATACCTAATCTTTTAGCTGCCTGGATTATATTATAATCCCCAGGCACCGTTATCTTTTGCCCATCTATAGTAAGAGTTACATTGCTCATATTATACCTCCTATTTCTTAATTACTGCACCTGTTGGACATACTTCCATGCAGGTTCCGCATTTAATACATTTTTCAGTATCGATAACATGTCTTTCTTTTACCTTGCCACTTATGCAGGAGGCAGGACAATTTCTGGCACATTTTGTACAGCCAATACAATCTTCGGTAATAAAATACTCTAATAGGGATTGACACGTACCTCCAGGACATTTCTTCTCATTTACATGGGCTTCATATTCATCTCTAAAATATTTTAATGTGGATATTACGGGATTGGCCGCAGTTTGTCCAAGGCCACATAATGATGCTACAGTTATGGTTTCCGATAGAGATTCTAAAGTTTCAATATCTTCTGGAGTTCCTTCTCCCTCAGTTATCCTCTCTAGGATCTCTAACATCCTCTTAGTACCTTCTCTACAGGGAACACACTTGCCGCAGGATTCTTCTACAGTAAAATCTAGGAAGAACCTAGCTATATCCACCATACAGTTATCCTCGTCCATTACTACCATTCCACCAGAACCCATTATGGAACCAAGCTCTGCTAGGGATTCAAAATCTACAGGAGTATCCAAATGCTCTTCCGGGATACATCCTCCAGATGGTCCTCCCGTTTGAATTGCCTTAAACTTCTTGTCATTTGGTATTCCGCCGCCTATATCGAATATTATATCCCTTAATGTAACTCCCATAGGTATCTCTATAAGACCAGTATTTTTTACTTTTCCTCCTAATGCAAACACCTTAGTACCTGGAGAATCCTTAGTTCCAATGGACCTAAACCAATCTACTCCCCTTTGGAATATTACCGGAACATTTGCAAATGTTTCCACATTGTTTATTATAGTTGGTTTCCCCCACAATCCTTTGTGAGCAGTTCTATGGATTTTAGTCCTAGGCATACCCCTTCTACCTTCGATGGATTCCATTAATGCTGTCCCTTCACCACATACAAAGGCCCCGGCTCCTAATCTTAACTCTATGTCAAAATTGAAGTCAGTATCGAATATATTTTTGCCAAGCAAACCTTTTTCTTTGGCTTGTTCTATAGCTATCTCAAGTCTGTGAACTGCTATTGGGTATTCAGCCCTTACATATATATAACCTTGATCTGCACCAATAGCATAACCACATATAGCCATAGCTTCTAAAACGGAATGAGGATCACCTTCTAAAATAGATCTATCCATAAATGCTCCTGGGTCCCCTTCATCTGCATTACATATTACATATTTTTGATCTGATGGGTATTCAAAAGCCGATTCCCATTTTCGCCCTGTTGGAAATCCTGCTCCACCTCTACCCCTAAGATTAGAAGCCTTCACTAAATCTATTACCTCTTGCTGAGTCATTTCCGTTACCGCTTTTGCTAAAGCTTGGTACCCATCTAGGGCAATATATTCATTAATATCTTCAGGATTTACAAGACCACAATTCCTCAAAGCCACCCTAGTCTGTTTTTTATAGAAATTAACTTCACTTACAGGTTTAATAGCACCGTCTACATAGGATTCTTTAAATAGTAATCTCTTTACTATGTGCCCTTTTTGAAAATGTTCTTCTACTATTTCATCTACGTCCTCTAGCTTTACATGGCTATAAAAAATCCCTTCAGGATATACTACTATATTTGGTCCAGCTTCACAAAGACCAAAACAACCGGTTAATACTATTTTAATATCCTTGTCTAAACCTTTTTCTTTAACTTTTTTAGCTAATAACTCCCTTATCTTATCTCCATCCGAAGAATGACATCCTGTACCTCCACATACTAATACATGAGTAGGATGCAATTCCATATCCTTTTGACCATCTGCTATTTCCTTTTGTTCTTCTTGCCTTAATTTGATATTGGCTAACGTTTCCTCTTTGATTTTATTTAAATCTTCAATAGTTATCACTTTTACACCTCCAAATTACCTATACTTGTTTAATATTTCCGTGACGTCTTCTGCTTTGAGCCTACCATAGACATCTTCATTGACCACCAATACAGGTGCCAATCCACAGGCTCCTAAACATCTAGTGGCACTAATGGAAAACTTTCTATCTGGGGTAGTTTGTCCCACTGTAATGCCTAGCTCTTCTTCTACTTTGTCTAGCACCTCTTGGGCACCCTTCACATAACAGGCCGTACCTAAGCATACGCCAATCTTATATTCTCCCTTAGGTACCAAAGAAAATTGAGAGTAAAATGTAGCTACTCCATAGATTTCCGATAAAGGAATTCTAAGCTCCTCTGATATCATCTCTTGGATTTCTGTTGGAAGATAACCAAACTGATCCTGGGCTTCATGTAATACTGCCATCAATGCTCCCTTTTTACCTTTGTTTTCTCTCATAAATATTTTAAAATCCCTAATCTTTTCCTCATTTGCTTCCCAATCAAATGCAAATTCCATACCTAAGCCTCCTTTTTAATCATATATCAAGTAGTTGAATGGTTTTTTACCATTATAGTCATATTCAACAACTTAATATATTTGTTGTTAAAATATTTTTGTAGAAATTCCACATCTCTATAAAACCTACATCCCTATTAAATATATACGTATACCCTACTTTAATTTGATATAACAATAAAAATATAATATCAATTTAATGTTATTTTATTTGATTCTATTTGTCAATGTTAAGAATATCTAGTTGCAAATAAAAAATCGACCTATATTCTATTTGTTGTTAAAAATATAGATCGATCCATTATAGTGCTGTTATTATTTAAGGTTTAAATAAATACTATCTACCTCTTCTATTGTTAGTATTCAAGTCCCTAAGTTTGTTATCTCCTTTATTTACAATCATTTCAGGAAATACTTTCATACCATATACAGATATAACTGAAATACAAGCTATTGTTCCTAGTTTTCCTCCTATTCCTACAAACACATCCTTAGAAATTATATACAAAATGCTTAAGAAAACTGAAACCACTAGCATATCAACATAATTTTGTATACGATCTTTCTCCGACATTCCTGCATAAGAACCTGCTGTAATAGCTGCAGCCATAGTTAAACCCCAATCTCCAAATAAATAAGGAAATATTATACCACTAAAAAAAGCTACAATAGCTGAGGCAAATACGGGTCCTTTCCCAAGCTTATGATTTAAATAAAAAGTTAGGACTCCACCCGAGGCTATCATGATAGATATTCCCAAGATCATCATTCTATCCATCTATATCCTCCTTAAAGCATTTTAAATATTTCTAAGGTAAGTAAAACAGAAAAAGCTGCAATAGTTCCTAGTTTCCCCCCATAACCATTAAAGACAGATTGAACTAATAAAAAAATAATCCCCACTAATAGCCCGGCTAAAATGACCATGGAATAGTTCGTTAAAACTGCAGAAGAAGACATACCTGCAAAAGATGCTGTATAAAGCACTACCGATAATTCTTCAGATAAAAATAGTACCCCTAATAAACCAACAATTCCTGAAGACATCATAGGATTAAAATCTAGAGTAGCATTTAAAAAATAAGTAGCAACAGTCCCTATTAAAGCACAGATTAATACTTTTAAATCCTTGTTCATCATATCTTACTCCTTATGTTTTTTTATCTCCTTAATATGGCAATAAACTCCCGCCAAATAAAACAATCCTATGCCTATTATTAAAAAATTTATCAACCCACTATTACTGTTGGCAACAAAAGATTGATAAATTAAATATATGCCTGTAAAAAGTAATAATATAAGAGATAATAAATTAACAATCATATACACTGTCCCCCTAAACCTAAAACATGGAATACTTTGTCTGTTTTTTCACATAATACTTTCCACAGCAAGGAAAGACTTTTTACTTTACCATTATCCCCCACCAATATTACTACAAAAACTGCATATATTCAACCCTTATCATGATGTTATATCATAATAAGGGTTAGTTGTTATAGGATATTTAAGTGATTTCTATAATATTTTGAAATAAATCTCTATAAATTAATGTTCCAAAATTAACAATCTTTTGTGTTTTATTTATCTCTCACTATGTTATCCCCTATACCATTTTATGAAAAATAATTTGTTCATTTTTACATAATTAACAAATTTGGTATAGAATAGTATCCTTCCCTTCCGAATATAATATTTTCCCTACTTATCCTAGTATAAACTCCTGCAAATTGTTCATTATACATATATACTCCTATGTTTAATTTGAAATCTTCCACATCTATATTGCCTTCTTCATCAAATAAAACAAAAGGCCTAGTAGGAGGATCTATAAATTGTTGGAATAAATAATTTTTTCCCCAACAATCTTCTAATATCTTCACCCACTCCTCCGCAGCATAATCCCTTCCTGTATGAACTCCTTGGGACGCAAATGAATCCATGGGTTTCACTATATATTTATCTTTATTGTTTCTTACTTCTTCAAATACCTTTTTATCCCCTGCAAATTCTTCTGTATAGGGAATGTGTTTTTTAATAAATTCTACTTCTTCCTCCATTAAAAACTCTTGGGTATCCGCATCGTGGAGTATTTTAAATATTATCTTATTGTGCATTATTTGGGATCTTAGTGAACCGATTACACATACAGCTCCATCCCTATAAGCTTCTATTAAGTCTGGAATCTCCTGGCTTTTCTCAATAAATTCTACAGTAACTATCCTTCTATAGATCATGTCTATTCTCATATCTCCATAATAAAGCTTTCCATTAATATAGCGTAAATCCCTTGGGTCTACTATTTCTACATTATATCCTTTTTTCCTATAGGCCTCTCGAAAAGCTTGAAACTCAGCTGTTATACCTGTCTCCTTGAAATCCACAATTGCTATATTTGGATTTTCTACCTTGTTCTTATACCTACTATATATGTTAAGGCTTTCTTGAACCCAACTATTAATTAGTTCAAAATAAGTGATATTATATTTTTTTTGCATCTCCTTTATGGGTTTTGATTCTAGCATTATATTTGCAAATATATTGTCTTCATTCATCCCTGAAGATCCATCCGTATTCACTTCAATAAATTTAAAATCATCTCCACCATCATAGAAAAGGTCAAATCTACTTATAGGAATATTGATGTCATAACCTTGATCTACCAATATAAGCTCTTCTAATAGTTTAGGATATTTGAATTTTTCCCTATACTTTGGATAATGAATATATCTATCCGTCACCTTATTTGCAATAGACATTAATATATTTCCAGCCTTCTTAAAGTTTTCTATATCTTTCTCTGTAAAAAACATGGGTTGGTATAAAAATGGTACTGGTTTATCCTTATATCTAGCATTGGAATTCCTAGCTTTGTTCTTAGCCTTCTTGTAATCTTCATAGTATATATCCTTATGCTCTTTTACTATATCTATATATTCCTCCGTTAAAGATCTTCCATCCATATTACTTCACCTCACCTAAGTTGTTTAATATACAGCCCTTCAAAGCTTCTGCCTTTTCTATATGAGCTTTTTCACCTATCATGTCATAGGGGGTTTTCTTCTGTTGAACCATATCTGCCAAAGGCTCAATATATTTCGTTTCCTCTTCTATTAGTCCCTCTCTAGCTATATCTATCAACCACTTGCTTATTTCATGAACAGTTTTATCCTTTACTTTTCCGTCTAACCCCTTTTCAATGATACTCTCTTTAGCTTTATCCATATGCTCCATATTTATATCCTTAATACGGTTATATACCTGATTTAAATTATCCTCATCATATAGTATTCCCTTCCATAGGGCCATAGCAGATAAATTTAATGGATAAGGTACCGCATCCATCATCCGAATTTCTACATACTTTTTAGTCCTTACATCGGGGAAGAACATTGTAAGTGCATGCTCTAACTCCTCCATAGAATAATCTTCTGGATTAAATATTTCTTTATAAAGTTTACTTCCTGTAAAATACATATCCTTCCCATTATCCATGAAAATAGGTGGTCCATTTAATATATATTCTGCATATTTTCTATATCCAAAATCATCATCAAAAGCACTATACACTATGCCAGATCTATCCTTATCACAATTCTCCCATATATGGGCCCTTAGGTTGTGCCTTCCCCAAGGTTCCCCTTCAAAATAATAGGCATTGTCAAATAGGGCATATACTACTGGAGATAAAGCATTGGCTACCTTGAACTTTTTTATATAATCCTCTTCCGAACTATAATCAAAGGCCAACTGTAAAGAAGCAGTACCCTTCATCATATTGTGGGCATGAACTCCCTTGTCTTTAAAGTAATTAAACATATAATCGTATCTCTTCTTAGGGAGTATTTTTATATCGGAAATCTGTGTCTCTGGGTGATAGCCTACTGCAATCAATCCTTGATTCTTTTTTTCTAAAATAGGTAGTATCTCCTTTAAAAAGCTAAAATACTCCTTTTCTATATCCCTTATGCATCTTTGGGCTACTACACTGAGCTCTAACTGACTTCCTGGTTCTAAAGTCACCGTTTTGATTCCATTGTTTAATCCAAGTAAATACTTCCCTTCATATACCCCTTTCCACCCATTGGCTTCCAATTCCTTTAATGTTTCTTCCACGCCACCATCTCCATAATAGGAAATGGTTTCAAGGGTATTAAGATCTATTACAAAATGTTCCATTTCTATACCTATTCTAAAATCCTCTCTATCCTTTTCGTTGTCTCTAAAATATTTGGCTATCTCTTCTACTTGCCTTATATATTTCAATTTCAATCTCCTCTCTATCAACTTTCATTTTTATTCTGTATATCCATATAATATATTTATACCCATTGAAGGTATTATTAAAATAAAAAAAGCCTGATTCTAAAATCAGACTATTTTATTAAATCTACTATAGTAGCTTTAGTTATTTTCTTTAATTTCTCTACCCTCAACTCCATCTGAACTCCTATTCTCCCACCGCTAATCACCATGGTATCTAAACTTAAAGCTGATTCATGTATAAAGGTGAGATATTCCTTTTTCATTCCAATAGGTGAACAACCTCCCCTAATATATCCTGTATACTTGGTTATATCCTTTACATGAATCATCTCTACCTTTTTTTCTCCTGTTGCCTTTGCAGCTTTCTTAAGATCTAATTCCTCTGCTACAGGAATTATAAATACAAATATACTCCCACTGCTCCCTTGGGCTACTAAGGTCTTAAACACCTCTTTAGGATCTTTCCCAATCTTTTCAGCAACGGAAATTCCATCTATTTTCCCATCGATATTGGTATAAGTTATAATATCATATTCTATATGGTGATTATCCAATATACGCATAGCATTAGTCTTCGTTTTAGTCATTTGATTCTCCTTCTTCTATGATTTTATCTATCCTAATTCTTCTAAAGATATATCAAAGGATCTTTTCCATAAAACTAGATTCAAAGCAATCAACACAAATATCAGTATATATGAACCATATTTATATACTGTAATACCAAAATGAGCAAAAGCTAAAGCTGCCAACATAAAAAATAAGGGTATGATAATAAGCCCTCCACTTTGATTGCTCATTTCAAAAGGCTCGGAAAAAGGCAATATTTTCTTCATCATCTTAAAACATATTACAATATATAAAAGGATATTTAAAAACACTATAATTAAATCTAAAAATAACTTGCCTTTAAATGCTATCATAAATACTACACTTTGAAGAATATATAAAGGTAGCAAAAGGTTTAAAATAAAAGCTTTTATAGTACCTTTAAATATAGGTTCTGTACTATTCAACGGCATAGTCTTGTATACCCATGCTCCTTTGTACTTACTTGAATATCCTATAGTCATAAGTATAGTTGGAATCATAAGAGCAACAAAGTATATACTAAAATACCTTCTACTAGTCGATACATCTCCTACCCCTCCACTACTTGAATCCATAAGTAAGAATATAAATGGAAAGATCAATGAAAATCCTAGGGATGGATACACCCTGAGTTTAAATTCCCTTTCATTTTTCATCATATTGGTAGCAAATCTAAAGAAGGTTCTCTCCTCTTTAGTCCTACATATCCATTGGGATATTAAGTGTTTAAGGCCTTTATCCTTTGCCTTAACTTCTCCACTAATGTTGTTAAGTTTTTGCAAATTGCTTTCAAAACTAGGAGTAAGTTTTGTGTACATGATTATTGCCAAAATGGGAACCGCTAATGCTAATATGGAAAAGGATAATATATAGAATTCATTGTTATGGTTTAAAATCAGCTCAAAAGGCGCCCCAAACCACATCGGAGGTATTAAATATTGCCACCATTTTGGATTAAATTGTATGCCCATAATATCGCTAAAATCAAATAATCTTCCTATCAATTGATAGCCTATAGATAAAGTTATGGTCAGTAGTATTTGTACATAATTTATTATATCCTTAAGTTTTTCCCCATCGAAAAACTTGAGTATTAATAGATATAATAAAGCAGTTAACGCCACTATCAGCAAATCCATCAATATTATCTCAAATAAAAATATTATAAAAAAAGAAAATCCCCGTTGAAATAAAGAAACTATCAATGCCGGTCCAACAAAGAAAAAGGTTATAGATAACATATATATGATTATGTGTATAGTCTTTGCCATACTTAATGTTTTACCACTTACTGGCTTTGAAAGAATTATATCCTTATCCCTTAAATCCAATAATACAGATGAAAAATCTGAAATCAAAGTAGTCATCATCATGAACATGAGTATTCCAAATAAAAAGCTCATTTGAAATAGATAATTCCCTTCCATAAATACAAAGGGCACCAATATTATTCCAAATATTATATATATCCATAGGGATTTTATGAAACTATTTTCTTCATTTTTTTTCTTTTTGTTAGAGTTATTCATCATCACCGTAGGGGTTCTCCTACCATCTAAGGTGAATTTTACCTGGAGTATCTTTCGCATAATAGGATAGTCCACTCCAGTTTTTTCAAATAATGGTTTAAACTTATCCAATAATCTTAATACTTTAAAGTCCTTCATAGGCTACACTCCTTGTACTATGGATACTATTTCTTCTGCTATCTGCTTATGTTCCTTAAATCCAGTAAGCTCATTAAATATCTCCTCTAGGGAACCATCCATAGACTTTTCTTTTAATTCATCAAAACTACCATCAGCTACAATTCTTCCATCATCAATTAATATTATCCTACTGCTTATCTTTTCAACTACCTCCATTATATGTGAAGAATAGAATATGGTTTTCCCTTGAGTTTTAAGCTCAGCTAATATCTCCTTAAAAACCATAACACTATTAGCATCCATACCACTTAAGGGCTCATCAAAAAATAGTATATCTGGATCGTTTAGCAAACTAGATATTACAAGAACTTTTTGCCTCATTCCTTTGGAATAGGAAGATATTCTAGAATCATAAACATTCTTTAAACCAAATAACTCCATCATTTTTTTTGCTTTTTCATCAGCTTCATCGTAATCCAGACCATATAGTTCGCCTATAAAGGTTAAATATTCCCTTCCTGTTAAGTTGTCATATATCTCTGCCGTTTCTGGAACATAGCCTATTCTTTTCTTATATTGTACATTTCCATTAGATATATCATCCCCAAATATCCTTACTTCTCCCGTATATTCCTCAATAAGTCCCAGCATTATTTTAACCGTGGTGCTCTTTCCAGCGCCATTTGGCCCTATATACCCAATTATTTCCCCTTTATGAATGTCCAAATCTATTCCCTTCAATACCTTCTTAGTACCAAAGCTTTTTTGTAAATTCCTCATGGATATCACTGGATTGCTGTATAACTCCAACTATATCACCCTTTCCATATATATTTATTTTCATTTATTTTATCATATACAACTAGATAAATAAACGATGTAATTTAAATGATATTTTGATTATACTGTAAATCCTTTGTATATTTTTCATTAACTTACCCAAACTAATCTTAACTATAATTAACTGGAGGTTTTGAAATGCAGATATCAGCAAGAAATCAATTAAAAGCTACAATAAAAGAGGTGACCAAAGGACCTGTATCTACAGAAATTGTGCTAGATGTAGGAGGCCAGACAATGGCAGCTTCAATCACTACTACATCTGCTAACAACCTAAATCTAAACATTGGAGATAATGTAACTGCACTAGTTAAAGCATCTTCAGTTATGATTATGAAATAAGAACTATCAATCGTATAAAAAAAATGGCCATAGTCAAGTATGCCATCTTTTTATATATGATTGTGTAAATTGAACTCATTGTTAATTTTTTAAGATTAACCCTTCTAGCTCTAGGGGCTCAATATACTTACCCTCTTTATAGGCCCTCATATTCCCACCGGATATTTCATCGATTAAAGCAACCTTCCCTTCTTCACCGATTCTACCAAATTCTAATTTAATATCGTAAAGTTCAATTCCTTTTTTAGCTAATTCCTCTTTTATTAGATTACTAATTTTTATAGTAAGCTCCTTTAATATTTTGTACTCATCATGGGACAGTATTCCTAGCATATGAAGAGCATCTTCTGTAATAGGAGGATCTTGACGCTTATCATCCTTTAGGGTTATTTCTACGAAGGCATCTAAAGTTTGTCCCTCTGTGGCATATAATCCGTAACGTCGTATAAAGCTTCCTACTGCTCTATAGCGACATATAACCTCTAGACCATAGCCAAATACTTCAGCAGGTTTTACGGTCATTGTAGCATCATCAATATTGGCATCTATGTAATGGGTTGGTATTCCTTCCTTCTTTAATATTTCAAAAAAGTGTTTCGATAATTTAAGGCCTGATCTACCTGCCCCTTCAATAGTTAGACCTACAGTATTAGCTCCCGGATCAAATACCCCATCTTCACCAGTTACATCATCTTTAAATTTTAAAAGATAATTTCCATCTTCTAATTCATAAACATCTTTTGTTTTTCCCCTATTAATAAGTTTCATATATATTTACTCCTTCAAATTAAATTTTAGTACAATATACTATATATTATATATCAACTTTTTTTATATTATCAATTATATTTTAATGTCAAATTTATAAAATAACTAAGACTGTAGGAAAGAATAAAAAAAAATGATATAATAGAGTGAATCATATTAAATTCTCACTTAGAGAGGGTGATTAATATGAATATCCTAGTTGTTGATGATGAAAGACTTATAGTAAAAGGTCTTAAGCACAGTTTAGAACAACAAGGCTATAATGTACTTACCGCCTATAGTGGAGTTGAAGCTTTAGATAGTATACGGAACGATAAAGTGGATTTTATCATTTTAGATCTAATGCTTCCTGATATAGATGGGATGATGTTGTGTAAAAGGATTAGGGAAAACTACGACATACCTATACTGATGCTTACAGCAAAGGACGGGGATTATGATAAGATTTTAGGATTTGAATTTGGCGCTGACGACTATATGACAAAACCCTTTAATACACTAGAACTTATAGCTCGAATAAAAGCAATAACTAGAAGAGTTGAAATAAAAAAAGAAGATATGATATTATCATTAGGAGAGTTGACTATTAGCTGGGGTGAAAGAAAAATCTATATAGATGATGAGGAGATAAAACTAACCCAAAAGGAATTTGACATGCTCTATTTATTAGCTAAAAATCCTGGTAGAGTATTTACCAGGGAAGAGATATTTAACCAGATTTGGGAAGAAGAACCCTTAGACATAAGGACTATAGATGTCCATATTAAAAACCTTAGGGAAAAAATTGAATCAAATTTTAAGAAACCCAAGTACATTATGACAAAATGGGGGGTTGGCTATTATTTCAATAAGATTTAAAATGCTCATTATATATAGCATTATAATTTTATTAGTTTTTTCCATATTCGGTATAATGGTATTAAACAATTATAAAACTAAACGTATAAAAAACGAAGAAATACGGTTGTTTCAGACGGCTAATATAGTTGCCGATACCTATAAAGGAAATATGGAAGATATAGTATTTGCAAGGATCATGGTAAAAAGTTATGGGAAACAAGCCAATGCCAGAATACTGGTAGTGGATGCTAATAAAAAAGTATTAATAGATAATTATAATAGCTACATTGGTAAAACTTTAGACAATGATGAAATAAAATATAGTCTTAAGGGCAAATCTAAATCTGGACTGTATAGCATAGATCAGAAGACAGTCCTCCAACTATCAGTACCTGTAACCATGAATACCGGTCTTGAAACAAAAGCTATAGGCGCTGTACTCATATCCGCCTCCATGGAATCAATAGATTCTGATATTGAACATTTAAGAAAAGATATACTAACAATTTCAGCTTTTGCATTAGCAATAGCACTAATATTAACAGCTATTGCATCAAACAATATGACAAAGCCTTTGAGAAGTTTAATACATGGGGTAGAAAGAGTTTCGTCTGGCGATTTAGGATATAAAGTAGAGAAGAGCTCTAGGGATGAAATTGGTCAACTTGTAGATTCTTTTAACAATATGAGTCATAGGCTTTATAGTGTAGAAAAAAATAGGAAAAAGTTTATAAATAGTATATCCCATGAACTAAAAACTCCCCTTACTTCCATCAGAGTTTTGATAGAGTCCCTATCTATGGGGACTAATGATTTAGAAACCTACGAAGAATATTTAATAGATATATACGAAGAGACCAAAAGAATGGAAGATCTAGTTAATTATCTAATGGGCTCTTTGAAACTTGAAGATATTATGTTGGACATAGGTGAAGAAGATATTGGACAAATAGTTGAGGATACGGTTAAGCTTATGCAACCTTATGCTGAAAAAAATAATGTAATATTAAAACTGGATAATGCTAATATTAATGGCATAAGAATTAAATGCGATAAAGATAGAATAAAAGAAGTCCTTATCAATTTAATCGATAATGGCATTAAATATAAAGACGAAAAGAAGGAACACCACTTTATAGCAATAACCATAAGGAATCATAAAGATTATATTTCCTTAGTCATAGAAGATAACGGTTTGGGTATCCAAAAGGAAAATATACCCAATCTATTTGAGAGGGGATTTAGAGTCTTAGAAGGCAATGTTTCAAATGATAAAAATATAGAAGGATATGGTATTGGACTGGCAGTAGTAAAAAGTATTTTAGATAAGCATAACTGGTCCATATCTGTAGATAGTACTTTAGGAACAGGTAGCATTTTTACCATAATAGCACCTATCTAATTTGTCAAAAATCTTTTTCTAATTCTTAATAGTTTCTTAATAAATATTCATGGGGTTTTAAAATTTATCTTGTATAATATAGATAAATAATGAAGGGAGTAGATAATATGAAAAAGATGTTTACTATACTTTTAATCATTGTGCTTACTTTAAGCTTAGTTGCTTGCAGCACTACTGAGAAACCATCAAGTGATAATATGATCGAAGAAGATGATAGTGATATAATAGATAAACAGGAGAACAATGAGTCAGAAGATGATAATCAGGTAGTAGAACCTACTCCAAAAACTGATGAAGAAGAGGTGGTTCTCTATTTTGCCAATAAAGAGTATATAGATACTGGGGATGAAAGCTTGGAAAAACTTATCCCAGAAAAAAGAGTTGTAAAATATGGAGATATATCCTTAGAAGAAGTCATTGTAAAAGAATTGATGAAAGGGCCAAAGAAAGATGATTTAAGTACAGTCATACCTTCAAGCATAAAATTATTGGGCGTAGAAGTATCTGATGGCACGGCCTTTGTAAACTTTGCTCAAGAAGGTTTGTTCGGCGGCTCTATGCAAGAGGATTTTACAATAACACAAATAGTTAATAGCCTTTTAGAGTTGGATAATATAGAAAGGGTACAGTTTCTAATAGATGGGGAAAAGGCTGAATCTTTAATGGGCCATATTGATATATCAGAGCCCTTTGAAAGTATTGAAGATTAAAAAAACCTCCTTCAAGGAATGTTCCTAGAAGGAGGTTTTTAAACAATAAAAGTTCTTATATGATAATATATATATAGGAGCAAAAATTAATTAATAAACATCCTTATAGAAAGGAGAGATTTTAAATAAACCAAAATAATACTAATATTGATTTAATAAAAAAAGAGAAGAAAAAAGTTATAAAAAATTTAATTGCCACTGGTAAGAAGGATGGATTTCTTACCTATGATGAAATAATGGATTGTTTTGAAGATGTAGAGCTTGATGCTGATCAAATAGACGAGCTGTATCAGGGTTTAGAGGAGCTTGGAATCGATTTAGTCGAAAACGAAGATGAAGTAGAACTTGAAGATGATGTAGATAATCAAGATGATAAAGACGATGAACAAGTTAATGCATCTATAGCTAAGGGGATAGATGTTGGTGATCCTGTTAAGATGTATTTAAAGGAGATAGGTAAGATCTCTCTGCTTACAAGAAACGAGGAAGTAGAGCTAGCAAAGAGAATAGAAGCAGGAGATGAAATGGCTAAAAGGGAATTAGCAGAAGCAAACTTAAGATTAGTAGTTAGCATTGCTAAAAAATATATAGGTAGAGGTATGTCTTTTTTGGATTTAATCCAGGAAGGAAATCTAGGCCTTATAAAGGCAGTAGAAAAATTTGATTATACTAAAGGTTATAAATTTAGTACCTATGCTACTTGGTGGATACGACAATCTATTACAAGATCTATTGCCGACCAAGGAAGAACTATTAGAGTGCCAGTTCACATGATAGAAAATATTAATAAACTTACAAGAATACAAAGACAACTGGTGCAGGAGCTTGGAAGAGAACCTTCTCCTAAAGAAATAGCAGAACAAATGAACATTGAAGTAGGCAAAGTCACTGATATGATAAGAATAGCACAAAAACCTATATCCTTAGAAACGCCTATAGGGGAAGAGGAAGACAGTCAATTGGGGGATTTCATAGAGGACGATCATATCGACTCGCCAGATGCGGTAACTACACAGGTTATGCTTAAAGAGCAACTATTGGAAGTCCTAGACACTTTAACCCCTAGAGAACAACAGGTGCTAAGGTTAAGATTTGGTTTAGATGATGGAAGAACTAGAACATTGGAAGAAGTAGGAAACGTATTTGATGTTACTAGAGAAAGGATACGACAAATTGAAGCAAAGGCTCTCAGAAAACTAAAACATCCAAGTAGAAGTAGAAAATTAAAGGATTATCTAGAAGAATAAAACCAAGGAATGGAACAATATCCATTCCTTGGTTTTTTACTTTATTTTGTCTATCCAATCAATAAAATTATCTACTACTCCATCTAGATGTTCGATAGTAGGTTCATGGATCAGATTCCCATCTTCATCTAATTTTTCATGAACATTACCAATAAAAACTTCATTTCCTGGTAAGTTCAACGTAGCTACGCCGCCGGAATTCAATATTTGACGTAGGTGGACTTGGGCTCTAACCGTACCTAGAGTGCCCAGAGATGCTCCTACTATCATAGAAGGTTTATTAACCATAACCCTTTCTACCCTCGAAAACCAATCTATAGCGTTTTTCAACACTGCAGATATAGAATGATTATATTCTGGTGTTGCAAATAGTATCCCATCACTTTGTTTAATTTTTTTCCTTAACTCTTCTACTATTTCTGATGGTTGTAGTTCTATATCTTGATTATACATAGGGAGTTTTTCAATAGGTAAAATTTCAATATCCATTTTATCCTTATACCTCTCCCTCATAAACTCCACTATTTTCCTATTATTTGATTCTTTACTCATACTACCTACTAATGCTACAATATTCATAAGTCAACCTCCAATATTTAATACTATAGTTTATATCTACCCAAATTATTCTATTTCTATCCGCCTATTAATAATCCTAATTTCATGGACCTAAAGAAATACATCTTGTATATCTAAGATAAAGTTCTTTTATTTGGGTATAAAGATATGTAATTAGCAGAATTTAATTTAAAGGAGGTAATTATTTGTTTAGCGAAATATTTAGATTAATAATTTCTAGTGCTGAAAATGCTTTTATACAGGTTACAGTGTTTGTAGGAGCCGTCCTCCTCCTATTTGGATATATTAATTATAAATTATCTGGAAAACTTGTAGATAAGATAGAAAAATCAAAAAAAACCCAACCCATAATAGGATCCTTACTAGGCCTTACCCCAGGTTGTGGAGGTGCTATATTTGTTATGCCTCTATTTCCTGCTGGAATTGTAAGCTTTGGAACGGTTGTAGCTACATTAATCGCTACTATGGGCGATTCTGCCTTTGTTCTTATGTCTGTTATGCCTTTAAAGTACATCATAGTAAGTATAATATCCTTTGCTGTAGCCATTATAACGGGATATATAGTGGATCATTTTAATTTGGGAGATAAACTTCTTAAAGATATGCATTCAAAAAAAAGAACTAAAGCTCCCATAGAATTAGTCCATGAAGATTTAGAACATACCATGGTCCCCTTGACCCATATAGGTCATGAAGAAGGCGATGATATAGACCTTATTCTACACCATACTATTAAAGGCCATCAAGCACCGGATACATTAGGATATAAATTTACCCACGGTGCCTATGGGCTATACTGGATAATAATAGCCATAGGCCTTGTACTTGGCATATTGGATCTATTTCAAGTAGATTTAAACAGTCTATTTATACCCAATTTAGGTACAATATTAGGTGTAGCTGGAACGACATTGTCTGTAATTATGATGATAATGAGCAAGAAATTTTTTCAAGATGATACTCATGAGGAAACAGAATTAAAGGCTATGGAATTAAAGGAAACCATAATCCACAATGCTCAGGAAACTGCTTTTGTTGCTACATGGGTATTTGTAGCATATTTGGCTTATGAATTGTTTATATTAGCCCTAGGTTCAGGTAATTATATTGCTGGCGAAGCTATTGTTACATCCTTCTTAACTCAAACAGGGTTAACTGCAGTAATCATAGGAGTGTTAATTGGCATAATACCAGGATGTGGACCTCAAATAATATTCGTTACACTTTATACCAAAGGCCTAGTACCTTTTGCAGCCCTTTTAGCAAATGCTATATCTCAAGATGGGGATGCGTTATTTCCATTGATAGCCATAGATAAAAAATCTGCATTCTGGGCTACCGTCTTTAACACCATATCTGCCCTTATAGTAGGGTTATTGGCCTATTTTATTGAACTGAATTTCTTTTGATGCTATGAAAATAAACCAGCAGGTCTATTATTTATCGACCTACTGGTTTAAAAATATACTTATATCATTTCATCATTTCCGTATCTAGAATTAAATAATTTGCCCTATGAATATATAAACTTTTCCCATCTATATTAAGCCTTGTCATCTTTGGTAGATCATCAGGCACTGTAACATATACCCTCTCTCCTTGATATACGGCAATAGGGATCCCCATCTGACTTGATATGATTATGGTCTTCTTTTTGCCGATTTTATTTTTTATGTCATTAACAAATCTATCTATAGGAACAAATCCACCACCTCTACCTACATTGATATCTTCAGGAACCTCAAAATCCTCCACCATATCTAATCCATCCTCTGCAAATATAACCGTATTTCCTACTTGAAACATTTGCTTTCCATTTATAGTTATTTCAAGTACTCCTGATTGATATCCTGTGGAGGATGGATCTATATTAGCATCATTTTCTAATACTCCTACAGTTACTTTACTTCCTTCCATTTCTAAGGTTTTATTAGCATAGTGATCATAAGCAGAAATATTAAAATGTATACCTACTAATTCACCCTTAATGGTTTTAAGTTTGTCCCTAATTGCAGCACAACCTGTTACGCTCATTATAAGCGCAACTATTATTATAATAAGTATTAACCTTGATGAGTTTGTTTTTAATCTTTTCATTATTCTCCCTTTATTATCTTTATTTTTATTTTTCTATCCCTTGGACCATCAAATTCACAGAAATAAATCCCTTGCCATATACCAAGGGCTAATTTCCCATTTTCAATTATCACATTACATGCTGAGCCCATCAAAGATGATTTTATATGGGCATGGGAATTGCCTTCCATATGCTTATAATCTCCTGATATTGGGAATACCTTGTTTAAGCTATTTAATATATCATGTACAACATCAGGATCTGCATTTTCATTAATTGTAATTCCTGCAGTAGTATGGGGTACAGTTACTATCACTAACCCCTCATCTACTCCACTTTTTCTAACCTCATTTTGCACAATATCTGTAATGTCAATAAACTCTTGAGGTTTATTTGTTTGTACACTATACTCCATTATACCTCACTCCTTGATATTTATCATATTAATTATAACATAACTAATATTTATCAATAGGACCATCTATTGAACATTTTCCAATATCTTGATTATTGCTGAATCCATGTAAGGTAGACCTTCTATGCATAGGACCCCCAAATTTCTTATGGTATCTTCTATAGTATATCCAATAATCCCTATATTTGGCTTTACTATTACGTTTTCCATGGCTAAATAAGCCGATATAACTGCCTCTTCAGCAGATGTAGATAATTTCAAAGAGCAAGTCTCTTTAGCTCCATCACATATCATTCCGGTTAAATTTGCCAACATATTTTGACATGCTCCCTCTATTTGAGAATCATCACCACCTAGAAGCCATGTAATCCCTGCACTAGCACCAATTCCTGCTGCAATAGCACAACCACACATAGCCGATAGTTTGCCTGTATATATCTTTACATATCTATTTATCACATGAGCAAAAAATACTGCCCTTAATAATTTTTCTCCTTCAATCCCTTCCTCTTCTGCCACTACTACAATAGGCAATACTACTCCTAGTCCTTGATTTCCACTTCCTGCACTAGTCATTATAGGACAATTTCCTCCACCCATTCTAATATCTGCCGCAGCTGCTGTTAATATTCTGGCTTCAGTTGGAGCTTCGTTAGAAATCATACCCCTTTTCTGTAGTCTTTTTAGGGTAGCCCCAATCCCTGCCCCTTCATCCCAACTTAAACCTTTTTCTGCGGCTTTACTATTCATTTCAATTCCAATTTCTATGAATTTCAATTGTTCAATAGGAATGTTCTCGCATATATCCCTAAGCTCTCTAAAGGTCAACCTTTTTAAAAAACTACAAGCTTGTCTATTTCCATCTTCTATCTCATTTTGAAATATTGTTTCTCCATCCACTTTTACTGTTTCAATATGTTCATGGCTATCCTTCAATACTACTTCTATCTGCTCATTAATAGTAGTAACGATTATTTTAACAAATACATCTGGTACATTTTCTACATATTCCACTTTTATCTTATTGTTCTCTATCAACATTTCTGCATCTTCAATAATTCTTTCATCTATCTCACTTAAAACCATAAGGCCTTTTTCCTTATAGCCCCCTAATATTCCTAAGGCTGCTGCCAAATCTAGCCCCCATCGATTTGTATTAGGAATTATAACAAACTTTCCATTCTTAAATATATTTTTGCTTACTATTACTTCTATATTTTCTACCTCTCCTGTTATATGTTCTCTTGTTGCTGCCCCTGCTAAAGCTACAGATATGGGTTCAGTACATCCCAATGCAGGAATAGAATCCTGTTTTACTATTTTTATTAAAGCATTTATAAGTTTATCTTCCAATAGCAACACCATCCCCAATTCAATTTATATATATATATGATGTTGCAAAAAGTATACCAATTCAGCCAAGCCCTTGTACACGAGTATTTATCCCATATTGACATTTTTATGATGTTAAAAGTTCTCATAAATGCAAATCATCTATGGAAGTTTTTATGTTAGTACGCATATCTACTTAATATTGTAGACCTAATTTGCAGTAATGCAAATTAATTTGCACTATTGCAAATTATATTTATTTAACTTTCTATATAATGTAGACAAGTCAATTTCCAATATTGAAGAAATTTTCTCTTTATCTTTAGTCGTGTTTCCATAGGTTTTTAAATAGGATTCTAATATACTTTTTTCATAGTCGTCCATAATTCTCTTTAAACTATCGGCCTTGTTCCCATTACCCTTAAAGTATTGCTCCATACTGTAGGGTAAGTTTTCAAATCTAATTTCCTTATCCCCTACTACATTTACTAAATATTCTATAACATTTTCCAACTCCCTTACATTACCAGGCCAATTATATCTATTAAAAGCCTTCCTAACTTCCTCAGAAAAGTATTTTAAATTCCTATTCAATCTTTTACAATATTTTTTGATCAAATGGTTGCTCAAATTGTCTATATCCCCTACTCTTTCTCTTAGAGGTGGTATATGAATAGGTATGACATTTAATCTATAATATAAGTCTTCTCTAAATTCCCCTTTAGATATCATATCTTCTAAATCCCTATTGGTAGCAGCTATTAATCTAAAATTAACTGGAATGAGCTCTCTTCCCCCGACCCTCATGAATTCTTCTTCTTGAAGAACTCTCAATATTTTAGGCTGTAAATGTATGGGCAGATCCCCTATTTCATCTAAAAATAAAGTTCCTTCATTAGCTAACTCAAACTTTCCCATCTGTCCTGTCTTTCTTGCACCAGTAAAAGCTCCCCCTTCATATCCAAACAATTCACTTTCTAAAAGATTATCTGGTATAGAAGCACAATTTATAGCTACAAAGGGAGAGTTTTTTCTATTGCTTGAATTGTGTATAGCTCTAGCAAACAATTCCTTTCCCGTACCACTTTCTCCCCTAAGCAATATACTGGACTTGCTTGTTGCAACCCTTTGGGATACCTTCTTTGCTTCTATCATCTTGGGACTATCTCCAATAATATCATCAAAGGTAATACTATTTTGACCCTCTATTAGTTTATATGCACTTTTTACCATGTTTGAAGTCCTATGAATTTCTATTATATTGCTTACATTTTTCTCCTGTACCATTACAGGGATTATCTTAATGATAAAGCTCTGTCTTTTATTATCTATAGTCAATTTAATTTCAATTGGAACTTGTTCTTTAAGATCTAGGTTTAAGCTAGGAATTATATTAAATATAGGTTTATTAATAATATTATTTCCATCAACTTTTAAATATTCTTCAGCTTTAAAATTGACAAACTTTATATTCCCCAAATTGTCGGTACAGATAATTCCATTCCCTAACGCATCTATTATCATCCTAGTTTCTTCTGTTTGAATTGTTAAGTCCATTATAGTATTTGCATACTTTAAATTGCCAGCTAATAAATCGCCTAATTTGCTTAAAAAAACTATTAATGAATTATATTCCCTTTGAAGTTTCTTTTTTTGCTCCATATTAAAAGCTATAAGCCCTATTACTCCTAATAAATCCTCCCCACTTAGTATAGGATAGCCTATGGTGGCCATTTCTGCACAACTTCCCTTCAGGCTACATCCCATGCATTTTTTGCTTATATTGGGATTGTCTATAAACTCAGGATTTTTCCTATTGGCAATAGATTCAAATGCACAATTTCTAGGTAATCTTTGTCCTATTAAATTTTTATATTTCCCTGTAGCAGCCACCCTGTTTAAATGAATATCTACAATGGTTACATCTACATTCAAAACAGCTGAAATAGCTTCTGCCACTTCTTGGGTCGATCTTTGGATATTAAATAGATTCATTCTATCTCCTCCGATAGATAAGTTACTGTTGATTTACATTATATCATTTATTTCTACAGCAATTAAACTTCTTGTTGTGTTTTAGAAAAATATAGTCCCATTAATATAAATGCTGCTGCAAATAACAATTGCATAAGTATTTCAAATTTCATATCTGAAAAAGAATTAATTGTCATTCCATTTATCTTTACAAAATAATAATTTGGCAGAAATTTAGCCAATGCCAAAGTCTTTTCCCCCAAAAACTCTTGTGGTACCATAACCCCTGATATAAATGAGGTGCCTAAAGATAAAACTACTGATATTCCATTTATAATAAATTTATTTTTAGTAAAATTGTTTATAAAGTATGTCAAACATAGTATAGTGAAGGAAAAAATGATAGTATTGATTAAATACTTATTGAAATCAATTTCTTCAATATATTTCCCCTTTAGTACTATACTCCCTAAAATAAAAACCAATGTAATTAAACCAGCTAAAGTCAACTGGCCTAGATACATTTCCATATTAAAACTCAAAAATTTCTTTGAAGATATTTTCATTCGCTGTTCTACATTTTCATCTTTAAATTCAGACATAACTAATCCTATAACAGATATATATAAACCAATAATTACATAACTGGTGAAATTATAATAAGTTTTAAACCATTCATTTATGCTGATATTTTTTGCACTATTATCTATTAACTCTACATTTATTCTTTCATCTAGAGCAGAATTTACATCAGCTAAATTAAATTTACCCTTCTCATAGGTGGCATTGGCAAACATTAAAAATTTATCTACTTGATTTTGGATTTGCATAGATTCAATTTTTCTATCATCTTTGTAAATTTCAATAGATTTTTCTCTATTTATAACTTTTTCTTCAAAATCCTTTGGAATTATTATAATTGCATCTGCCATTTCTAAAAAAATCTGCTCCTTTATATGTTCCTCATCATCTATTGTATCAACTATATCGTTTTTTTCTTCTAAGTAGGTCTTTAGACTAATAGACAATTCACTACTAGAATTATCTATTATTCCAATATTTAGTCTAGTTCCTGTAAACTTAGCCTCCCTTTCACCAACACCCATGCCACTTAATATGGTTAGAGCAAAAAATATTATAGTATAAGTCAAAATAGCTCCTTTATTTTTTAATGCGATTTTTATAAAATATCTATATACTGTCATAGCTTTTCCTCCTTAAAAATATATAGGACATAAATATTAAAGCTAAACAATAAATACACAGAATTAAGATCCCTTCACCTACAGTTTTGGTGCTTTGTAATAGATTTATCCTATATAGATTATTGCTTATTATGGATATAGGATTTATCTTAGCTAAAATAGGTACATGCTCATCTATCACTACCTTCATCCAAGGTCCCATCATACCAGATAAAAAGGATAAAAACAAAGTACTAGCAACTCCTATTAAAATTTTTTCATCTATACTCTTTTTATTTGAAGCTCCAATAAATACCCCAAGAGATACCCCAAATAAATTTCCCATTATAATAAGTAAAGCACTATATTTTATTTCATTAAATAATTCAATCTTTAAAACATATTTTGAAAACAAAAGTAATCCAATATTTGCTGTTAAATTTAATAGCAGTGCTACTATAATCCCAGCTAATAAGAAATTTTGTTTTTTTAGTGGAGTTATACTAATCCTAGCACCAATATTCGATAGATTAGCTTGAATTAGACTAACAGTTACAATACCAGCAGAAATTCCATAGGTAGATACCATAGCGATTAGGGAATAAAATACCACTGCTGTAGAATTGGCCTTTTGATTTCTATCTACTATATAATTAGCTTCAAAATCATAGTTTTCAATAGGTCTGTTTAATTTTTGCATTTGTTTTATCTGTTCTACTATTTCCTTAATAATTGTTTGATTTATTCCGGACTTTTTCACAGCTAAATTTAAATTTTCATCTATAAACCCATGAATCTGTTCATTATCCAACTTTTCTGTTATTTCTTCATCATTTGTTTTATGGATATTTATAAATTCAATTTCATCTAATGTATATTCAATAGGATTACCTTCCCTTATGCCTACATCTATATTTTCTAATTTCATATTAATCATTCCACTAAATGCAATATTAAAAAAACTTATTAAAATTAAGGGGTACAATAAACTCCAAAAGATATAACCAAAATCTCTAAACATATTTTTCCCCTGATAAATACAGTTTCTAATTAAACTTCTCATTAATCCCTCAACTCCTTTCCTGTTAATTCTAGGAATACATCATTTAAGGAGGGCAACTGACTGTGAAGCTTTGTGTATATTAATTGATTTTTATGTATAAATTCCATAAGATTAGCTAAATTATTAATTCCATTTTCAAATTTTATTATATAATCCTCACCAGCTTTTTCTATATCCATTACATGAGGTATGGACTTCATCTTCCGGACTACTTCTTCTCCAATTTCTGAAAATCCAACTACAACCTTTTCTGAAGTACTTATTATAGACTTTAGTTCTTCATTGGTTCCAGATACTAGATTTCTTCCTTTGTCCATAATAATAATCCTTTTACAAAGCTTTTCTGCTTCTTCTAAATAATGAGTTGTATATATAATAGTACTACCTTCATTATTTAGTTTTTTTATTCCATCTAATATAAAGTTTCTACTTTGGGCATCAACTGCCACTGTAGGCTCATCTAAAAAAATTAATTTAGGCTTATGGGCAATACCACAAGCTATGTTTAATCTTCTCTTTAAACCACCACTAAGCTTTTTAGGATAAAATTTAGTATAGTCCTTTAAATCTACAAACTCTATAGCTTCATCTACATATTGTTTCCTTAAATCTCTATCCTCTATATACAATCCACAAAAATAATCTATATTCTCTTTAACCGTTAAGTTTTCAAAGACTGAAACCTCTTGAGGTACCAAGCCTATTTTCCTTTTAATATCATAGGAATTAGGAGTCATCTTCTTGCCAAATACCTCTATCTCCCCTTTGTCAAAATTCAATAAAGATAAAATACAATTTATGGCTGTAGTTTTACCACAGCCATTAGGGCCTAAAAGTCCTAAAATTTCTCCCTCTTCTACTTCCATATTAAAGTGGTCTAGGGCTATTAATTCTTCATATCTTTTCACAAGATTATTTACCTTCACTATCATCTATATCACTCCTTTTTTCCGTTCTTAAAACCATTATATGGGTTAAAAAAATTTTATTGTAGTGTGTAAAGTTATGATTTCATATGACATTTGTCATAATAGTAAATTGTATTTATTTATAAATGTTGGTATAATTAGGGTGTGCAATGCATTTAGTATATTTACCTCAGGAGGTGCTTATGAGAAAATTTAGGGAGAAGTCCTTAATTATTCTATTTTGCTTATACAATACCTATATAGTAAATGCAAATGAACAGTTAGCTTATTTCTTTGCCATATGCGTAATTATATCTTTAGCTTTGAACTTGATGAATAAAAATGCCATAAAAGCTATACTATATGTTTTTTTTGGAATAATGTGTTTTTCTGATGGTTTGTTTTTATTCTATTTGCCCTTGATATTATATAATCTATATTTTGACTTCCCAATATATACTTTGCTCTCCATCCCTTTGTTGTTTATGGAATTTCAGTTGATAAACTTTCTCATGGCTATTGTTTCAGTCTATATTGCAGCTATGACGAAAAAACATCTTATTCTTCTAGATGAAAACAAAGTAGTAAGGGATGAGTTAAAAGAAGAAACCTTATACCTGCAAAAATATAATGAACAACTTAAAATAGACAAGGAAAAGAATATCCATATTGCCATACTTACAGAAAGAAATAGAATTGCAAGAGAAATACATGATTCCATAGGTCATGGGATAAGTAGCAGTATATTACAAGTAGAAGCTTTAAAGATTATATCTTCCGAGGACAAGGTAAAAAAAAATCTCGATACCCTTCAAGAAACTTTAAAAAGCGGAATGGAAGAAATTAGGAAAAGTATTCATAATCTATATAATGAATCCTTTGATTTGGAAAGTCAAGTCCAGAAACTCTGTAATGAAATACCCACCATAGACATAGAACTTACATATAGAATTGAGGATAATTTAGGCTATGATTTAAAATTTAATATATTGTCTGTAGTAAAGGAGGGTATTACCAACTGCATTAAACATTCTAATGCTTCAAAACTAAAGATAAGCTTATTAGAACAACCAAAGTTTTATTCTATAGTAATAAAAGATAATGGAAGTGATTTTAATGAAAAAGCTTTCCTTTCATCTAAAGGTATTGGTCTTATTTCTATCAAGGAAATAGCCGATAGACATAATGGTTTTGTAAACTGCAAATTTGATGAAGGCTTTAGAATACATCTAACTTTAATGAAAGGATGATGTATATGAATATAATAATTATAGATGATGACCCTTTAGTAGTAGAATCCTTGAAGACAATCATAGCTGCTAATGGAATAGATATACTAGCTGTAGGATATGACGGATTTCAAGCAGTGAAGCTCTATAATAAACATCGACCAGATTTAATCCTTATGGATATTAGAATGGAAATTTTAAGTGGAATTGAAGCTGCTAAAGAGATATTAAAAATAGATCCTAATGCTAGAATACTATTGATCACCACCTTCCAAGACGATGAGTATATAGGCACTGCCCTTTCTCTAGGTTGCAAGGGATATATATTAAAACAAAACATAAAAGGAATTATACCTGCCATCAATGCAGTATATTCTGGAAACTTAGTTTTTGATTCAAAGATTGTATCCAATATTAAAAAGTATTCTAAAAAATATGATATGGACATAGATCTATCCGATAGGGAATTTGATATTTTACTTCTAATTGCAGAAGGATTAAACAATAGAGAAATAGCAGAAAAACTGTTTTTAAGTGAGGGTACTATTAGAAACTATATTTCTAATATGCTCGGCAAACTATCCCTTCGGGATAGAACCCAGCTAGCTATATATTATTATAAGATGAAATATGGAGTAGGAGAATAGTAGGACAGGAGAAACCATCCCCACTATCCTATTTATTATTTACCTAATTATGATTACGTAGTGTATTTTTTTGTTTAAATATTATATCATAATAGCTATAATTAATATATGAATCTATAAAAGGAGAGATATTTAATGAATGGAATAAACATTGAGAAAATGATACTTCATATTTTAGATAATTCCGTAGGTATGCCTATATTATCGGAAAAAGAACACCCATATAGTGGAGATATAATGGAATTTATGACAACTCATATAGAAAAAACATTTAATGACATTAATATTAAAAAGGCTTCCTTTAATACCCAAGAAAATACAGTAAAAAACCTATGCATAGCTGTCTCAGAAGATAGTTCTAGCTTTGTAGAAAAAACAAAGGAATTTGCTCAATTAATGTATAATATAATGGTTGAAAATACTACTATACCTCCTTGTGATCTAATCTGTTCCTTATTTCATAGGGATGGGGAAAAATACTTAGGCTTTTTTATACTAAATTACAAACCTTCCTATATCCACTATGTAGATGAATCTGAAAGCATAAGGATTAACACTGTGATAAAACAACAAACAACTTTACCTAACGAAAATCAAAAAATAGATGAATGTATAATAATTAATTTAAATGATTACTCTATATTGCTAAAAGAACAAAAATATGAAATAGATGGTGAAAAGGAATTCTATATATCTAAATATCTATTAAAATCAGACAGTATCCTATCAGATAAAGAAAAAATAGATATTGTAAACAAAGTATCCAAGAAGATAATAAAGGATTATTATGAGAATGATATAAAAAAGATGGCAGAAGTAAAAAACGCCTTAGTAGAAAGTGTAGAGGATAGGGGTTCCATAGATATAGAGCATGTTAAGTCCAAAGCATTTCAAAACAATCCTGAACTTCAAAATATCTATGTAGAAGAAATAGAAAAAAAGGGATTGACAGAAAAAATCATAGAAGTAAATGAAAACCTAGATAAAAAGCTCCCTAGAACCCAAAAACTAGTAACAGGTGATGGAATAGAAATAAAAGTGCCTACATCTTATCTAACCAATGGAAATAAAATAGAATTTCTAAGTAATCCAGATGGAACTATATCTATTTTACTTAAGAATATTAGAGATATACAAGGGAAATAAAAGCATTGGTTTTATTTCCCTTGTATATCTCCTTCATGCTCATCCCTATTATCTTAATTCTATATTTCCTTCATAATTTAAATCAAAATTTTTACACCCAGTAGCCATTACTAATATCAATATCATAATAACAAGTAATCTAGAAATGTCAAATCTTCTACTCATTAAGCTGGCCTTTCTCTCTTAAATCTTTTATACCTTTATTGATCCCAGCCAATTTCACAGTAAAATATATAAATACTATTCCTAATAGTGTTAATAATATAAAGTTATTACTAGTATTATTTCCAACGCTCCATAGAGTAAATTCAAATATTGGCTTTTTCATGAAAACTGTCATTGCTGCAAAGAGCAAAATAAAAATTTCACCATATATCAATGGCTTTCTTATCTCTTTTAATTCATATATCTTATCTTCAATATTGGAGTAAATTTCAAATGCTTTACCATCATTTTTCTTTTCTAATATCAGCAATTCTCTATTAATCATTCCTTTTGAAGTAACAATCCTACCACCTGGATTTGCAAAGGGACGAAGCTTTGCCTTCCCCCATGAAAATTGTCCAATATTTATTGGCTTTTCATAATATTTAACCCCTATTTCTTCTAATAAATGCTGGTATTCTTTTAACTCTTCATAACTTTTATTTCCTACATAATCAATTGCATATTGATACTCATTTGGCTTGCAATTTTCAAAAGTATAAAAAAATCTCCCTACATCAATTAGTCTATATCCTTTCTCTACCATTTGGTTTAACCACTTTTCTTGACTTCCCATTGGATTTAGAAATAATTTAAATGTCTTTCTCACCCTTGCCACCACCTTTCACTGTTTCAATAGCTATATTGTATATTTCCTCTAGCCTCTTCATCTCCAATTCTACCTGAGCACGCCCTAATTCAGTTATTATATAATCCTTTTTCCTTTCTTTTGGATCTACTGGACAAGGCTCTATCCATTTTTTCTTTGCTAAATTATTAATTGCTCCATAAAGTGTTCCTGGCCCAAATACTACCCTTCCTTTTGTCTTTTCCTCCACAAATTGCATCACTCCATAACCATGGTTTGGTCTATACATTGCTAATAAAATCAAAAAAGCTGTTTCCGTTAATGGACCTTCTTTAATTTCCTTTTTCATCTTCCTCCTCCTATTACGTCATACGTAGTATTTCATATTATTATATCGCCATACGTAGTACGTGTCAAGTAATAAAAAAGACCCAGTAATAATACTAGGTCTTTCCAAAGCCAATAGCTTATTATATATACTCAAAAAACATAAATTTTAATCATATCATTAACACTTTTATTTTATTAAGTCATGTATTTCCTAATCCTATCATCTTGAAAATCATTAAAAAAATCATCTTTTTTACTTTCCTGTATAATCTGTCCATCTTCCATGAATATAATTTTATTGGCCACTCTTTCTGCAAAAAACATATCATGAGTTATAATCAAAACACTCATACCGTTACTAGCCAATTCCTCTATTATATTTGCTACTCCTTCCCTTAATTCTGGATCCAAAGCAGAAGTAGGTTCATCGAAGCACATTATCTTGGGGTTCAACATGCAAGCCCTAGCAATGGCTACCCTTTGCTTTTGCCCTCCAGAAAGTTGAAAGGGATAAGAATCTGCCTTATCTTTCAATCCCATAATGTTTAATAATGCCAGAGCTTTATCTATTGCTTCCTCTTTAGGTATCCCCAAAACATTTATAGGTGCCTCTATTATATTTTCTATTACCGACATATGGGGAAAAAGATTATAGTTTTGAAAAACTAGACCTATCTTTTCCCGTATACATTTCATTTCCTCTGTCTTGGCGTAAATACTTTTTCCATTACAATCATCACATAAATGTTGTCCATCTATTTTGATTATGCCACTGTCGCATTTCTCCAAATTGCTTATACATCTAAGAATTGTAGTTTTACCTGCTCCAGAAGGACCTATAATCGCTAAAATCTCTCCTGCTTTCAACTGAAAACTTATGTCTTTCAACACCTGTTTTCCTCCAAAACTCTTATTTAATCTATATACCTCTAGAACTATTTTTTCCTCCTTATTCATAATAAGAATACCTTCCTTCTATTTTATTAAAAACCCCTGTAAGTATAGCAGTTAACAACAGGTATATTACCCCGACCAATGCCAATGGGATTAAGGATACATCTCTGTTTGAAGCAATTTTTCCAGCTCTTAATAATTCTCCTAGCCCTACTATATACACCAAAGATGTATCCTTAACAAGAGTGATAATTTCATTGGTAATAGAAGGTAATACTGCTTTTAACACTTGAGGCAGTATTATCCTTCTAAATGTTCTATAGGGGGTTAAACCTAAAACTTTGGCCGCCTCATATTGTCCCTTATCAATGGATTTCATGCCACCTCTGAATATTTCACCAAAATATGCTGCATAGTTTAATACAAAAGCTATAATTACCGCTGTAAACCTATCAAAAGTTATGCCTATTATAGGTAGTCCAAAAAAAACAAATACTATCTGCAACATCAGAGGCGTGCCCCGCATTATCCATATATATAGTTTAGTTATCTTAGAAACAATGCTTACCTTTGACAATCTCCCTAAACTAACAATAATCCCTAATGGAATGGAAAGTATTAAAGTTAATAAGAATACTTCTAAAGTAGTAACAAGCCCTTGAAAAGTAGATGGCAATAAAGTATATATATACCTAATCATATTATCATCCTTTGCCTTTAGTTATTTCCCTCAAACCATTTTTGGTATATATTGTTATAACTTCCATCTTTCTTCATATCATCTAAAACCCTATTCAATACTTCTAATAATTTTTTGTCATCCTTTCTAAGACCTATACCATATTGTTCTTCTCCAAAATCTTCTTCAAGTATTTTATAATCTTCGGGATTCTTTTGTTTAATATAATATCTTGCAAGGACTTCATCTGATACTACAGCGTCTACTCTCTTTGCTTCTAAATCCATAAAAGCTTCATTATTTGTATCAAATAATATTGGCCCTCCTCCTTGAAAGCTTTCTACTACTGTAGGCTCTTTATTTATAGCTTCAAGGGTGCTGGAACCATTTTGAACTGCTACCTTCTTGTCTTTTAAATCATCCTTGCTATCTATATTGGAATCTGCCAATGTAATTATTATCTGCTTATTTTCTAAATAGGCTTGAGTAAATGCTACCTTTTCTTCCCTTTCATCAGTAATAGAATAACCATTCCAAATAACATCAATATTGCCTGAATTCAATTCAGTTTCCTTCATAGACCAATCAATAGGTTGAAACTTTACTTCAAAGCCTACTCTATTAAATACTTCTTTTGCTAAATCCACATCAAAACCTGCCAATTCTCCCTTATCATCCCTAAAACCCATAGGTGCAAATGTATCATCAAGGCCCATTACTATATAACCTTTTTCTTCTAACCTTTCATAAGAGTCTTCGTTGGCTACCATTTTATTTGAGCAACCTACTAAACCAACAACGCTTAAAATTAATACCGTCAACAAAATAACAAAACTATTTTTCTTTCTCACTTAAATCTCTCCCTTTTATTTGAATTTAAAAGTTAGAAATAAAAAACTCCCGCCTCTAGCATTACACTAGAGAACGAGAGTATTACTCCGTGGTCCCATCTCTATTTATCGATACCTCACGGTATCAACCTTATCGAGTACGACATTTATACTCTAGCACTATAACGGGTGCAGGTAATCCGAAGACAGTCTACTACCTAATAGGTTTCGGTGTCTAGCTCAGAGATGTGTTCAAAATACACTCAAATGCCCCTCTCACCAACCGGGAACTCTCTGTATAAGAAATGTATTTTTACTATTTCTCATCGAAGCATTTATTTCAATTTATTATGTTAATATGGTAATACATTAAGGTGGTCTTGTCAATATGTTTTTTATAAAATAATAAATGCCTTTCCCCCATTAAACTATTTGCTCATATCCATATCCTTTGGAAGATGTATGTATTTATTTACTTTTCAAGCCCTCAACAAATTTTGTTGCAGCAGGAGACAAGGATACGGTTTTTAAGAAACAAACTCCAATAGCTCTTTTAGGTATTTCCTCAGACAACTTCACTTCATATATCAATTTGTTTTTCAAGTACTCCTTGGAAAACTCTTTGACAACACAGGATATGCCTAGATTAATTCTTGCAAATTCCAATAATAAATCATGGGAACCTAGTTCAATTTCTGGCTCTATTTTAACTCCTTTTGATTGTATATATTTTTCCACATATAGTCTTGAATTGGATTTGGGTTCAAGTAATATTAGTGGTAAGTCAGCTATTTCATTAAAACTTAAAGGTATAGAAACCCTATCCTTATATTTTTCTCCACAGACAAATATATCATGAATATCCATTAATCCTATTATCTCCAATGCAAAATCCTTAACTGGTAAATTACAAATGGCCATATCAACTTCCCCTGATTTTAATAAATCAGTAAGTTCTAAAGTTGTACGATTTATTACCTTTAATTTAATTTTTGGATATTCGCAATGAAACTTCTCTAAGAAAGGTAGCAAAAAATAACGTGATATAGTATCTCCAACCCCTATCCTCAGTTCCCCTGCCATCAGGTTCTTAGATTCCATTACCTTCTTTTCACCTACATCAATTAGATTAATTCCAGAGTTTACATACTCAAATAAAATTTCTCCTTCATTTGTAAGCACTACTCCCCTAGGTGTTCGTGTAAACAAACGTACTTCTAAATCACTTTCAAGTTGCATAATTGCTTGACTAATAGCTGGCTGTGTCATATATAGAGACTTTGCAGCTTTGGAAAAACTTCCACATTTGGCCACTTCACAGAAAATTTTATATAAATCCAATTTAATAGACATATAAGTACTCCTTATATATAATATAATACATATTTATTTTACTTATACCACAAAGTAGCATATATTACAAGTGAGAGGTTTTTTATTCTTCTCAAAATAAATTTAAGGAGAGATTAGAATGGAAAGAATAGTTGGAACTGTTGCTAGAGGTATTCGTGCTCCAATTATGAAAGAAGGGGATGATATTGTTGAAATCGTTGTAGACACCATACTAAAAGCTTCGGAAGTAGAAGGTTTTCCTATTAACGATAAAGATATCGTATCTATAACTGAATCTGTAGTTGCTCGTACTCAGGGAAATTATGCAAACATTGATGATGTTTCTGAAGATATAATTTCAAAATTTGGCGAGAAGACTATTGGAGTAATATTTCCCATTCTAAGTCGTAACCGTTTTGCTACTTGTCTTCATGGTATTGCAAAGGGAAGTAAAAAAATTATACTAATGCTTCAATACCCTTCAGATGAAGTAGGTAATCCACTAGTAAGTCTAGATGAACTAGATGAAAAAGGTATTAATCCTTGGACAGATACTTTAACAGAAGATGAGTTTAGAAAGCTATTTGGATATACAAAACATCCTTTTACTAATATTGACTATATTGATTATTATAAAAACATAGCGGAAAGTCATGGAACTGAATGCCAAATAATCTTTTCAAATGATCCTAAGGCTATTTTAAATTATACAAAAAATATTCTAACCTGTGATATTCATTCAAGATTTAGAACAAAGAAAATATTGAAAGCAAATGGTGGTGAAAAGATTTATGGCCTTGATGATATCTTAACTGAATCT